>CAVEXR010000001.1:0-175933 GCA_963619585.1 Azospirillum sp. CAG:239
CCAATAACAAACAAAAACTCAATTTCATTATGAAAAAGTTTACTTTTTTACTTGCCGCGCTCATAGTGAGCGTGAGCAGCGTGATGGCAGAAACCGTCGCGTACACATTAACCCCCATAGTAGGCAAAAATACTGGCTATGCTTCCAATGAAGATGTTACAGTCGGGGACATCAAATGGAATGTTACAGGAAATGTCTCTGTAAACCCATGGCGTCTCGGTGGGAAGGGGATTACTAAGGTGGATCGTGCTCTTTATAGCAAGACTGCCATTGCCAAAAACATCTCCAAAATAGAGATAACACACGGTGCCGGAACCATTACAGTTAATTCGATGAAATTGATTGTATCGGCTACTGCAAACGGAACCGGCGAAGAATTAACGGGTGCTTATACGAGTGCAGGAACTACCACATTCACGCGTCCAACGGATAGTGATTGGACGGGCAAGTACTACAAGATAGTGTACAATGTAACCAATAGTACAAAATCAAATAAATATGTTGCTTTTTCTGAAGCCAAATTCTATACCGATGAGACAGCGGCTGTTCTTCAACCCGTTTTCACACCGGAAGAGGGAAAGGTTACGGATGGTTCATTTACCGAATCGTTTACGCTAACGATGAGTTGTGAGACCGCAGACGCTACTATCTACTACACTTTGGACGGCACCAATCCTGCAGAGGAAACAGCATTGACTTACTCGACTCCGATTACAATACCTGCTACTTCGACCAAAGTGCGCGCTATTGCAAAGAAGGGGGCGGATGAAAGTTTTGAGACGGAGCAAGTATATGCATTTATCAACTCACCCGCAACGGCTTACACGGTTACCGAGGCAAAAGCCGTTATTGACAATGCATTAGGATTAGACTATGAGTTGTATGGCAAGGGAACTATCAAAAGTATCAAGGGATATTACGATAGCAAATACATTACCTATACCATAACGGATGGTACGAATGACTTGACGGTTTACAATGGTCTTGGCTTGGAGAAGGCTGCCTTTGCTGCTGCAACAGACTTGAGCATTGGTGACCAAGTAGTAATATGCGGCAAATTGGTTAAGTTTAGCGGCACTTACGAATTTAATAAGGACAACTATCTTATCTCGCTGACCCCTGCTCCCAAGTACACCATCACAGCCCTCGTTAATGATGAGAAAATGGGTACGGTTTCCGGCGCAGGCGAATACAAGGTAAGTACCGAGGCAACCCTCACCGCCACCGCCAACACAGGCTATGAGTTTGTGAACTGGACAGACGCTGACAACAAAGAAGTTAGCACCGATGCTAAATACACTTTCACCGTTACCGCTGCTGCCACCTACACTGCCAACTTCGCTGCCAAGACATTCGAAGTCCTGACCGATGTTAACGACAAAACCATGGGTTCTGTAGAGGGTACTCCCACAGCCAAAGTAGCCTACGGCATCGAAATAACACTAACCGCCAAACCCAACACCGGCTATGAGTTCGTAAACTGGACAGATGAGTACGATAAAGTAGTCAGCACCGATGCAGCGTATACCTTTACAGTTACAGAAGAGGTTGCTCTCATTGCCAATTTCAAAGAGAATACATTCTCGGTAGAGGCTATTGTGAACGATGACGCAATGGGTACTGTAGAGGGTACTCCCACAGCCAAAGTAGCCTACGGCACCGAAATAACACTAACCGCTAAGCCTGCAACAGGCTATCAGTTTGTGAATTGGACAGACATGAACGACAAAGAAGTCAGCACAGACGCAGCGTATACCTTTACGGTTACAGAGGAAGTTATGCTCCAAGCCAACTTCAAAGAGATAAAACCGGCTACATGGTATGGTCAGGAACCGCTGACGGGTACCCTCTCGGGTGTGAACTATTCGATCGTGTACGAAATCACTCGCAACATAGAAAAGACGCTGACTTTCAAACTCGCATTGAACGACGAGGCTGCCGCAGTGGAAAATCTGAAAATAACGGTTGTGATCAACAACAAAGAAGAAGGCTACATCACCGAGAACTTTACAAGCGGTGAATTTACGACAAGCGGCTACTACACCGATGGTGATGAATTAAACATTCAGTTCTATTTGGGCTGCAATGCCGGTGGTGTGTTTACAAATACCATCAAGTACACCGTAGGCTCGAGCAACGACAAGCCGACCGCAATAGACGGAGTATCGACCGGTGAAAAAGCCACAAAGCGAATAGAGAATGGTGTTCTCATCATCGAGAAGAACGGCATTCGCTACAACGCCCAAGGCGTGGTCGTAGAATAAGTGGTGTTCTCTCTACTCAAAGGTCTGCCCGTTTCGGGCAGCCTTTTTTGTTGGTTTTTATAGTTGATATAGTTGTTCTATATATTCTAGTTGCTCTATATAAATAGGCTTTCTATAGGAACTGCTTGGGGACTGTGAGCCTGGCGGCTCACTTGTCGCATAGGGGCTTCTTGCATAGTGGACTCGGCATAACATAGTCAACGGGCTGCGCCCCGCGGGTGGGGACACCCACGCCCCCACATGTTGGGCATTTTTAGACAAATATCGCCAAATATGAACCAAATAATTATTTGGATATATCTGACCGAATTTTCCAAGTATTTGTTCCCGGCGCAAGCCGAACATTTTTCTATGCAGAAAAGTTTGGCGGTATCGGAAATTAGGTGTAACTTTGCAGCGTAAATAGCGTTGCTTGGCATAATCATACATATAGTCATAGTACCATAGTGCTGCCAATCCCGAAGAAACACTTATCCAATAACCCACCAAAATTCCTCACCATTATGAAGAAAGTATTCCTCCTTTTTGCTGTCCTATTGGCGGCGACAATGTCTTTTGCTGAAACGAAAACCGTTATTCTCGACGGCTCTGCAACCGGACTTTCATCAACTGCTACAACAGAAGAAAGCATCATTTCTCAAGATGGCTTCTCCTATACGATGAGCAAAGGCGGGAAGCAATATGCCGCAAGCGGTGATAAAAAGTTTGATGGTACTACACAATGTATTCTCATTGGTAAAAAAGGTGCATATATCTACAATGACGCAGCCTTTGGAGAAAAAATAACGAAGTTTGAATTGTATGTGAATAAAAGTGCGGCAGGAACGGAGAAAACCCCCTGCAAATTGTCTGTTTCTTTCAGCACAAAGCCAATCACGACGGCAGCAACAGATGCGCAAATTATCACCATTGCGGGCGACACGCAAAAAGACACAATATACAACCTAACCATACCTACCGACGCGAAGTATTTCTACTACACCATAACGACTGACCACAACTCACAAATAGCATTCCGTATTACCTACGAGGAGGCAAGCATTCAGGCACCTGTATTCACGCCCGAAGAAGGGAAAGTAACCAACCGGAACTTTACCGAACCATTCCTGCTCACTATGTCGTGCGCCACAACGGGGACGACTATTTACTACACCACAGACGGAACAGACCCTCTTGAGACTTCTTCCGAGGAATACACCACCCCGATAACGATACCGGCAAAAAGTGCCGTAGTGCGCGCTATTGCAATGAGTGATGAGGGATTTAGCGCAGAGACCCAAGCGACCTACTGCTACATCAATTCAGCGACGACGGCTTATACCGCTTCGGCGGCGATAGAGGTTATCGATGCCGGTCTGGGGCTGGACAACGAACTCTATGTACAGGGAACTATCAAAGAAATAACCGAGTATAACACCACATACGGCTCGCTGACCTATACTATCACGGACGGCACAAATGATTTGGTTATCTATAGCGGTTTGAATAAGAACAAAGAAAAGTTCTCTTCGCTCAACGACCTCAATGTAGGCGACGAGGTAGTCGTATGCGGAAAGTTGCTGAAATACAAAGAGGATTACGAGGTAAATAGCAACAACTACATTGTTTCGCGCAAGATAAACACACCGACTATCACAGCCACGAATGTCGCTTTTGGCGACCTGTATAGCACAAATGTAACGCAAAAATTGGTTGTAACGGGTGAGCATTTGACAGAGGCAATCCGTTATTCGCTTAGCGAGGGGAGTGCATTCAGCGTAGAGGGCGAACTGACCACAGAGGGCGGCACACTGACCATTATTTTCAACGGGATGGACGAGAACGACTATACCGCAACACTGACCCTCACGAGCGGCAGCGTAACGAAAGAGATAACGCTCTCCGCCTCGTATCATATCTTAGAAGGACAGGGTACACAGGAAATACCCTACACCGTAGCGGATGTAAAGAAACTGAACAATTCGTTGGGCACCGGCGAGAAATACTGGGTAATAGGCTATATCATCGGGGCAATTGAAAATAACAAGTTGGTCACCACAGGAGTAGACACAAACATCGCACTCGGCAGCACGGCAGACGCTACAGAAGCAGACGATTATATTCCTGTAGGATTTGCTTCCGGCACTACGAATGCTGCCAAAAGTGATTTGAACATAAAGGACAACGAAACAATCGGCAAACAGGTACTCGTAAATGGCACGCTCGAGAAGTACTTCAGTGTAGCAGGCGTAAAGAATGTAAAAGAATACGCCACTCCGACCGCCACCGAGATAGAGAACAACGCTGCATCTTCGGCAAATACGGCTACGAAGCGCATCGAGAACGGCACACTTATCATTGTCCGCGACGGCGTACAATATACTATACTTGGCGCCGTAGTAGGAAAATAAGAGAACGACTTGCAGGTCTCGGAAATTAGGCGTAACTTTGCTGCGTACATGCGGTATCGAAAAACAAATACCCCGAATAATCAACTAAAATCAATTACATTATGAAGAAATTATCTATTCTTTTTGCTGCGCTCTTGGCGAGCGTGAGCAGTATCTTCGCCGCAAACGAAGTGTACAAAACTATCTCCTTTGATAGTCTGAATGTAACAAGGGGAGAAAATGTACAAACTTATACGAAAACATGGATATCGGCGACTAACGGTTTTGAAGTTAGCATCGCCAATTTCAACAATAATAATTGGAAAAATAAGTGGGAATGGATCAAAGCAGGTCCAAAAGGAGATACTAAAAACATATCGACCATTACCACCACTGCAAAGATTGACAAAGCCATTACCAAAGTAGTGGTTACTATTGACGCTATTGCCAATGGTTCTGTAACTGCAACCACCCTCGAGGCTGCCACGGACACAAATTTCACGAAAGAGGTAGTTACTGTAAGTCCTGCAGACTATTCAAAAGCAGGGGAATGGGAATATGTACTAACTTCTACAGCAGAGAATAAGTACTACCGTCTTTCATTCACTTGCAATAATACTACCAAAAGTGATAAAACAGGGAAAAATGGTGTAATCACTCTTTCCAAGATTGAGTACTATATTGCTGTGCCGGATGTAGATGCTACGGCTATTGAATTAGACAAAACAGAACTATCTCTCGAGCAATACAAAAGCACTGTTTTGGCAGCAACTCTTACACCCGCTAACGCCACCACGGAGATTGTTTGGAGCAGCGAAGATGAAAAAGTCGCTACGGTTAAGAACGGGCAGGTAACAGCAGTTGGTATCGGTGAAACCACCATCACCGCCACCGCAGGTATAGTAAGTACAAAATGTACAGTTATGGTTACTGCTGCTACTCCTATCACGGTTGCACAAGCCGTAGAAATTGCAAAGACCGTTTCTGCTAACAATGAAATAGCAGACGGTGGTAAGTATGCGATCCGTGGGTATGTAACAGCGTTGGAAGGCACCCCCTATGAAGACCTTAGCAAATACGGCAATTATTCCGTCTGGTTGGCTGACGCAAAAGACGGAGGAAAAGTATTCGAGGCTTTCCGAGTAGTACCTATTGACGGAAACACCATTGTCGCAGTGGGCGACTTGGTAGAGGTGGTTGGCGATATTACGAAATATAATACCACTTATGAGACTGCCGCAGGTGGTACCATCCGTATTATCGGAACAGAGACTGCTATCGACAACACTACCGCCACAAAGACTGCGACGAAGCGTATTGAGAACGGCACACTCGTCATCGAGAAGAACGGTGTCCGCTACAACGCACTGGGTTCGGTTGTGGAATAAGTAGGCGTGTTGCCACAAACGGCAAGACATCGAATATATTCAAGGGCTACTTGTTTTGGGTAGCCCTTGTTTGTGTATATATCCTGCTCGCTGCACTCACGAAAAATAGAAGAAAATCACATCTTCTTTTAGTTTCTTCTTTATTTTCTTCTATTTTTCTTGCCGCTTGTGGCATAGGGACTATTGCATGGTGGACTCGGCATCGCATGGTCAAAGGGCTACGCCCCGCGGACGATGACATCCACGCCCCCAGGTATGGCATTGTTTCCTGCTCGCTGCGCTCACGAAAAAGAGAGGAAAATATATACAATGTACAAAGGCACTCCGAGTGGCGCATTTGTCGGGTAGAAAATTGGAAAAAATAGAAAAATTACATACAAATCTTGGCTGTATCAGAAAAAAGTCGTACCTTTGCAGCCGCTTTCCACTTGAGAGGGTGTACCCTAAGCACTTGAAAGAGTGTTATTAAGCCCCTAAACGAGCCACTCACAGTACCTCTCCCGAGAAGCGCAACAGTACGGAACAATAAGTAGAACTCGCCTGGTTTTGAGGATGTTACGGCGCCTAATGGTCTGCCTATAACGCTATCGAAAAGGCACAAAAAGAGAAAAGATATGAAACGAACATTCCAACCATCGCAACGCAAGCGTCGTAACAAACACGGCTTCTTCGAGAGAATGGCTACTGCTAACGGTCGCCGCGTATTGGCTGCTCGTCGTGCTAAAGGTCGTAAGAAACTGACCGTTGCTGACGAAGGTCGCCACAAGTATTAATTAGAACTCCTAATTATTACATAGCAATACAGGGAAAAGAGACCGTGTCTCCTTTCCTTGTTTTGGTATACCACAATTCAATTAGGAATTAGGAGTTAGGAATTAGGAATTTTGCATTCGTAACCGTTCTATTATTCTAATTCGTAACCGTTCTATTATTCATAACCATTTATTATTCATCACAATGGAATCTACTCGACAACACAAGATTGCACGACTGATACAGAAAGACCTGAGCGACATCTTTCTGCGCTACGCCCGCTCATTAGGCGGGACACTCATCTCCGTAAGCGAAGTGCGCGTGTCGCCCGACCTCGCTATCGCACATGTCTACCTCTCTATCTTCCCGCAGAGCAAAGTGGCCGAGACGATAGCACTGATAGACGAACACAAAGGCAAGATACGCGGCGAGATGGGCGCACTCGAACGCCACCAACTGCGTATCATACCCGAACTGAACTTCCACCTCGATGAGACTATCGACCGCATGGAACGCATAGACGAACTGCTCGGCAAACCGACTGCAGAACATCCCGCAACCGAACACCCCACTACCAATACCGACAAAGACGCATAGGTTGAGCCGACCGGAACTACATATCGCCTGGCGCTACCTGTTCTCGAAGAAAGGGCATAACGCTATCAACATCGTCTCGGGTGTAAGTGCTGCCGCCGTAGCCGTGGTAACGGCCGCCATGGTGTGCGTATTGAGCGTAATGAACGGCTTCGGCGGGATAGTAGAACACATGTTCTCCGAGTTTGACCCCGAACTGCGTATTACCGCCGTAGAGGGCAAGTATTTCCGTACGGACACGCTCCCTATCCAACAGTTGCACTCGCTCGGCACGATAGAGAGTATAGCAGAGATAGTAGAAGAGACAGCCCTTGTGCGCTATCAGGAACGGCAAGTCCCCGCCCGACTAATGGGCGTAGACAGTTGCTTCCGCCATAGCACACACATCGATTCGATACTGACCGACGGCTTCTTCTCTGTCTACGACGGTGCATTCGACCGCTGCGTCATGGGGCGTGGGCTGGCGGCACAAGTAGGCGTGAACGCCCATTTCGTAGGCGGCATACACCTCTATGCCCCCAAGCGCACGGAGAAAGTGAACCTACTGCGCCCCGACGAGAGTTTCCTGCACGAGGTATGCTTCATGGCAGGCACATTCGCCGTTAACCAAGTAGAGTATGACGACCAACTGATGCTCGTCTCGCTCCCCCTCGCACGACGGCTCTTCCAATACGACACACTGACCGTTACCTCACTCAACCTGCGCCTAACCCCCACCGCTAACTTGCGTACCGCAAAACGACAGATTATCACCACTTTGGGCAATGGATACAAAGTACAAGACCGCTACGAACAGCAAGCCGACTTCTACCGCATACTGAAGATAGAGAAACTGCTGACCTACCTGCTCATGGTCTTCATCCTGCTCATCGCCTGCTTCACGGTAATAGGCTCGCTCTCGATGCTCATCATCGACAAACGCAACGACATACGCATACTAAGCGACCTCGGTGCCGACCGCCGCACCATACGGCGTATTTTCCTCTTCGAAGGGTGGCTAATCAGTCTGCTTGGCGCAGCACTTGGCCTCGCGATAGGTGTAGGCGTCTGTCTCTCGCAACAGCATTTCGGCTGGCTGAAATTGGGCAACGGCTCGGACTATGTTATCTCGGCATACCCCGTAGAGGTGGCCGCCGTAGACATCATCGTAGTAGCCGCAGCCGTACTGTTGCTCGGGTTTGTGTCGGCTTGGTATGCCACTAAGACAATTAGGAATTAGGAATTAGGAATTAGGAGTTAACAGGTAATAATTAATAATTAACAATTAACAATTAACAATTAACATGCAGGGTGGGGTTTTCTGTTCTTCCTTATTCTTTTCTATTCTTTCTTGCCTTTAGGTTGCCGGATGCTTTCCCCTGTTCTTACCATGATGTTGCCCTGTTCTTGACTTGTTCGTAATTGTGTTTGGGGACTCAGCGTAGTATAGTACAGGGCTACGCCCCGCGGGTGGGGTGAAGCGGAGGGCAGGTGCGCATAGCGCACTAAGTGCACGCAGCGAGCGAAGCCCTGTGGGCTTCGTTAGAATACCTTAGACCACAACCCACGCCCCCAAACTCCTGTCATAATCTACTTTGTTTAATAGGTCATATTTATTTAATAGGTTATAATGAGAAAGACATATATCATTATTCTTCTTGGGGCAGTGCTGGCGGCATGCAGTACCGATACACCGCAAAAGAAAGCGACACTGACAAGCGAGTATACCACCTGCTATATCGAGCAATACGGGCATGCCTACGACAGCGTACCGCAACAAGTCTATGCCCTCGACCTCTACTCCGACGGGCTGACGCTCTCCGACTCCGCACGCCGCATGCAAGGCACGGGCGTGAACCTCTACCTAAGCGACATCTTCCTCCCCGACACCGTTTTCCAACCGGGCACCTATCGCAGCGACACCACCGGCGCACCCTATACTTTCCTCCCAGGACGAAACTTCGACGGTTCGCCCACGGGGATCTATCTGCTCTCCGTTGCCGACGGACAACTGAGCAGTATCCTCGTACTCGACTCGGGCAGCCTGAGCGTAACGCTCACCCCCGACTCGCTCTACGATATGCAATTCCGCCTCTACTACGGCACCACCACCTACGAAGCACACTACTGCGGCAGTGCCGAATACTACGACAGACGATGACAGAAGACGACCCACTACAGAAAGAGTACCACGACTACCTACTGGTAGAACGCTCCTACTCGGCGAATACCGTTGCTTCTTACGAGTGGGACATGCGTCGCCTGTGGGCATACTTCAAGGAACACGGCATAGACCCCATAAAAGCCAACGCCGAAGACCTGCAAGAGTTTGTCTTCGAGACCTACGAAGCCACAAGCAACGCCCGCACACAAGCACGCATGCTCGCCACGGTACACTCTTTCTACCGTTTTCTGCTCTATCACAACTATATCGATGCCGACCCGACCGAACTGCTCGAAGGACCGAAACTCGAACGGCGGCTGCCCACCGTACTGAGCATAGAGGAAGTGGATAGGCTTGTGAACGCCGTCGACCTCTCTACCCACGAGGGACACCGCAACCGTGCCATGCTCGAGATGCTCTACGGCAGCGGGTTACGCGTAAGCGAACTGACCTGCCTGCGCCTGTCGGACATCTACCGCAGCGAAGGCTATATGGTAATATGGGGCAAAGGCAGCAAGCAGCGCCTCGTACCCATATCGCCCACCGCAGACGAGTGGTTCGGCTACTGGCTGCAAGACCGCGCACACTGGAACATAAAACCCGAGTATCAGGACACCGCTTTTCTCAATCGCCGAGGCGGACAACTGACCCGCGCCATGGTATTCACCATCATCAAGCGGCTCTGCACCACGGCAGGCATAGAGAAGACCATCTCGCCCCACACCCTGCGACACTCCTTTGCCACCCACCTGCTGCAGAACGGCGCAGACCTGCGTATCATACAACAACTGCTCGGACACGAAGAACTCTCCACCACCGAGATGTATACCCACCTCGATATACAAGACCTCAGACACGCTATCGAACAATGCCACCCGACTAACCATGCATAAGGTCATCCCCTATAATCGTTCTTGGATTTGGCGTATGGGAATATGCCTTATTTTGGTGTGTGGGTATGCTGTGGGCTATGCACAAGGGACGGGGGATGTACAGCAGGAGACGATACTCATTGGCGACATTGTAGATGAGGCGACGGGGGAGGCTATTGCGGGGGCGAATATCTATTTTCGGGGAACACAAACAGGTACTTCGTCGAACGAAGAGGGGGCATTCGTACTCCGCACCGTACTGACCCGCAAGCGTACACTCGTTGTCTCCGCCGTGGGCTATCAGACACAACGATACCCTATCGAACCCGGCACTATGGCAGGCATACAGGTAGCCCTGCGGGAGAAAGTGGCTTGGGTAGAAGAAGTGGTCGTATTGCCCGGAGAGAACCCCGCCCTGCCGCTGATAGCCGAAGTGCGCCGCCACAGACAAGAGAACGACCCCACACTGCGCAGCACAAGCGTAGCGGCGACCCGCAGCACAGAACTCTTCGTGAGCGAGATACAGCGGCGACACCTGCAACGCAGCCTCTGGCGCAGCCTGCAACAGGGTATGCTCTCTGCCGACGACTCGACCATGCTGCTGCCGCTCTACCACGCCCAAGGGAAAGTATGCCTGCAAGGAGGCGAAGTAATCCCGACGGGGGAACAAAAGGCAGAGGCACTCATACTGACCGCCGACGATTACTCCGCCTTGCTGACCACACAAGGCAACCTCAGTTTCTACAAGAACTCGTTCAGCCTATTGGGACACAGTTTCCTCTCGCCCCTGTCGGCATCTGGAACAACTTACTACCGCTACTACATCGCCGACTCGGTGGCTACCTCCGAGGGCAAGACCTATCGGGTAGACTTTCGCACGCGCAACCCTTTCTACGCCACATTCAACGGCTCGCTCTATATTGACTCCGCCTCGTATGCACTAGTCGGCGTAGATGCCACTGTACCTGCCGAGAGCAGCGTAAACTACCTAAGCAACTTACGCATACAGCAGACACTCTCGCCCGAAAGCGGATTGCTAACCGAGGACATCCGTGTTCTGTTGGATTTTGCCGTCAAGACCGACACCACGCACCTCTTCCCCACTATCCTGCTCCAACACCACTTGCGTAGTACGGATACCACGCCTACCGCTACCCCGCAGACAGCAACGGGTATCCGCACCGACAGTGCAACGGCTGCCTTCGAGGCACTGGCGGCTACCCCCGTGGTACGCACCGCCAAATGGGTGGCTACGATACTCACTACGGGCTATATTCCCACAGGCACACGCATAGATATAGGGCATATAGAAGAAATACTGCAAATAAACGACCACGAGGGCGTACATGTGGGCTTACCGCTGCGCACGAACGAACGGCTATGGAAGAATGTGTCGCTCGAAGCCTCGGTGGGGTACGGTTTTCGTGACCAAGCGTGGAAAGGCATGGGACGAGTGAATATCAACCTGCCTACGCTGCGGCGCAATATCCTCCGCATAGAATACCAAGACCACTATGTATGGACCGAGGTGGACGACTTCTCGCGCCTGCTGCGCGAGAACAGCATAGGCTGGAAAACCATGGACTTCACCGCCTACGCATTCGAGGCACTCCACTCGAACAAGCACGCTGTCAACACCGCCACCCGACAACGGCAAGCGTCGCTGACTGCGGAGACCGACTGGTCGGACAACATAGAAACGACCCTATACCTACGGGCAGGGCGCATGGGCTATGGCAATCCGCTGGTGGGCTATAACGCCATCCCCTCGTTCGGCTATCAGACACTCGGCGGTATCGTACGGGTAGGATTCGGCGAACGCAAAGTGGATATGTACTTCCGACGCGTACATGTACACAGCCGCTATCCCGTAGTCTACCTCGGCGTAGAGGCAGGCTCGTGGCAAGGCGAGGGTCGGAAAACGGCATACCAAATGTACAGCCGTCTGAGCCTGCTCGTACGCCAAACGCTGCCCTTAGGCGCAGGCGGCGAACTGGATTGGGCACTGCAGGCAGGATGTATACTCGGGCAAGTGCCTTACCCGCTACTGCACCATACGGAGGGCAACCAAGGGTATGCCTACGACCCCTACCGCTTTACGCTGCTGAACAACTACCAATACGCCGCCGACCGCTATGTGGCACTGCACGCAGAATGGAACGGACAAGGCGTACTCTTCAACCTGATACCCGGCATACGCTACTTGAGGCTGCGGGAACTGGTAGAATGCAAAGTAGCCTACGGCGTACTCACGGCACGGAACAAAGCCTTGCTGCCCACCTACTTCACGGGCATAGGCGACGGCACACAGACCCTGACGGGCGGAAAAGCGTATGCGGAAATAGGCGTAGGCATAGGGAATATCCTACGGATAGCCGACCTATACTCGGTATGGCGGCTGACCGACCGCAAGGATACGACCACCCCCCGCTGGGCACTGCGATTCCGAATCCATATCGGACTATAGATGCCCTCTAAACGGACTATTGGCAAAGACGACACACACGATGCACATAAAACAAGAACAAGGAAAAGAATGGGTATTCTGCGATTGGCGGAAAACCTATGTACGCTTGACCCCCGAAGAGTGGGTGCGACAGCATTTCCTGCACTTGCTCGTAGAGCAGTACGACTTCCCGATGATGCGTATCGGCGTAGAAGTACCGATACGCGTGGGGGATGCACAGAAACGGTGCGACGCCGTAGTATACGATCGACAACTGCAGCCGATTGTACTCATCGAATTCAAAGCAGAGCATGTGGCTCTGACACAGAAGACACTCGACCAAGCCGTAACCTATAACCGCACCTTAGGCGTACCGTACCTGATATTGCACAACCGTCGACAGACCATAATGGTAGAAGTTCGCGGTGAAGAGGTACGATTTTTGCAACAGATACCGGCGTGGAACACGATAGATACCAACAAATAGGGAGTAAGAACATGGAAACCATCATCAGCCTGAACGACAGTATAGACACCGCCACTTTCTACGGGGTGAACAACCAAAATATCCTGTGTCTGAAAAATCAGCACCCCGATGTACGCGTGGTAGCGAGAGGATACCAAGTAAAAGTATCGGGGGCGGAACAAGCCGTAAGCCGCTTTGAACACAGCCTACGGCTATGCGAGGCATTCTGTATCAAAAACAACACCCTGAACGAGCAACAGATACTGCAATTGGTACACGGTGAGCAGCCACAAGAATACCTGCGGGACAACCTGATACTGCACGGCGTAAACGGAAAGTCGATCGTAGCACGCTCCGCCAATCAACAACGATTGGTAGATGCCTACGAAGAGAACGACCTGCTCTTTGCCATTGGCCCCGCCGGCAGCGGCAAGACCTATACGGCAATTGCGCTCGCCGTACGCGCACTGAAGAACCGGGAGGTGAAGAAAATCATCCTGTCGCGCCCCGCCGTAGAGGCCGGAGAGAAATTAGGTTTCTTGCCGGGCGATATGAAAGACAAGATAGACCCCTATTTGCAACCGCTCTACGATGCGCTGCAAGATATGGTGCCGCCCGCCAAACTGAACGAATACATGGAGCGGGGTACGATACAGATCGCACCACTGGCTTTTATGCGCGGGCGCACACTGGCGGACGCCATTGTGATACTGGACGAAGCGCAAAACACCACCACGGCACAACTGAAGATGTTCCTTACCCGACTGGGTATCAACGGGAAAATGATTGTAACGGGAGACCTGACGCAGGTAGACCTGCCCGCCTCGCAGAAATCGGGGCTACGGGACGCTATGGAACGCCTGCAGAATATTCGGGGTATCGCCATCGTAGAGTTTAACCAAAAAGATATTGTGCGCCACCCGTTGGTAAAACATATTGTCTCCGCCTATGCGCATACGCCCACGGCAAGCGAAGAAAAAGGGGAATAAGCGTTAATTTCAAAAAAAACTATCCCCATTTTTGGGTATATGGTATTTTTATTGTACCTTTGCACCGCAAAAAAGAAAACGAATCTATAAACTAATCTACTAAACGATACAATTATGGCTTATGTAATCTCAACCGACTGCATTGCATGCGGTACTTGCAAAGACGAATGCCCGATGGGCGCAATCTCCGAAGGCGAACACTACTCTATCGATCCGGATATCTGCACGGAGTGCGGTACTTGCGCAGATGTTTGCCCGAGTGGTGCTATCTCGAAGTAAGTACTCGTCGCTACAGTGCGGCACGAAGAGCGTATGCGTACGCTGTTCGATACTATGGGACTGTCTCTAACCGGGGCGGTCTCTTTTTGTATTCCATAGGGCGCAATCTATCACCTTAAATAGAAACAGCCCTACGAAACGGGCAGAGAACAGAAGAAATGAATATTGATTCTTATCTATCCTATTTGGCGGATTCGGAAAAATAGCGTACCTTTGCAACATCTTTATTGTTATTCATTCGTCATTCATCATCCTCTATCTCTATGAAACGCTTTTGTTCTTGTATCGTGCTGCTGCTCGCCGTACTCACAGCGTGGGGGCAGGATATTATCGTAACCACCGACGCCCAACGCATCAATGCACGGATTGTAGAAATAAACGAGCAGGAAGTAGCCTACCGCTCCTACCCCGATAAGGAAGGGGCTATAGAGCATATCGCCCTCGGCAACATCGTCTCTATCCTATTCGAGGACGGGCGTGTATCCGTCTTCAAGAACGACCTGACCGACCCCTCGCTCTACGACCGTGTAGCACGCCAACCGCTACTCCCCGGGCTTATTACCAAGCAGGACAAATACTACTGCCTAAACGAAGACAACAAAGTAACCCGCATGAGCGAAGAAGCATATCTCCGTTTTATAGAGAACAACTGCCCTGAGGCATGGCGGTCGTACCAACGCGGCGACCATCTCTACCGTGTAGGTTGGCGGTTCTTCGGCTCGGGCTTAACCCTCGTAGCAGTGGGCATACCCATTACGGTAGCCGGTATCAAAATGCAGAATCGGGCACAAGCGGAAGACCCGAAATCGTACTACGGGTTTGGCATGGAAGTAGCCGGAATAATCATGATGGCAGGCGGTACGGGCTGCACGATTGCCTCTATCCCGCTCCTAAGCGTAGGCGCGAAAAAGAAACACCATACGCACGAGGTATACAACGACTGCTACCAACTGCAACACACGGTAAACACGATATCGTCTGCTGAGACCGTACCTGCGCTGAGCCTCAACCTGCAGGCATCGACCAACGGTATCGGGCTGGCACTGCAGTTCTAACTTCGCTTTCTCTCCCCTCCGTCAAACACGCTCTGCGGCTGCACTATCGGGCAAATCGAATCCGATACGCGGCGGCGTGTTGTATAATCCGGATTTTTTGTGTACCTTTGCGGGCATTTTGAGTAACAGATGGATACGATAGCACAAATACGCAAACCGATAGCGTCGTCTTTTGCAGACTTTGAGCGACTCTTCGAAGCCACGATGCGCAACGAGAGCCCGCTCCTAAACGATGTTCTCCGCTATGTGGCACTCCGCCGTGGAAAACAGTTGCGCCCGATGTTGGTGCTGCTCGCCGCCACGATGTGCAACGCACCGACAGAGAAAACGCTCAAGACCGCCGTGGCACTGGAATTGCTGCACACCGCCTCGCTCATACACGACGATGTGGTGGACGCCTCGCCGCAACGCCGTGGGGCAGAGGCCGTACAGGCACATTGGTCGAACAAAGTAGCCGTACTGACAGGCGACTACATGCTATCGCAAGTGATAGCCATCACCTCCGAACTGCATAACTCGAAGATATTGGACATCGTAGCCCAACTCGGCGCATCGCTGGCATCGGGCGAACTGCTGCAACTGCACTCCGGCGAGACGATGTGGATAGACGAAGCGCAATACTACCGCGTAATAGAACAAAAGACGGCCCGACTCTTCCAAGCCTGCACCGAAGCGGGTGCAGAATCGGTAGGCACAACCATGCGGCAGCGTTCTGCCCTAAAAGAATACGGAAGACTGTTCGGTTTGTGTTTCCAGATAAAAGATGATATATTCGATTACTCGGACAGCGAAGACCTCGGCAAACCGACCATGAGCGATATTCGCGACGGGAAAGTAACGCTACCGCTCATCGTTTCGCTCGAGCGCGCACCCCAAGAAGAAAGTGCGCATATCCGTGCAATAGGCGAAGCACTGGCGAACAAAGACCCCTATATACAACCCGAGAAAGCCGAAGGCGAGATAAAAGCATTCGTAATGCGCTACCAAGGTGTAGAATACGCAACGAAGCAGATGTACCTCTACAAGAAAAAGGCTGCCGAGTGCCTGTCTGTTTTCAGAGCCTCAGCCACCAAAGAGAGCCTGATGCTGTTGTTCGACTATGCGATTACGAGATTGCACTGAGCCTAACTCACGCGGGTGAGGACACCCACGCCCCATGGTATAGTATTGTCTTCTATACCTTACTCTGTTTTTTTCTATCCCTTGCTTATCCATTGCTCATCCCTTGCTAAAAGGTTGGGTGGATTTGCTCTCTTTTGGCTTATCCTTTTTGGGATAGTTTCCTAATCTTTTTTTTGACTTTTTTTGATAGTTTCCTATCGTTTGGGGTTCTTGGGGGATAGGTTCTTTGTGTTTTGGGGAGGAGTTAGGATTCGGTGCCCTCTAACAAGCGGATCAGGTCTGCTTTTTGTTGGCCGTCGGACAGCGTCTCGAGAACATCTTTCATAAATGCCGTCACCAACAATTGACGGGCTTTCTGCTCGCCGATGCCCCGCTGCTGCATATAGAACAACGCCGACTCGTCTAACTGACCCGTAGAAGCACCGTGGGTCGCCTTAACATCATCGGCATAGATCTCGAGTTGCGGGCGGGTACGCATAGTCGCCGTCCGGCTGAGGAGCAAGTTACGGTTCGTCTGGTGTGCATCGGTTTTCTGCGCGCCCTCGGCTATCTTCAACTCACCATAAAACTCACCCTTCGCCTCATCGGCAAGGACGAACTTAATCAATTGATGACTGGCACCGCCCCCCACCAAATGATGGACATGGGTGGTGGTACTGACCTGCTCATTCCCTGCAAGATAGGCAAGGGCGTATACCTCTGTAGTACACCCCTCGCCCTGCTGCTCGACACGGATCGTATGGGCAACGGGAGCGGCAGGAGAGGGATAACCTACCGCCGCATAAAGGCTCAACATATAGAGCCGCAGCGTAGAGCCTGCCTCTTGAATGAAATGCAGTTCGGCAGAGGGCTGATTGAGCAAGACCCGTTCAACACGCTCGCCCGCATGAATGGTTTCCACTGTTTCCATAACCGCTTATAATTGATTGTGTTCCAACCACTCGTAGCCTTTTTCCTCGAGCGTGAGGGCTAACTCTTTCGTACCCGTCTTAACAATACGACCCTCGGCAAGGACATGGACAAAATCGGGCACGATATAGTCGAGCAGACGCTGGTAGTGCGTAATGACAATCTGCGCATTATGCTCGTTCTTGAGTTTGTTGACACCATCGGCCACGATACGCAACGCATCGATGTCGAGACCCGAATCGGTCTCGTCCAATATAGACAGGCAAGGCTCGAGCATCGCCATCTGGAAAATCTCGTTCTTCTTCTTCTCTCCGCCCGAGAAACCCTCGTTCACCGAGCGGTTGTTCAACTTATCCGCCATCTCGAGCAAGGCACGCTTCTCGCGCATGAGTGCGAGGAACTCCTTCGCCGTAAGCAACGGCTTGCCCTCGTACTTGCGCTTCTCATTAAGCGCCGTACGCATGAAATTGACCATACTCACACCGGGAATCTCGACAGGATATTGGAAACTCAGGAAAACCCCCTCGCGAGCGCGTTGCTCGGGCGGCATCGAGAGCAAGTCCTTCCCCCGCAAACGGACACTACCGCCCGTAACCTCGTAAGCAGGGTTTCCCGTAAGCACGGCACTCAAAGTAGATTTACCCGCCCCATTGGGCCCCATAATGGCATGAACTTCGCCCTCGTTGATTGTGAGGTTCACCCCTCGCAATATCTCTTTGCCTGCAATAGTGGCATGCAGGTCTTCTATCTCTAACAGCGTACGCATAAATAGGTATCGTTTTTTGTTTTAGTGTGCAAAAGTACTGCTTTTTGTGCATATATGCAAATGATAGATGCACAATGGGGCAGGGAATACACAAGGCAACTTGTTACCTCCGGTTCTTCTCGTGGAAGACAATCTTGTGGTGGCGGAGAGCATCGTCGTAAAGTCGGTCGTACTCGCCCTTGAGAAAGTCTACCTGACGCTGACGCAACACCAATTCCTCAATCGCAGGACGGGCATAGTCTATCGGCATCGGCTCACCCGCCAAGTGCTTATCCGTAACCAGCAGCAGGAAAGTAGAGAGCGTGTCTTGCAACTCGATAAGCGAGTGTCGGGCAAGGAGCGTTGTCAGTTCGTCCCGCTCGAGCGGCAAATAGAGCATCAATTGCTGTGCCGTAAGCCAATGGTCGTCGAAGAGTTCGTACGCCGTGGCATACTGGTAGGCATACTTCTCGATATACTCCAGATATCCCTCCTCGTGCTTCAAGAGCGTTTGGCGGGTCTTATCGATATGGGGTGCGGCAGTGGGTACGACCAAAAGCAGCCCCCGGGCGATACTCTCGCGCAGCGTAAAACGCTCGGGAAAGCGGGTATAGACCGCCTGCACCGTAGAATCGTCCACCTCTTTGGGCATACGGTGCGCCACCAAACGCTGCTCATAGGCATGAACATAGAGCGAACGACGGTAGTCTTCGACCATGGCTTCGAGCGACTTGTCGACAGGCTCCATTGCACGGTCGTAGAGCAGAATATCCTTTGCCCAACGGCGTACATAATGCTCCGCCACCGATGCACTATCCTCCGCCGACAGCCCCGATGTAAGCGAATCGAGGGTACGATAGGAGAGGTAATGCCCCGACAACTCGACTGCCGAGTCGTCGTGTTGGTGTCGCTCAAAAAGACTGCAAGAGGCAAGGCTCGCCACAACAAAGGCAAGCAGGAAAAAGCGGAAGAATCTCATTGGATGGTAGGAGTATGAGTGATAGTATAAAGCAAATGGCCGTCGATACGCTCCACCCGATCGGGCAAGGGAACGGACGGCGCAGGCACGCCCTCGCCGATACGCAGGGGCGATACCTCAATGTGTATCTCGTCGTAGACACCACTCGAGAGAATGGTTTGCAGCAGGGTAGTGCCGCCCTCGACCAAGACCGAATGGACACCTCGGGCTGCTAAGTCGGCAAGAACGAACGCCCAATCGGTGTTCTCGCGATAGACCAGCGTTTCCGCCTCGGAACCAAAGACACGCGCCTCGGCAGGGATACGCCCGTGCCTATCGAGAACGACACGCAGGGGATGACGCCCGCTCCAACGGGTAGTAAGCAGGCGAGGGTTATCCTTCAGAATCGTATTCGTGCCGACAAGGATAGCCATGTTCTCCGCCCGCATCTTGTGCACCAACTGCTTGGTAAGAGGTGTGGAGATAGTCAACGGTGCTCCGTCGCCGAGATCGGTACGCCGACGGTCGATAAAGCCGTCGGCAGTCTGCGCCCACTTAAGCACCACATAAGGACGGTGCTGCTCGTGAAGACAAAGGAAACGCTTATTGAGCGCACGGCACTCCGCCTCCAACACGCCCACCTCGACCGTGATACCCGCCGCACGCAGCATGGCGATACCCCGCCCCGCCACTTTCTCGTTCGGATCTTGCATACCGACCACGACACGGCCTACCCCTTTCTCGATAATGAGATTGGCACACGGCGGTGTCTTACCGTAATGGCTGCACGGCTCGAGGCTGACAAAGAGCGTAGTATCGGCATACGGGATAGACGAATGGCGCGCCTCGGCATCGGCAAAGCAGTTGACTTCTGCGTGCGCAGAACCGAAGCGGCGGTGCCACCCCTCGCCGAGGATAGCCTCGGTACGATTATCTACCAGCACCGCCCCCACCATAGGGTTGGGAGCGACATAGTACTCACCCAAACACGCCAATTGCAGGCAACGGGACATATAGTTTGCGTAATCCATAAGAATAGTGTATCTTTGCAGTATGAATCAGTTGGTCACATACATTGAGCAGCAACTCGAGGGCATATACCCACGGCATGAACGGCACGACATAGCACTTTGGGCAGCCGAAGAACTCACGGGGCTGAGCCGTACGGAACTGCTATGGGAGTGCAAAGATACGAAAATAATTCCGAACATAGAAATAATCGTTGAACGACTGCGTCGAAAAGAGCCTATACAGTACATCTTCGGGCATACGGAATGGATGGGACTCGACTTGCGAGTTACACCCGATACGCTGATACCACGCCCCGAGACCGCCGAACTGGTGGAGCAAGTGGTTGCGGATATGCGTGCCTGTGCGTTGATGCCGATACGGGTATTGGATATAGGTACGGGCAGCGGATGTATCGCCATTGCATTGGCAAAGAAGTTCAAGGACTGGCAAGTGGAGGCGCTCGACCTCAGCGAGGCTGCCCTCAAGGTAGCACAAGAGAACGCCCGACGGTGTGGCGTGGATGTGGCGTTTCGGCAAGCGGATATACTGATGGAAGACATAGGCGACTACGACCTGATAGTAAGCAACCCGCCCTATATATGCGAGCATGAACGGACGGCTATGGACACGAATGTAGTAGACTACGAGCCGGCGACGGCACTCTTCGTACCCGACAACGCCCCGCTGCTCTTCTACCGCCGCATAGCGACACTCGGGCACGGGCGGCTGTACTTCGAGGTGAACGAACAATATGCGCACGAGGTGGCAGATGTGCTGGAAAGCACTGAATATAAGGATATTACAATCAGAAAAGACATCTATGGTAAAGAGAGGATGGTATCGGGGCAGAGAGACTAAAGCAGCCGAGCCGCTGGCGACGGAGGAACTGCGGCTGCGGGCAGAGCAGTACTGCGCTCTATCGGAACATTGCGCCCAAGAGGTACGGGAGAAAATCACGGCATGGGGCGGCACGGCGGCTGCGACAGACGAGATAGTGGCTGCGCTCTACGAGGGACAGTACATAGATGACAACCGATACTGCCGTGCGTACGCCCACGACAAACTGCTCTATCAAGGCTGGGGACGCACGAAGATACGCCTCATGCTGCAGGCGAAAGGACTACCCCGCGAGGCAGTGACGGAGACAATAGAGGGAATAGACGAGGGCGAATACCGACGGGTGCTGCTCACTGTAGCAGAGAAAAAGCGCAACGCCACTCCGGAACAACGACTGCGCTTCTTACTGCAGCGGGGATTTGCCTACAGAGAAATACAAGAGGCACTCGGGGAACTGACCAATTATGAACCTGATATGTAGAGCGTTCCTGTGCTATCCTCATGGTAACCTCATGGTAACCACATGGTATCCACATTACTTTTAGTCGGGGATGAAGGGAATGAACTGCTTTTGGGTAAGAATTGTGCACTATGCGCAACAAAGGCAGCCTAAACAGACTACCTTTGCATCGAATTTCAGAACAGCCGTGCGTTCTATAGTATAGCGGAGAATTATCCTTATTATATTCCCTATTATAGGGTTAAGGCAGCACTGCCAACACAGTCTCGCCTACGGCTTGGAGCGTGCTGAAGCTGATATTGCGCATATCGTCCCGCTGCGTATGCCACCAAGGGGCAAAACCCGTGGCATTCCGAGCATCGTAGTGGATAATATCGACGCAAGGCACACCCGCCAAGACATTGACATAGTAATGGTCGTCGACAATAGGATAGGCGTTCTGCTGTACGAAATAACGCCCGTAGCCCAACGAGGCTGCCGCACGCCATATCTGCTCCACATAAGTGGCTGCATACTGCTCCGAATAGAGTTCGCGCGGGAAAACGGCATCGGGTGCGCCGACCATATCGAGCAGAATACCAAACTGATAGGGGACTGCGCCATGCCCCTTGGCATACTCCATAGACCAGAGTTGGCTGCCGAGACACCAGGTATTCTCACGCTCCGTGCCGGTATAGAATTGGGGCGTACCCATATCCTCACAATCGAAGAAAACGATATCGACCGGCGTGGTAAGCGTAGAATCCTGCAGTCGCTGCCCCAATTGGCGAGCCACCTCGAGCAATACGCCTACACCGCTTGCACCATCGTTGGCTCCGGGGACATTGAGAAAACGATTCTCGTACTCCTCCTCTTCGTCGCACCAAGGGCGTGTGTCGTAGTGCGCACAAAGCAAGATACCCGCACGCGGCTGCGACGCAACAGGCGAGAAATGCCCAACGATATTGAATATCGCTTGCGGGCGACCGCTATAATCGGGCAATTGCCCTTTCTGCAGTTCGACTTGCGCACCGCACGCACGCAGTTGCTCAATAAGATAAATCGCACAATCGGTATGCGACTTGCTATTCGGCACACGCGGCCCGAAAGCCATCTGACGGGCGATATACTGATACGCCGAATCGGCAGAGAAAACCGGACGCGTAACTGCCGCCGTCTTCTTGTTGCCGCACGCCGTGGTGCTACACATGATAAGGAAAAAGACGCCTCCCCACCCAAGAAGAGTGAGGAAACGCCGAGAGAAAGTAAATGGACTGTTTGTGTAAGACTTCATAGGGTCTAATGTATGTTCAGTTCGCTGACGCTGGTATGCGTCTGTATCGCTTTGATAGTCTTTGCAATAGGCTCGGCGAGACTCTCAATATGTACCTTACTGCAACGCGAGACATCGAACGGAAGCGAGTCGGTGAAGACCAATTCTTCCAATTCGCTATTCTCGATACGCTCGCAAGCGGGGCCCGACATAATACCGTGGCTCACCACTGCCCGAACGCTCTTTGCACCCGCTTTTTTCATGACCTCTGCCGCTTTGCAAAGCGTGCCTGCCGTATCTGCCATATCGTCGACGATAACGACATCCTTGCCGTAGACATCGCCCAAGACACGGATCTCCGTCACCTGGTTGAAAACCTCACGATTCTTATAGCAGATGACCATCGGCACATCGCGATCGGTAATGCTGTGCAGTTTCTTGGCAAAAGCCGCCGCACGCTTAGAGCCGCCCACATCGGGCGAAGCCACAATGAGTTTCTTCAGGTTCAGACCGGCAATATAAGGCGCAAGCACATTCGAACCGTAGATATGGTCGACGGGAATATCGAAGAAGCCCTGAATCTGGTCGGCGTGAAGGTCGACCGTAATAACACGATCCGCACCTGCATGCTCTATCATATTTGCCACCAATTTGGCACCGATGGAAACACGCGGTTTGTCTTTGCGGTCCTGTCGCGCCCAACCGAAATAGGGGATGACGGCAATGACCTTGTAGGCACTGGCGCGTTTGGCCGCATCGATCATCAGCAGCAGTTCCATCAGGTTGTCGCTGCTCGGGCAGGTGGACTGGACAAGATAGACCGATTGTCCGCGCACCGACTCATTGAAATAGGCGGCAAACTCGCCGTCGGCAAAGCGATCGACGCTAATACTGCCTAATTCGCAGCCGAGTTGTTCACATACGCGTTTGGCGAGAGCCGTTCCTTTCGACCCCGCAAAAACCTTGTAAGGGCTTAATTCTGTAGCCATAAAAAAGTTGAGTATTGATTGACAGTCAGCAGAGTTCATCGCTGCTCTCGGACACTCTTCGGCGCGGTCGAGCCTATCTGACGCCATGCGCCCCATACGCTCTCAGCCCGAATACCAACCAAGACCTACACGCCAAACCTATCTGCTTGGACTGTTCTGTATATCCGGATGTCAGACCATTGCTCTATTAGAAATTAGGAGTCAGAGGACCGGTATATTAATTGTCCTACCGCTTCTTTTTCTTAGGTGTAGCGGCAGTAGCAACGGGCTGGTTCTGCAGTTCGCGAAACGCATCGAAGTCGCCGTTGAGTACGCCGCTCGACAGCCGCTCGATATCTTCTGCCACGCGTGCCAGACCTGACTCTTGGTCACGATTCCACACGAGGTTCTTCTGTCGCATGCATTGTGCAATATAAAGTGCGAGTGCCTCTCGCTCAGCCTTGTCTTCAATAGTACAGGCGTAGGCTATCATGTCTTGTATGATGCGCCCGTAGTTGCGCATACGAATCGGCGTAGTGTTGCGCCGCAGTGTCTGTTCTGTCATCTTACTTTTGTTTGATTAAATAAATCATCGTGGGGTAGTGGTCGCCGTAGCCGTCCTGCCAAACACCCGACTTATGTGTACGCAGCGGTGTACCTTTGTCCTTGCCCTCCTGAACGGTAAGGAACGGCTTGTTGAATATCTGCGACTTCCAGTACGCCCATTTGCCGCTCTCCACGGGAGTGTTCATCAACGGCTCGGAGATGATAATCTGGTCGAACAGATTCCAACTGCCATTGTAGGCAAGCGAGCCTATACCTCGGTCGAGTTTCTGCCACATCGTGTTAAAATAGCCTTTCGGCTCGACCTCCTCACGCGTCTTGCGTGCGCCTAAGACCTCTGCACAACTATGGTTGAACGGGTCGTCGTTAAGGTCGCCCATAACGATGATTTTCGCCTGTGGCTCTCGACGATAGATACTGTCGCAGATACTGCGGGTAAGCATAGCCGCCGTGTCGCGCGAGGGACGGGACGAAAGTTCGCCGCCGTATCGGCTCGGCCAGTGATTAACGAGCAGGTGTATCTTCTCGGGACTCCCTGCGCCAATGAGGTAACCCGTAACGAGCAGTTGCAAACGGCTCTTAACCACACCTCCGTCAGCGTAGTGCGCATGAAGTTCGTGCCCCTTGATGCTCGTCGGACGGAAAGCGGTACTGTCGTAGAGCAAGCCTACATCTACGCCTCGACGGTCAGGCCCCTCGAGCAAGATAGGCTTGTAGCGGCGGTCGTATTTCCCGTTGGTCTCTCGACAGAGGTCTTCGAGGCAACCTATATTCTCCACCTCGGCTACACCCACACACGCAGCACCGTACGGCGTCTCGTCCGTGCCGAGTTGGGAGATGGCGTATGCCATATTGTGTATCTTATGCGTGTACTTGAGCGAAGTCCACTTCATACCACCATCTGGCAAGTATTCGTAGTCATTCTTGCCCTCGTCATGAATGGTATCGAAGAGGTTCTCGAGGTTGTAGAAAGCAATACAGCGCACATACATTTCGTTCTGTGCCGCAAGCGTGGTGCTGCATAGCAAGCAGGCTGTCAACGCCCAAATAGCCGTGTGTTTCATTGTCGCAGAAGCGGGGTATACACCATATCCCCATTTAGTTTTGATAATCGTAGAACCATTTGACCTCTCGGGTTGTCAAATTTGCTCAAACTCGGGACAAAGTTACTGCGAAATTTTGATATATGCAAAAAAAGCAGTATTTTTGCAGCGTTATTTATCACATAAAAACTGACCACATTATGTCATCTGTAAACAAAGTAATTCTAATTGGGAATGTAGGCTCCGACCCGGAGGTGCGTTACCTGGACCGGGGAGTCGCAATTGCTAACTTCAATCTCGCTACCACGGAGCGTGGTTATACCATGCAAAACGGTACGCAAGTGCCGGACAAGACCGACTGGCACGCTATTGTCCTTTGGCGCAATCTGGCCGAATGGGCAGAGAAGTACATCCGCAAAGGGATGAAACTCTATGTAGAGGGTAGACTGCAAAACCGTTCGTGGGAAAAGGACGGGCAGATTCGTCGCAAGACGGAGATAATCGCCGAGAATATTCAAATTCTCTATCGCCCCGCTGAGTATCAGAACAATACCTACCAGCAGACAGAGGATACGACCACTGAGGATACCACTACGGACACAACGAGCGAGAATACATCCGAAGAGAACCTCTTCTAAATGCTTTTTTGTGCCGGGGCAATGGGATATTATCGTCCTTGCCTCGGCACTTTTTTATCTTCCTCCGCACCTATATGTACACATATATCTGTCTAATCGAGTACCGACGACCTCCTATCTACATACATAACCCTCTTACCCATTTGTTGCTTTCGTGCCACCAATGTGTAGGATAAATACAACTATTTTGAGAGTATGACCAACAAAGAACGCTATACCGACTGGGCGGCGCAGCAGGAGTATCTTCCGCTGACGATGCAACCGTGGTGGATGGAAGCCGTCTGCGCAGGCAAACAATGGGATGTCCTAATCGTAGAGAACGAGCAAGGCAACATCCGTGCCGTGTTGCCGTACTTAATCCGTAAGCGTCTGTGGTTTCGCTATATCGTCATGCCGCAGCAGACGCAAATAGGCGGTATGTGGGTAGCACCCGAGGTAACGGAAGACAAGTGGCAGATTGCGGAAATTTGTCGCCAATTCGCCGAGCAACTCGCCGCCATGGGGTTGAGTTACTACTACCAACAGTTCCCCTCGGGCAGCCTATGTGTGGACGCTATGCGGGCGTTGGGGTTCAAGACGCACGAGCGGGTTACTTACCGCATTGACGACCTTAGCAACCTCGACGAAGTGATAGCCCACTTCTCAAAGAACAAACGTCGTCAGTTGCAGAAGTCGCTCAGTCTGCATGCCGAGCGGGGTATGTTACCCGAGGAGTTCTATCGTTTCCACTCGTCCTGCATCGCAGAGCAGCACAAGCATATCACCTACTCCCGTGAGTTCTTCTTGGTGCTGGAGCGCAAAGCCCGTCGCATGGGACAATGCGAGATAATCCGTATCTGCAACGCCGACGGCGAGACTTACGCCGCTGCATTTTTAGTATGGGACAGTCGCTTGATGTACTATCTCATCCCGTGCTACAGTCTGGCACACAAAGATTCGGGGGCAGGCGCATTGCTTGTCTTGGAGGCGATTAAGTTGGCGCGCGAGAAGCAGGTAATCTTTGATTTCGAGGGCAGTATGGTGCGCGGTATAGCCAATCACTATAAACAGTTCGGCTCTACGCCCTTTACTTATTATAGCGTAGAGCGTTACTACCACCCCGTGTTCCGTCTCTTCACTTTGTATAATACCCTTCGCAATCTGCGTTTCTTCGGATAGTAACGCACGACATATAACCGCGAAGATTCTATACAAAAACAGTACGCCCTGTATTCGCAGCCAACTACAGGGCGTATACTATGATACGGGTTGCGCTACACACGCTTCTGATAGTGGTAGTCGGAATAGTCTTTGTCTGTCGAGCCGTCCGTGCGGGGACATTTGTCGTGTAAGCGTCGCACAAAGGTGTTCCAGCGGAAGCGCAGATTATTCCCTTTACCGCTCCGCCACCATAGCAGCAGCAACCATCCGAAAAGCATACCGCCGAGGTGAGCAAAATGTGCCACATTGTCGCCAAACGCACCTACCATGCCGCCCAATCCGGCGAACAGTTCTATCACGGCATAGATAATCACGAACACCCGTGCCCGGATGGGGATAGGCACAAAGAGAATATACATCGGCACATTGGGGAAGAGCCACCCGAAGGCGAACAGCACACCGAATACCGCACCCGACGCACCAATTGTAACGAGCGGGTCGATATAGTATGCCGCAGCAGCTGCCGTCATTGTAGAGAGCCCTGATTGGTACATCATTGCCCATACTGCTTCTTGGGCAAGCGATGCGCCTATGCCGCAGACGATGTAATAGATAAGGAAACGCTTGCTGCCCCACTCGTTCTCAAGCACAGGGGCAAACATCAAGACGGCGAACATATTGCAGAATATATGCCCGAAGTCGGCATGCAGGAACATGTAGGTCAACGGTTGCCAAAGATAGAAGTGCTCTGCTGCGAGGTAGTGCAACCCCAACCAATCGGAGATCTGAATGCCGTACTTGCGTAACAGCATATCGAGTAGAAAAACGAGAAAATTCGCCCATAGTATGGCGCGGGTTACAATAGGTAGATTGCGCATAGGTGTCTGTTTTGTTGTCTGTTTTTTGGGGGTAGTTTGCCTATATTCCACAAGGGCGTATAGGGCGTGCAGCCTGTATTTTCTTGCTGTTTATGCGCTTTGGTAGTACAAAAAGCGTGCATTTTCTGCTTTCTTGTGCATTTTTCTGCCCGAAAAGTGCATTTTTTCGCGGCATTTATTTGCAATTCCACTTTTTTATTGTACCTTTGCGCTGCAATACAAGGGAAATGTGTTCTTGTATAGGCAATTAAACGGTTTAATTTATTTTCTAAAAACACAAAAATTATGAACAAGGCTGAATTAGTTGCTGCCGTAGCAGCAAAGGCTAATGTTTCTAAGGTAGAAGCACAGAAAGTTATTGACGCTGCTGTTGAGGCAACTGCAGAGGCACTGAAGAAAGGCGAGAGCGTACAACTCATCGGTTTCGCAACTCTGTCTGTAGTTGAGAAGGCTGAGCGTAAGGGTATCAACCCTGCTACCAAGCAAGTTATCACCATCCCTGCTAAGAAGGCTGTTAAGTTCAAAGCAGGTGCTAAATTGGCTCTCTAATTAGCAATTCTCTACAGCATAAAGCGAGTTGCTCGTCTCGGGCAACTCGCTTTGTGTCCTTACCTTCCGTGTTTTTGGAATTATTCCGTTTTTGGTATTGCATTTAGGGGACTTCTATAAATTGTTGTGGAGTCCTTATTATAAAACGGGGAATTTTCAGAAGTCCCCATTAGTCTGTAAATACAAATAAGTATGCTTAACATCATTCTTTGTGGTGCTCCTGGCAGTGGCAAAGGAACACAGTCTGACATCATTGTCAAGAAGTACGGTCTGCAACACCTCTCTACGGGCGATGTGCTGCGTGCCGAGATCAAGTCGGGCAGCGAACTCGGTAAGGAGTTGGACGCTATCATCTCTAAGGGTAACCTTGTTCCCGACCAAAAGATGATCGATCTTATCGAGAATTTCATTGCCAACCTGCCTAAGGACAGCAAGGGTGTCATTTTCGATGGTTTCCCCCGCACCGTTGAGCAGGCAGAGGCACTCACCGAGTTGCTCAAGAAGTATCATCTTGAGGCGGTCATGCTCGATATGTTTGTCGAGGAGCAGGAGTTGATTTCCCGTCTTCTCAATCGTGGTAAGACCAGCGGTCGTGCCGACGACAATATCGACACCATCAAGCAGCGCCTGCAGGTATATAAGGATGTCACCAAGCCGGTGGCTACCTATTACCTCCACCACGGCAACTATTTTGCCATCAACGGCAACAACACGATGGAGGATGTCTTCGCTCAGATAGACAACATTCTCCAACGCGTCAGCAAGTAACAACTCAACCACGCAAAGCGAACATACGCAACGCGAAGCAACGCTTTAGCAAACCAACGCGCAGCGCAAGCGCAGCAAGATATGAACAATTTTATAGACTATGTCAAGATATACTGCCGCTCCGGCAAGGGCGGTGCGGGTAGTATGCACTTCCATCGTGCCAAGTACCTTCCTAAGGGAGGGCCCGACGGCGGCGATGGCGGCAAGGGCGGTAGCGTTATCTTGGTAGGTAACCGCAACCTATGGACGCTTCTCCACCTCAAGTACCAGAAGCATATCATGGCGACCGACGGCGGCAAGGGTGGCGAGAGTCGCTCTTTCGGCAAGGACGGCGAGGACAAGATTATCGAAGTCCCCTGCGGCACCGTGGTCTATGACGGCACTACGGGCGAGTATATCTGCGAGGTGCGTGAGCATGGCGAGCGCATTGTCCTGCTCAAGGGCGGACGCGGCGGATTGGGCAACTGGCATTTCCGCACCGCCACCAACCAAGCCCCCCGCTATGCGCAGCCGGGCGAGCCGGCCATCGAGCGAGAAGTCATTTTGCAACTCAAGGTGTTGGCAGATGTCGGTTTGGTCGGATTCCCCAATGCGGGCAAATCCACGCTTTTGAGTGTCGTGTCTGCCGCCAAGCCCGAGATAGCCGACTATCCCTTCACCACGCTTACCCCGCAGTTGGGTATTGTGTCCTATCGTGACGGGCGTTCGTTCTGTATGGCGGACATTCCGGGTATCATCGAGGGCGCAGCCGAGGGCAAGGGCTTAGGTCTGCGTTTCTTGCGCCATATTGAGCGCAACGCCGTGCTGTTGTTCATGGTGCCTGCCACGGCAGAAGATATAGTCGCCGAGTACAACATTTTGCTCCGAGAGTTGGAGAAGTACAACCCCGAGTTGCTGACCAAGGCACGGGTGTTGGCTATATCCAAATGCGACATCGGCGAGCAGCCGGATACCGAGGCGTTGTCGAAGCAACTCGGCATCGAGGTAGTCGCCATCTCTTCGGTCAGCGGGTTGGGTATCAGTGCGTTGAAAGACCTGCTCTGGACAGAACTCAACAAGGAGCAGAACCAAGTGATTGAGATTTCGCACTCTCCGATTGATGTGCGTGTCATTGAGCGCGAAGAAGAACCTTCTTCCGACGAGGACGAGCCGCAAACCATCTATCTCAACGAGGTGGAAGAGGAGTGGGATCTCAACAAGTACAAAGGAATCGGTTGGGACGAGTAGTCCCATCCGATTCTTTTTTTCACGGAACGACTTTTTCAAGAAAAGATATTTTTCAAAAAGGCTGTTGTTCTTAGGTTGTGGTTTAGAGAGATATTGTATAGATAGATATTATTATATAGATAAATTATTGTTTAGATAGCAGTATCTATCCGCTATAGAAAAACCGGTCTTTTCCCGAACCACTCCCGAACCAACTCCGTATTTACCCCCAAAAAATTCTCTTACGCAGATAACAAATTTATATGACCGCATGATTGATTGGCGCGAGCGCCACATCAGTGAGAAGCAACTTGTCTTGATTCTCAGTTTCTTTGTCGGCTGTTTCTCTGCGTTGGCGGCTATAGTCCTCAAGTCGTTCATCCATCTCATTCAGTGGCTTATCGAGACGCAACTCATCGGCACCACCCACCACACATGGTGGTATCTCATTTGCCCGATGATTGGTATCCTTCTCTCGGCTCTTTTCGTGCGCTATGTGGTCAAGGACGACATCTCGCATGGTATTACCAAAATCCTTTATGCCATTTCTCAGCGCAAGTCGATTATCAAGGCGCACAATATGTGGTCGTCTATTGTCGGCTCAGGGCTTACCATTGGTTTCGGCGGATCGGTCGGAGCCGAAGCCCCTATCGTCTTGACAGGTGCCGCTATCGGGTCTAATTTGGCTAAGTTTTTCCGTCTTGAGCAGAAGACCATGATGCTCATGATTGGCTGCGGCGCCGCAGGTGCCATAGGCGGCATTTTCAAAGCCCCTATTGCCGGTTTGGTCTTCACGCTTGAGGTGCTGATGATGGACTTAACCATGGCGTCTGTTGCCCCGCTGCTTATCTCTTCGGTCACGGCAACGGCCATTTCCTATATCGCTACGGGTTCTAACCCCATGTTCCCGCTCAATACGCTTGAGTCGTTCCATATTTCCAATATTCCGTGGTACTTGGTTTTGGGTATCGCATGCGGACTTGTGTCACTTTATTTCACACGCGGCATGAACCGCCTGGAGCAGTGGATGAAGCACCATGTGCAGAATTTTTGGCTCAAGATCGTCGTCGGTGGCGTTACGCTGAGTGTGCTTATTTTCCTTTTCCCGCCGCTTTATGGTGAGGGCTACGATGTCATCACCCAACTAATCAACGGCGATTCTCTTTCGGCGCTGTCCAATAGCCCGTTCGCCCGTTTGGGTACGGCGTCGTGGGTCATTGTGGGCTATTTTGCTCTCGTGCTGCTGCTCAAGATTGTCGCCTCTGTGGCAACCAACGGCGGCGGGGGTGTCGGTGGTATTTTTGCCCCCTCACTCTTTATGGGTTCGTTGATCGGTTTTCTTACGGCTCGTTTGCTCAATTTGGCAGGGCTTAGTGTGCCTGAAACCAATTTCGCTTTGGTGGGTATGTCCGGTCTTATGTCCGGCGTCATGCACGCCCCGCTGACGGGTATTTTCCTGATTGCCGAACTCACCGGCGGCTACCATCTTTTCATGCCGCTCATGATCGTGTCGGTCGTGTCTTACCTCACCATTTTGTTGTTTGAGCCGCACAGCCTCTATGCCATGCGTTTGGCGCAGAAAGGCGAACTGCTGACCCACAACAAGGATCGCAATGTGCTGACGCTCCTGAAGATGGAAAATGTGCTCGAGACCGACCTTACCACCGTCTATCCGGAGATGACTTTGGGCGAGTTGGTCAAGGTCATTGCCGACAGCCATCGCAATGTATTCCCCGTCATCGACCACGACGGTCACCTGCGTGGGGTCTTGTTGCTCGACGAGGTGCGCAACATTATGTTCCAGCCCCGCCTCTATAAGCGTTTCACGGTCGGACAACTCATGACCTCTCCGGAGGCGGTGCTTTCGTTCGATATGCCTATGGATAAGGTTATGGAGACCTTCGAGGACACGGGCGCATGGAATTTGCCGGTGGTGGATACAGATCGCCGTTATTTAGGTTTTGTGTCCAAGTCCAAGATTTTCAACTCCTACCGTCATGTCCTCGTCCACTTCTCCGAGGAATAAAACCAGCGACCTCCGACCTCCCCGCACCCCTTCCATTGGAGGGACTGGGTGTTCCTTTGATAGTATGACCTCCCCAAGTCTCTCCATAGGAGGGGCTTGGCATTGTATGGTAAGTACGGGATAAGGGAAATGCTATAGTTTAGACAGGAATTTTTCTCTATCCACTACGAAGCGGAGGTGTTCGCCCTCGCCAATGAGGGTATTGCCTTGGTAAGCGGCGATATGGAAATAGAGTTTGCGTCCATCTATCTTGGTTAGTTCTGCCGTAGCGTGTACCGTTTGCCCGATAGCGGTGGGACGCAGGTGGCTGCTCTCTATGTGTCCGCCTACGGTAGTGCTGCCTTCGGGCAGACTATCTTTTACAGCTAACATAGCAGCATTCTCCATGAGTGCCATCATAGCGGGTGTAGCCAATACGGGCATATCGCCCGACCCCATCAGTTCTGCACTGTGTGCCGCATCGACAGTCAGCACAGTAGTATGTGTCAGTCCTATTTCCATTGTATCGTTTGTGAGTAATGTATTTGTTGTAGTGTATAGAATGGTATAGACTGCCCCGCAATAATCGTGCCTATAAGCCATTACACAGACAAACTACACATTGTACATCATTCATTCAGAAACTTGTCCCGATGCAGGAAGCGCACACGGCGTATGGCGGCTTCGCGTATTTGGCGTACCCGCTCGCGGCTAAGCCCTATATCTTCGGCTATCTGGTCGATACTTTGTTCCCGTACGCCGATGCCGAAACTGCGGCGTAGGATAGTGGCATCGCGTTCGCTGAGGCTATCGAGCAAAATCCGCACCTCTTGACGCACAGACTCTTGCTCCAAACCATCGTCGGTAGGGGCTGTGTCGCTGGCAAGCATACTGCCTATCGTACCGTCGCTCTCGTCGCTCAATGGCGTATCAATCGATACCGAACCAGGCATACGATAGCGTAAGGAGTGTACCTCCTCGGGCGTAAGGTCGAGTTGTTCGGCTAAGTCTTCGTCGGTGGGGATCGTGTTGTGCTCTATCTGATAGCGCATGATGGCACGCTTCAGTTGGCGCATACGGGTTACAACATTCTGCGGAAGGCGGATAGTGCGTGCTTCGGCAGTGAGGGTACAGGTTATCTCGCGGCGAATATGATGGCAGGCGTAAGAGATAAACTTCACGCCCACCGTTGGATCGAACTGCTCGGCAGCGGCTATCAACCCCATCTCGGCTGCGACTATGAGGTCTTCGAGGTCAACACCTTGGTTCTGATACGATTTGGCTATGGTAATAGCAAGACGCATGTTGTGCTCTACGAGGCTGTTGCGGGCGGCTACATCGCCGTTGCGGCTGCGGGTAGCAAGTTCCACTTCCTCGTCAATACTAAGCACATCGTACTTCTTGTTGCATATCTCGCCGAGATGCGCCTGCATAGAGCGAGTGTCGCGCGGCGTGATGGCTACGGAGGGTGTATGATTTTTCATAGGCGTCAATAGGTTAGCCGAGAGCCTGTCGCCTGCTTGTTCGGGTATGGATATGACAATTTGTCAGTCTTGGCGTGATACCCAAGCAGTGTGTGCGGTGTTACAACGGGCTGTGTCGCGTGTGCTAAAGCGGGAAAAAGAGAACGAGAAAAAGCGTGCGCTTATAGCAATTGGAGTAGTGCCGTAGCAGGTCAGCGGGGCAGTCGGCGGTTAGTAGTAAGCAAGAGGGCATTCCTCTGCCGGTAATTAGGTTCTATGGCAATAGGATTTGCCTGTATTGAGTACAAAAAATGTGCCATACTTTACCTCAAATATAATAATAGCCTATTCCTAATAATAGCCTGCATAGAATAACAGCGAAAAGGGCAAACAGCCGCCATCGGCGGTACGACTGCTCACATCAAAAACTCCATATAGTTCTCTTGCGTGACAGTTTGTATCTCTACATCGGGATAGGCACGGCGGAAAGTGGGGTTGGCTCGAGCGGTCTTCTTGGGACTCCACTTAAACTCATAGGCGGACATTTTGCCGTCGATCTCCTCGATGTAATCTATCTCCTGCATTTGTTGTGTGCGCCAGAAATAACTATTGGCATATACACTGTTGTACTCGTTGCGTTTCAGCCGCTCTCCAATGAGGTAGTTCTCCCACAGCGCACCTATGTCCTGCCGCATCTCTATGTCGGCAAAGTTGTTTATCAGTGCGTTGCGTATGCCGTTGTCGTAAAAGTATATTTTACGGGCAAATTTCAACTCGTTGCGCAGGTTACGACTAAACGAACCAAGCCGAAAGATGACCAGTGCCTGCTCCAGTAGCGTGATATAGTTGCTGATGGTTTCTTTGTCGAGTCCTACCACTTGTGCCAACTCATTGTAACTCACCTCACTACCCATTTGGTAGGCGAGCGCCTGCAGCAGTTTGAGCAGTTTCTCGGGCTTTTTGATCCGTTCCCATTGCAGCACATCTTTGTAGAGATAACTATCTGCCAATTGGGTGAGTATAGCCCGCTCCTCGCCCGGATGACATACTACATCGGGATACGAACCATAGATAAGACGCAGCGGCAGGTGTGTCCGCTCGGTGATAAGCCCAAAGTGCGTCTGCAACTCGTCGAAGGAGAGGGGATAGAGGTGGTACTCGTATTTCCGCCCCGTCAGCGGCTCATTGATGCTGTTCGCTATCTCAAGGGCGGAACTGCCCGTTACGAGCAACTGCACATCGGGCAGGTTGTCGGTGATGAGTTTCAGTTGCATGCCTATATTCTCCACCCGTTGCGCCTCATCTATCACAACATATTGATACTGCCCGAGCATCGTCTGCAGACGCGCTATAGTCAGCCCTTGCACTATAGCGCGGATCTCCATGTCGTCGGCGTTGAGCCAGAGTGTATGCTCCTTGTCGTGAATAAGGTTGCGCAGCAAAGTGGTCTTGCCCGTCTGCCGTGCACCGATGAGAATAATGGCTTTGCCTTTATGCAGTTGCGTGCTGATAAGTGCGGATAGTTTGCGTGGTATCATAGTGCAGAGAGTAATGTGTGCCGTTAGCGGCTTGATATAGAGGTCTTTCCGACGCTGCAAAGGTACAACTATTTTCCCAATTCTGCAAATAAAAACATAATATTTGGCGGTTACATCCGCTGAATCTTATAATATTTGGCGGTTACATCCGCTGAATCTTATAATATTTGGCGGTTTTGGTCTCCGGTTGCTCCTTTTGCTCCGTTAATGAGGTATTCACATTTACTCCGTTAATGCCCATTATTTTTTCTCCATTAATGCCCATTAATTTGCTATTAAAAAGGCTGCGCAGGAATCTGTATTTGGAAAATTCGTTCTGCTTATTCAATGTTCCATTCTATTCTACTATGTTCTATTCTCCTATACTCAATACTCCATTCTCCTATATCTTCTCCTATATCTCGTTCTACTTTATTCAATTCTCTATTTGGGTTCTACATACTTCTTTTTTTTGGGGGCTATTGGGCTGGTTTCGTCCCCTCAAAAATTTGTGTTGTGCTAAATGTTTCCGAACGAAATACCCAAATGTTTCCGAATAAATTAGTAAAAAGTTTCCGAATAAATATCCGAAAAGTTTCCGAATAAAACACTCTAAAGTTTCCGAATAACTTGCGTAACTCAAAGAAAAAGAGTACCTTTGCGGCAAATTAAAATCCTATGCTATACAAACAAAGAATTGCCGATACTCTATTGGCTCAAAAGTTATCAGCCAAAGGTGCCATTCTAATAGAAGGTCCCAAATGGTGCGGAAAGACAACTACAGCCAGGCAACAAGCCAAAAGCATACTGGAACTGGGCGATAGCAGTGTGCTGGCAGACGCAGAAGAAGATCTGCAGTTCCGTCCTAAAACTTTGCTCGAAGGAGAGACACCAAGACTTCTTGACGAATGGCAAAGCATACCCGAACTATGGGATATGGTGCGCACCGAAGTAGATAAGCGAGAGCCTTTCGGTCAGTTTATCCTAACCGGAAGCAGCGTACCTATCGAACCGGAGAAACTTCGCCATAGCGGTACAGGAAGAATAAGCCGCTTGCTTATGCGCCCCATGTCGCTTTGGGAGTCAGGCGAGTCGTCGGGCAGTATCAGCCTAAGCGACCTTTTCGATGGCAAAGAGATTGAAGCACACGAAAACACGCTCACCTTAGAAGATATTGCCTTTCTGCTATGTCGTGGCGGATGGCCTCGCGCAACTATGCTCAAAGACAAAATCGCTTTAGGCGAGGCACGCGACTATTTTGAGGCAATCTACAAAGTAGATATTCATCGCGTGGATAATGTGCGTCGCAGCAGCGAGCGAACCCATCTGCTTCTGCGGTCGTATGCAAGAAACCAAGGCTCCTCTATCAGTTATACCAAGATGAAAGAGGATATCCTGCAAAATGACAATCAGTCTATTAGCGACGAGACAATAGCAGACTATGCCGATGCGCTCAAAAAGATATTCGTGATAGAAGATATGCCCGCATGGAATCCGAATATATGCAGCAAAACATCTATCCAAAACTCCGCAACCCGCTATTTCATAGACCCCAGTATCGCCACCGCAGCCCTATCTGTAAGTCCCAAAGACTTAGTAAACGACTTGCGTTCGTTCGGATTCTTCTTTGAGGCGATGGCAGTACGCGACCTACGCACCTACGCCGATGCATTGGACGGAAAACTCTACCATTATCGAGACGCGACTGGGTTAGAATGCGATGCGGTGCTTCATCGATACGACGGCACATACGGGTTGATAGAAATAAAGTTAGGCGGTGCAGAGCATATAGAAAAGGGAGTAAAAACCCTAAAAGCCCTCCAAGCAAAGATCGATACCACCAAAATGAAAGCCCCTTCTTTCTTAATGGTACTCACCGCTGTAGGCAAATATGCGGGTATCCGCAAGAGTGATGGCGTGTATGTAGTCCCCATCGGTTGCCTTAAACCCTAATCCAGTTTGCTCCATTAATGCCCGTTATTTTTTCTCCGTTAATGGCGGTTAATCTTCCGTTAATTGCACTGCTTTTACTCCATTAATGCCCATTAAAGAGCCATTAAAACTTTTCCTTGGTTGTGGATTTCTTCCTTTCGTTTGTGTTTCTCTTTCTTGGGGTGCGATTTTCTTCCTTTAGTTTGTGTTCCTCATTCTTTGGGTGGGTTTTCTTCCTTTAGTTTGTGTTTAGTATGTGTTCTTCCTTTGGGTGCGGGGGCATGGAACAAAAGAGGTCGTCTACCAAGTAGGCAACCTCTTTTGTAATTATGTATTTCCTAATGGGGAAGGGGGTTTTCTAATGGGGGGGTACTCCACTATTGCGAGTATGAGAGTATGAGAGTATGAGAGTATGCTGCCCAACTATTGCAAGTGTGATACCCCATTATGGACTATGCCCTTTTATTCTACTACCACGCCTTGGGCGTTGTAACGAATGCCATCGCGAAGGATATAGAGGACACCGTTCTCGAGAGTCTTCACTACGGTCTTCGCAGACTCGGTGGCATCAATCGCTGTGGATGTGTCTTTTATGAAGTTGGCTTGGAGCATAATGTCTTCTTTTACCTTAAAGGTATAAGTTGCCTCTTTACTAACCTCTTCTTCCGTATCTGCGTTCGTCCAATTTACGAATTTGTAGCCTGTGTTGGGCTTTGCGGTTAGGGTGATTTCTGTGCCGTAGGCTACATTGTCTTCGGGAGCACCCTCTACAGAACCCATCGTTTCATCGTTCACATAGGTCTGTACTATAAATGTCAGCGCTTTGAAATTGGCAGTGTAAGTAACATCTCCTGTTACCGTGAAACTGTAATCCGTGTTGGTGCTAACTTCTTTGTTGTCAGCGTCTGTCCAGTTTACAAACTCGAAACCGTTATACGCAACAGCATAAATGGTTGCTGTTTCTCCTCTTGTATATACACCATAACCTTTAACATTACCCATGTTTGCATCATTTGCCAATGGTGTGATAGTATAGGTAGCCTTGTTTATAATCGAGATAGTACCCGTCTTGCCTACGGTCTCGTAAATAGTGTTGTATTTGGTAATGTCTGCAATTACCTCTACATAGTCGCCTACTTCTACAATGGTCTCACCGTCGGTCGGCACTACTTGATAGGCCTCAAATACCTCACCACCATCTTTGGTATCTGCCAACCATACAGAATAGTTGCCGTATTTAGACATATCCGACGAAGGTGTACCATATTGTTTAGTTACATAGCCGCGGATGACATACATACCGCCTGCAGCAATCTCATTGTTAGCAGAAACAGTCTTTGCAATCTCTACGGCTTGTGCTACGGTGATAGGAGTAGCAGCGGTAACGGTAACAGCACATTCGTCACTTACGGTGCCTGCGGTGGCGGTGATAGTGGTTGTACCTACACCCACTGCTGTTACCTTTCCGTTCTCAACGGTAGCGACTTTCTCATCGGTACTACTCCAAACGACCTCGGTGGTAGACTCAGCAGGGGTCAAGGTCGCTGCCAATGTGGTGTACTTATACTGCTCAAGAGATAGTGTTGTTTGGTCTAATTTAATATCTGTAGCATCTACTATTTTTGTTTCTCCCCATTCAAATGATATGTCTGTCAAATAGATTGCTCCATCAGCACTTCTAACTCCCACATACGCATAGTTGCCGGTAATGGTAACAGTACCCGTAGCAGAAAGAGTACCCACTAATTCGCCCTGTTTACCATTATCGTACAAATCTGTAGCAGCCGTATAGGCAGTGTTACTACCATAAACATTGATGGTATTTTTTCCCGATTTAACCGTGATGGCAACACTCTTGATAGTGCCACCGGATGTGGTGGATACAATGCCACTATTGCTACTTTTACTCCGCATTTGAATAGCACCGGCATTAGAAATAGTACCTGTTGTGGCTTGTCCTGCATAGACAGCATCCGATGTTACTTTAATGTTTTTGAATTCTGTATAAGAAGTCGGGCTTCCAATGGTTTTGGAAGTCAACTTGTCCGTCTTCGTCTCAGCGAAGGACATTGTCGCACAGAATAGTGCAGCAAGTAAAAAAGTAAACTTTTTCATAATGAAATTGAGTTTTTGTTTGTTATTGGGGTTAATTATATTGTTTTCGTCTATTTTTGACCTATAAGTCAAAATTTATCCTGCAATAGTCAAAATTTATCCTGCAATTTGACCTATACGCCCTATTTTTAGAGTGTCTTGTGTAAGTTTAGGGGCTTTTGCGTTATTTGCTGTTATTTTCGTGGTTTTGCGTTAGTTTTTTGCCTGTTTTTGTTTGTTTTGGTATTGTTTGGGGGCTTTTTGCGACTTAATAGTTATTTTTGCTCGGTGGGGTAGGGGTGGCAGGCGTTCGGCGGGGTGGGCGTGGGCTGTTTTACATAACCTTCATTATCGTATCTTTATGACATGTCGAACGGACTATTCTTATTTATTGTATGTTGTAGATCTGTCTGTTAGCGTGTTTTCTTTATGCGCTGCTTTACGTTTTTAAGAATGTAGACAAATTGTCGCAAAATGTGTAGAAATTATTTTATTAACACAATATAATATTTCTCAATCGCTACCGTTCGTATTGTATTATGGATTTGACCGTAACGATATGAATGAGACTGCTAAATTACTAACCGGCAACAAAACAATACCATCTGAAGAGATTGACAGATATACAGAAATAAAAAACTCATTCAACTTGGTACTACATTATAAATAAACCCCTACTACACGCTATGTAAGTCGCTGATACACACTACATACGAACCTGCCACATCATAGGCAAGCCCCTTACAAAAGGCATATAAAAGTCTTATAAAAATCATATAATAAACCGAATATCTACCGTGTATCAACCGTATATCTACCGTATATCTACCGTGTATCAACCGTGTATCAACCGTGGTGGTATGGGGATAAACCGCTGATTTATGGCTGCTTTGTGGCAGATGCCAAGTAACAAGTAACAAGTAACATACATCGTATCGCGTGGGGGCGTGGGGGGGGGGGCGTGGGGGGACTCGGCATTGCATGGTCATCGGGTTTGTTCCAAACCCCGCGGGTGGGGTGAAGCGGAGGACGGGTGTGCGGAGCACACTGAGCGTCCGAACGGGGCCCCGCAAGCACCGCGCAGTGGGGTGTTCCTAGCGAGCGAAGCCCGGTGGGCTTCGTTAGAATAGGTGTAATAGTCATTTTACAGTCTGCAATTGTCCGGAAGCCCTGATTTAATGGGCTCTGCAACGATTCAAGGTGCTTGGAACAAAAATCAATGAACAAAAAGTGCTCTAATAGTCATTTTGCAGGCTAAAAACTTGCGCAAATCATAGCGAGCATCAAACTTTCAAAAAATGATGCCTATTTCCCTCATAAAAATGTGACCTATAAGTCAAATAATCACAATGGTTTGAGTATAGAGCACTGCAAAAGTTTTATCATTGAGTATATGCGAACGAAACATTATACTCCTCAAAAAATCAATTAGTTGGAGCAGTGAAGCCCTAAACTTCTTAATTTTGGGATTGCGTAGTATGCGGCTTTGGGAGCCGCGTAAACATTGAAATTAGTCCAATATACGGAACCAGACTGCAAAATGACTATTAAAAAGGTTCTACCTTTTTTCAGACTGCAAAATGACTATTAGGTCTTAGAATACCTTAGACCACTACCCACGCCCCCAGGTTGAGCCAAAAGAATACCCCTATTAACTTTATCGCTACAGCATAAATCTCTCTCAAAAAAAACATTCCACTAAAAACAATCTTTCTCCGAAAAATACCTCACTTAAAGCATATTCTCTCAGAAAAGCCATCTCTCAAAAAACATCTCTCAAAAAGCGGAATCTCTCAAAAAAGAACAAAAAAAATTGTTTTGAGGTGATAGATTTTGGGTTATTGTGCGTTAATAGTATAGGGAACGGTATAGATTGACCTTTTCTATTTGGAGGAACGAAAAGAAAAGCGTAACTTTGCACGGGGATTTTGAGGATTATGCACTTCTAATGGCAGTGCAGCGAAGCATTGCCACTACCCCTATACGCAATTAACAAGTAACAATTAACATACATCGTATCGTGTGGGGCGTGGGGGACTCGACTTCGCATGGTCAACTGAGCCTTGCGGCTCACGCGGGTGGGGTGAAGCGGAGGGCAGGTGCGCATAGCGCACTAAGTGCACGCAGCGAGCGAAGCCCTGTGGGCTTCGTTAGAACACCTTAGACCACTACCCACGCCCCCAGATAGAGCAAAAGGATACCCCTGTTAACTTTATCGCAACAGCATTAATAATAAACCAAAGATACATATAGCAAACATGATACACAGAATAAAGATGATACATACACGCGTGATACAAAAAAGCGGACAGAGTCGACTCTCGGCGGGACAGAACGAGTTCACCGGCAGGGGATTTGTTCGGGGATTTGTCAAGGGTTTTGTCCCGGTAATAGTCGGGGTATTTGACCGGATATTTGCCGGAGCATTTGCCGGAGCATTTGCCGGGATTATTGGGGCGGCACTGCCGATTGGAACTGCGGTACTATTTGGGGCGGCTGTGCCGATTAAGGCGGTGGCACAGAACACACAGACTTTGGATGTACCTCGTGCGGCGGTTGTCGAGGGACAAACGATACAAGAAAGTGCTCAAGAACGGGAATACAAGAAACTGGCACTGCGATTTGAGGAACGCGATGGAAGTCTGCTAAAAGACTTGAAACCCTACCTGCAGAAGTATCCGTATACCACCTACGAGGACGAGATTCACTTCTTCGGCGGCGTTATGCAGGCAGAGAAAGGCAAGTGGAAACAGGCAGCCAAAGAGTTGGAACAGGTAGACCACAAGGCACTGACCCGCCCGCATCAGACAGAGTATCAGTTCTATCGCGGCTATACCTACCTCATGTTGCAGGAGTATGCCCGTGCCTCGACCTATTTCGCACTGCTCCGGAAGACAGACAACGACTATACCACCAAGGCTACCTACTACTACGCCTATTGCCAATACAAGCAGCAGCACTACGACAAGGCGCTGCCGGCTCTTCTGTCGCTTGAGGGCAAATCGGAGTATGCCAAGACGGTGCCATACTATATCGTGCAAATCTACTATGCACAGGGCGAGAATGCCGAGGTAGAGGCGCGTGCGGAGCAGTTGCTCTCCTCGCAGCCGGACAACGAGAACAGCAGCGAACTGCACCGTATGTTGGGCGAAATATACTATCAGAAAGCCACCGACAGCAAGGATACAAAGTCCAAAACACAATGTCTGCAGCAGGCGGTGTCCCACTTTGAGGCGTATCGTGCGTCGGCTCAATCAAGCGAAGTGCCGTTGGTGCGCAACGATTTGTATCTACTGGGGCAGTCCTATTATATGCTCAGCGCCGACGGCAAGACCGACCGGCTCGCCAAAGCTGTTGAGACGCTCAAACAGGTAAAGCAGGAGAAAGACTCGGTCTCGGAGAGTACCTGCCTGACGCTTGGCAACGCCTACACCCAACTCGGGCAGACCGAACAGGCGAAGTTGTCGTACCAAGCCGCAGCCGCATTCCGACTGACCCCATCCGTGCGGGAAGAGGCACTCTACAACTACACGCTCTGTACCTATCAGTCCTCCACGGCATTGGGCGAGAGTGTGCAGGCATTCAAAGATTTCCTGCAAGAGTATCCGCACAGCAAGCACCAAAGCGAGGTCTATGCGCTGCTCAGCGATGCGTTCTTGCGCTCACGCAACTATGCGGCGGCACTCTCGGTGCTGGACTCGGTGCCGCAGACTACCCGACAACTGAACACCACCAAGCAGTATCTGCGCTATCAGTTGGGCGTCGATGCCTTCCTGCAAGGCAAGATGGACGCCTCGCGCAACTACATGACCGAGGTGCTGAACCACGCCCACGAGGACGATACCTATACCACTGAGGCATACTATTGGCGGGCTGAGACTGCCTATCGTTTGCACGATTACGAATCGTGTATTAAGGACTTAAACCGCTACCACTCCCGAACCAACTCCCGTAATTCGGTTAATTATACAGCGGCTTCTTACCTCGCCGGCTATGCCTATTTCGCCGAGAAAGACTACAAGCAGGCAGAGACCTGTTTCTTGCGCTATGTGGATATGGCACAGACCACCGACCCGACCTATCCCGATGCACTGAACCGACTGGGCGACTGCGCATTCAATGCCCGCAATTTCACGGCGGCTATCTCCTACTACGGGCAGGTGATAGACCGCAACACGACCGGCTCGGACTACGCCACTTTCCAGCGAGGCTATGCGCTCGGGTTGCAGCATAAGTATGCCGACAAGATACAGGCCATGCAGACGCTCGTGGCACGCTACCCGAAGTCCGACTATGCCGACGACGGCCTCTACGAGACCGCGCGTGCCTACCTGCAACAAGACAACGAGCGGGCGGCTATCACGGCCTACGAACAACTGCTGAAGAACTATCCCAACAGCAGTTATGCCCGCAAGGCATCGCTTGAGTGCGCCATGCTCTACCGCAACCTGAACCAATACAACGAGGCGATTGCCGCCTACCGCAAGACTATAGAGACCTATCCTGCCTCGGAGGAAGCGTATTCGGCACTCGAGGGCTTGCAGTCGCTCTATGTGGAGACAGGCAACATAGACGAATACCTCGCCTATACCAAACAGTTGGGCAAGATGAATATGCAGGTAACAACGGCGGATGACTCGCTGAGTTACGCTGCCGCCGAATTGCAGTATATGCAGGGCAACTATCAGAAAGCCGCCGATGCGCTCTCGTCCTACCTGACGCACTACTGCACGGGAGGACGCTACTGCACTACGGCGCAATACTATGCCGCCGATTCGTACTATCGCTTGGGGCAGACCACCGACGCACTCCGTGAGTACAAAGCGTTGGCGGAGTTGTCCGGCAACCCGTATCTCGAAGAGGCGTGTATGCGTGTAGCGGGCTTGTCCTACGACCAAAAAGACTATCAGACCTCGCTCGAATACTTCTATCGTATGCTCTCGCTGGCATCCTCGCACGAGAACACCGACATCGCCCGCCTTGGTATTCTGCGCTGCAGTTACTATCTGGGACGCCACCAAGCCACCATCGATATTGCTGCCCAGATACTCGCCGACAACCCGACCGATGAGGTGCGCTCGGAGGCACTCTACAACCGTGCCAAAGCGTATATCGCCGAGAAGCAATACACCGCAGCGTTGGAAGACCTCGCGCCGCTCTCCAAAGAGGTGCGTACTGCCACAGGCGCCGAGTCGGAGTACCTGAAAGCCGACTGCTACTATCGGCAGGGCAATCTCGACCAAGCCGAGGCGGAGGTGATGGCCTTTGCCGGCATGAACACCCAACAGCAGTACTGGCTGGCACGGGCGTTGGTGCTGCTCTCGGATATCAACCACAGCCGTGGCGACGATTTCCAGGCTCGCCAATACCTGCTCACGCTGCAGGCAAACTACCACGGCACCGATGATATAGCCCAAATGGTCAGCGAGCGTATCGCTGCCCTCGATGAGAAAGAGAACGAACAAGTAACGGAAAATGATGAAAACGAATAGATTATGCCTACTCGTGGGTGCAGCGGCGATTGCCGGCTGTGCCTACGCCCAAGATACAACGCTCAATCGCAATGTGACCGTAGAGCGGGATTTCCAGCCTGTGGTACAGCAGGCGGGCAAGATTGCGACCAAACCGCAGGCTGTGGAGACCACTTTCCCGCCCGCCGAGGTGCATTATTCCGAATATGTGGCATCGGTGTCGCCCGACTTCAATATCAACCCGCTGCTCAGTCAGCCCACTCGTTTCTCGACACCGCAAACCTACAACGGTCTTGTGCGGGGCGGCATTGGGCATACCAACACATTGTTCGATTTTGCCTACCGCCTCGACGACCAAAAGAACAGCATCCTGGATGTCTATGCCAACCATCGTGCCGAGTGGGGGCGTCGCACCAACAGCCGCACACAGGTAGGCTTCGATTTCCGTCATCCCTTTACCACTGCCGAACTATATTTCGGGGTGCGTGGGGCAAATAAGTTCTACACCCGCTACGGACGCTACTACGATGGCAACAAGGGGCTGACCATTGACCATTTCAAGGACTTCGAATCGGTCGACAAACAGACGATATGGAATGTGGATGCCTTTGTGGGCGTACGCAGCACGAAAAAGTCTGATATTCAGTACAAAGCGCAGGTTGGCTATACGCTGTTCGCTATGCCAAAAGAGGTCAGCGAGCATCAGTTGCGCACCACCGCCAATGTCGATTGGCACAGCAACGAGCACCATGTGGGCGGCAACTTCTATATGCAGAACTCGTTCCTGCAGACTTCGCTCTATGCCGACAGCCTCTACAATTCCCGCCACTCGCTGCGAATAGAGCCGTACTATGCGTATCTCGGGCGTCGTTTCTCCATCCATGCGGGCGTGCAGTTCAACCTCAACATCGGGCGAGGCAGTTATCTGTCCAATCTGGATAATATAACCTTTGCCCCTGCGCCGAAGGTAGATTTCGAGGCGCAGATAGCCAAGAAGTGGCTCACTCTCTACGGCTCTGCCACGGGTTCGCACAGTATGGGGACGGTCGAGGCGTGCATGAATGCCATCCCCTATCGCAATGTGCATCCGCTCATCACTTCGCACCATGCTGCCCCCTATACGCCTATAGATGCGCAGTTGGGGTTCCATATTCGCCCATACCGCGACCTGTTGATTGATATTTATGGCGGCTATGCCTACCAAATCAACCAACTGACCACGATTGCCACTGTGGAAAAGACCACATCGAGCGGAGTGGATATGTTGCCTGGAATGATTTCGTATCTCTATTCCGACTACGGGCGGGGCAAGATAGGGGCTGCTTTCTCGTACCACTACCAGGACATCATCACCATTCATCTGGGCGGCAACTACTATTTCTGGCAATCGTTCCGTTTCGAGGATACCGAGGCGAGCGAGACCGATGACACCCGTGTCGTGCTGCACAAGAGCGGCTACGAGGGTGTTCTGCTGCGCAAGAACGGCGTGTACGACCGTGCCAAATGGGATGCGCACTTGCGTATCGATGCCCGTATTGACCGCCATTGGACGCTCTACAGCGACAATATATTCGCCGGCAGCCGTACCGCCTTGGTGTCGCAAGCCAATGAAGACGGGTCGTACGAACGCAAACTAAAGCCGACGGTGCAGTTGTCGCTGGGCTGCCAATACGAGACCGTGGTTGGCAAGAACGCGTATCGTGCAGGGCAACCCAACCTTGCGGTGTTCTTCCAACTAAACAACTACATTCACCGCCACAACGACCTTTGGTACGGCTATCAGACTGAGGGTATCAATTTCGTAGTGGGGGTTACCTATCGTTTCTAACCGCATATCCCTACTATATTGCACTCCTAATCTGTTGCATTTCACCGCATAAAATCTATCTCACATGACCGAACATCACTATACAGGGCTGACTGCTGCCGAAGTGGAGCAGAGCCGCTCGCAGCACGGACAAAATATACTTACCCCTCCCCAAGAGGAGACTCTGTGGAGCAGGGTATGCAACTGTAAGCACTACTCGTTGGTGGTACTTAGTTTTTCGGCTGCCGTTTTGACAGTCCTCGGATTGGGCATAGCCGTCTTGGCGGGTGTCGCGCTCCCGCATGGGGTGTGGATAGCACCGGTTATCCTGCTCGTGCTGTGTGCGCTGTCCTATCTGGTGGCGTTCTTTGGCGGACATTACAACAAGACGAGCCGCCGCTTCGAGATGGACCCGCTTATCACCATCCTGCTTGTCGCGTTGCTGCTCTCGGCGGCTATCTCGTTCTACCAAGGCGTGTGGGGCGGCAAGACGGGTATTACGCCCTATTTTGAGCCGATAGGTATAGCCATCGCGGTGCTGCTTGCCACGAGTGTGGGCTATATCTTGGAGCGGCAGAACGAGAAAACTTTCCGCAGCCTCAACGAGGTGAACGATGATACGCCGGTCAAGGTCATTCGTGACGGCAATGTGCATGAGGTGCCTCGCCGTGAGGTGGTCGTGGGCGATATCATCCTGCTCGAGACGGGCGAGGAGGTGCCGGCAGATGCCGAGTTGCTGGAGGCAATGAATCTGGTACTGAATGAGTCCTCGCTCACGGGCGAGCCGCAGTGCAGCAAGACGACCGATTCGGCACACTTTGACCCTGATGCCACTTATCCGTCCAATCAGGTAATGAAGGGCTGCACCGTGCTTGAGGGCGACTGCACGGCGCGTGTCTTTGCCGTAGGCGACCATACGGCGTGCGGTAAGGTATTCCGTGCCGCACAGGTGCGTGACGATGGCGATACACCGCTCACGCAGAACCTCAAACAGTTAGCGGGCGTTATTACTAAGGTCAGTTACGCCATTGCCGCCATTATTCTGGTGGGGCGTGTGTTGGCGTATTGGGCAGCGGGGCATACCGCATTGGATGTAGATATGGTCAAGTACCTGCTCGATAGCGTCATGATTGCCGTTACGCTTATTGTGGTCGCCACACCGGAGGGCTTGCCGATGGCAGTGACGCTCAGTTTGGCGTTCAGCATGAAGCGCCTCATGAAGCAGAACACGCTGCCCCGTACGATGCATGCGTGCGAGACCATGGGGGCGGTGTCGGTTATCTGCACCGACAAGACGGGTACGCTCACGCAGAATCAGATGCGTGTGCAGACCACCGAGTTCGTGGGGCTGGCGGGGCAACGGCTCAGCCAAGACCCTGTGTCGGGGCGCATCGAGGAGTGTATTGTAGCGAACTCAACGGCTAATCTTGACTACTCCGACCCGAACCATCTCCGAACCATCGGCAATCCGACAGAGGGAGCGTTGCTGCTCTGGCTGCACGACCAAGGCGTGTTCTATGCGCCTCTGCGTGAGCAGATAGAGATTCTGGAGCGCCTCTCGTTCTCAACGGAGCGTAAGTTTATGGCAACCCGCGTACGTTCTCGGCTGACGGGACGGCAGGTGGTCTATGTCAAAGGAGCACCCGATGTGTTGCTCGACTATTGTGACCTGACGGCGGATGAGTTCATCGAGTATAGTGCACTGTTGGCGCAGTATCAGGCCAAGGCGTTGCGTACGCTGGCGTTCGCTTCTGTTGAGAGCGAGCAGAACTTACCGCTTGAGCAGATTGTGCGTGGCGGTGGGCTGACCTGGATAGGTGTGGTGGCGATAGCCGACCCCATCCGTGCCGATGTGCCGGCGGCTATCCGGGAGTGTACCGAGGCGGGCATTCGGGTCAAGATTGTTACAGGTGATGCGCCGGGTACGGCGAAAGAGATAGGTCGTCAGTTGGGGCTGTGGTCGGATAGCGATACCGAGCGTAATATCCTGTTAGGCACCGAGTTAGCCGCTATGACCGATGAGCAACTCATGGAGCGTTTGCCCGATGTCAAGATTATCTCTCGTGCCCGCCCTAACGATAAGGAGCGTGCCGTTCGCCTGCTGCGTCGGTTGGGCGAAGTGGTAGCCGTCACGGGCGATGGCACCAATGATGCGCCTGCGCTCAATGCCGCCAATGTCGGGCTCTCGATGGGCGACGGCACGGCGGTGGCTAAGGAGGCAAGCGATATGACGATAATGGACAACTCGTTTGCCACGATTGCGAATGCCGTGATGTGGGGGCGTTCGCTCTATAAGAACATCAAGCGGTTTATTCTGTTCCAGATGGTAGTCAATGTCACGGCGTGCCTCACGGTGGCAATAGGGGCTTTCACCGGTACCGATTCGCCGCTCACCGTCACGCAGATGCTGTGGGTCAATCTCATTATGGATACTTTTGCCGCATTGGCTCTGGCTTCGTTGCCGCCTACGCATAGTGTCATGCACGACCGTCCCCGTCCGCAGAACGAGCCGCTCTTGCGGGGTATTGGTGGACAGATTGTGACCATCGGGCTTATCTTTACGGCACTGATGATGGGTCTGCTTGTGCTGTTCGAGCATACTGCCACCACTTCGTTTACCAACCTATCTTTTGTATTCGGAGCGCAGAACGGGCTGACCCCGTATGAGTTGGGACTGTTCTTTACTTTCTTTGTGTTCTTGCAGTTCTGGAACCTTTTCAATGCCAAAGCGTTTATGACCAACCAGTCGGCTTTTCACAGGCTTTCGTGGCAGAATACCAAGTGGTTCTTGCTCATAGCGGGCATTATTTTCGTGGGGCAGTTGCTCGTTGTCGAGATGCCGGGGCTTCAGGTGATGTTCAATGTGGCAGAGGGAGGCTTGCGTTGGCAGGATTGGCTGATTGTCGTAGCCTCCACCTCGTTGGTGCTTTGGGTTGGCGAGTTGATACGCCTTGTGCGCCGCCTGACCCAACGCAAGTAGGTCAAGCAGCAAGGGATAAGCAAAGGATGAGCAAGGGATGGGCTATGAAAAACGAGGGGCAGGCTGCGCTCAATCGAACAACTCCATCAAGATAGGGAGCGAGCGGGGTGGCTGCCAATCGTCGATGTGCGCGGCAAAATAGGCACATAGGGCATTCAGTTGGCTTTGGCGTGCCGTGCGAGAAGCGGGTATGGTCAGGAGTTCCGGCTGTTGTTCGGGGTCGATAGCGAAGCCCAAGTACGCCGCCAGCGAGAATAGAAAACGCAGATGCAGGTGTTGCGGCTCGGGCGTAGTGTCCAACTCGGGTACCACCGTCGCCAGATAAGCAAAAAGGTCGGCATCCTCCATCGGGTGGCGCAGCGTGCGATAGAGTACCTCTGCCAGGAAGAGTGCCACCGCCTGCCGACACGGGTCGAAAAGCGTCTCCTGCGGTATATAGAGCAGTCGGCACTGCCGGAGGGACGGAAGCGTGCGGGCAGGCTGATAATCGAATGTTATTTCGACCAACGAAAAAGGAGCATAGACCGCCGCGCTCTTTTTCTTCCCCACCCCGTAGACGAGGAGATTCACTCGCCCATGCGAGCGGGTATAGGTATGCAGGATATGCGCCTTGTCGCTATAAGGCTGAAGAGAAAGGACAATGGCAGGCGTCGTGAGCAGCATACGGCAATAGATAAGAGATAAAGCACTGCAAAGATACGGAATAATACGGATATGGCAAAGCAAAAAGCAAAATTCTATGTGGTATGGCAAGGGAAAGAACCCGGTATTTATACCACATGGGCAGCGTGCGAGAAACAAGTAAAAGGCATAGCGCAGGCCAAATACAAGGCGTTCGGATCGCGTACAGAAGCAGAGAAAGCCTATCAGGAAGACCCTGCCCGCCATATATTTCGTCGAAAGGACACGACACCTACAGCACGGATAGAGACGGCGCAAACAAAGCCTATCTACCCCGCACTCGCCGTCGATGCCGCCTGCTCGGGCAACCCGGGTGTATTGGAGTTCCGAGGGGTAATTGCCGATACGGGGACGGAGGTATTTCATCGTGGGCCATACAAGGGCGGCACAAACAATATCGGGGAGTTTCTGGCGATTGTACTGGGGTTGGCTTATCTTAAACAGAACAACCTGCCGTGGGTACTCTACTCCGACAGTCGTACGGCGTTGGCATGGTTGCGCAAGAAACGCGCACAGACCAAACTCACGCCGACGGCAAAGAACCAAGAACTCTTCGCCATGCTCGAGAAAGCCGAGCAGTGGCTGGCGGTGAACACCTACTCTACCCGCATCTATAAATGGGAGACAGAGCAGTGGGGCGAGATACCGGCGGACTTTGGACGAAAGTAACGCCCGCAACCACGAAAATAACAAGCAAAGCAAACATACGAAAACTACCCAAATAACGAAAACTACCTTTATGTTCAGATTGGTCAATAAGCGATTCTTCTCGGAGAATGTTGCCGAATTGGTATTCGAAGCCCCCCTGATAGCGAAAGCACGCAAGGCAGGGCATTTTGTGATTGTACGCGTAGATGAACAGGGCGAGCGTATGCCGCTTACCATTGCTGACGCTGACGCCGACACAGACAAAGGAACGATTACCCTTGTGGTGCAACGGATAGGCGTCAGTTCGGCGAAACTGTGTGCGCTCGAAGTAGGAGAGCAAGTAGCCGATATAGCAGGTCCTTTGGGTAGGGCCACCGATATACGCCATTTTGGTACGGTAGTCTGTGCCTGCGGGGGCGTAGGCGCTGCGCCTATGCTACCTATCGCCAAGGCACTGAAAGCGGCAGGCAACCGCGTAATTACCGTACTGGCTGCCCGTACGGCGGAGTTGGTTATTCTGCGGGAGGAGTTAGCCCGTGTATCGGACGAGGTAATGGTCATGACCGACGACGGCTCACTCGGCAAGAAGGGCATTATCACCGCCGGCGTAGAGGAGATTATCCTGCGCGAACAGGCAGGGACAGGCGTACAGAAGTGTATCACCATCGGACCTGCCATTATGATGAAGTTTGTGGCACTCACAACCCAAAAATACAACATCCCAACCGATGCGAGCCTAAACACCATAATGGTGGACGGGACGGGTATGTGCGGCGGTTGCCGTGTGACGGTAGACGGAGCGACACGCTTTGTCTGTGTAGACGGACCGGAGTTCGATGCACATAAAGTAGACTTCGATGAACTTCTCTCGCGCCTGCGTTCGTATAAGACCGAAGAGAAAGCCGCCTACGAAGCATACCTTGCAACGCCCCATAATACACCTGCAATGCCCGCAGAGAGCGTTCCTGCGCACGAGTGCGTATGCCATGGGACAAGCCACGACCTGCCCGCCGCTGCGTTTACGGGTACGGCAAAAGACCGTGTCGCCATCCCGCGTGTACACATGAACGAGTTATCGTCCGAGGAGCGTATCCGCTCGCTGCACGCCGAAGTCAACCAAGGACTTACCGCCGAGCAGGCTATTACCGAGGCGCACCGATGCTTGAACTGCAAGACACCCACTTGCGTACAAGGCTGCCCCGTGCATATTGCCATACCACAGTTTATCAAGGCGTTGGAGCAAGGTAAGGTAGAGGAAGCCGCAGCGGTCATCGCCGAGAGTTCGTCGTTGCCTGCAGTATGCGGACGCGTCTGCCCGCAGGAGAAACAATGCGAGGCGCAATGTATCCATCTGCGTATGGGACACGAGGCGGTGGCTATCGGCTACCTGGAGCGTTTTGTGGCAGACCATGCTCCAAAAAAAGAACCTCAAACGGCAACGCAAACGCCTGCCGCAGCCGAAAAGAAACGCAAGGTGGGCGTAGTGGGTTCCGGCCCTGCGGGATTGGCTTTCGCAGGCGATATGGTACGCTACGGATACAATGTAACCGTATTCGAAGCACTGCACGCCATCGGTGGAGTACTCAAATACGGGATACCCGAGTTCCGTTTGCCGAATAGCGTAGTAGACAAGGAGATAGAGGGCTTACGGCAACGGGGTGTACACTTCCAAACCGATGTTGTCGTCGGAAAAACCATTACAATAGACAACCTGCGAGAACAGGGATACGAAGGTATTTTTGTAGCGTCGGGCGCAGGGTTGCCGCGCTTTATGAATATCGAAGGCGAGAACCTAAACGGGGTGCTGTCTTGCAACGAATACCTGACGCGAGTCAACCTGATGGACGCCTCGTCCACAGCGACCGACACGCCTGTGCTACGGGGGCGGAATGTACTGGTAGTAGGCGGAGGCAACACAGCGATGGACGCCGTACGCACAGCCAAACGCTTAGGTGCAGCGCGGGCGATGATAGTCTATCGGCGCTCGGAAGAAGAGATGCCTGCCCGCATAGAGGAAGTTCGGCACGCCAAAGAAGAGGGCGTTGAGTTCCTGACACTGCACAATCCCATCGCCTATCACGCAGATGCAGACGGGCGTGTGGCAGAGGCAGTGCTGCAAGTGATGACACTCGGCGAACCCGATGCGTCGGGCAGACGCAGCCCTATACCCATAGAAGGAAAGACGGAGATTATACCCGCCGACCTCGTAATTGTAGCCGTTGGAGTAAGCCCGAATCCGCTCATACCCCATACGGTAGAGGGACTGGAAATCAGCAAGAAAGGTACTATTGTAGTCAACGACGACATGCAGTCTTCGTTGCCGATGCTGTTTGCGGGAGGCGACATAGTGCGCGGCGGGGCAACCGTCATACTGGCTATGGCAGACGGACGCCACGCCGCACAGGCTATGAACAACTACTTACAAACACACTAACCAATCATTAACAAATCATTAACAAATCACTAACTATTCACCGACTAATCATAAGAAAACTGCTAAACATTTGCTTGTTGTATCATCCTATCCTCATTGTAGCCTCATTGTATCCACATTGCATTTCTCGGGAGACAGAGACTACACTCAGCAGTTAAATTTACTTAGCAACAAGGCGAATAGCGAAACCTCCCCCGGAGGCTAAGCGAATAGAGAGGGGCGCAGCGGCATGAGATACGCTGCGCTTCTCTATGGTTATGGCGTACGGATACGCCTGCCAATCCGCATCCACGCCGCCGCTACTTGGGTCAGCAGCCGTAGCGTCACGGTAAATTTCAGCGATGTACTCACCCTCGGGGAGGAACGACCAATCTATATCGAGGGTACGAGGCGTATCGTCGTTAGCAGCCCCAACATACCAATCTTTGCTGCCACGCTCTTGGCGTGCCATGACGACATACTTCCCTATCTCCGCTTGGAGCAAACGACTTTGCTCCCAATCGCAGGGAACATCTTTGATGAACTGAAACGCCTCGGGATGTTTTTGGTAGTTCTCGGGCAGGTCGCACGCCATCTGCAAAGGCGAATAGAGTACCACAAACAGCCCCAATTGGTTGGCAAGCGTAGCGTGTACACGGGTGTTAGGCTGCACGGGATTATCGAAGTTGAAGACCCCCGGCGTATAGTCCGCAGGACCTGCAAGCATACGCGTGAAAGGCAATGTACATACATGGCTTGCCGGGCTGCCGCCGTCCGCACTCCATGCGTTCCACTCTTGCCCGCGAATCCCTTCTTGGGTCATGAGATTGGGGTATGTGCGTTGCAGCCCTGTCGGCATCACCGGCTCATGATTATCCACGCCTACATGATGCGCTGCAGCGGTCTCTATAACACGACGGTAATGGCGTACGCCCGCCTGCGAACGATTGTATTGTTTCCCATCCACGGTGGTGATGATAGGCGAGACATAACCTGTCTTCACACTATGCATTCCGTAGCGTTCTATATAGGCATAGGCTGTATCCAATTCCGCTTCGTACTGGGCGGCATTGCCTTGGGTCTCATGATGAAAGACTATCTCTACGCCACGCTTGTGGGCATAGCGGGCAAGATAGTCGATATCGTAGTCCGAATAGGGGCGGACAAACGAGAAACGGGCACCGGGGGTTGTTCCGTCCCATGCACCCCAACCTTCGTTCCACCCTTCGGCCAACACGCCACCGAAACCATTGTCCGCAGCAAAATCGATGTAGCGTTTCATATTGGCAGTCGTAGCCCCATGGAGAGGTCCTTGGCTCCATGTCATGGTCTTGAGGTGCATTCCCCACCATATACCGATGAACTTCATCGGACGAATCCAACTCGTATCCTCTATGCGGCAAGGGTCGTTGAGATTGAGCATCACACGGGATGCCACCAGCGCAGGAAGGTCATCCGCTACCACAAGCATACGCCATGGCGTCTGCCAAACACCGTATTCGTATGCCGCTACGCCATTCTGCCATGGGGTCAGGAATGTGCGAACAGTACGCCCCGTATAGTAGAAGTTCTCGGCGGGGTAGTCCGTCAATGCGGCTTCGTGCAGAAAAGCATAGCCTCCCTCTGCAAGTTCCAATGTAACGGGCGAACAGGTTGTGTCCTTTTTGCTAATCGGACAGCGTGTCCAGAGTGCCTCGTAGTACTCTGTGCGCCATGGGATAGACCAGGCTTGCGGCTCACGGGCGAAAGTATAGGCTGTCATCTCTTCGAGAACGACCATACTATCTGTGTTATTGGGGAAAACATAGCGGAATGCCACACCATCATCAAAGGCACGGAAGACAATATCCATCTCTATACCCGAGCCGTGGCGGAGGTGGGCAGTGAGTTGCGTATAGCGATTGCGTATAAAGCGTTCCTCTCCCCATACGGTCTGCCAAGTCTCGTCGAAAAAAGCAGTGTCGCACGAAAGCAGCGAAAAGCCCGTACTAAGGTCGCAGTCCGTAAGCCGCAGCCCCATAGCCGACCACGAGAGCAAAGGAGCCCCACGACGCATGACTTTATATTCCGGCGTACCGCCTTGTGCAAGACGAAAAGAGACCTCGAGAACTCCCTCGGGCGAAGTCAGGCTGTGCGCAGGGCGACACGCCGTCAGCATCAGCACAGCCAAAAACGGAACAACAGAGAAAAGGTGTTTTAGATTCATAAACGATAGGTATGTGGTATTACATTGCATGGACAATCATAGCGTAGTAGACATTCGATATTTGCATTGTTATATCGAGGGATAACCGGTGGATTGGTGCATATTCTTGTTGCGTTCCAACTCGAGTTGGGGGATAGGTTGGACATACGACTCATCGCCTTTCCAAGTAATTGCACCATGAGAGGTTTTCTCGTAGTACGCTGCCTCCGAAGCCCCGCTACGATAACGGCGTAAGTCGAACCACCATTGTCCCTCGCCAAAGAGTTCCGCCCAACGCTCGTAGCGCAACGGGTCGTGCGCCAATGGGTCGCTCTCGTAATAAGCACGGGTACGGTCGGTGAGGGAAGTGTAATCGTAGGGACACGCTGTCTCGGGTGCGTAGCCATAGGCACGCCGATGTACCTTATTGATATACTCCAACGCCGTAGCAGGGGCGGTTTCTGCCATCAGTTCGGCATAGAGCAGGTAGATGTCCGCCATGCGGATAATATAGAAATTGCAGTTGCTGCTCTCGTTCCACCCATAGGGGGCAGGTCCCATCTCCGTACCACGGATATTGGTATACTTGCGGTGTTGCCACGCCAGACGGTCGGGACGGCTGTTGGTCTCCGACGAACGGTCATAGACGGTGGTGCGCCCCTTGGCGTCTACGTAAGTATCGACATAGGGCTGCCCGGCATTGAGCCGCAAGCGAGGGTCCACCTTAGCAGGGTCGTTCTTTAGGGCAAGTGCCTCTTCACGATAGTTCGGGACGGAAATAGCATAGGGGTAGTTATCAAGCGAACGCTCACCGTTGTAGTCGTAAGAGGGGTTGAACATCAAGCGGGGAATGGTATCGCCATAGAAATTCCAAAAGCCAAAGCGGGCGATATTGCGGTCATGGACAAAGTTATTTCCCCATTGGGACGACTTTTTGGATATGATAACATCATACTGTTGAGTGAGCGGGTCGACCTTATCCTCACGCCCCTTACGGAACTTCACATCCAAATCGACATACCATGGCGCAAAGACCATCGGCATACCCGAACCCGTAGTAAAGTTTTCCCACGGGCCATCCTGATTGGGGTTGCTGGTCATGGTCAACTCATAGAGCGACTCGGCATTGTGTTCGTTTGCCTCATTGCCGAAGAACATATCGGTATAGATGTCGTAAGGAACAAGTTGTTTACCACTGTTCTTGATAATGTCTTCCAAGACCGACTGTGCTTTGGCTCGATTCTCAGGGAAGAGATATAGCGACTGCATATAGACCTTGGCAAGCAAACCTTTGGCAGCCCACTCGGTGGCACGGAATGCATCCTCATTGTTCCCTTGCAAGAGTTCGGCTGCCCGCTCGGCATCCGAGATAACAAATGCCCATGTATCGCGCACCGATTCACGAGCGAGTTTGAGTTCCTCGACATCGGAGAGGACACGGTCTATCTTCGCAAAGCCCAAGCCATCGGCGTTGAGTTCGAAGAATATCTGCGCATGCCAATATGCCAGGGCGCGATTGAAATAACACTGTCCGAGTGCATAGTCCAGAGCCGCTGCCTCGGACGACTTAGCGTACTTCGCACGGTAAGACTCCACGCCCTCAATGCCCGTAGTAGCCAGTTTCATCCACTTACACAGGTCGGTGTAGGTGGTAGTCAAATAGCGGGAGTCTATGTTGGAATAGTTGTCCTGCGAGTTGGCTCGCTCGTCGTAAGAGCCGTAGATGTCGGAAGTATGGTCGTAGAGCCAAACACCCATAGGGAACCAATAGAAAGCGTACATGCCGATACTATGACTCTGCGCATAGGCGGAAGTTACGAGTTGGTCTACCTGCTCCATGGTAGCAGGGAAATTGTCGGTAGTGAGGGTCTGCGGATTCGATATATCGAAAAAGTCCTTACAGCCGTTGAGGGCTATTGCGGCAGACAAAAGTAGGACGATAGATTGGGTCTTCATAGCAAAAAGGATTTAGAAAGTAATATCCAAACCAAACGAATAGAGCCGTGAGGGCAAATAGCGATTGTGCGTATCCACATTGTACATCAAACTGCTACCGCCTATCTCAGGGTCTATACCCGAATACTTGGTGATGGTAAAGAGGTTCTGCGCCGAGAAGTAGATACGCAGTTTTTCCATCTTCGCTTTGCGGCTATACTTCTGCGGGAGGGTATAGCCCAAGGAGAGGTTCTTCAACTTAAGGTAGTCGCCCCGCTCTACAAGATAGCCCGAGACGGTAGAGTAGTTTCGGTTTGCCGCACCATCACCTATTACCGAGCCGTTCTCGTCGAGATAGGCTACACGCGGGTCAGAAGTGACGGTGGTATTCCCTTTCCCGAAACAAGAAGTATTGAAGATTGCCTTCGTCGTATTGTCGGTCATGAACATGTGGGTATAGGGCGTCACAAGATTCATAATATCGAAACCGAATGCCCCCGAGAATACAAGCGAGAGGTCTACCCCTTTGTAGGCGAAAGACATATTGAGTCCGAGTGTCATCTTTGGCCACGGATTGCCGATATACTTACGACTGGCTGCCGTAACACGACCCTGCCCGTTGTCGTCGAAGATAAGGTCTCCTACGCCTGTATTTGAACGCTGGTAGTATATACCTATCTCCTTGCCGTCTGCGTTAAGAGGCTGTCCGTTCTCGGCATAGCCATAGGGGTGGTTCGGATTCTGCTCGCGCCACTTGTCGAGGGCATAACGATTGTACTCATCCACCTGCTCTTGGGTTTGGAAGATACCCAAGACTTCGTATCCGTAGAAGAGGGACATCGGGTTGCCGTCCTCGGTGCGTGTAAGCAACGGCCACGAAGAGTCCGTACCTTTGTCGATGGTGGTTGCACCCGGCGAGTCGCCTACCTGTTTGACTTTGTTCTGATTGAACGACATATTGAGGGCGATGCTGTATTGGAAATCAGACTTATGGTCTTGCCAACCGATACTGACCTCGTGTCCTTGGTTTTCTACCAAACCGGCATTGAAATAGACGGGAACCGTATTGGCGGGGTCATCGGAATTGAAATAGTAACTCATCCCGCTTGTAAGACAGAGAGAACCGCGATAGAGCATGTCCTTTGTCTGACGATTGTAGTAGTCGTAGGTAAATGTGAGGCGGTTATTAAAGAAACCAAGGTCAAGACCCGCATCTACTTGGTTCACCTCCTCCCACTTAAGGTTCTCGTTGCCCAAAACGGCTATCCACGCACCCGACTGCCCGACGGAACTATTGTCGAACGCATAGGATATGCCCGACATAGAATAGGTAGATTGGTACATATACTGCGGGATATTGTCGTTACCCAATATACCCCACGAGGCACGAATCTTGGCGTTAGAGAGCCAGTCGGCAGCCGTTGTCTCCTTTATAAAACTCTCCTCACTCAACCGCCAACCCGCATTGACAGAGGGGAAGAAACCCCAACGGTTCTTCTTGACGAAACGGTCGGAGGCATCGGCACGGAAATTAACCGCCAAAAGGTAACGCCCACGATAGTCGTAGTTGAGACGGGCGAAAGCAGAGCCACGGCGCTCCTGTGGGATAGCGTCAGAGGCATCTTTGGTTGCACCGGACGAGCCAAGGGCAATAGACTGCGCCACGGGAATGGCAAAGCCGTAAGTAGCCACTTGCAGGTCATAGCCGTCGTATTTCCACCATTCCGTCCCGACCATTGCCTTAAAACCATGGTCGCCCCAATGAGTATCGTAGGTCAGCACGGAGTTGAACATCAGTTTGAGGTTCGTGCCGGAATAGGAATCAAGTTTACCACCGTCCACGCCTACTTGTACAGGGCCGAAGTCTTTATACTCGGTAAAATAGCGTTTGGAATACGCACCGAGTGCAGCAGAGGCTGTCGTACGCCAAGTAAGCCCCTTGATAAACTCAACATTCAAGTAGGCTTGGGCATTGACATAGTAGTTCTTGTCCTGAATATCGTGGTAGGCGGCTTCGAGCCCTGCAAAGTTAGGTCCCGAGCCGACCGACATCGGAGTTTGCGCATAGTTGCCATCGGCATCATAAACTTCTGCCACAGGGACGGTACGGAAAGGCACTGTATGGTTGTAAATCGAAGAGTTGGTCGAGGGATTGGTCTGCGTCATAGCACCATAGACCGCCTCGCCTATTTGGATATGTTTGCCGAGATTGTGGTCGAGGTTGGTACGGAACGAGTAACGACGGGCACGCGTATCCATATACGTTCCTTTCTCGTCGAGGAAACCGAGCGAAAGGAACATCTTGGTCTTCTCCGTACCACCGCGCACAGAGATATTATACTCCTGTTCGATACCCGTACCGAACATGACTTTCATCCAATCCGTATTGGGCAATTCGCTGACGCTACTGACACCGAGTACATCAAGGGTATTGCTCGTACCCCATATATCCCTTGCCCGTATCCAGTCTTCTGTGCCGAGCAAGTGGATATTCGAACTGATGTTACGCCACCCCACACGGGCATTGAGGTCCACTTGTGTGCGCTCTGCACGACCTTTCTTGGTCGTGATAAGGATAACACCACCCGCTGCCTGCGAACCATAGATGGCTGCAGAACCTGCGTCTTTGAGTACCTCAATCGACTCCACATCACGCATATTGAAGTTGAAACCCGCATCTTGTGCTACCCCATCCACCACATAGAGAGGTGCCATACCATTAAGCGAACCTGCCCCGCGGATAAGTATCTCGGCGGCTTCTCCGGGCGAGCCGCTCCCCTTCGTAACCGTAACGCCTGCTGCAAGCCCCTGCAGCGACTCGGCAAGAGACTTGGAAGAGAAATCGGCTATCTCCTTCGACGACACCGAAGAAATAGAACCTGTTACATCACTGCGCTTCTGTGTGCCGTAACCGATAACCACCACATCATCCAACACTTCAACATCCTCTTGGAGGGTGATGGTATAGACAGTCTTGTCCGCTGCCACACGAATGGTCTGCGACCGATAGCCCACATAGGACACAACCAACTGTTTGCCGGCGGCGACATCGAGTTGGAAATGCCCGTCTATATCTGTAATCGTGCCGTGGGAGGTAGTCGGCTCTGCAACACTGGCGCCTATAACAGGCTCACCTTTCGGGTCGAGCACGACGCCTTCGATAGGCACTGCCCACACGCCAACCGCCCACAAGAGTACGGCGGAGAGGAGAAAAAGATGGGGAAAGAGGTGTTTCATACAAGGGAAGTAGATTAAAGGGATAACAACCTTAAAGGGGAATAACAACCACGCGATACTCCTGCTACGGGAGAAAGGGGATTGCTAAAGGGGGAAAAATACAGAGCGGCCCGACACTGCAGTCGAGCCACCCTGCTCTTGATTGTACCTTACTTTGCATCTTCCACCACAGTGCCTAACGCATTGTAGATGACACCATTGTGGCGAATATAGAGTTGCCCGTCGCGGACAAACTTACCTGCTTTGGATGTAGTCTGCTCTACCTCATCGATAGCCGTCGAGAGGACACACGGAGCAGCATAGCCTTTCTCGCCGAAGCCGAACATCGGCTCATCGAAATCATCGCCGTAGAACTCTTCACTCGACTTCGTCCCCGTATAGGGCAAGAAAGCAAAGAGACAATCCGCTCCCGGGGCTTGAGTGGTCTCGATTGGCTGGTCATTCCACATCCACCAGCCGGCACCGGCTTCCTCTGCAGTAAATTCAAAACCGAATATCTGCCCATAGATGTAGAGAATACTGTCTTTGGCAAGCACATCGACTTTCAGCACACTGTCGTTCGAGAATATCTGGGCGTAGTTGACGGTCATACCGAAGATATTACCATTGATTTGTTTGAGACGGTTGGTTTCGCCGTTGACATCGCCCTTACTGGTCCACTTATTAATGGCCACACCGCGGGTAGCACCCTCGGCAGTAGGCGTTGCTTTGAGGAAATCCTCGAGCCAAGTACCCGTCACATCGACGGCAAAAGTAAAGGTTTCGTCTGCCTCAATGTCGTTCGAAGCGGCGAAAGCACCCTTAGCGCAGTCGTACTTCACAATGTAACGACCGTCGGCACCGACCGGGTTGTTGAGTTCGTGAGCGGCAGCACTCAGACATACCAGAGCGGCTGCGAGAACAAGTGTACACTTTTTCATGATAGATTGGTTTTAGATGGTTAGATAAAAAGGTTCGTCAGTACTTCCTATGCAAGTGTATTTGCTCAACACAAACAAGACAAGTCTCGCTCGGAAGTTTTGACGGTGCAAAGGTACACCTCCCGCGAGAGATAGGGAAATAATATAGTAAAAATATAGACAAAATATATAGTATTTTACAGCCTTACTATACTATGTATAGTAGTCTTTCAATAATCGCCACAAAATATATAGACGCTTTATGACGCTTAGTACCTTATATTTCAGTCTAAATCCACCTCATTGAGAAAGACGGTTTTGTTTGTTCAGGAAAAGTTATGTATCTTTGCAACGCTTTCGGCAGAACAGCCGTCTATTGCAATAAGACGGAATGCTCTTCCGAGTGGTACCATAACCTCTAAATACCATAATACAACCTCTAAATACCATATACTATGCAGACCACATCATTCAGTTATCCACAGACATGCTATCAACAGGGTAACCACAGGGTAACCACAGGGAAAAACCTCTTACGCGGTATTGCCATTCTGGCATCCGTTTGCGGAGCCTTATGCAACGCACAGGCTTCGTCCGTCTATCCTTTCCCAACCGACTCGCTCGAACAGGGCTACTATTGTCGCCCCTACGAGCGTTACGAAGCCGAACCGGACTACTGCACCACCAACGGTACATTTCTGACCGCCTCGGACGACCAACGCACTCTTGCTGCCGAAGCCTCGCACCAACAGGCACTCCAACTGACCGCAAAAGGCGACTATGTGGAGTGGACGGTAGGCACAGCAGGCAACGGACTGACCATTCGTTTCTCACTCCCCGACAACGAGAGCGGCACAGGCACGACGGGTACATTCCTCGTCTTGGCAGGCACAGAGCAGGTCGGTACACTCTCGCTCTCGAGTTATTGGGCGTGGCAGTACTGCACGGACAACTACCCCGACAACACCCCAAAGACCAACTGTGTCATCCGCATGAAATACGACGAGACCCACCTGCGTCTTTCTCGCACCATAGAAAGCGGTGAGCAACTGCGTCTCGAGAAAGCAGACGACAATACTACACCCTATACGGTCGATTTCATCGAGTTGGAACCTATACCCGCTGCCGTTCGTTTCGAGGATATTGAGGGCGAGAAAGTGCAATACACAGGCGGCTCGCTCTTCGACTTTGTGAACGCCAACGGAGGCAAGACCATCTATATTCCGGAAGGGCGTTGGGAATGCGACAAACGCCTCTACCTCAACACAAATAACACCGAACTCATCGGGGCGGGAGAGTGGTACACGGAGATTTATTTCTCTGCACCGTCCGACCAAGCCGACACCTATATGCAACGAGGTATAGAGACCAACAGCAGCAACATTCGTATCGAGGGGCTGTACCTCAACACCATCAATAATCAACGCTACTATCAGAACAACGACTCCAAACAAGTGGGCAAGGCGTTTATGGGCGGTTTCGGACAGAACAGCATCATACGCCATTGTTGGGCAGAGCATTTCGAGTGCGGGGCATGGATAGCCGACTACTCGGGCGCATCGTCAAAGAATCTGTTGGTCGAGCACTGCCGTTTCCGCAACAACTACGCCGACGGCATCAACTGCGCCCACGGCTGCGAGGGACACACCGTACGCTACTGTTCGTTCCGCAACAATGGCGACGACGATATGGCATCGTGGACAACGACACGCATGTGTAAGCATATCACCTATGCCTACTGCACCGCAGAGAACAACTGGCGGGCATCATCGTTGGGCTTCTTCGGCGGCACAGGACACGAGGCACACCATCTCGCCATCTTCGATGCACTCGAGTGTGGCGTACGCGTCAATGCAGACTTTGCAGGCAAGGGCTTCGGCAGCGACGAGGACATCTACATCCACGACCTTACAATCCGCCACTGTGGCTGCACGGGCGGCACCAAAGGCACGGCAGGCGACTTCTGGGGGAACACGCAGGGCGCATTCAATATCGGGGGCGCAAGCCACTATGCCGTGCGCAATATCCGTATCGAGAATGTCGAGGTGGCAGACTCCAGACGCTTTGCTTTCTTCCTCTCGGCAGGGACAAACAAATTAGAGAACATCCGTCTTCGGAACATCACCATTCGGAATGCGCAAACGGGGTTCTACTTCGGCAATGTGTCGGGCAATGCCACCTATTGCAACCTACTCTATTTCGATGTCGAACGCCCGATGAGTGCCTATTCGTCTGCTTGGAGTTGGACGGAAGCAGCAGACTGTATAACGGCGACAAAAACAGTAAAAAACGCCCAATCCAACGGGAATTGTTACGACCTGAGCGGGCATATCGTTCCCTGTAACACCCCCGGTATTACCCTCCACGCCGACAGCGGAAGGAAAGTCTATATCCCGTAAATCCATTTCCCTATGAAGAAACACCTTTCTTGTCTTCTTTTTGCGTTGAGCCTCAGCCTATCGCTCGCCGCTTATACGCAGGAAGACCTCCTCTATCTCGATAGTGAATTAGCCCGAAAAAACGCCTATCAAACGGAAAAGCAACAGCGTATCAATGCAATCGAGACGGCAGACCTCGACACCTATTCGCGCCTGCTCGCACTGACTATCGAGTATCAATCTTACTCCTACGACACGGCGACTTACTATGTCGAGAAACTGCTCGACGAGGCCATACACCTGCAGTCGCCCGAGAAAATAGTAGAGGCAAAGATACGCCATGCGTTTATCTTTCTTTCGTCGGGCTTGTTCAAAGAGAGTGCCGACCTGTTAGAGGACATGCAGGGCGTGGAGGACTGCTCGCAGGAGGTGCAGGCGGACTACTACCAAACCTACTCTCGTCTGCTCTACGACATGGCAGACTATACGCACGGACAGTTGGCGAGCGACTACCGCACCGAGGGCTATCGTATGAGCGAGGCGGCATTACGCCTTATCGACCCGCAGGATACGGCGTTCTATTGGTCAACGGCGGCGCAATATGCCATGAAGCAGGACGATATTGTGCTGGCAATAGAGCGTTTCGAGCGGGCCTTGGCGAGTTCCTCTATCTCTATGCACGAGCGGGCAATAGCCTATTCGTCCATGGGCTATCTCTACGAGAGCCTGAACAACCCCGAACGCGCCGACCATTATTGGATAGAAGCCGCAGTAGCCGACTTGCGCAGTTGCACGAAAGAGGCCATAGCCATGGGCGTTGTAGCACGAATCTGCTTCGACAACGACGACCTCACACACGCCTCGACCTATATCCAAGAGGCCATGCGGGATGCCAACTTCTACAATGCTCGCCATCGGCAACTCGACATCTCGAAGATTATGCCCATCATCGAACAATCGCAATTGCAAGCACAAAAAGCCCAAAACCAACGAATCCATCGGCTGAATTTAAGTTTGTATGCACTTCTTGTCGTGCTATTTTTCCTACTCGTGATATTGTATAATCGTATCCGTGCACTGTATCGTGCGGAGAAGACCATTCAATCTGCCAACGAGCGGCTGACCGAAGCCAACCATATCAAAGAGGAGTGTATCGCCACCTTTTTGAGCAACGAGAGTTCGGTATACAATCGGATAGAGAAATACCAACGGTATGTAAAGCGCAAAACGCAGGAGCGACGATACGAGGAGTTGCAGAGTGTGCCGCAATATGTGGATGTACGCACCCTGCGCAACGATTTCTACAAGCGTTTCGACACCATGTTCCTGCACATCTACCCGCAGTTTGTCGAGGAATTCAATGCACTCTTGCGGCAGGAGAACCGTATTGAATTGCGACAGGGCGAACTGCTCAATGCCGAACTGCGCATCTTTGCCCTAATGCGTCTTGGGATAACGGATAATGCACAGATAGCCAATCTGTTGGACTACTCTATCAATACCATCTACACCTATAAGACGCGTATCCGCAACGCATCTCCCCTTACCGCAGAAGAGTTTCATCGCCGCCTGATGGAGATATGACAATTAACATGGGATATTGACATGGGTAATTGACTTTGGCAATTAACCTGTAAATGCCATATTCATTATCGTAGACCTAATGAACACACATAGGGTACCCTCGTTGCCTATCCTCATTGTATTCTCATTGTATCCTCATTGCTTTTCCTGACTTTTCCCGGACACCTGCCAAGTCGCAGCCGAAAGAATACCAAACGCGAATACGCTCTTCTCGCCTGCCCTGTGTACGAAATTGCCACACAAACGCGCGATAATGTAACTTTTGTGTCAATTTTTCCACATAGATACGCCCGCAAAGCAGTATCTTTGCACCTGTGTAAAAATGCAAACTCTATTTTGCAAAACGGGGAGGGGGAGGGCATGAACGGAAACACACCACACCACGGACTAATGGGGATACGCTACCACAGAACGGGATACACTACCACAGACGAAAATATTACACTAACCTATATCAAAACACTACACAATGAAACAATTTATGGACAAGGACTTCCTGCTGCAGACCGAAACTGCAAAGGAACTCTATCATGAGCATGCCGAGAAGATGCCGATTATCGACTACCACTGCCACCTCATTCCGCAGATGGTTGCCGAGAACAAACGCTTCGAGTCAATTGCACAAATATGGTTGATGGGCGACCACTACAAGTGGCGTGCTATGCGTTCCAACGGCGTAGACGAGCGTTTCTGCACCGGTAAGGACACCACAGACTGGGAGAAGTTCGAGAAGTGGGCTGCCACTGTGCCGTACACGTTCCGTAACCCGCTTTACCATTGGACGCACCTTGAGTTGAAGACCGCTTTCGGTATCGACAAACTGCTCAGTCCCGAGACCGCAAAGGAGATATACGATGAGTGCAACCACCAGATTGCTACCGACCCGAAGTTCTGTCCGCGTGGCATGATGGAGCACTACCATGTAGAGATTGTCTGCACGACTGACGATCCTGCAGATAGCCTTGAGTGGCATAAGGTAGTGGCTGCAGATCCGACCTGCAAGACCCGTATGCTCCCTGCATGGCGTCCCGATGCTGCCATGAATATCGAGGCGGCTACATGGAAAGCCTATATTGAGAAACTCTCAGAGGTAAGCGGTGTGGCTATTCATACCTTTGCCGACCTGACAGATGCTTTGCAGAAGCGTCATGACTTCTTCCAGTCTATGGGTTGTCGTCTGTCCGACCATGGTATCGAGGAGTTCTACGATGAAGCATATACGGTTGCCGAGTTGAACGCTATTCTTGATAAAGCACTTGCAGGCAAAGCCCTCACCTCTATCGAGATTCGCCAATACAAACACGCTTTCCTGCACATGCAGGCAGAGATGGACTACAACGCCGGTTGGACACAGCAGTACCACTACGGTGCTATCCGTAATAATAACACCAAGATGTTCAACCTGCTTGGTGCAGATACGGGCTTCGACTCTATCGGTGAGTTCACTACAGCCAAAGCAATGGCTCACTTCCTTGACGAGATGAATATGGAGGGTAAGTTGGCAAAGACGATTCTCTATAACCTCAATCCCTGCGCTAACGAAGTGATTGCCACCATGTTGGGTAACTTCCAAGATGGCTCTGTTGCAGGCAAGATTCAGTTCGGTTCGGGCTGGTGGTTCCTCGATCAGAAAGACGGTATGGAGAAGCAGATGATGGCGCTCTCTAACCTTGGTCTGTTGAGTCGCTTTGTCGGTATGTTGACCGATAGCCGTTCGTTCTTGAGTTATCCTCGCCATGAGTATTTCCGTCGTACGCTCTGCAATATCTTGGGCAACGATGTAGAGAACGGTCTTATCCCGTATACCGGTTACGAGAAGGCTCGCCTCCAACAGATGGTAGAGGACATCTGCTACAACAACGCAAAGAACTATTTCAATTTTTAACTATACAAGGAAGTAGAGTCGGCATCTGTGTGCAGGCTCTGCTTCTTCACTACTAACTACAACACAATGGCTAAAATTGTTACTTTGGGCGAGATTATGCTTCGCCTTTCTCCGAACGGCAACGACCGTTTCATTCAAGCAGAGTCTTTCCGCATCATTCCCGGTGGTGGAGAGGCTAATGTGGCTATCTCGTGCGCTAACTTTGGGCACGATGCCTATTTCGTAAGCAAACTACCTAAGCACGAAATCGGTCAGATTGCCGTTAATGCGCTTCGCCGTTACGGTGTGAACACCGACTTTGTGGCTCGTGGTGGCGACCGTGTCGGTCTGTACTATGCAGAGACCGGTGCTTCTATGCGCCCCTCTAAGGTTATCTACGACCGTGCTCACTCTTCTATTGCCGAAGCAGACCCGTCGGATTTCGACTTCGATGCTATTATGGAGGGTGCACAGTGGTTCCACTGGAGTGGTATCACACCTGCTATCTCTGATAAGGCAGCCGAACTGACTCGTCTTGCTTGTGAGGCTGCTAAGCGTCACGGTGTTACCGTATCGGTAGACCTCAACTTCCGCAAGAAACTGTGGTCGAGCGAGAAGGCTATCTCCGTTATGCGTCCGTTGATGAAGTATGTAGATGTCTGCATCGGTAATGAGGAAGATGCACAACTCTGCTTGGGCTTCAAACCGGATGCAGATGTAGAGGGTGGTCAGACGGATGCAGCCGGCTACGAAGGTATCTTCAAGCAGATGGCTAAGGAGTTTGGCTTCAAGTATGTCGTATCTACCTTGCGTGAGAGTTATTCCGCTACATTCAACGGCTGGAAAGCACTTATCTACGATGGTAAGGAGTTCTATCAGTCGAAGCGTTACGAGATTAATCCTATCATCGACCGTGTAGGCGGTGGTGACTCGTTCTCGGGTGGTCTTATCCATGGCTTGCTGACTAAGAAGACCCAAGGCGAAGCCCTGGAGTTTGCCGTAGCAGCCAGTGCACTGAAGCACACTATCAATGGTGACTTCAACCTTGTATCGGTAGAGGAGGTAGAAGCCCTCGCCGGTGGTAACGCCAACGGTCGCGTACAAAGATAATTGTTCAAAATTGGTAAACATGGCAAAGTTTGATAAGTTAGCCGTATTGGCTAAAATCAATGAGACGGGTATGGTTCCCGTCTTCTATAACAAAGACCTCGATCTCTGCAAGAATGTCGTTAAGGCATGCTACGAGGGAGGTGTTCGTGCGTTTGAGTTCACCAACCGTGGTGATTTCGCACACGAGATATTCGGAGAATTGGTTAAGTGGGCAGCCAAAGAGTGCCCGGAGTTGGCACTGGGTGTCGGCTCAGTGGTAGATGCTCCTACGGCTGCGCTTTATATTCAGTTGGGCGCCTGCTTCGTAGTAGGTCCTCTGTTCAACCCCGAGATTGCTCCTGTCTGCAATCGCCGTTTAGTTCCTTACTGCCCCGGTTGTGGTACGGTTTCGGAGATTGGTAAGGCACAAGAACTGGGTTGCGACCTGACTAAATTGTTCCCCGGCGATGTCTATGGTCCGAATATGGTTAAGGGACTTAAGGCTCCGATGCCTTGGTCTAAAATCATGGTTACGGGCGGTGTTGCTCCTGAGAAGGAGAACCTCGAGAAATGGTTCAAAGCAGGTGTCTACTGTGTAGGCATGGGCTCGAAACTGTTCCCCAAAGAGGTTATTGCCGCTGCCGACTGGGCGTACATTACCAATAAGTGCAAAGAGTGCCTCGATATCATCAAGGCGGCTCGTTAATTATCTGATAGAAGACCGCTCGTGCCGCATGTTGCGGGCGGTCTTTTGTCCTTAAACACCATAAATACACAATGTCTACACAACAAAAACTTATGTCAAACTGGCGTTGGTGGATTTGCTCGCTGCTGTTCGTAGCGACCACTGTTAATTACCTTGACCGCCAGGTTCTTTCCCTTACTTGGGAAGAGTTCATCAAACCCGAATTCCATTGGACGGATGCTAACTATGGTATGATTACGGGTTTCTTCTCCATTTTCTATGCGGTTGCCTGCCTCTTTGCAGGACGCTTTGTCGATTGGATGGGTACGAAGAAAGGCTATATCATTGCTATTTTTGTTTGGTCGCTTGGCGCTTGCTTGCACGCAGGTTGCGGATGGGCTACTATGCATATAGAGGGTTTTGAGTCGTTGGCTGCTATGAAAGCGGTAGAGTATGGCTCAAATGCAGCGTTGGCTATTGCCACCACATCGGTCTATTTATTCTTGCTCTGCCGGGGTATCTTGGCGTTGGGTGAGGCGGGCAACTTCCCGGCTGCCATTAAGGTAACAGCCGAGTATTTCCCGAAGAAAGACCGTGCTTTCGCTACTTCTATCTTCAATGCAGGTGCATCGATTGGTGCGTTGGCAGCACCGCTTTGTATTCCGCCCTTGGCTGCTAAGTTCGGCTGGGAGTTGTCGTTCATTATCATCGGTGCGCTCGGCTTTATCTGGATATTCTTCTGGCATTTTATGTACGATAAGCCTGAGCAATCGAAGCATGTAAACGAAGCCGAGTTGGCGTATATTCATCAAGATGACATCTTGGAGCCTGTGAAGAGTGCAGAGCCTGCCCAGGAAGAGAAATCCATCCCGATGATACAGTGCTTTGGTTACAAGCAGACTTGGGCATTCATTGCCGGTAAGTTCTTTACCGATGGTGTATGGTGGTTCTTCCTTTTCTGGGCACCGTCGTATTTCCAGAACCAATTTGGATATAAGGCTTCGAGTGGAATGGGGCAGGCACTTATTTTCACACTCTATGCTATTGTAACGATTCTCTCTATCTTTGGTGGTTATCTTCCTAAGTATTTTGTAGAGAAGAAAGGTATGGAGCCGTATAGCGGGCGTATGCTTTCGATGTTGCTCTTTGCGTTCTTCCCCATCTGTGCTTTGTTAGCACAGCCGTTGGGTGGATATAGCGCATGGTGGCCGGCAGTCCTTATTGGTTTGGCAGGTGCAGGACACCAAGCATGGTCGGCAAACTTGTTCTCTACGATTGGTGATATGTTCCCTAAGTCCACTATTGCGACTATCACGGGTATTGGTGCTATGGCAGGTGGTGTCGGTTCTTTGTTGATACAGACCTGCGCAGGTAACCTTTTCACTTATGCCGAGAAAGCAGGTGAGGCGTTCAAGTTCTTGGGCTTTGAGGGCAAACCGGCAGGTTACTTCATTATGTTCATCTTCTGCGGTTGTGCTTACCTGATTGCATGGGCAATCATGAAAGCCCTCGTCCCGAAGTACAAACCCATTGGTTAATTACACATTGCACATTATTTCTGATTTCTTATTAAACGGGAGGCTGTATGACAGCCTTCCGTTTTTTTTGTATCTTCGGGCGCAGGGAATGGGTATTTTCACAAAAAAAGAGACCTAATAGTCAAAAAAGAAATGTAACCATAAGAGGTACAATAAGATACAGATACAATAGAAAATATAAAGATTAAAAAATTGTCTATGTAAACAAATAATCGTACTTTTGTAGTGGATTTCAATTAACAAGTAACAATTAACATGCAATTCCTCATTCCTAATTCCTAACTCCTAATTGTATAAATTCCCAACTCCTAATTGTATATGATACAAGAGACACAAGAAAACACATTACTCCTACGCCTTGTACAAAACACTACAGCAGACTATACGAACGGAGATGTCCCCTATGAGGTGATAATCGAAGAAGCACGAGTATTGGTTCACACTTTCTGCAAATCCTGTTCCTGCAGCCGTCAAAACCCCTACAAGAAAGGCGACGACAAGCCGTCTATCCGATACGGGAATGACTACATGAACTTATCACGCAAGCGTTTGAGCCAAAACGGTTACGCCTATTCAGACCATCATCTGCTACAGATTATGGCGGTATTCTATGTGCTGATGCGCCGCCCGAACATGCGCAGTCAATACCGCAAGTTCGAATGGTATATCAACACCATGTGCGAGCACATCGACGCGAACTTATTTCAAGAGCCACGCAACACTATCTCCCGCTATCGGGAGGAGATACTACAGACGGCAGTGTTAGTGGACTCCATCAATCAGCCCGACCTATTCGGGGGACCAGCACCCATAATCGTTAGTTACCAACCCAAAACAATACAACGCCAAACCATACCAACCGTACAAAACCAAACCGTACAAGCCATACAAACTAAAACCATACAACCTATGCCCAACAATATCCAAGTCAACAACGGGGACTATATAGCCGCCGGAGGTACAAAAAACATCACAAAAAACATCACCAACAACTATTATTACGCTCAACCGCCCTCAACCGTCCCCAACACCGTACAAGTGGGCGACACCACGCAAGGCAACACCACGCAGAGCGGGAAAGCCGGTCGTCCGTTCAGTGGAATGTTTATCGGTGCGGACGGGCAAGAAGACAGAGCCCTCCGTCGGCAAGAGCAGGCGCATGTGGAGGAGGTACTCAAAGCACACTGCCTCTACTCGCGGCAACTATGCTGCGAAAAAAATGATACGCTCAATCGCTATGTGGTGGGATTTGTACGCTACTGGCGAGAAAAAAAGATGATACCTCGCTCAACACCTACCGCTGCCATATACCGTTTCCTAACCGAGGACTGCGGGCTTGAATCATCCGTCCAACAGCAGGCTATCACCAACCGTTGGTCGGACTATCTACGCGAAGAAAACTACGGCATGGAAGAGTTCTACGAGATAAAGAGCAAGAACTACTAATTGTCTGTGGCAACGCGCCAACCGACGCCATAACCTTTTGCCTCTTTGCAGGTGTGTAATTCCCCCAATAATTACACACCTGCATTTTTCTTCGATCCACTCCAACGACCATCCATAGCAGACTACAGCCGATTGGGCAGTGCACTTTCAGGTGTGTAACTATTACACACCTAAGGCACTTAGTATCTATAAGTGTACCTTTGCCGGCGATGAGCAAAACCACTCATCTTATAATTTTATGAACAAAACAATTTTTATTACGCCGCGGCAGGCTGTGTGCCTCTGCCAATTCGGCGAATGCGCCAAAGCCGTTCACCAAGTGTACAACGACCCCATCCTAAAAGAAGCCTACCAACGACACTGGCTGCACAGCGGATCGACACTATGCATGCGAGATTACCTCTTCGCGTGCTTCTATCGGGCCCTTTGACAATTTGTAGATGTTGTTTATTAGTTTATTAGTTTAGGAGTGGTTTAATGAGTTTATTGTTAGTTTATTGGTTTATTAGTTGAGAAGTTTAGTGCTAATTCCTAATTCCTAATTCCTAATTCCTAATTCCTAATTCCTAATTGTATAAAATTATGGCAAAGAAAACGGCTAAAAGACAAGAAAGCAATCGGCAACTGGTGGCCGCCGATTGGATGCGGGAAAACTACCTGCAAAACGACCGACTGAGATTAGACATCGTTCGAGACAAACTACAACAAGTCCAACTTGACTCCCCCGGGGAGGTCCCTATGTTGCAGTGGCGCGACCTGACCGACCGGGATATCAACGATATGGTCTGCGCATGCGCGGCAGAGACCGGCGTGGCGGTAACCGACAAAGAGATACTGACCGTCCTCCACTCAAGCGCCGTGGCTGCCATACATCCCCTGCGGGACTATATCTATCGGCAAGCCCCCTACGACCCGAAAAAAGAGCCGAACTTCATCCGTAACCTATCCGACATGGTACACCTGACCGACACAAACAAACACGAGTGGTGGCGAGAGTGCTTCCTAAAATGGTTCTTAGGCATGGTGGCAGGGTGGCTGCAAGACGACGCCGTCAACCAACAAGTACTCGTACTGATAGGCAAACAAGGCATCTACAAGACCACCTGGCTCGAGCGGCTGCTGCCGCCCGAACTGAGCGGTTTCGGCAGCAAATTCAACGGCATATTCGACAAAGACGACCGACTGCGCTTAGCCGAGTTCGGACTGCTGAACATGGACGAGATAGACGCCATGACACCCCGCGAACTGAACAAAATGAAGTCGCTCATCACCGCCATAGACATCAACGAACGCGGCTCCTACAAACACCTGAAAGAGCGGCGACTGCGCATGGCATCATTCTGCGCAAGCGGCAACAAACGCGAGTTCCTATCGGACATCACGGGCAACCGACGGTGGCTCGCCTTCGAGGTGGAGAACATAGACGACCCGTTCCTGCTAATGCCCCTCTTCCCCTACGGACGACTCTATGCACAAGCACGGTACATGCTCGAAGAGTTACACTACGAATACTGGTTCCGCCCCGAAGACATCGCCAAAATAGAGGCACAGAACAGCGATTTCCGCGCCTGCGAGAGCGAAGAACAACTGCTGCCCGTACTGTTCGACATACCCGCCGATGGCGGCGTAGGCGGGCAGGTCAAGTTCCTCACCACGGCACAAATAAGTCAAATTTTGGTCGATTATGGGTCAATAAAACGACCTATGGCACTCAACCGGCTCAGTACACTAATGACTAAAATGGGATTTCAACGAGTAAGAAAAGGAAAGCAAAGAATTGTCGGATGGATTGTATATCAACGGAATACAGACGAAATACAGCGTTTGGAACACAATGTATAAATTATTACGGGGTAGGGTAGATAGGGTAGGTAGGGTAGATAAAATCTAATAGAGTTTTCTACACGAATAGTATATATATAATATAGGAATTGACCTACCCCACCTACCCTACCCCACCCTAATTAGGAATTAGGAATTAGGAATTAGGAATTAGGAATTAGGAATTAGGAATTGCATGTTACTTGTTAATTGTTAATTGTTACTTGTTTTTCCCTGTTCTTACCCTGATGTTACCCTGTTCTTACGCTGCCCTCATCTCCTGTAATAATACCCTATTATATCTACTACGACTATGGGGGATTTATCGAAGCACCCTTTAATTAAAAACAGACTGTTATGAATCGAGATAAATACCTTACCGAACGACGCAACAAGGCAATATGCCAAGCCTTCTACACACTGCTAAGACAAGGCATGCCCGCCATGAGAGCGTACGCCACCGTGGGAGAACAATACTGGCTCTCCGAAAACCACATAAGACGCATTATTGCGCACTACGCGCAACAAAAAGAATATTTTTGATGTACCTTTGCAGCAGAATTCAATTAACACGTAACAATTAACAAGTAACATGCAATTCCTAATTCCTAATTCCTAATTCCTAATTGTATTTATTGTCCCCGGCGACACGCCGGTTCCTAATTCCTAATTCCTAATTCCTAATTCCTAATTCTCTCACTATGGCAAAATTCGTACCTATGGAACTGCTGGCGGCTCTGCACGGCAAAGTGTGCGGACACAGCAATGTCTATTTCGCACAAAAAGGCAACACACACTACACCGGCAAAATCTGTAACCCGCGCACTACCACACCCACCGCCGGCGAAATAGAAGCACAAAACAAATTCAAACAAGCACACAAGGCTGCACTAACCGCACTATCCGATGCCGCCACTCGCGCGGAATACGAGGCTGCATTCACTAAACAAAAGAAGTACACCACACTACACGGTTTTGTCTTCGCACAAGAATACCGGAAAATCAATTAACAATTAACAATTAACATGCATCGTGGCTCTATTTTTTTGGGGGCGAAACTCAATTTGTAAATTTGTAGATTTGTAAATGCACATTGGCATACGGAGCATGTTAATTGTTAATTATTAATTATTAATTATTAATTACCCCAATTCCTAATTCCTAATTCCTAATTCCTAATTCCTAATTAACCCATGGCATCAGTAGATTACGCCTATCCCGTTGAGGCTCTGCACGGGAAAGTAAACAGACGACACACCGTAGGCTTCGCACAACGACAAGACACCGGACGCAAGTTCACACAAACACACGGCAAACGCACCACCGACATCACCGCCGCTGAACAAGAACTGCGCAACCTATTCGCTACCGCCGTTCGCGCTACCTACACACGCATGGCTGACCCTGCACAATCCGTAACAGACAAAGCCGCCTTTGCCAAACAAACCAAGTACAAAACGCTCTACGGATATGTCTTCTCGCAAGTATACGCGAAATAATTCCTAATTCCTAATTCCTAATTCCTAATTCCTAATTGAGTAAATGCTTGTACTCTCTCCTGACAACAGCAACGGAAGGTGGCAACTCGTGCTTGCGGTGGCTCTCTGCATCTTCGGATGCGGACTGCTAACCGCAGGCATCGCCATACCTCCCATCGGCATCATCGACAGCAGCCTACTCATCGCCTTCGGCGAGATACTCACCTTCGCAGGCAGCCTCATCGGAATCGATTACCACTATAGGTATGACAAGTAACAATTAACAAGTAACATGCACAGTATTGCCCCCTACATCGGGACGGGGTATAGTGGACTCGGCTTAGCATGGTCAAAGGGCTTCGCCCCGCGGGTGGGGACACCCACGCCCCCAGCACTGCGCTCAATTTATAAATGCATAATGGTTTACGGAGTATGTTAATTGTTAATTGTTAATTATTAATTATTAATTGACCCAATTCCTAATTCCTAATTCCTAATTCCTAATTGAATAAATGCTTCTACGACTTATGCGACGGGCGGCGGAGGGCGACGCCATACCCGGACAACTCACCATCGACGGACAACCCTTCTGCAACACTCTGGAACGAAAAGGCGTTGAGATACTCGCCCTCTGGTACACCGTCAGCGTAACCCAGTCGCCACGCTTCCAACGACTGCTGCCTATTGTGAACAGCGTACCCGGACGAACGGGCATACGCTTCCACACCGGCACACTGCCCCGACACTCCAAGGGCTGCATACTCGTCCCTACACGCGAACTGGAAAACCAACTCACCCAAACCCTCCTGCACGCCCAACAAAAACATGAGACCATCTACCTCGAAATCAGCGACTACGCGCCTGCTGCCCCTCTCTACGATGTGCCTTGCCCTGCTACTGAGCGCATGCGCCACCTCGAGGTCGACCGTATCCGACAAGAATACTACCGACTCCATCCGGACGAGCGTAAAGCAGGATAGCGTCTACCGCCGCGACAGCATCTTCGTGAGCGAATACACCCGCGGCGACACCGTCTATCGCGACCGCATATCCGACCGTTGGCAAGAACGCATAGTAACACGAAAAGACACCGTCTTCGTAGAGAAAGAGGTAGTGCGAAAAGAGGTGGTACAGACGCCTGCGGAACACTCCGCACGGACAGGGTGGACTTGGTTCTTGACGGGCGGCTGCTCCGCCCTACTGCTCCTCGCCATAGCAAGGATAGTCATACGAAGAATACTATAGAAGGTTAGGATATTTCTGACCAGTTGTGGACCTCTTGGCGGAGAAGACTGAGTTGGTTGCGGTATAGTTCGCTCTCCGGATTCTCCAACAACGGGTCGCGCGACAGCACCTCCTCCGCCGCCTGACGAGCCACATCGAGTATCTGCCCGTCCGTGGATAGCGAGGCGATATGCAAATCGAACGGCAGACCCGACTGCTGCGTACCCTCCAAATCGCCGGGACCGCGCAGTTGCAAGTCCGCCTCGGCGATACGGAAACCGTCGTTGGTGGCGACCATGATATCCATGCGCTTACGGGTGTCCTTGGTCAACTCGATATTGGTCAACAATATACAGTAACTCTGGTCGGCACCACGCCCTACCCGACCCCGCAACTGATGCAACTGGCTAAGACCGAACCGCTCGGCGTTCTCGATAATCATCACACTCGCATTAGGCACATTCACCCCGACCTCTATCACCGTGGTGGCAACCAAAATCTGCGTCCGACCCGAGGCAAACGCCTGCATCTGCTCGTCCTTCTCCTGCGCCCGCATCTGCCCATGCACCATCGAGATACGGTACTCGGGGAACGCCTCGCAGAGTTCGTCGTAGCCGTTCTGCAAGTCCTGCAAGTCGAGTTTCTCGTTCTCCTTAATCAACGGGAAGACCACATAGACCTGCCGACCCTGTGCTATCTGCTGCCGAACAAACTGATACACAGAGCGTTTGCGCTGCAACGAATAGTGGAGCGTCTGTACGGGTTTGCGCCCCGGCGGCAGTTCGTCTATCACACTCACCCGCAAATCGCCATAGACGGTCATCGCCAGCGTACGGGGTATCGGGGTCGCCGTCATCACCAATATATGCGGCGGGCAGATATTCTTCGCCCACAACTTAGCCCGCTGCGCCACGCCGAAACGGTGCTGCTCGTCGACGACCACAAAGCCGAGGTTCGCCCACTGCACGCCGTCCTCTAAAAGGGCGTGCGTGCCTATCAGGATGTCTATCTGCCCCGTCCGAAGGCGGCCGTGGAGGTCCTCGCGCTGTTTCTTGGTAGTAGACCCCGTGAGCAAAGCGATTTGCACCTCACGCTCGCCCGCCTGCCGCAGGCGTTCGTTCAAAGGCGCAAGGAACGCCGTAAAGGTCTCGAGATGCTGATGGGCGAGTATCTCCGTAGGTGCCATGAGGCAGGCTTGGTAGCCGTTGTCGACCGCCAACAGGCAACAGAGCAATGCCACAAGGGTCTTGCCGCTCCCCACATCGCCCTGCAAAAGACGATTCATCTGATGACCCGACTTAAGGTCGGCGTGTATCTCGCGTATGACGCGCTTCTGCGCCTCGGTAAGGGCAAACGGCAAACACCGGTAGAGCGTATGGAAGTACTTCCCCACCACGGGCATAAGGAAACCCTCTTTCTGCTCGCGGCGCTTCATCTGACGGAGAATCTGCAACTGGATATAGAAGAGTTCCTCGAACTTGAACCGCTTGCGTGCCTCCTGCATATCGGCGGTCTTCTTAGGGAAATGGACGAGCCGGAGCGCCTCGGTCAAGCCCATGAGGTGGTAGCGTTGGCGCAGGTCGTAGTCCAGCGTGTCGGGTACGCCCGCCCCGAGGTCGGGCAGCAAACCCGCCATAATAGTGCGCATCACCTTAGAGGTAATACCCCCACGCTTCATCGCCTCGGTGGTGTTATAGTACGGCTCCAAACCCGATGTCATCTCGGGGGAGACCTTAGAGAGCAGCGTCAGTTCGGGATGGACGAAATTGTACGCATGGTTGAAGACAGAGGGTTTGCCGAAGAGCAGATACTTGACCCCGCATTGGAGTCGGAGGTACTGCACCCCCTTGAACCACACGAGTTCGACCACATTCGTGCCGTCGGAGAAACGGGCACTCATACGCTGCGAACGCCCATCGCCGATGGTATGATAATCCAAAATCTCACCCACTATCTGGACATAGGTGTCCTCGTCCTCTATCTCGGCTATCGTATAGAAACGGCTGCGGTCGATATACTTAAAGGGGTACTGACGGAGCATATCCAGCGCCGTCGACACCCCCAATTCTTTACGAAGAATGTCGGCACGACGCGTGCCGACATTCTTGCAATAAGTAATATCTTTATGGGCTAAATCCACCCACTGTCCTTTCTTTAATATCGTTCGGGTTAGGCGACTCGGCGGTCGAGAGCCTGGCGAGAGCGGCTTATTGCAGGCGGAAATTAACCGGCACGGTGTACTTCACACGCACTGCTTTACCACGCTGCTTACCCGGGTTCCACTTAGGCATGGACTTGATGACACGCACTGCCTCCTTATCCAACGAAGGGTCTCCACCCGAGCGCACTACCTCTACATCGACGATAGCACCGTCCTTATTGACCACGAACTGGCAGATAACACGCCCTTGGATACCGTTCTCCTGCGCAATAACAGGATACTTGACATTCTCGCTAAGGTACTTAAAGAGGGCTTGCTGACCACCTGGGAACTCCGGCATCGTCTCTACGACCACAAAGACCACGCTCTCTTCTTCCTCTTCCTCAACAGGAGCCTCTACTGGCGCAGCGATAACGACCTCGGTGTTCTTGTCGTCCTCGGTGTTTATCTCAATCGCCTCGGTCTCCACATCGTCCTCTACGACATTGAGCACCTCAACCTCTTGGGCTGCAGGAGGTGGGGGCGGAGGCGTATTCTCTTGTTGTGAGGTCTGCTGAATCTCCACTTCTTCCTCAAACAAGAAGTCGGTATCCGTCACCTCATACTTGGTAACTTCCTGTTCAGTCCACTCAAAAGCGACATAGCAGACGCTCAAGACGAAAACAAAACCCATCAAGACATAGATGAGTTGCTTGTTCTCCAGACTGGCTTTCTGTGACTTTTTGACTTGCATATTGTGTTGTTATTAGATTTCGTTCCTGCTTTTCGTGGTTCAATCTCCCAAATCGGCTGCAAATATACTGCTTTTTCCGGAACTACACAAATATCGGGGCTGTTTTTCTATCAAAAATATGCAGGGAGGGGGCAGGGGGAGGGCGTTTTGGGCTCCGTTAATGGCCGTTAATTGACCGTTAATTCTTGGCGGAAGGCTCAGTTAATGTTTCATTTGTACTTAGCGTTGTCAGGCAGTTGCGGCAGAAAGAAAGCAGACGCTCCGCCTCCGCGGCTTGGCGGCGATACTCGTCCATACTGAGCGCAGGGGCACTCTCTAACTGCTTGATAATCTCTTCGGCTCTCTTATACGCCTCATCGTAAGTAAGGGACATGACAATTAGGAATTAGGAATTAGGAATTAGGAATTAGGAATTAGGAATTGGTTTACTTGCCTTTTCCGTCGCAGATGACGCCGATGGTGAAGAACAATATCTTACAGTCGAGGGCGAGGGACATATTCTCCATATACATAATATCGTAATTGAGACGGTCTATCATCTTATCGAGCGTGTCCGTATAACCCACACGGATAGGTCCCCAACTGGTCATCCCCGGACGAATCTTATAAAGCAAACAGTAGTAAGGCGCACGCTGCACAATCCGACGGATAAAATACGCACGCTCGGGGCGTGGCCCCACAAAAGACATATCGCCACGGAAGATATTCCACATCTGCGGCAGTTCGTCAAGGCGATACTTACGCAAGAAATGCCCGACGGGCGTAATACGCGGGTCATTGTCCCGACTAAGCAGCGGCGTGGCAGCCTCCGCATGGGCATACATGGTACGGAACTTCAATATCTGAAAGGGCTTACCGTGCATACCAATACGCTCCTGATGGTAGAAGACCGTCCCGCGAGAGGAACAGGCAACGAGCAGCATAAGCACCAGATAGAGAGGCGAAAACAGCACCATCACCGACAAAGAGAGAACAATGTCGCAGGCCCGCTTAATACACAGCCCCGCATCGCTCATCTTATGGTCCGTGATACGCACCAACGGCTCACCCGAGATGTCGCCGATACGGGCTGCCCCCGTCAACATATCGTAGAGGCGCGGCACAACGGCTATCTCCACATCCAAGGGATAGAGGGTGTTGATTATCGTATAGAGCGCTTTCTCGGAGTACGGCGTCTTGCGCAAATCCACCACCACCTCTTCGCAATCGCCCTTGTGGAGTTGGCTCGCCTCGTTGAGCGTACGGACGGTGCGTACCCGATAAGGCACCTTATCGTGCGCCAAGCGGGTAATACAGAGACGAGGCAGCAGCGTCAGGACAAACTGCAGCAAGAAAAGGACAACGAGCGTAATGATATACCGCCGATAGTCCGTAACGGGGTCGTCAATGATAATAATAAAGAAAAAAACAAACGACGCCACCGCCGTACTCACAAGGGTAGTAGTAAAGACTGCCGCCCTCGTCTTACGGAAAGGACGCAGATAGAACCCCGAGAGATAGTAAATACCCGCACAAATAAGCGGATAGGCTATCAGAGGCGGATAGAACCGGAACGCAGGGAAAAGAATACTCTCCGCATCAAATATCTTGCCATCGAACACCAACCAACGAAACCACAGAAAACAGAACCACACGACCTCCGCTGAAAAGAGGTCGGCGACAAAGTAAATCAGTTGTTGACGGCGGTTGAGGGTCATTTGCGAATAATCTCCACTTCGTTGTTCACACCGAGTTTGATGATACTGCTGGGGCGTTTCTCCTCCTCATCGTCGCGGCGATAGAGGCAGACATAGTCGGCAGCGTCCAAAACGGCTCGGCTAATCTGACTGAAATTCTTCGCCGTAGGCTCACCGCTGATATTGGCAGAGGTGGACACCACGGGACGACGCAACTGCTCGCAGAGCGCACGGGAGAACGGCTCGGAGGTAATACGAATACCGATACTGCCGTCCTCGGCAATGAGGTTCGGCGCAAGATTTTTCGCCCCGGGATAGATAATCGTCAGCGGGCGTTGCCCCTCGCTCGTCTCGAGCAAATCCCACGCGACGGAAGGCACTTGCTCCACATAACCCTGCAGTTTGCCCGCACCGTCGAGCAACACGAGCATCGACTTGGTATCCGCACGGTGCTTGAGTTCGTAGACACGCTGCACCGCCGCCTCGTTGGTGGCGTCGCAGCCTATACCCCACACCGTATCCGTGGGGTACACTATCACGCCGCCAGCACGCAACACCTCAACGGCACGATGCAAATCTTCGCGAGAATAGGTCATACCCGTCTGATAATACATTCTTCAGGCTTCCAACTCCTTTCGCAGAGCCGACACCATCTCGGCATACTCGGCGTCCGAGAGGTAGACCTTACCCGGGTTCATCCGGAAAGTGCCTCCGTAGTCGGGGCCGTCCACATACTTCGGTGCCAAATGAAAATGAAGGTGGCTCAACTTATCCGAGTAGGCTCCGTAGTTGATTTTCTCGGGGTTAAACAGTTTCTGCATGGCACGCGTAACTTGCGCCACATCGGCCATAAACGCATTGCGTTCCTCGTCGGTAAGTTCGTTGAGGTCGTTGACATGGTGGTCGTACGCCACAAGGCAACGGCCATGGTAGGTCTGCTCCTTAAAAAGAAACGCACGCGAGACGCGCAGGTGCGCAATCTCAATCATCAAGTCTTTCCGGGTCTGATTGTTCTGGCAATACAGACAGTCTTTGGGGTCGGAATACATTTTATTCAAGTAACAATTAATAATTAACAATTAACATGCATGGATTCCTTCGAAGACGGCTTGGCGGATGGCTTCGATAGCCACGGCAGGGTCGTCTTTCGGGAACTGACCAAGGTCAATAGGCGCACCGATATGCATGTGAATAGGATGACGGGTAACAGTCTTCGCCGTGCGAGACATCACCTCGTAACACCCCTCGAGCGAAATAGGCACAACGGGCAACGAGAGGTCGAGCGCAATCTGGAATGCACCCCGCTTAAACCGCCCCAACTGCCCGTCCTTAGAGCGCGTACCCTCGGGGAAGATAACGGTACAGACCCCGTTCGTAAGTTGTTTCTCCACCTCTGCCAAACTCTTGGCAGACGCCTTGGCATGCGTTCGATCCACAAAAATATGCCCCGCCGCCTTGCACGCCAAACCCACAAAAGGCACACGGCGTAACTCGGCTTTCATCAGCCACTTAAAGACCACAGGCAGCCAACCATAGATAACAAAGACATCGTACATCGACTCGTGGTTGGATACAAAGACATACGACTGCCCCTTTTGGATATTCTCCAAACCGTCCACTGTAACGGGGATAAACAGCAGATAACAGAACGAACGCGACCAGAACATCTGCACCGCATGGACAAAACCCGAGTTACGGAACGGGCAGAAAAGCATGGTAAACACCGCCGTAAAGACGGTCAGCAACAGCAGTATCGGAAAAGCGATACAGTACTGATAGAGTATATAGGGAATGCGCTGCATGGAACTACCGCAATTAGGAATTAGGAATTCATTAGTTGACATTGTATTTCATCATAAAGCCGCGGTAGAGGGCGCAAATACGGCGAATCTCATCCCAAGTCTCCTCAGAGAGTTTCGTGCCGACAATCTCCACCACACGGCCGGCGGCTATCGTACCTATCTCACCGCAACGACGAATATCAAAGCCGTCGCTCAGAGCGTGCAGGAACCCGCCCGCATAGAGGTCGCCTGCGCCCGTAGAGTCGGTGCAACTAGTGGTAATCGCCCCGATATGGTAGCGCTGGCTGCCCTGCTGTACATACGAACCGCGCTTGCCGACCTTGACGACCGCTATATCGCACTGCTCGGCAATCTTCGCCACCGATTCCTCGGGGTTAAGATGCGTATAAGCGAACGACTCATCCTCGTTGGCAAAGACAATATCTACATAGTGGCGAATCAGTTCTTTCAAGAAAAGGTGGTTCTCGTTGACCACATTGTAACTTGCCAAATCGAGCGATACCATACAGCCCGACTCCTTGGCAAGACGGATGGCTTTCTCTATAAGTTCATGATTCTGAACCAAATAGCCCTCGATATGGAAGATGTCGTAGCCGAGAAACGCCTCTTTCTGAATATCGTCGGCCTGCATCTCGGAGGCTGCCCCCAAATAGGTAGCAAACGTGCGCTCGCCGTCGGGGGTAATCAGCACAATCGAGCAACCGGACATCTCCTTGTCCGAAGTCAACAAAATGGGCTTTACATTGTTCTTTATCATGTCCTCACGGTAGAAATCACCCACCTCATCGTTGCCTATCTTGCCGATGAACGCCGCCTTTCCACCCAATGCCGCTATGGTATTGATGGCGTTGCTCGCACTGCCGCCCGCCACCATTCTCTTCCGGACAGAAGCAAAGCGCATCTGAATCTGCTCTGCCTGTTCCATGGAGATAAGGTTCATACTGCCTTTCGGAAATCCGAGTTCACGCAAGTCGTCCTCGGACACTTGCAGGAGCATATCGGTAAGCGCATTACCCAAGCCCAATACTTTTTTCATTGCAAATAGCGTTTTTTGAGGATAGAAAAACGGTGTTTCAGTAAATTTTGTGCAAAGGTACGCATTTTTTTCGAGAAAAACTTTGGTATTCCAAAAAAAAGCAGTAATTTTGCACCCGCTTTCGAGAAAGAAACACCTCGAGAGCGGGGAAATATGCTTCCTTAGCTCAGTCGGTTAGAGCATCTGACTGTTAATCAGGGGGTCCTAGGTTCAAGTCCTAGAGGGAGCGCAAAACGGCAACTACCAACAAAAATGGGGTTGCCGCTTTTGTTTGGTAGGGGTTACGGCTGATTCGACCATGAATGGCAGTGGTTCTAACGACAAACGGCACACCACCAAAACCGCCCGCACGACGCAATCGTACGAACAGGGCACCCAAAAAAGACCAGCCGAACAGGAAAATTCAGAAAAAATGCAGAGGGGTTTCATATATCAACTTTTTGTTGTACCTTTGCACAATTTTAGACACCTTGCTCCAAGTAACAATTAACAGGTAACAATTAACATGCAGGGTGGGGCAACGGGTTTGCCGCAATACAATAAGAACAACACAATAACAAAATAATAACTCCTAATTCCTAATTCCAAATTCCTAATTAATAAAATGGGACTCTTTTCTTTTTCTCAAGAGATAGCCATTGACTTGGGTACTGCCAATACCCTTATCATGTGCAATGATAAGATTATGGTCAACGAGCCGTCGGTAGTCGCAATGGACATGAACGGAAAGTGCGTTGCCGTAGGGCGCAAAGCACAACAGATGATAGGACGCGGCGGCTTCATGGTACGCACCATTCGCCCACTGAAAGACGGCGTAATTGCCGATTTCCAAGCCTGCGAGATGATGATTCGCGGCATGATACGCATGCTGCCCAAGCAATCACGCCTTTTCACACCGAGTATCCGTATGGTGGTAGGTATCCCGTCGGGCTGTACAGAGGTAGAGATACGCGCCGTGCGCGATAGTTCGCAGCACGCAGGCGGACGCGATGTATACATGATTTTCGAGCCAATGGCCGCCGCACTGGGTATCGGTATCGATGTGGAAAGCCCGGAAGGGTGCATGATAGTCGATATAGGCGGTGGTACGACGGAGATTGCCGTCATCTCGCTGGGCGGTATTGTCAGCAACAAGTCTATCAAAACGGCAGGCGACGACTTCAACCAAGACATCATCGAATACATGAGCCGTATGCACAACCTCAAAATAGACGAGCCTACCGCAGAGCGTATCAAGATAGAAGTGGGTTCTGCACTGCCCGAGTTAGAGGACGCACCGGAAGATTATATCGTAGTAGGGCCGAACAAAGTAACGGCACTGCCGATGTCCGTTCCCGTCAGTTACCAAGAGATTTCGCACTGCCTCGAGAAGAGTATCTCGAAGATTGAGAGCGCCGTGCTTGCCGCCCTCGAATCCACACCGCCCGAGTTGTATGCCGACATCGTAAAGAACGGTATCTACCTTGCCGGCGGCGGCGCACTGCTCCACGGCTTGGCCAAACGACTGACCGACAAGATAACCATTCCGTTCCATGTACCCGACGAGCCGCTATTGGCTGTGGCACGCGGTACGGGTATTGCGCTGAAGAATGTAAACAACTTCGGATTCCTTATCCAATAAAGGCACGGCATGCACAACCTGCTCCGATTCATACAACGATACAGCAACTTCCTCGTATTCATGGTACTGGAAGTTGTTGCTTTTTTGCTGGTGGTGCAGAACAATGTCTATCCCCACAGCCGTGTGTTGAGTACGGCGAACCGTTTGGTGGCGTGGAACTACCGGGTGGTCAGCACGATTACGGGCTATTTTGGATTGCAAACCACCAATGCCGAGTTGGCGGCGGAAAACAATGCCCTGCGCAATCGGGTGAACGAGTTGGAGAACCTGACCGAGGGAATAGCCACCGACGCGGCGTACCGCTTTGCCGAGTATGACCTCCGCTATATCCCTGCCAAAGTAGTACAGATTACCACCACGGGGCAGCACAATTACCTGACTGTCAACCGTGGCGCACGCGACGGTGTCCGTGCGGGTATGGGTGTGCGCAACCACGAGGGCGTAGTGGGTATCGTGCGTACCGTAGGCGGACGCTATTCGGTTGTAATGCCCATTCTCCACACCGATGTGAATATCAGTTGCCGTTTTGCAAAGAACGACTATATTGCCACCCTGCAATGGGACGGACACGACAGTCGATATGCGCAACTGAACGATGTGGCAACCCACCTCGTGGTGAACAAAGGCGATACGATTGTGACGGCGGGATTGAGCCCCGTTTTTCCCGCCGATATTCCCGTGGGCGTAGTGGAAGACTGCCGCTTGGACGAAGGAGACTCGTACTATCGTATCCGTGTACGCCTGGCGACCAATTTCCGCCGCTTGCGGTATGTAGAGGTAATCGACAATCGCGGGAGCAACGAATTAGAGGAACTGACCCATGAATTGGATTAGACAAATAGGGCGATTTGCGGTACTGCTTTTTGTACAGGTGCTGTTGGTCAACAACCTACAGTTTCTGGGCGTGTGCCACCCCTACATCTATGTGCTGAGCCTGCTGCTCCTGCCACCTGTACTGCCCCGTTGGGCGGATATGCTTATCGGTGCGGGCGTGGGGTTGTTGGTCGATATCTTCTGCAATTCGCTTGGGGTACACACCGCCGCTTGCGTACTCGTCATGTATTTGCGCCCTCGGTTGGTCAATCTGTATGTTGCCGACCTCGACCGTTTCGATAAAGAGATTAGTATTGCCTCTATCGGGCTGCTGAATTTCGTGCAATATGCCCTGTTGCTCATCGTAATACACCACACCATGGTCTTCTTCCTGACGGCATGGAGCATGCAACATTTTTGGTTTACGCTGCTCGAAACGGCAGTCAGCACACTGATGACTTTTGCGCTCGTCATGGGGTATGGTATCGTGCAGAATAAATAGCGGAGGACAGCCATGCTCAATGACCCATTCTATAAGCGGCGTTTTGTTATAGGCGGCATTGCCATAGGGGTGGTATTGATATATATAGTCCGTCTCTTTGCGCTGCAGATAGTCAGCAGTACCGCTACGGCAGAGGCAGACAACAACGCCCTTATTCACCAAAACGTCTATCCTTCGCGCGGGCTTATCTACGACCGCAACGGCAAACTGTTGGTCTTCAACCAACCTATCTACGAGGTTACACTTATTCCACGCGAGTTACGCCATGGCTTCGACACCTTGGCATTCTGCCGCACACTCGGTATAGACAGTGTGGAGTTCGCCGAACGCATGGCGGACATGAAGAACCCCAAGAAGAACCGCGGCTACTCCAACTACACCCCCCAAGTCTTTATGAACCAACTGCAGAAGCAGGATATCGCCCGTCTGCAGGAGACCCTCTTCATGTTCCCCGGCGTGGATATCCGTAAGCGTACGCTGCGGGACTACACCTACCACGCCGCAGCGCATGTATTGGGCAGCGTGGGCGAGGTAAGCCAACGGGATATTGACCGCAACGACTACTACTCCCGTGGCGACTACGCCGGGCGAGACGGCATTGAGCAGACCTACGAGGAAGACCTGCGTGGCGAAAAAGGCGTAGAGATACTGATGCGCGACTCCCGCGGACGCATACAGGGCAGTTACCACAACGGCGAAGAAGACCGTGCTGCCGTAGCGGGTAAGAACCTGACACTGACCATAGACATCGACTTGCAGCAGTTAGCCGAAGAGTTGCTGCAAGGTAAGACGGGCAGTGCCGTAGCCATTGAGCCGCACACGGGCGAGATACTTGCCCTTGTGTCTGCCCCTACTTGGAATCCCGCACTGCTGGTGGGCAAAGCCCGCTCGGCGAACTACACCCGCCTCTCGCAGGACAAGCGCAAGCCCCTGCTCAACCGTGCCACGCAGGCGACTTATCCACCCGGCTCTACCTTCAAGACCGTGCAGGCACTCGTGGCACTCGAAGAAGGGGCTATCACCCCCGCTACGCTCTACCCATGCAGCGGCCCTCAGACTACGCCTATCAAATGTACGCACCACCACGGCAGCCCTGTGGCACTGGAGAAAGCCATTGAGCAGAGTTGCAACCCCTATTTCTGGTGCGTCTATCGCGACTTGCTGCAGCAGAACGGCTACGGCAAAGACAACGAGGACTTCCGTGCCACCTACGACGAGTGGCGCACGCGCGTCATGCGCTTCGGCTTCGGGCAGGCGTTCAAGGACGCCGATGTGAGCCATCAGTCGTCGGGCAACGTGCCGAGCCTGAACTCCTTCGACCGTATCTACGGCAAGACGGGGTGGAAAGCCATCACGATTCGTTCGCTCAGTATCGGGCAGGGCGAGATACTCGTTACGCCACTGCAGTTAGCCAATCAGGCGGCCGCTATTGCCAACAAGGGCTACTACATCACACCGCACCTCAACCGCAACGACAGCATGGCGGCACACCGCCACGAGGTAGGTATCGACTCCGCCTATTTTGCTGTGGTACAAGAGGGTATGCACCGTGTGATGACCTACGGTACGGGGCGTTACTACCCCATCGAAGGGGTAGAGACGGCAGGCAAGACCGGCACGGCACAAAACCCGCACGGCAAAGACCACGCCATCTTTATCGGCTTTGCGCCGGTCGACAACCCGCAGATTGCCGTTGCCGTCGTGGTGGAGAACGCAGGCTATGGGGCGACTTGGGCAGCCCCGATAGCGAGCCTGATGATGGAGCAGTACCTAACGGACACCATCCGCCGCAAAGACTTGCGCAAGCGTATTGCCGGTACTGTTCTGAACCAATAATCGCCCTATTTTATTCCTACAGCCATGAACTCTTCTCGCAGCGGAAATATCGTACGCAACTTAGACTGGTGGACTATCGGTATGATGGTCGCCCTGATGTTCTTTGGCTGGATAAACATCTACGGTGCGGGCTACAACTTCGAGCAGACCGGCATCTTCGACTTTGGTAATCAGGCAGGTAAGCAGTTCGTATGGATGATAGGCACGCTGGTGTTGGGCGTGGTCATCCTCCTGATTGACGACCGTGCTTACAACACGCTGGCATATATACTATATGGTATTATGCTCTTGCTGCTGCTCTTGACTCCCCTGCTGGCGCACGACACCAAAGGCAGCCTCTCGTGGATACCGCTCGGACCTCTGCGCCTGCAGCCCGCCGAGTTCGCCAAGTGTATCACGGCATTGGCACTCGCCAAATACATGGGGCAGTACGGCTACCGTGTGCGCGACTGGCGGGATTTGGTCGTGCCTTTTGCGCTTATCATCGTCCCAGCGTTGATTATCATGGTGCCGCAGAAGGAGACAGGGTCGGCACTGGTCTTCGGTGCTTTCCTGTTGGTACTCTATCGGCAGGGCATGAGCGGCTATGTGTTGTGGTGCTGTCTGGCGGCGATTGCGCTGTTTGTCATCTCTATCCGCTTCGGCGGCATGGCACTGCCTATCGGGGCGGGGAGCGTAGGGATGCTCTCGTGTATGCTCCTGCTGACGGCAGTGGAACTCTTCTTCTTATATAAGGAGAACAAATCGTGGCTCGAAGTGCTTATCGCCGGCGGGGCGGTGGTGTTGGTCTTCGGCATTGGGGCATTGCTAACGCTTTGGTTGCCTGTGCCTTTCCACTGGTTGTCGATGGCGGTCGTGGGGCTGCTGTCGGTCTATACCGCGCTCTCGGCACTCTATCGGCGGCACTACAGGCTGCTGCTCGTGGTGCTTTTCTCGGTGGTCTGCGTGGGCTATACGCAGGCGTGCGACTATGTCTTCACCCATGTGCTGCAACGCCACCAACGGGAGCGTATCGAGGTGCTGTTCGGCATGCGGGACGACCCTAAGGGGGCAGGCTACAATGTCAACCAAGCGCGTATCGCCATCGGCTCGGGTGGCTTTGCGGGCAAAGGCTACCTGAAAGGCACACAGACCAAACTCAAGTTCGTGCCAGAGCAGGGGACGGACTTCATCTTCTGTACCGTGGGCGAGGAGTGGGGGTTCGTCGGGTCGGTGGCGGTACTGCTGGTCTATCTGGCACTTATTCTGCGTATTATCTTTCTTGCCGAGCGGCAGCGGGAGGCGTTCGGGCTGATATACGGCTACTCGGTGGCGTCTATTCTGTTGCTCCACCTGACTATCAATATCGGCATGGTGCTGGGCTTGCTGCCCGTGATAGGTATCCCCTTGCCGTTCTTCAGCTACGGCGGCAGTTCGCTCTGGGGCTTCAGCATCCTCCTCTTTATCCTGCTGCGCATCGACGCCGCCCGAACGGATAAGTTATAAAAAAGAACAGACGAAAACTACTCAGACCATGAATACTACGCAAATGGAACATGCGGCGCGGCAGTTCAAAGAGCAATGGGCGAACCGCGGCTACGAGAAAGGCGAGAGCCAGCAGTTCTGGCTTGACCTGCTGGGGCATGTCTTCGGCGTGGAGGACTTTGCCTCCTTTATCGAGTTCGAGAACCAAGTCCACCTTGAGCATACCTCGTTCATCGACGGCTATATCCCCTCCACGCAAGTGATGATAGAGCAGAAAGGGCGGGAGAAAGACCTCAACACGCCCATACGCCAATCGGACGGCTCGTACCTGACCGCTTTTCAGCAAGCCAAACGCTATGCGGCGGAACTGCCGTGGAGCAAACGCCCGCGTTGGATTGTTACCTGCAATTTCCGCTCGTGGTGTATCTACGACATGGAGCAGCCCAACAGCGAGCCGCAAGTGGTGCTGCTCGAGAACTTGGACAAGGAGTACTACCGCCTGCTGTTCATGGTGGAGAAAGAGAATGTCCACCTGCGGCGCGAGATGGAGGTATCGATGAAAGCAGGCGAACTGATCGGCAAGATATACGACAAACTGCTTGCTCTCTATATCGACCCCGAGTCGTCCACTACGCTCCACAGCCTCAATATGCTCTGCGTGCGGTTAGTGTTCTGCCTCTATGCGGAGGACGCGGGTATCTTCGGGCGCAAACAACTCTTCGGCGACTATATCGACCGCTACCCTGCGGGCAAAGTGCGGCAGGCGTTGCTCTCGCTCTTCGAGGTACTGGACACACCCATCGCCGAGCGCGACCCCTATTTGGACGACGACCTGCGTGTGTTCCCATACGTCAACGGGGGACTCTTCACCGTGCAGGACAAAGCCATCCCGCAGTTCACCGACGAACTGAAAGACCTACTGGTGCGCACGGCGAGCGACAACTTCGACTGGAGCGAGATTTCGCCCACTATCTTCGGTGCTATCTTCGAGAGTACGCTCAACCCCGACACTCGGCGGGCAGGCGGCATGCACTATACGAGTATCGAGAACATCCACAAAGTGATAGATCCGCTCTTCCTCGACGACCTCACCGCCGAACTGGAGCAGATACTGACGCTCCCCGACCGACAGAAAGCCAAGGAACTGCGTGCCTACCAAGAGCGGCTGAGCCGTCTGCGTTTCCTCGACCCCGCATGCGGGAGCGGGAACTTCCTGACGGAGACCTACCTCAGCCTGCGGCGAATAGAGAACCGCTGTCTGCAGGCGTTGCTGCAAGACCAAACGACGATGGATTTCTTCGGTGACCGTGCGCAGGTGAGCATACAGCAGTTCTACGGCATCGAGATAAACGACTTTGCCGCCACCGTAGCCAAGACCGCTCTCTGGATAGCCGAGAGCCAAATGCTGCACGAGACCTGCCGTATCCTGCAGCGGGATATTGATTTCCTGCCCCTGCAGTCGTACTCGAATATCGTAGAGGGCAACGCCCTGCAGATAGATTGGGCAAGCGTCTGCCCAACCTCGGAACTTACTTATATCATGGGTAACCCGCCGTTTGTGGGGGCGCGACTGATGAGCAAAGAGCAGAAAGAAGACCTGCTGCCTATCTTCAAGGGCTGTAAGAACATCGGCAACTTGGACTATGTAGGCGGGTGGTATATGAAAGCCGCCCAACTGATGCAAGCCAACCACACGATACGGGCAGCACTTGTATCGACCAACTCTATTGCACAGGGCGAGCAGCCTGCTATTCTTTGGAACGCCCTCTATGGAGAGAATATGCATATTGACTTTGCCTACCGTACTTTCCGTTGGGACAGCGAGGCAACGCTCAAAGCGCATGTACATTGTGTGATTATCGGTTTTAGCGGGGGCGAAGAGAAGAGCAAGTTTGTCTTCAACGAGTCGGGTGTGCGGGAAACGGTAAAGAATATCAACCCTTACCTTATCAACAGCAGCAACACTATCATCGAGAGCCGCAGCACACCGCTGTGCGATGTACCCGAGATAGGAATAGGCAACAAGCCCATTGATGACGGCAACTACCTTTTCAAACCCGACGAGATGGCGGCTTTTATTGCCAAAGAGCCCAAGAGCGAAAAGTATTTTCATCCATGGTATGGAGCGGATGAGTTTATCAACAACCGCCCCCGCTACTGCCTATGGTTAGGCGACTGCTCGCCTGCGGAACTGCGGAGTATGCCTGAGTGCCTTAAACGAGTAGAGAATGTGCGTGCTTTCCGTCTGCAAAGCAAGAGTGAAGGCACGCGTAAGTTAGCCGACCGTCCCACGCGTTTCCATGTAGAGAATATGCCTACTTCGGAGTATATTATTATACCCCGTGTGTCATCCGAACGCAGACGCTATATCCCTATGGGGTATCTGCAACCGAATTGTTTGACAAGCGACTCGGCACATATTATCCCCAACGCGACGCTGTACCATTTTGGGGTGCTGACGAGCAATGTACACATGGCGTGGATGCGGGTGGTATGCGGGCGACTGAAAAGCGACTATCGCTACTCGAAAGATATAGTCTATAACAATTTCCCGTGGTGTACGCCCGGCGAGGAGCAGCAAGCAGAGATAATGCGCACGGCGCAGGCTATCCTCGACGCACGGGCAGAATACCCCGACAGCAGCCTTGCCGACCTCTACGACGAGGTAACGATGCCCATCGTGCTGCGGAGGGCGCACCAAGCCAACGACCGCGCCGTCATGCGGGCATACGGTTTCCCCACCTCGCTGAGCGAAAGCGACTGCGTCGCACGCCTGTTCGAGATGTACGAGAGGATGACAAAGAAGTAGGCTATTTCGGCAGAAGACAATACCCCAAGACACGCAACGCACATAACGCAAACAGACCGCTCCAAAGGAACGGTCTGTCGTGTATGTAGCGGGACCCGGGATTGAACCGGGGACCTCATGATTATGAATCATGCGCTCTAACCAGCTGAGCTATCCCGCCATCTGCTCTTCGTTCTCTCGAAAAGCGGCTGCAAAGGTACACTTTTATTTTGACATACGCAAAACATAGGTGCTTTTTTTGAGCGTTTTGTACAAAAATGTACCCCCACCGCCGCCATAGCGTACCTACCCGACACAAAAAATGTACCTTTGCAGTCGCATACTTCTCGCACGAATCTCGCACTTATGCCCCTAGCATTACCCTAGCACTACCTTAGCACTACCTTAGCACTACCTTACCAAGTAAGACTTTTATAAGGTTCTTGCAATGAGGATACAATGAGGATACAATGAGGATACAATGTGGATACAATGAGGATAGCATGAAGACAGAAAGACAAAACAAAACACACCACGGACATCGCCTACTGCACACCCTGCAGCATGGCGTGCAATATGCCCTGCGGGGCGTGGTGGAGTTGTTCTATCCCCACTGCTGTGCGGCGTGCGGACGCCTGCTCGACGACCCGCACAAGACCATCTGCGACGACTGCCTGCGCCACCTGCCCCGCACCGAACAGGCGGAACTGCGCGACAACCAGACCGAAGAACTCTTCTCCGACATCCCCCGCTTCCGCCACGGAGCGTCCTTCCTTTTCTACGAGAAGGGCACCCCCATACAGGCGATGTTCCACCGCATGAAATACAAGCGACAGCCCGAAATAGCCTCCGTGCTTGCCCGTGAAGCGGCGTACGACTTTCTGCAGACAGACTTCTTTGAGGGGATAGACCTCATTATCCCTATCCCACTCCACCCCAAGCGACTGCGCCAACGCGGCTACAACCAGTCGGACTATATCGCCCGTGCGCTCTCCGCAGCGACGGGTATCCCCTGCGACACGACACACCTCGCCCGTATACGCAACAATCCCCAACAGGCACTCATGAAAGGCGAAGAGCGAGAACGCAATGTGCAGGGCATATTCGCCCTCAATCACCCCGAAGAACTCTACCGCAAGCACATCCTGATAGTGGACGACCTAATCACCACAGGCAGCACCATCCGCTCTGCCATGACGGCACTGAAAGTATGTCGGGGAGCCACTTACAGCGTCTTTTCGCTCGGAAAAGCACGGTAAGGCTTGCACATACCGCATTTTTGCCGTAACTTTGCGACCGCAATAGAAGAAAGGGAAGAGAATGACCCGCAAATACGATTTTCTGATTATCGGCGGCGGAGTTGCCGGTATGAGTTTTGCGCTCAAGGTAGCGCGTGCGCAGAAGTACAAGATAGCCCTCTGCTGTAAGACCACATTAGACGAAGCCAACACGGCAAAAGCACAAGGCGGTATTGCCTCGGTAACGAACCTGCTGGTGGATGACTTCGAGAAACATATCCACGACACCATGGTGGCAGGCGATTGGCTAAGCGACCCCGCTGCCGTAGAACAAGTAGTACGCCATGCCCCAAAACAGATTGAAGAACTGGTACACTGGGGTGTGAACTTCGATAAGAACGCCGAGGGCAATTTTGACCTCCACCGCGAGGGCGGGCACTCCGAGTTCCGCATCCTGCACCACGCAGACGACACAGGGGCAGAGATACAGCGTGGACTGATGGAAGCCGTGCGCCACAACCCCTTCATTGATGTACTGGAGAACCACTTCGCCGTAGAGATAATCACGCAGCACCACCTCGGTATGCGTGTTACCCGACGCACGCCCGACATAGAGTGCTACGGCGCATATATTCTCAACCCCGAGACGGGTAAGATAGACACCTACCTGAGCCGTGTAACCCTAATGGCGACAGGCGGTACGGGCGCAGTCTATGCTACGACAACCAACCCCAACATTGCCACGGGCGACGGTATCGCCATGGTCTATCGTGCCAAAGGGCAAGTGAAAGACATGGAGTTCGTGCAGTTCCACCCGACGGCGCTCTTCCACCCCGGCGAGACGCACCCCGCCTATCTGATTACCGAAGCCATGCGCGGGTACGGAGGCATCCTGCGCCTACCCAACGGCGAGGAGTTCATGCAGAAATACGACCCCCGTTTGTCGTTGGCTCCCCGCGACATCGTAGCACGCGCTATCGACAACGAGATGAAGATACACGGGCTGGACCATGTCTGCCTCGATGTAACACACAAAGACCCCGAAGAAACGAAACACCACTTCCCCAATATCTACGCCAAGTGCTTGAGCATCGGCATAGATATTACCAAAGAATACATCCCCGTGGCTCCCTGTGCACACTATATGTGCGGCGGTATCAAGGTGAACCTCGACGGAGAGTCGACTATCCACCGTCTCTACGCTGTGGGCGAGTGCTCCTGCACGGGACTGCACGGCGGCAACCGTTTGGCAAGCAACTCGCTCATAGAGGCCGTCGTCTATGCCGATGCGGCGGCTCGCCACAGCCTGAGCATGATAGAGAACTATGACTTCAACGAGCATGTACCCGAATGGAACGACGAGGGGACACTCTCGAACGAAGAGCGGGTGCTGATAGCCCAGGATGTACGCGAGGTAGGGCAGGTGATGTCTACCTATGTAGGAATAGTACGCTCGAATCTGCGGCTGCGTCGCGCATGGGAACGCCTCGACTTGCTCTACGAAGAGACGGAAGACCTGTTCAAACGCGTGAAAGCCACACGGGACATCTGCGAACTGCGCAATATGATTAATGTAGGCTATCTCATTACGCGTCAGGCGATTGAGCGCAAAGAGAGCCGAGGACTGCACTACAACATCGACTACCCAAAACAGACCAACACCCCCGCACAAGAAGTGTGGTAAAGTTGAGAGTTTATAGTTGAGAGGAGAGAGGAGAGAGGAGATAGGATAGGAGGAGAGAAAAGAGAAAAGAGAAAAGAGAAAAGAGAAGAAAGAAGAGAGGTGAGGTGGTCAAAAGGCAAGAGATTTTATTGTCCCGAATGGGCTGAATATATTGTTTAACAGGGAATTATTGAAACCCCTTAATTCTTAATTACACATGAACTACGCCATCGCATTGCACAGTGTCGTCCCCGTACGGGCAGAGGCACACGAACAAGCCGAACAAATCACACAAATGTTATTCGGCGAACTATGTATCGTTGAGGAGGTAAAACACTCTTGGATTCGCGTACATTTGCTACTCGACGGACAAAACGGTTGGGTGGATGACAAGATGATAACCCCTCTAACGGAAGACGAATACGCTGCCTACACCGAGGACTTAAAGACCGCGGCCATAGTTGCTTTCCCCGTAACATACGCCGTCAGCGAGAACAATGGACAGACACTGCCCCTCACGGCGGGTACGCGACTGCCGAAATACAAAGTAGAAGGCGAGAACGGTATATTCAACATACTGGGTGTGAACTTCCGCATCACATCGGCTTTTGTCATTGAACAACCGTACACACTCAACGCCGAAAACCTCAAGACAGCCGTACGGTTCTTCCTCAATATCCCTTATCTCTGGGGCGGAAAGAACGGATTGGGCATGGACTGCTCGGGCTTTACACAGATTATCTTCTCCCTCTTCGGCAAACAACTACCACGCAACGCCGCCGAGCAAGCCCAAAAGGGAACGGCGATAGCCGACCTCAAGGTCGCCCAAACAGGCGACTTGGTATTCTTCTGCTCCGCCGACGCAGCAAAGACTGCCGACGAAAAAATCACCCATGTGGGTATTCTGCTCGACCCGGAACATGTGATTCACTGCTCCGCGCGTGTAAGAATAGAGAAGATTGACGCAACGGGTATTCTCTCGTTTGAGGATGCGGATTCTGCCGAAAAGAACGGGGAATACACGCACAAACTGCTCGCTATCCGACGCCTATAAAGCACTCGTGCACACACGGGTCGGCAGGGATAGAGCAACAATGTCTGCAAATACCTGCTATAAAACATTTCATTAATTTTATAAAATGCTTGCGTAATCCGCAAGAAAGATGTACTTTTGTAGTCCCAAACGGATAAAATCGTTCGGGACTACAATTTTGCACTCATCTTTCTTTCATATTGTAAGCGTATGGACAGCGGGTTTCTTTCTGCTTGTCAGCATAGGATGTGCCGCCGTAGAGGATACAGAACAGCGAGCCATAGCCGAGGCGGAACAAGCGGCAGAAGCGTTGGAAGAAGGGGAGATAGGCATCGAGCGGGCAGAAGCAAAAGAGACGAAATGGCTGACTGACAACGCACTGATTCCGTGGCAAATAGCCGTCGGGCTACTCGTCTGCACGGGGTTGTTCTTTTGGGGTACAAGCGTAGTACGCCACCGCAAGCAGCAACGCATTATTCTCGCCCAAGAACAACAACTGCAAGCCCAAAAAGAAGCCATAGAACTCCAACAAAGACGGCACAAGGAAGAGTTGCTGGATATGACAGACAAAATAGTCGAGCAGGCACGGGGCAATGCACAACGGCTCGGAGGCTTTCTGGGCGAAGTGAACCGTTTGGCTGCCCGCTATCCGCTGCCGCCCAAAGAATGGAATACCTACGCAGCGATGAAGCACGATGTAGTACCGATTTTTGCCGAACTCATCGGGAAATTGGAGCAAATAGGTACCCTCTCCGAGCGTGAAATAACCTACTGTGTCTACAGCATCCTCTATCACGACAAGACACAAACCGAATTGGCAGCCCTTATCTACTACGCCCCTTCGGGGATACGCACTTTCAAACTCCGTGTCGCCAAGAAATTAGGCACTACTGCCACCGCCCTATATAACACCCTCACCCGTCTCGCCATCGGGATCGGATAGGGATAGAGACACTTCCGTACTGAAAAATCATTGCCGTAGGGTCGTCGCCTGCACAGGTTGTAGACAATGCCTTGTATTTTGTAGACATAAGAAATTATAACTCATTGTATATCAGCATTTTACCCCCCCCCTTATTGTGCACATACATTTCTTGTCCGAATGGTAAGAAATGTGTATCTTTGCACTTGTTAAGGATACAAAACAGCAGAGGAAGAACAGAGAAGAATATAAACCGTTTATCCTACGAGTTAGTGTAGCCATCGCCTACGCTCACTGAGGGTCAGCAGAGAGATACGCCGAGGCGTGTTAACTCGTTAGGATTTTATAGTCAAGTCTCATTCAATTGACCAAGAGGGCAGTTCCTATAGGAATTGCCCTCGGTGTTTGTATGGGTACGAGCCGACTTGCCCACCCCTTAACCACTCGACTCCCCCTACCCCCTCAAAGAGGGGGGTGATGTAGAAAAATGGAGAAAAAAATGCAAAATTGTGCATGAATACCAACAACGAGTACGAAATTGATGTATCTTTGCAGCGTGTTTCGGAAATTCCTCACTAATTGTGCATTACGCATTGACATTTGTGCATTGTCGTAAGAACAGGGTAACATCAGGGGACGAACAGGGAAAAGAGTGTTTTGACAGATTGGTCATTTTGATATACTACTATTGCGGGAGATGAGTAAGCAGGGAATCTTTGAGTGAAGCGGAGGACGGGTGTGCGCAGCACACTGAGCGTCCCAACGGGGTCCCCGCAAGCAACGCGCAGTGGGGTGTTCCTAGCGAACGAACCCCGGTGTGGTTCGTTAGAATACCTTAGACCACAACCCACGCCCCCAGGTTGAACCCAAGGATGCCCTATTAACTTTATCGCAACAGTATTAATTTTGATATATTGGCACAGTTGAATATATGGATACTCTTTGATATATGGATACTCTTTGATATATGGGTAGTCCTTGTTATATTGGCGTGGTGGGGGTCGGAAAACAATATAGGCTGCCCGCAGATGAGGCAGCCTATACAAGTATCCTGCAGAGAGTAGATATTACCGTACGCTCTATCGGAGCAGAGGGCTATTCGTTCTCCGCAAAGGCAGGAACAAAAGGCGAAGAGATAGTACCTAAATGACTATCCACCACAAACTCCACCGTATCACGCTGTACATAGAGGTAACGCGTCTTGGCACAGTAGTAACGCAGCGTCAGCATCACCGAAGAGGTGTGCGTGGCACTCCGAGGACGCGTGATATAGAGGAAGAAATACGGCTTGTCGTTGACCTTTTGGATAGAGGTTACCCCCCAACAGATAGAGTCGGCAAACGCCGCCACAAGGTCTGCCGTATCGGCCGACATACAGAGCAGACTCGGCAAATGCCCCGTAATAGTCATCGTACTCTCCAGATCCGTAGTATCCACCACCGTCCATGTAGGACGGTCGTGGGTAGGAGGCACAACAGGGGTAATGGTATCGGGATTGACCGGCGACACCGTATCGGGTTTGTCGGGTTTATCAGGTTCATTACTCCCTTTGCACTTACAGCCGGCGAAACATACAAGGCTGACGGTAATGCCCACAACAGCCGCTATACGAACTATAATTTGTGTAGTCTTCATAATTTGCAATTTATAGAAGTTCCCTTTATTTCTGTTTGATGAGTCGAATGGTTTTGGTCTCCTGACCGAGATGAATGACAGCCGAGTAGATACCCGCAGGAACCGCCGTGCAGTGCCACTCGTAAGTGTATACACCATTCTCGGTCTGCCCCTCGGCACGGGCAAGCAGTTGTCCGCTCTCGCTGTAAATAGCCAACGAGACAGCCTGTTCCTCGGGCGTGGTAACCACTATCTCGACATGGTCGACAAAGGGCGAAGGCAGAGCCGTAACGCGTGCGCCGGCAAAGGAGATAGGCAACGGATGCTCAAGCGAACCAACGATAGCGTCGGCGTTGTAGTCGAACATCGGGGCACTATACGCCACCGTCTCGCCGTCCTGCTCGAGGGCAAAGCGGATAGGTGCGGCCGCATTCTCCGTGCCGACCGTGAGGAAGAAGAGCGGCATACTATCGGTCTCGTGTACCGCCACACGCCCAGCCAAATCGCTGCCCGCATAAGCAGACAACACCAGGCGGTCGGTACTGCCCGTCCAATCTGCCAGCGTGGCGATAACGGACATATTGGAAGAAGCGGGGTTACGGAAAAGCGGCAACTCCCCTGCCTCCCACTGCGGTTTGCGTGCAGGTGAAGAAGCTGGCGTGGTAGAATAGTAGGTGAACTTACACGGCTCGCCCTGACGATACATCAAGTATCCCTGCCCCGGCTCCATATAGGTGAGGCTACCTTCCCACTTAGAGTCGGACGAGAAGACGGCAAAGCAGTCTTTGCTCTTAAGCATATCGCCCGCACGGGCATTCGCCAGATAGTCGGACATTGCCTCCGCAATAGGATAGTTGCTATCCAACAAATAAGGCAACATATTCCAACCCGTCTCGAGCGTGAGCGAACGGTCTGCATCGGTAAGCGGCGACCCCTCAATCTCGGGATAGACCGAATGGGCGACATGGAACATATAGATGTAGCGATAACTCAACTCGTTAATCGTACCATACCACGCATAGGGTGCTGTCTTGCCCGCATACTGTGCATAGGACTGATTATGAGGCGTCTTGACCAAGTCGCCATCCGACCAGTTGCCCTGTGCGGAGAGCAGGCGGGTAATATCGCGGTAGTAAGTGGGGCTGATATTGAAAGATGCCCAGTTCCACCCCTCCGAGAGAGAGAGTTGCTGCACCTTACGCTCCGAAGTAGTCAGCAGCACGGCCGAATCGGGCGCACAACCATAGCAACGCTTATGCTCGAAGATAATATCCTGCGACGCATCGAGGATATAAATTTTGCCCGTAGTATACTGCCAGAGGCGCAACTGTACATACTCGTCCTTCATGCTTTCATCACCGTAGATAGTCATGTAGACATGGTTCTGTGCCGTAGCATCGTTATAGGAGATATGCGTCATACCCACGCAGCGGTTGTCTACAAAAGCAGCCACCACATCGTTGGCGTCGGTATCGAAGACGGTGTCCTTGGTACCCGTCAGTTTGACCCGTCCGATGAGCGACATGGACATCGGCAAGTTCGTATGGTCGTCCGTCCACGGGCAAACCGACTCGACCTTGACGGTCAGCGTCAGACGCTCGTAGAGGTCTTGGTCGTCCTGCAAATAGATATACTCGGTATGCTCGCCGATATTCATCCCATCTGCCACAGTGAAGTGGATAGTCTGCGACGACTGCGCAGCCAGCGACCCCTGAGAGGGCACTGCCGTCAACCACGAAGGCAGAGAGGTAATGGTATATTGGCGCGTAGTACCGCCCGTGTTGGAGATAGTCATATCGAACTCGTTACTGCTGTTGAGCGTAGAAGTAATGGTCTTCGAACTCTCCGACCAGCGTAACTGGTTGCGGTCGACATAGACCGTCCACGAAATAGGATTGACCATCTTGTTGCCGTTCATATCTTCTACATTGCGCACCGTAACGAAGATGTTCTGCTTGTTAATCTCCTTATTGAGCATACGAAGGTTAATCATCAGTTCGTCGTCGTTGCAAGCCCATGCGAAATTGTACTTCTGGCGGGGAGTAGCATCACGGACAGGAGAGAAATCGCTCTTATCCATCAGTTTCTCTGCGTCCGTACGGAGCAACAGTTGTTTCTTGTTGACCACCTCGCCGTTGCTATCGCGGAAGACGCGGGCATTGTAGGGGTAGTACTGCAACTCGAGGCGACCATTGTCGGTCAGTTGCTGCTTACAGAATGGCAGGTAGGCAATCAAGCCCAACTCTTCGCCCGTAGGCGACACATTATTATAGGTCATCAGGCTGCTGGTAGGCAAGGCTTGCTCGTAGAGAACCACATTGTCGATATGCCCGGCGAAAGCGTAGAGCGGCTGCTCGTGCTTGTTGCCCAGGCTGTCGGTCAGCGTCCAGTGGCACGCACCGAGCCACATATCGTTACTCGAGAGGCTACCCAACTTGTCTGCCGCAAAAGTAGCAGACTGCTTGCCGTCGACAAAAAGGTTCGCTACATTGTATGCCCGATTGACGGTATACACCAAGTGGTGCCACTGTTGGTCAGCATACGCACCGTGGGCAATATACTCGTTGCCCTGATTGCGCAGCACGATATTGCCGCCACGCAGACCGATATAGACCTTGCCCTCGGCATCCGCCTCGGTCTTAAGTCCGTAGCCCGTAGAGAAGAGAGTAGCCGTATCGGCAGTCTGCTTCTCGGTCTTGAACCAGAACATAAGCGTCAGGTCTTGCTTTGCGGAACGGGCGAAGACATCCTGCTCGAGTTGTACGCCGCCGATACTGTCGGGCAAGTGGAGCGACATATTGTCGGGCAGTGTCCACGAAGTACCCTCCAGCGAGAGGGTGGCTCCGTTGGCGAGGTCGGTACAGGTAGAACCCAGACCATCGTCCATACGGTAGTACGCCATCAGTTCCGGCTCGAAGCCAGTGAGGTGTTTCTTGTAGGTCAGCGAGAGTTCGTCCACCTCTTGCGCTTTTGCCCAAAGGCGTGCCTCGAGCATATTGCCGTGGAAAGGCTCTTTGCCGTCCAGCGTATTGCCGAAAAGCAGCGTGCCGCTGTTGCGGTAGTAGGGCATTGCAGGCCGGTTGGGACGGGTAACCTCCGCCGTACCGGCATAGAAGCGAACCACACCCGCCGTGTCGTAGGTCATGGCACAGCGTGTGAAGTCGAGCAGTGCACCGAGAGGTTGGGACTTAACCGTAGAGTCGCCTATCTCCGCCTGCAGACAGGTATCCGCCGTCAGCGAGAAACGCAGGCGCTGCTTCGATGTGCCAAGCGAGAAGATAGTCATCGCTTTCCCCTGCTCGGCAGGACGAATCATCGCCTCGATAGTGAACGCACGGCTGTTGAAATTGCGGTTGACAAGCGTCTTAGCCACGCAGTTCTTCTCGCCCGAGAATGCCAGCGAGGTAGTCTGCGTAATATCCAAGTTGTTCGTGCCGCCGATGACCTCGAAGTTGGCATCCTCGTCCAGGTAGTTGCCAGCAATCGGTTCGCTGAAGCGTACAGAGAGGGCGTCCTTGACGGTCAGGATGCCATCCGCAGGGGTCGGGATACCGAATACCTCGGGGCAACGGGTGTCTTTGGTACCTTGCAGCACCGCAGACGAACGCGTAACAAAGCCGTTTCCGTAGCGGGCGAAACTAACGGCACGCAGTTCGTACTGCTGCTCCATCGGGTCACGGTCGCCGTAGAAACGAACGCCGTCAATCTGCCCGCTCGTAATCTTCGCCTTACTGCCGGACGCCAATTGGTAGAGGCTGTCGCTTGCATAGTAAGAACAGAGGTTCACCCAATCGTTGTCTGACTCCGTCACTTTCTTGTACTGCAATTCGATATGGTCGAAACCGTCGGAGTGGATATCAAAACCATCGATGGTAACAGGCAGGTAGTAGCCTGCACTGTCGCGCGAGGAAAGGGTATTGAGTACCCACTTGTCGTGCGGCAACGAGAGATTGACAGCCGAAGCCGACGGAATAAAATGCACCGATATATTGACAGAACGCAAATATGTTGCATCGCAAGTAGAGCGAATAACCAGTGTAACATCCTCGAAATCATAGCCTTGACCGCGCTCTGCCTCAATGGTTTTCGTAATGGTCTGCCCATGCGCAATACGCAGCGTTATAGGCGAAACACCAAGCGAGTAGCCGTCCATATACAATTTCAGTCCATTGGGGTTGCTGCCCGCAAGAACGAAGAACTCGAACGGGATGGTAGTCTCCGTACCCATACCGATGTCGGTAGGCTGGTCATTCGTAAGCGAGATGGTGAAGATAGCCTTTTGGTCGGCAGGCACATTGCTTATTTCGCGTTTATCGACCGTGATGTGCGGGTTCTCGAGAGCAATGGTCGGGTTGTTCAGTGGCGTACCCGGACTATAGAAAAGCGTGCTGTCGCCTGCCTCGTAGGGGCAACGACTGGCACCTGCAATCCCTTGGAAAATGAAACTGCTGTACTTATAGTCCGTCGAGGGCACTACCGAGTAACTGTCTACATCTTTATTAAAGGAGTTGATGGTATCCTTAATACGATACACATTGACATCCATATAGCCCAATTCGTTCGGAGCAAGCGTATACGAATAGGAGCGGGAATGGGATTCTCCTCCACCTGAAACATTATTGAAACCAAGTTCGAGGATAGGCTCTATCTGGAAACTGAACTTTGCCTCAGGGGTTATTGCCATCAAGGAAATGGAGTTATCATTCGTATTTTTTACAGACATAACATCCAACACCTGTTTTGCAACGGTTCCAGATGCTATCTTACCGAAGATATTCGTAATACTCTGTGTAGACAATGGCACGGAGCCGTTCTCTGTCGAGTAGTTATTGGTAAACTTATGGCTCTCACTGTAGGTAACAGGCGTTGCCCCCGTAACGGAATAGGTTTTGTAGGGTTTCGCACTATTAATAGCCTGCACCTTCTCTTTCTCATTGATATAGATGAGTTGTATCCACTGATTAACCATGCGATTGTAGGCGGCAATCTCATCGTTACTGCTCTTCATGTCAGCATTCTCGGGGTCTACCCATGCATAGTTTTTCGTACCATACCCATCCGCATTCGGGGCTAACGCCGTGTAGTACACACGCTGCTTATCGGCATTGGCTTTCTGTTGTGCCGTTACGGAGTCGGTTGTGAGCAGCAGGGTATTACGCTCGCGTAGCAAAGTCGGGATAACCGTAGTAAGGATATATTCTTGCGTATACGCAAAGTTTGAACCATGCCCGAAAGAATAAATCAGTTTACGCCCCACTACCAGATAGCGTAATTCGCCATCGGTGTTACGCCCCTCGGAAATCAATTTCATCGTGCCGTCCTTAATCTGCCCTTTCATAGCCGAGTACGCCACCGAGTCGAGTACCGCCATACCATGTCCGATACCGTGATATACCATCTCGGTAGAACCTATATAGACATCCGCAGCCGACCCTACATGGTAGGCATCGCTACCCGTATGGACACTCTCGGCCGTAGTATATTCGTACGATGCGTTCCACTGTGCTGCGCCCTTGTAAGTAAACGGCAACGAGGTTTGCTTGGCGTTCTGTATCACAATCTCCTGACCGGCGAAAGTACCTGCTCCTCCGGGAGCAGTAACAACACCTATCAATCCCGTATAGTTCGTACCGTGTGTGATATTGAGGTTAAATCCTATTTTCCACGACAAATTCCATGTGTTGGTCGAGGTATAGGTCGTGCCCGATGCCAACGAAGAATAACTGCCCGAACCGGGAGGGTCACGCAAGATGTCGTAGAGTTTGATGCCCGCATTGGTCTTGCTGACACTCTCCACCCCATTCAATCGGTCGGCAAAGACATAGACCTCGAGCGGGTCGGAAGCGATATGCTCCCCGTTATGCTCCACGGACACCTGTATGCGGCGTGTAACGGCATCGTTCAACCCCGTATAGGTCGGGTAGTCGGCTTGCAGCGTAGCGTCCCATTGCCCGTCGTTGTTCAGCACACCCGTCAGCGTTTCCGTCTCGGAGTGCATACCGTTGTAGATACTAACCTGATTGCCGCGGAGCATCACCTGGTCGCGCGAAGCAGCGGTATGGCTGCCGTTGTAGTAGTAGTCCTCGTGCGCCGTTACACGGAAAGTATATTTACCCTCCGTGAACACAGGCTTACCAAAGAGGTACTCATAGTTGCCCGCAGCATTCTTATAGACCAAATCCTGCGTATGCGCCACACTGTCGAACACGGTCAAGTACGCACTCTCGTTGCCGATATAGCCCTTCTCCATACCGTATACCACCTGTGTGAGCGAGATGCTGACATCGCTGTGGTATACATGACGGAAAGTGTCGTTGCAGAGCACTACCTTACCATTGCGGCAGAGCGAATCCAATGTCAGTCGCTTGGTCAAGTCTATGGTCTGCATGGCGGTGTTCTTGTCGGTCAGCGAAGCATAGCCTCTTGCCGTCAACTGCGTTACCTTATACTTGGCGGGGAAGAGGTCTACAAAGAACTCACCCGTTGTCTTGTCGGGGTAGACAAGTATCTGCTTCTGTTGGAATACCACGCCCGTATGTTGTGCTTTGGTACTATCCATCGGGTGCAGTATCGTGGTGTCTATCTGCGAGATAGTCGGGTCTTGCGGGTTGTAGACAAACAGTGCCGTGTTGTCGCCCTCCAATTCGAGCGCAAGGGTCAGGCTGTCGCCCAAGTTGTTGCGGCTCAAGCCGAAGCCGAGCGGCAGTTTGCCTTGGTCGTCGCCACCGACTATGCGCCCCACAAGACGCACTTTCGTCTCGTCGTACATACGCAAACCGTCCATATTCTGTGTAGGTTGGAAGAGGCTATCGCCCTCGACGATAAAGAAACCATTGCGGGAGAAAGTATGCCCCGGCATAACTACCTGCACCGTAATAGGTGCTTTGGGTACATCGAAACTGAAATTACCCGAAGCATTGGTCTCTACCGCATTGCCGTCCGCATCTTTCGCCATAATACCGTTAACCTGGAAGTTTGCTCCCCGCACGGGTATGGTCGAGTTACGGAAGAGTACCCGTCCCGTGAAGCGTACCGCCTCGGTATTGACAAAGTCGATGCCCGTCACATCGGGGCGTTTGGCGTCCAGCGTGATGGTTGCAATGCCGTCCGAGTTGCCGTTATAGGAGAACTTACCATGCTCCGATGTAGGCGTTACAGCATAGGTAGCCCCACCGTTGAACGGCACACCGCCAATGCCATATTCGCCGTTCTCGTTGGTGAACGATTGGTAGGTCAGTGTTACTGCGTCGGGTACGCCCACCGAATCCACCGAAGCCTCCGTAATCTCCAACTTCAAGTCCGAACGGTCGGTCTCGCTGATGTTCTGGTACGCCATGTTGCTGACATACTCATAGATAGCAGACTTATCCATATAGTTCTGCGTGCCGTCGAAAGTATAGTAGTGTGTCAGCAGTGTCTCTTTGCCCGAGAGGTAAGCGTGCGTGTTGTTTCCTACCTCTTTGGCTGTCAGTGCCCGCTTCCATATCCGCAGTTCGTCGATGTAGAGGTGCACCGTTTGGTCGAGAATGTACATATTGCTCTTCCCAATATGCGACAGGCTTACATTCGCCTGCTCAAATATCGACTTGCCGTCTTGGTATATTGTAATCGTGGCGGCTGCCGTATCGCAAACCACAGAGAATGCCGTCCAAGTGTCTTTTTTGAGCGTAATAGGTGCTTCGTATGCCTTTGTTCCGTAGTGGAAACGCAGTTTTGCCCCACTCTCGATGAGGTCGAGTGCTACATAGTCCGTCACACTGCCGAGTGTACCGCGCGAGGTAAAGAGGTTGTTCGTTGCTGCCGTATTCTTCTCCGGCACTTTCACAAGCAGTTGGTAAGTATGCGAACCCGACCAATCCACAGGTTGCGAGGGCTTTATCGTGTGTGCCGTAGTCTCTGTCTTAAGGAAACCGCGGCGTATATCTTTCTTCTCGCCTTGCTGCACGGCACGCACATCCACGCCCTCGTTGCCTGTGCCATTCGGGAAGCGTATCGTACCCGCAATACTTCCCACGGGCGAGAGCCAACCGTAGGTAGTGGCACTATCCTTGAGCGTAACGCCCGCACACTCGTAGGCGCAAGTGATACGATATTCGTAGACCTGTCCTGCCTCGGCAGTGCGGTCACGATAGAAATAGCCGCTTGCGTTGTCCGAGAGTTGTGTCCATGGTGCGCTCTTGAATGCAATACGCCGTTCGAGCGTAAAATAGTCTGCGTCGCCCGTAGTCTGATTCCACTGCAGGAATACTTGGTCGGCGTAGTAGCCTTTGGAGGCATTGAAACTCGACACACTCGCCGCATTGTGGTAGTAGAGGCTTGGTCCCTTGCAAGCAATCGGCTGCGTCGTGCCACATTTCATATCACTATTAGCGTCCGAGAGTTGTGCCGTGTAAGTATACTCTGCGCACGACACTTCTGCCACGAGATTGACATCCGCTGTATAAGAGCCGTCTGCTTGGCGTGTAAACTCCGCCCCGCTCACAACACGCTCTGCATGGGTCGTATCTTTGCCTGATATGGTAGTGCGTCGCAGCGTAATCTCGGCAGAGTTGTCCCAGAAGGTGGTGCTATCCTCTGCGTGGGTACGCAAGTGCATGATTATCTTCTTCGTACGGTCGAAATCGTCTGCCTTGGTGTAGTAGAGCGAGTCTTCTCGCAAGGTCAGCAGTTTCGGCTCTTTGAGTATGCTGTCTATGCCTACCCATGCGTGTCCCGAGTAGCCCCAATTGATGGTACTCGTACGGATAACGCGGTAATAGACAGGGTGTGTGCGGTCTACTTTGTTGTAGAGTGCCGCGTCAGTCGAGTCCACATAGGTGTAAGTAGTGTTCAACGAGTCAAACGATGCGGATAGCATACCGAGCGACTCCGTTTCTTTGAAGTCGGCGTAGTACGAACGCTCCAACTGGAACATATCGGACGACATAATGTCTCGTGCCGTCGGGTTGTGTATTGTCCAACTGAGGGTGGTGTATTTGTTGTATGCTGTTCCGTCCTTGCGTTTGTAATTGGTTGCCTTGAAGTTATGTATGCGATGGAATGCAGGTATATCCACAAGGTTCGAGCGCACCTCTTGTGTTTGGTCGCCATCGCGCTTTACGGTGAAGGTAACCGAATAGCCCTTCTGCACAGAGTCTGTGGTCATCACAAAGAGGTTTCCCGAGCGGTCTTCTGTCTTCAACTCGTCGTTGGGAGCGAAACTCGTGTGGTACGATATGGGGTCTTGGTAGGTAACATAGGGGATAAGGCAGTAGCCGAATCCTGCCTTACCATTGTCGCCCACATTGTAGAAAATAGGATCGGAGAGCAAAGGCGATTGCGGCGACTCTGCCGTGTAATCCCCAAGGGTGTAGGTATGGGTATAATCCGTCCACTTGCTCGTCTCGTGTACATAGATAGCGGCAGTGAACTTCTTTCCGTCCAAAGCGGTAGAGGGATACCAATCGAACTCGAGCCAAGTAGGTGTATCGGTCTGCTTGATACGCGTCAAACTCATCGCACGCTCACCACTACCCTCTTTTACGGTAATGTTGACCCGCTCGTAGACATTGGTGATGACGATAGTACCGTTCTCCGGCGTGAGCTTCACCCAACCACGGTCATCGGTATCGGTGTTTTGCTCGTTATCACCCACATAGGAGAGGATTTTGATTTGTGTGTTGTCTTCGAGCCGAGCATAGACATTCGTACCGCCTATCGCCCAGTGATTGTTAGAACCACCACGAGCGAAGACGAGTACTTTGAAGTGTACTCTACCGCTGCCTAAGGAGTAGGAGGAGAAGTTGGACGGTTCGTCGAACCAAGTATTTTCTGCCCAACCTGTTCCCACTGCGAGGGTAAGCAACAATCCAATCACTGCCCCCCATCGTTTCAAATGTAGTTTCATATTGTGTTTCATTTCTGTTCCATTTACCCAATTTGCGTACAAAGATACAGCAAAGCAAGTAGTTACACAACACTTCCCCGCATTTTTCAGACATTTTCGCCTGCTTTTTGTCTATTTTCTCCACATCCGACCTTATTTCCCAAATCTCCTCGCACGCACACGCACCACATCTGCTCTAAAGAAAGTGTATACGATTAGCAAGGGATGAGCAAGGGATAAGCAAAGGATAACTACAAGTATGCTCTATTTTTGAGCGGACTTTGAGCAGGTACAAAAAGAGCCACCGCCCCACTTCGCAGCATCGAAGCAGAGCGGTAGTCAATCGGCTGATTTACAGTGTACTCGTCTTAACGCACGACCCGTCCGTCGAGCATATATCGCCCGTCTGAGGTCTCGATATACAATACCCCGCCATCGAGCAGCAGTCGGCGAAGCAGTGCGCTGTCTTCGGTGTTCTCGATAGCCGTGTTCGCTTTTACGAGGACTGCCATAGGGATATACAAATCCACCGCACCGCGCGAACGGATACGCAGATATGCCTCATGTACACCCTCTTGGTCGGATTGGAACTCAACCGCAGCGATACCGCCTATAGCGGGCAGCGTGGTGGGTACTACTTTGTATTTGCTTGCGTTATTGCCTGTTACAGAGATAGTTATTTCTTCCGTCAGGTTCGTTCCGTGGACAACAAGCGGGAACACTTTCTTCTCGTTCAGCCCCGCTGTACCGACTATTTGCACGGAATCTGCAGAAAGCAACGGCAGGTCGTCGCGCCCCCACGATACATCGTCGATGAGGTAAGTCGCCACGCCGTTGTTGCCGCTGTACCCTGTGAAGCGGAACGCCATAAAGAACGCGTCTGCGATATTCTCTTGCCCCGTGAGGTTCACTTGGAAGTCCAGCCAGTCGCCATGTTGGTCTTCGGTAGCAGGCATATCTATCTGTAAATCTTGGGTATAGACATCGGTCGTATCGGTCGCATCAATGTAGTAGAGTTGCAGTTTTGCCGACTGCCCGTCTGCCACATAGTCGCCCCGCACACGGAAGGTAAATACCTGATTCTTAGCGTTCTTATAGTCGAGCGCAGGCGTTACGAGCCACATTTCGTAGAGGGTGGAATCCGTTTCGCCCCAGATATATGCCGTTGCCTTGGCGCAGTGTTCGCCGTCGTTGTTCTTGTCCTCATAGCCCCACCACGGACGCGCACCTTGCAGCACCACATTCTGCCACCCGTCGAGGTGCAATGTTTGGTTGTGGTTGATATTGTCGAAGCCCTCTTTCAAGAGTGTCAGCGGGGCAGTGGTGTCCCAACTAAAGTCCGTAGCCCAATCCACAGTAGTAGAGTCTTTCTCGGTCGCCGTCCCCGTTACAACCATCGTCTTGGGCGTAGCACCCGTTGTGGTGAAGGTAATCGTTGCCGAGTAGGTTCCTGCTTTCGAGGGGTTGAAAGTAACACACACTTTGCTCTCGGCGTTACGGGGCAGCAACGATGAGTTAATACGGAATGCGCCATTCTCCTCTGTATTCGTGCATGATACATAGACAAAATCGATACTGTTTTGGCTCGTTACGGTGATAGTGTCCTCTATGCTCTCGCCCACCTTGGCAGCGAAAGCAGGCAGCGACGAGGGCGTGAGCGTAATCTCGGGCAGCAGGGTCGAGTCGGTCGCAGTAGCGTAGAGTGTGCGGGTCGTGTTGTAGTCGAGTGCCTCGGCGCAGTCGGTTGAGAGAGTGGCCTTGTAGATACCCATCGTAGTCGGGGCAAACCAAAGTGCAATTGTATCTTCTGCGGCAGTGGCAGTGGTCTTCGCGAGGTGGAAAGCCGTACGCCCGTCGCCCGTAATCATCAGATTGACGGGCTGCGTGAGATTGCCCTGCCGCACAATGAGGGTTGCCATCAGCACGCTGTCGCCGATGTTGCAATTCGCTGTATTGATTTTCTCCGGCAAGAGGGTATACCACGGCTCGGTGTTATCGGTACGGGTGAGCGTGAAGTTATCGAATAGCACTTTTGCGCCTTTCTTCACGCCGATGCTGACCAACAAAGACGAGCCGTCTTGCGGTTTTGTGGTCTTGAAAGTGAGTTCTTTCCACTCACTGCTCAGCGGCAACACTTGGTTGAGCACTGCACTGTCGTGTGGCGTACCCGACTGGGGGCGCAGATACTCCCATTGGCTATTGAGGAAAATATCGCCCTCGTTGGCCGTGAGAGTTTTGTAGTGGATGGTCAGTTCGAATTCCTGTCCTACGACCTCGCTCTGCAAATCGACAGACTGGTTGAGGGAACGGGTCATCGATACTTTCACCGTGCGGAACGCTTTTTCGCCGTGCTGCACATCAGTGGTCTCTATAGCTATCTCGCCGCCGAAGTTCCAATCGGTAAACTCCGCTCCAAAGAAACTGCTCTTTGCTTCCTCGAAGTCGCCGTTGTTGAGCAGGTTGTCGGCTGCGTGGGCGGGAAGGAAAAGACCCCAAAAGAGGAGTACAACAGATAGTAGGGTTCGTTGTTTCATTATCGTTTGTGTTTTTTGTGCAAAACTATATATAGTAACCCCCACAAGAGTATGGTATACGCTTGTGGGGGTAGAGAAATTAGCGAATAACCTTGTAGGTCTTGTCGCCCTGACGGATGATGTTGACACCTGCTTGCAAAGCGTCGGTGCGTTGTCCGGAAACGGTGTAGATAGTATATTCGCCCGTGAGTTGGTCGAGAGAGATGGTCTCAATAGAGGTCGGGTCGGTCTTTGCCACGATGTCTGCCGCCGTGCGCACACGGATGTTGTAGCCCGAGGTGTAGTAGGAGATACCTACGATGTCGGCGGTGGCGGGTTTAGCGGTACCTACCAAGGTGTTGTCGCTTGTCAAGTTGAAAGCACCCGAAGTACCGTTTTGCGAGATGGCATTGTTGCCTGCTTTGTAGTCAGCCTCGGTGTTGTCGAGCGTAACATTCTCTACTTTCACTAACTCCATGAGGTAGTCGGCAGCATTGTCTTGCAAGTCTTTGAGCGTAACCACCTGCGGTGTCCACTCGTTGCCGCTGCTGACAACAGTAGCCGTTGAAACGAAAGAGAATGGTAAGCCTCTGTATAACTCCTCCTCCGAAGCAACAACCATGAAGTCTTTGATTTTGTCGCCGACTTTGCATGTATTCAAAGAGTAGTAATCGTAGATGCGTACGGAACCCGTTGCATCTTCCACATAGAAGACAGGCGTGTCATATTCGCCCGTCACTTCGTAGTAAGTGATAACCGCTTCGCCTGTGTAGAGGAACAATACTTCGGGGTCTGATGTTACACCCGCTTTGAGGGCAGCGATGGTGGCTACTTTATTGAGGGCTGTTGCCTGCCACGAGGCTGTTACCTTAACATCAGTTGCGTTTTCCGAAGAGAGGGTAATCGTTGCCGTCTGCATGCCTGCCGTTGCAGCGGTTAGGGTAGCGGTTACCTCTACGCCACCTTCGGCTTCTGCATCTGCTTTGGTGATGGTCGTTTTGTCGAGTACCACCTCAGCGTTGCTGCAGGCGAGAGTGATGTCGCCCGTGAGGTTGCTGCCCGAAACAGTGAACTTGGAGGTATAGGTCTCGCCTACAAATATGGGGGCAGTAAAAGTGAGTGTGGATGGAGCAGTGATGGTGGCGGTAGGCGTCGGGTCGGGGGTGTCACCGCCTTCGAAGAGGTCGTTCCAAGAGGTGGCTACTTTTATTTCATCGATAGTAAACTTAGAACCATTGGAGTTTTGACGGAGAAATACGCCTGCTATTTTTGTCATATCGTTCTTGGCGTTGGCTAATGCCGTATCGCAAACGAGTGTTGGAGTTGTGGAAGATTTGGTGGGATTTACCCATAGGTTTACACTATCATTTTTTGCCCCTTCCTTAAATACATATTCGACCACAATAAGATAGTTGGTATTGTATGTCAGTACTGCATCTGTATAGGGAATGGCTGTTTTTAGTTCGGCACCCTTGGCTATAGATAACTGAAATCCGCCTTCTACGCCTTTCGCAAATAGTCTTGAGGTATAGGTGGTGTTGCCTTCGCATAGTCCGAATATATATTCTGTATTTGCACTTTCGATGTTTATAATAGCCGCTGCATAGACACTGCCTGATGTGACAGGGACAAAACGACGCACATCGATAGTGCCGGAAACAGCGTCTAGTTGTGCTTTGTTGCCTACACCAGCGTCAACATAGCCCTCATACGAAAGCCCGCCTTCTGTAACCATAATAGGTTTTGTTGGTGAACTTGCTGAGCCAGACCAACCTCCAACAGACCACCATTTCGTACTATCGTTGCAATTCGTAGCACGCCCAGCAGTGAGTTGTCCGGCGTCTTGGTTAAAACTCTCGTGGAAGATAAGTGTGGCGTGGGTACTCATGCATAGGGTACATAGGAGTACCAAAAGGGTCATTGTTTTCTTCATAGGAAAATAAAATTTGGAGGTTGAACATTCTACCCGATAAATCGGCATCATTGGCTTATCAAAAAGGGACGATTTAGCACTGCCATCTATCAAAGTGGCGCAAAGGTAGTACTTTTTCCTAATATACGCAAAGAAAAAGCGCATTTTTCGTGGCAACTGCACAAAAAGACACCTCATACAGACTGTTTTTCCTCATTCTTACTGCCGACAGATCATTGACCTATTGCCAAACGATGACCGACCTACTGCCCAAAGATAATTGATCTATTCCGATTCTGAGGACATGGATTGGACAGATAATTGATATAGGATTGAGTCGAATCTGATTAGGCATTCATTCGGGAATTTCATATGAATCACATAAGAATCACATAAGAATCGCATATGATTGTCATATGAATTACATATAGAGATATATTAGTTACACGAGAGATGATAAAGGGAGAGATGATAAAGGGAAAGTAGAGAAACAAACTTTTATGCCTTGGGTGGCTGAAATAAATCGTCCTTTTTTCTGCCGCCACTGCCTTTGCTTTTCTCCCTTTTTCGCGAACACAGCGAGCAGGATGTTTCCTACTACCCTCGTACACACAATATAAAAGAAAGAGGCTGCCTATTCCATAGACAACCTCTCCTCATATTACTTATGTGCGCACACCCCCTCACAGATGTACGCATTTCCTTATGCACACATTCCTCTACCTGCGCAGGTACTTTCTTCCCTTTTGAACGGTAATTCCCGTCTGCTCTTGGCTGACAGGCACACCCAATAGCGTATATCGCTGCGCCGTATCTTCCGCCTCGGCAGACTCTATCGCCGTAGGCTCGGGATAGAGCGTCTGCGCCACAGGCCAGAGGGTAACAACCTCGTGGTCGTAATAGACCACCGCCGTCAGTCGGGTAGGCTTCTGCTCGACCAAACGCCCTATATCGAAACGGTTCTCTACGGCGTACGATACCCCACGGAAAGTACAAAAATCTCCGTTGACTTCGGCACTATCCAGCACTACATAGCGGCACACATCCGCACTATCGAGCGCAAGCAAACCCGAGTCGGGCAGGCACTCTGTCTTGTGCGCTGCCACCGTCCACGCCGCGGTAGGCAGCAGTTCCGGTACACCGTAGTAGTTCTGGAAACGCCCATGCACACCCGTCAGTACATGCCCGTTCTCCAACCCCGAGCCGTAGCGTTTGCCGTCTGCCGTACCCGTGTCGTAGAGCAGCATACTCCCCGTCTCGTCACGGACAAAAATATAGCGGTCGCACTTCTTGGTTACGACGACCTCGCCAAGATAGGTAGCCGCAAAGTCCTCTTGCCATACCGCTTCGGCGATACTGAGCAGCGGCGACACCCGCAGCAGCACCGGCGCAAAGACCGTAGTATCGGGCGACGCAAGCACCAGTGTATCCAGGTACTGCCCCGCCTCGGTGGCCGAATAAGACACCGTAATATCGTCCCCATAACGGCTAAACGAAGAGGCTGAGAGCGAGAAAGGCGCACCGTGCTTCAGCGACACCGAGATGTCGCCCGAGAGGTTCGCCGCATTTACCCGCACTGTCTTGCTGCCCGTAATGGTCGCCACAGAGAGGCATACATCGGGGAAAGCGACCAACGGCGCAAGTATAACAGGCAGGTCGGTAGGCGGCGCAGGCGTGGCCCGATAGAGTGCAACGGGCGTATATTTCGCCGCCTGCGCATAGCAGGAGAAAATGTTGTCCGTGGCGTTATAGAGCAGCGTATTCGCAAGGCTCGTACCCCGATTGACAATAGTCGCCACCCCCGAAGGCGTTACGGATATAGTCCACAAGCCGAATGCCCCATAGGTAGGCGAAGTGTATGTGTCCCATGCAGCAAGGCGGTTCTTGGTCTTACCGCCGTTCGCCACCAGATACGCCTCCTCGTAGCGCAGTTCGTCTTGCAGCACAAAGCACGCCGTGCCGTCCGTGTCTGCCACCTTGCGGAGCGTATAAATAGCCGCCTCGTTCGGCTCAATCGTACTGCCGTCCGCCGAGTACGCACCCGTGATAGCACAGATATGATTCTTGCTAACACTCTCGTCGTAGTAGCCCAACACCTTATGCGTACTGCCGTCCGCCACGCCAATCATCACTTGGTCGGAGTCCTCTAACTGCCTGAGGTCAGTCACCAGGCGGTAGGTAGTCCGCGTAAAATCGGGTGCCACACCGTCTGCAGAATAAATCGTAATAGAGTTGAGGTAGATAGAGTTCTTCGAACAGTTGACCGTAAAGCGAATTTGCCCCGTCTGCTCCTCGGGCAACACAAGCGTACAATTCGTGTTGTCGGGGTTGGCAATGGCGAGTGCGGTATCAATAGGTGCGTTGTCCCCTATCTGCACACGCAGGCTACCCTTGCCCTTGGCAGTCGTGGCGTAGTTGAATGTAATGCGCTGTACTTGATTGAAAGTCAGCACCGAAGTAGCCCCCGCACCCGAGAAGCCCGCTGTTACTTTTACCCCTAATTGGTACGAGGTAGACAGACTTTCGCCCTCTTTATCACACACCCAACCGTCTGTCTTACCGTCGCAAGCCGTAGTACCCTGCCGGCTCGCCCACTGCGTAGAGGTAAAAGTATAGGTGGTTACTCCCGCCATGGCAGGAGTTGTCCACAGCAGACTGAAGAATAGAATACAACGAGAGAGAAAATTCGTGTTCTTCATAACAGGTACAAATTAAGGGGAGTACTATAAGTTCCCCGTTTAATATAATTTCTGCAAATTAGGGGCTGTACAAAATTCCAAAATCACTACAAAGCAATTTATAGAAGTCCCCTGAAAGACAAACTATGGCAGCACACACAGTGCCACCATAGTTATACATATACTTTTTAGTACGCAAGGGCGAAGACAACACGACCCTTTGACGGCTTGCCCGTAACCATGCACTTGCCCGGCTCGTTGGTATGACCCGGCAGGTCGTGCAACGGAATACAACGAATGGTCGCCTTGGTCTCTGCCTTAATCTTCTCCTCCGTCTCGGCCGTGCCGTCCCAATGGCAAAGCAGGAAACCACCCTTCTTGATCTCCTCCTTGAACTCCTCATAGGAATTGACCTCACGGGTGTTGGCAATACGGAAATCGAGCGCCTTCTGATAGATATTGTGCTGAATCTCCTCGAGCAACGCAGGAATATGCTCCACAATGCCCTCCACAGAGATGGTCTGCTTCTCCATCGTATCACGGCGGGCAATCTCTATCGTACCGTTCTCCAGGTCGCGGCTACCCATGGCGAGGCGAACCGGCACACCCTTCAACTCGTAGTCGGCAAACTTATAGCCCGGCGTGTATTTCTCCTCCGTATCCAATTCGACACGGATGCCTTTCGCCTTGAGCGCATCGGCAATCGGGTTGAGTTTCTCAAGCAGCGCAGCGAGTTGGTCTGCCGTCTTGAAAATAGGGATGATAACGACCTGAATAGGCGCCAAATGCGGCGGCAAAACAAGGCCGTTGTCGTCGGAATGGGTCATGATAAGCGCACCCATCAGACGAGTGGAAACACCAAACGAGGTAGCCCACGGGTACTCGTATTTATTCTCCTTCGACAAGAATTGCACATCGAACGACTTGGCGAAATTCTGACCCAAGAAGTGGCTCGTGCCTGCCTGCAACGCCTTGCCGTCCTGCATCATCGCCTCCATGCAATAGGTCTCCACCGCACCCGCAAAACGCTCGTTGGGCGACTTGGTTCCCTTGACGACCGGAATGGCCATAATGTTCTCCGTCACATCGGCATACACCTCCAACATATCGTGCGCAAATTGGTCAGCCTCCTCGCGGGTGGCGTGGGCGGTATGACCCTCCTGCCACAAGAACTCCGCCGTACGCAAGAAGAGGCGGGTACGCATCTCCCAACGCATGACATTGCACCACTGGTTGCACTTGATGGGCAGGTCGCGGTAGGACGAAATCCAATTCTTATAGGTAGACCAGATAATCGTCTCGGAAGTAGGGCGGATGATGAGTTCTTCCTCAAGTTTTGCTTCGGGATCGACGATGACGCCATTGCCCTCCGGGTCGTTCATCAGGCGGTGGTGCGTTACGACAGCGCACTCCTTAGCGAAGCCCTCGACATGCTCTGCCTCGCGGCTGAAATAGGACTTGGGAATCAGCAAAGGGAAATAAGCGTTCTTGACGCCGTGCTCCTTGAAGCGTGTGTCCAGAGCCGCCTGGATACGCTCCCAAATCTCGTATCCGTAAGGTTTTATCACCATACAGCCGCGCACCGCAGATTGCTCTGCCAGGTCGGCCTTAACAACCAATTCGTTGTACCACTTCGAGTAGTCAGTTGCCCGAGGGGTCAGTTTCTGAAAGTTTGCCATGTATCAATTAACAAGTAATAATTAACAATTAACATGCACGGTTGGGCTGTGCTATTTCCTTTTCGAGGGCGTTGAATAGCAAGGACGAAGTCTGCCAAAGTAGTCTCTTATAAGACTTCGTTCCTATTCGAAAGTAATGTGGATGCAATGAGAATAGAAGTACTTCCTACATTGTTCATCTCTATTTCACAATTGCATTTCAGCGCAAAGCATACTGTTTGCGCAGTGCCTCAAAATCAGCGGGGTGTGCCTTGAGTGATGCTGACACACGACCGAGCCAACCCGCACGGCTGTCCCCATATTTCTGCTGCAAAGGTACAACTTTTCTGTCAATTGGCAAAGAGGGCAATGCAAAATGCTGTGCCAAGGCGTCCAAACACCGCTGCGAGGCGTTGTATTTCCCCTCTACCGAATAGCCCGCAATATGGAACGACGCAAGGCGCGAATGTGCCAGTAATGCTCTGTTAATCAGCGGCTCATGTTCCCATGTGTCTATTATGCAAGGATGTCCGCTCTGCAGCAGAGCGTCCTCGTCCACTACCCCACCTCGTGCAGCATTGATAATAATTGCGCCCGTCTTGCACGCCGAGAGGAAATCGACATCGCAGAGATGATAAGTAGGATATGCTCCCTCGTGCGTAAGAGGTGTATGAAAAGTAATAATAGTACAATTTCGTGCGATTTCATCGAGAGAAACGCCTATTTGCTTCGGCGGGTCGCATAGCAGTACCTGCGCCCCTCGTGCCGCTGCCATGCGAGCAACAAGTGTCCCGACATGCCCCACACCTACAACACCAATTTTGGCCGAATCCAACGGGATTTTCAGTTCCGCAAGTGCCTCTTCGATATAGTCACACACCGCCTGTGCATTGCAGCCCGGGCAAGAAATCCATTCTATCCCCGACAAGGCACAATAATCTGCATCGATATGGTCGAAACCGATAGTCGCAGTCGCCACGAACTGCACCTTGCTACCCTCGAGCAACGCCGCATTCACTTTGGTGCGGGTGCGTACTATCAGCGCATCGGCATTTTTCACCGCCGCAGAGGTGATTTCTTCCGGTTCCAACGGTACGACCTCCACTCCTCGCCACAAAGCCGAAGCAGAAGACGCTATCGTCTCCGCCACAAACGGAATATATTTATCGACCACCAACCGCATCACAATGCACAATTACAAATTACACATTGTATTTAATGTTGTCTATCAGTCGCACATCACCGCAATAGACTGTAATACAGCCGATAGCATGGTCAAAAGTGGTAGTCGGTTGCAGCGTGGATTGGTCTACTATCTCGTAGTACTCCACCTCCAATCCATCGATACCATTTATTGTATTGATCACTTTTTGCTGCACCTCTGCCACCGTCATCGTCTTTGCCCAAATCAGACTGGCAAAGAGGGCTTTGGATATATGTACCGCCGTCTGCTTCTCGGTGTCGCTCAGGCGTTCGTTACGGCTGCTCAGCGCAAGCCCTGTTGCCTCACGCACAATAGGACAACCTATTATTTTCAAGTCGCCGAAAGTACCTGCCAACTCCGAATGCTCTACCATGTAGTGGATAATCGCCAACTGCTGATAATCCTTCTCTCCGAAATACGCACGGTCGGGGCGAACGAGGTAGAAAAGGCGGCTCACCACTTGCACCACACCATTGAAGTGTCCCGGGCGCATTTTGCCCTCCATTACTTGGTCGAGTCCACCAAAATCGAAGGCAAAAGTACCGTTCAATTCGGCAGAAGTGTACATTTCTTCGGGTGTAGGAGCAAAGACAAAATCAGCACCCAACGACGAGAGCAACTCCGCATCGCGCTCAAGGGTGCGTGGGTATTTGGCAAGGTCTTCCTTGTTATTAAATTGTGTTGGATTCACGAAAACACTGACGAAACAAACGGCATTCTCGCTCACGGCACGACGCACCAGCGACGCATGCCCATCGTGGAGTGCACCCATAGTAGGCACAAGCCCAATCATTTTACCTTGTTGTTTGCACGCATCTACCTGCTTGCACAATTCCTCTTTGGTACGAATAATTTGCATATCTTCTTTTGTTTACAAATTTACAAACTGACAACTATACGAATTTAGGCGAGTTGTGGAACATTCCCTGCTTTTTCCCTGTTTGTGCCCTGTTCTTACCCTGTTCCAGCCCTATACTGTTCCACGGCATGAACACCCTGCCTCAGATAAGAGCCTAAAATAAGAAAGTCCTACAAAACGCACACAAAGGTACGACTTTTCTATATAATAACGAAAAAATGCGCTAAAAATAACAGAAAAATGTTTCAAAATAGTGGAAATGTCAATTATTTTTTGTACCTTTGCAGTACGATTTCCGTAGTTTAGCCACAAAGTACACCGGGCAATTCCACAATGGATAGCCGATAAGGCAGCGCAATGGCACAACGGCGGGGCGCAAGTATAACCCATAAAAAACGCATGCTTATGAAGGAGCCAAACCGTATCTTATTTATCTCGCAGGAAATCTATCCTTACTTGGCGGAAGAGACCCCAATCCGCATGCTCAACCGCGAACTGCCCGAGTACTTCCAAGCGCATGGTTACGAAACGCGCACTTTCATGCCAAAGTTCGGCGACATCAACGAGCGGCGTAACCAGTTGCACGAGGTCATCCGCCTGTCGGGCATGAATATCATCATCAACGACACCGACCACCCGTTGCTTATCAAAGTCGCCAGTATTCAGTCGGCACGCATACAGATTTACTTTATTGACAACGACGAATTTTTCCGTCGCCGTAGGGGTACTACCGATGAAAATGGCGTTGAATACAGCGATAACGACGAGCGTTGTATCTTCTATGCCCGCGGTGCCATCGAGACGATAAAGAAACTGCGTTGGACGCCGAATATCGTCTATTGTTCGGGGTGGATGTCTGCACTCGCACCGCTTTATTTGAAGAAGGCTTATGCCGATGAGCCGTTCTTTGCCAACTCGAAAATAGTGCTTTCTATCGACTCGGATGAATACAAGACACCCTTTGGCACAAAATTTGCCGACAAACTGCTGATTGACGGTATTGCCAAGAACGATGTGCGCAGTATTGCGGGCTTCCCGGTTGGTTACGAGGAACTTATGCGACTCGCTATCGACTATTCCGATGCGATTGTCTTCTCTGCGCCAAACACCAATCAACGATTGATGAACTACGCAGAAACCAGCCGCAAACCCATTATGTACTACAAAGAGGAGAATACCTCCGAGACATACCATACCTTCTGCAGCAGCCTGCTGGGAGAGTAATCCGCCGGCTCATATTAGGTATCAACACCGCAAAACAAAAAGCGCACTCCATAAGGCAACAATTACAAATTACACATTACAAATTACACATTCCCGTTAGACCTAATGCGTCGCATACTCCCTATACTGATTGCCTGCTGCTGCCTTGTGGCGTGCAAGAACGATGTTACCAACGCAGGTAGCACCCTGCTCGACGACGAGGATGTCATTGTTGTTAAGGCAGACTCGTTTGCTCTCCGGTCAGCAACTATTGAGTGTCAGCACATTATCTCCTCGCCGGACTCTTTTCTTGTAGGCGAGATAGAGACTGCTTACGGAACATTGCGTGCCGAGGTACTGACCCAAATAGCATGTCCCGAAGGCTTCCAATTCCCTGAGAACGCGGTGGTAGACTCGGTTTGCCTGCTCTTCTGCTACCAGTCGTGGACGGGAGACGATGAGTCACCATTGGCAGTGAATATCTACGAGATAGACCGTAAGGCACTCGAGTACGCCCCTCTCACGCCCTACCAAACCGACATTGCCATTACAGACTACTGCAGTTTTGAAGACTCTACCTTGCTGCTTCGTAACCAACGCATTGTCGTACCAGGGCAGAAGCAAGACTCCGTCTACTCTTCAACCACCTCTACCTACCTGCCGTTAGTACGCTGCCGACTACAGGACGACTTTGCCAAACGCTTCGGCGCAATACGCGATTTCTCGAGCCAAGAGACTTTCAATGACCTCTTTAAGGGCATTTGTATTACCCCCACTTTTGGCAGTTCGTCCGTACTGAACCTGCTCGACATCAGTATGGGCGTGTACTACCACTTCAGTTACCGCAAACTGAATGAAGCACAGGACACTACCGTGAATGATGTGGTGGGCTTCTACGCCAACTCCGAGGTGCGCCAACTGAATCGCTTTGATTATCAGAACAAAGCAGATATTATCGAGCAACTGACCAAAGACAGTACTTTCAACTATATCGTTGCCCCCGCAGGCGTATATACCCGTATGAGTCTGCCTATCGGGCAGATGGCAGAAAACATCCACAGCGAATTGGTATTCAACGGGATAAAGAAACGCCCCTATGTCAACCAAGCCATGCTACGCGTCAATGTATTAAATGTATTCAGCGGTTCTACCGCCGACAAGACGCGCGAGGATTGGTTACAACCCGCATCGTATATGCTTCTTATTAAGGAGAGCAGCCGAGAGCGTTTCTTCCGGAAGAAAGAACTACCCTCGGACACTGTAGCCATACTGAGCGCACTGACCACAGACACAGACGATGATGGCAACACAATATACTACTACTCATACGACCTCTCAACGCTGCTAACCAACCAATTACGCGACTCTGTCAACACCGATAGCGTAGGACAACACGACATGCTTGACATGCTCCTTGTGCCGGTAGCAGTAGAGACCTCTAGTAGTTCATCTTCATACTATTCGTCCTCCTCGACCGTCACCTCTGTCAAAGAGGCGCAAACCATCTCCGCCACACAAATACATAGTGCCCGCTACTCCGGCGACCCACTCTCGCTCCATGTAGTCTATAGCGGCTTCGGCCGGCAGGGCGCAGACAAGTAATGGAAAGATGGTGTGTGTATCACAGAGGATGCAAAATTGCTATTCCGATACCATTCATTTGGTTCGCTATTAAATTACCATTAATAGACCCTTAACGCAGCGCATTCTAATTTCTATAGTTCCTCTTGCAACCCTATTAAAAGTGTGCAAAAAGCAGAAAAAGCAAAGAAAAGCACGAAAAGATTTGCGTATATCGAAAATAAGCAGTACCTTTGCAGCCGCTTTTGAGAAGAAACCTTCCTCGAATAGGCAGATCTGCGAAAGCAAATCATAATAAGTAGTCTCCCTAGCTCAGTTGGTAGAGCAACTGACTCTTAATCAGTGGGTCGAGAGTTCGAGCCTCTCGGGGGACACAAAAGGACGCATTTACAAGAAATTGTAAATGCGTCTTTTGTTTATATATGTATATGGGATATGTACTTATTCGCACAGAGAAAAAGGACTAGACTATACTATAATAGAAAGGACAAGAATCGAATAGAATAAAAAAACGAATGGAATAGAAAGAATGGGCTAATAGACATTTCTTGTACCTGAAACGCCCTCAAATGCCTTTATTTATCGGCGTTGTAGACCATAATATATGCGTCACTCATTGCTCTTTTATGTTGCACGGACAACGGCAGTGATTCTGTTGTATCTTTGCAAAAGAATAGGTAAGGGTATCAGTTCATTAGAATAGACATAGGGTAACTGTAAAAGAATCGGCATAGCGTATCTTTGCAAAAGGATAGATAGGTAAGGCGTCTATACAAAAAGCAGGTATAGGGTATAAACAAAAAGTCTGTCTAAACACCAATAGTGTCAGACAGACTTTTCGAGAGATTATTCACTCGGTTTTACCTCATAAATAACGGGTCTTTATTTGTAGGATAAGGATTACTATTTATATACAATCAAATAAAACCAATAGAACCGGTATAGATTGATTTGATTGCATATATCCTATTACGCAGCCTTAGCAGCCTTGCGTGCCTTGCGGCGGTCTTGCGCACGCTGAATATCGTAAGCCAACGGCGATGCGATGCATACCGACGACCAAGTACCCACGATAACACCCATCAGCAGGGCGAATACGAAGCCACGGATGGTCTCGCCACCGAAGCAGAAGATCGCGAGCAGAACGACCAGCGTCGACATAGAGGTCGAGAAAGTACGGCCAAAGGTCGAGTTGATAGCGTTGTTGATATTGATAGCACGGTCACGCTTTGGATAGAGGTGATTGTTCTCACGCACACGGTCAAAGATAACCACCGTGGCGTTGATCGAGTAACCGATAACGGTCAGGATAGCCGCAATAAACGACTGGTCAATCTCCATCGAGAACGGCATCACTTTCCATAGAATTGCATACAGACCCAAGATAATTACTGTATCGTGCGTCAGGGCTGCGATAGAGCCTACCGAGTAAGCAAAGTTGCGGAAACGAGCCAAGATGTAGATGAATATACCGAGCAGGGCGGCAATAATAGCCCAAACGGCAGCGGTCGTGATGTCGTCAGCCACAGCAGGACCTACCTTTTGCGACTGCATGATACCTACCTCCGGATTTATCTCCGTCGATTTGAAATCATCCAGCGTGATATCGTCAGCCAGGAACGGTTTGCTACCTTCGTAGAGCAGGGTTTCTATCTGTGTATCAGCGTCTTCCGACTGGTCTTGAATACGATAGTTGGTCGATACACGCACTTGGTTGCTGCTACCAATCGTAATCACATTCAGCGAGTAGGAGTCGTCGCCGTCGAGGTTTGCCTTGAATACATTGTCGAGCGACTCACGAACATCCTGCGTGTTGACAGGTTGTGCATAGCGGATGACATAGTTACGACCACCCGAGAAGTCGATACCGAGGTTCAACTTACCGAACACATGCGGCTCCAGACCGAGGATAGCGAAGATAATCAGCACGCCCGAGATCGAGTACGCATACTTACGGAATTTGATGATATCGGCGTTCGTGTTCTGCAAGAAGTTTTTGGTCATGCGGGTGCAGAACGACAGCTCTTTGGCGTTCTCGTTCTTTGCATAATCTTCCAGCAACAGACGCGTGATAAACACAGCAGTCAGGAACGACGAGATGATACCAATCATATAGGTAACGGCAAAGCCCTTGATAGGACCTGTACCGAAGATAGCCAAGATAGCACCGGTCAAGAAACTGGTCACGTTGGCGTCCACGATAGCCGAGATAGCGTTCTTGAATCCTTCCTCGATAGCCTTACGCATGGTCTTTCCGCCACGCATCTCCTCACGAATACGCTCGTATATCAGCACGTTCGCATCCACCGCCATACCCATGGTCAGCACGATACCTGCGATACCCGGCAGCGTCAGCACGGCAGAGAACGAAGCCAGAATACCTACCAGCAAGAAAATGTTGCAGCACAGAGCGGCATCTGCGATCAAACCCGGAATCCAGCCGTAGTAGAAAATCATGTAGACAAGTATCAGCACGAAGCCGAGTACGAAACTCCACAGACCATCGTGAATAGCGGCTTTACCTAGCGTAGGACCAACGACATCCTCTTGAATGATGCGTGCAGGTGCCGGCATCTTACCCGAGTTCAGGGTATTTGCCAAGTCTTTTGCCTCTTCCACGGTGAAGTTACCCGTAATCTGGCTGTTACCACCGGCTATCTCGTTCTGCACGGTCGGGAAACTGTACACGAATCCATCAAGAACAATAGCAATCGACTTACCGATGTTCTCTTTGGTAATACGCTGCCAAGCCTTAGAGCCCTCAGCGTTCATCGACATAGATACATTGGCATAAGCACTGGTCTGCGAGAAATCGGCACGGGCATCGGTGATGACATCGCCCTCCATAGACGCACGACCATCACGCTGTGCCTTGAGTGCCACCAACTGATAGTACTGCTCGGCATCGTCTACCGACTTAACCGTCCAACGCAGACGCAGGTCGCGAGGAAGTACTTGCTTGGCAATCTGCGAACTAAGTATCTCGCTTACAAGAGCCGTGTCGGTATAGTGTACCGTACCTACCACCGGCCCGCGATAAGCCTGTCCCTGTTGATTTACCGACGGGTTCAGGATGGCGAACAGCGGGTTTTGTTTCTTGTATTCCTCAAAACGCTTCTCTTGGTCAGCCTCCAGCGCAGCCGAGTCCTCTTGCAGGCTGTCTACCAGCGCAGCGATGTCGTCGTTTGCGTCCGTTTGTGCGGACTTAGCCTCTTCTTTTACAACCTCAGCAGCCGCATCGGCAGGAGCGTTCAACTGTGCATACTCTGCATTAATCTGGATAAGTTGCGGGAGAATCTCGTTCAGGTCGTAGGTCTCCCAGAACTCAAGGTTCGCCGAACCTTGGAGCAACTTACGCACACGCGCAGGCTCTTTCACACCCGGCAACTCAATCAAGATACGCCCTTGCTGCGAGAGTTTCTGAATGTTCGGTTGTACCACACCGAAACGGTCGATACGGGTACGCAACACTTTGAACGAGTTGTCCACTGCACCATCGACCTCCTCACGGAGTACTTTCTCAACATCCGAGTTGGACGAAGCAAGTGTGATTTTGTCTTTCAATTCGTAGGATGCGAATACCGATGCCAATTTGGCATCCGGGTCGACCTCCTTGAACGACTCGATAAAGAGAGTTACAAAGTCTGTACCGCTCGATTTCTGTTTCTCCTGAGCCAGTGCCATAGCCTTTGTGAAGGTCTCCGAGGTGTTATTGCCCGACAGCACGCGGATAATATCCGGAACGCTCACCTCCATGGTGACATTCATACCGCCCTTCAGGTCAAGACCGAGGTTCAACTCTTTGGCACGGCACTCCTTAAGGGTATAGCCGAACCATACTTTTTTCGATGCAATCGAGTCGAGGTAAACATACTCTTTCGCAGCGTTGTCGCCTGCGTACTCTTTTGCCTTTTTGTCGTAATGTGAAGTTACAATAGAGAACGACAGGTAGAAGGCGCACACCAAGAATAGGAGTACCGCCAGTGTTCTAACAAGCCATTTGTTTTGCATATTATTTTGTGTTTTTATTTATCGTGTTTTGCCCCTGTTCTGCGCCGCTGCGGTTTCAAATACGAGGCGACTATACAAAAAGCGCACAAAGGTACTATATTTTTCTCATTTTTCCAAATAAATGCGCAATTTAATTTAGGAAATGGAAAATAAGAGGAGTTCTGTTTCTGCAAGAAGGAAAGTTTGAGCAAAATTTAGCCAACAAAACGCAGGCTATCCACATGGCATCCTCATTGTAACCACATTGTATTCTACCTGCAGCAGAGTCCTTAGGAATTAAGAATTAGGAATTAGGAATTAGGAATTGGGAATCAAGAATATATATATATATCGATGGAAGGGATAAGATTCTATTGTGCAACACACTATTAGGCAATAGTTTCTTCTTATTCAGACAGATGTACTACTTTTCTTTTGTATCGGCACATATTTCCGTAATAATTCTATAATACTTTTTTCTTAAACAAACGAACGCAGAATAAAATAGACGAACGCAGAAGAAAAATTGTGCACTATGCGCAACAAAGGCAGCCCAAACAGGCTACCTTTGCATTCGTTTTCAGAACAATACAGAAAGTATACTATAAGTTCCTTCTATTGTAATAAGTGATATTCCTCTGTATTTAATATCACTAATAAGGCGCTATCCCTCTGTAATATAGGGCGCTGTCCACTTGTAAAAAGGTGCTAACCCTTTATTTTATCAGCGCACCGTAGGCAGCAGCATCGAGCAGGTCTCCGAACTCAGCAGCGTCTTTGACGGCTATCTTTACCATCCATCCATCGCCATACGGGTCGTTGTTGACCAACTCGGGGTGGTCGTTCAAGTTCTCATTGAACTCAAGAATCTCGCCCGTAACAGGCAAGTTCAAGTCCGAAACGGTTTTCACTGCCTCGACCGAGCCGAAAGTTTCGTTCTTGGCAACGGTCTCTCCGACAGTCGGCACATCCACAAAGACAATCTCGCCCAATTCGGACTGTGCATAATCCGTAATGCCTACATAGGCGCAGTCACCTTCTTGGCGAATCCATTCGTGGTCGCTCGTATAGAGCAGGTTGGTGGGGGTGTTCATATCTGTAAGGTATTAAAGTAGTTTGCGTATTTGTTGCAGTTTGCACCATTAACGGGTAGCAGACGAAATCTGATCGCCCAGCGTAGACATAGCGCAACGGAAACCAATCTTACTTGAGCATTGGTCTTGGTCGAGATAACGACGCGTAGAGGGGTTGAGCCAGTAGATACGGTCTGCCCACGAGCCGCCTTTGTATACACGGGTCTTCTTCGTAATACGCGGCGCAAGAATATCGGTAGGGTCAGTCTTTACCTCGCTGAGGTTCTCAACGCCCACGGTATCAAGCGGATAGTCTGTATTGATAAGCGAAGCAAAGTCACCGTCTTGGACATCACGCAGATCGTCCTTGGTAGTAAAAGCCACCTTAACACACCCGAGCGAGTCGAGTTCGTACTTACCACTTTCACTCTTGACGGGTTTGGTATAGACATTTCCACGGAACGAGTTGTACTCCGATGTAACCTGATAACTGGTCTCACGATAAACATCGAGTACCCACTCGTTGACATTGCCTGCCATATTATAGAGCCCGAAATCGTTTGGCATAAAGGCATCCACGGGGGCAGTAATCACATAACTGTCGTTCAGCGCACCGCTCACACCCATCATATCGCCTCTGCCGCGCACGAAATTCGCTTGCATCTGACCCATTCCGTTCTTACCCAAATCGCGTGGGTGATAGCCCGACCAAGGATAGATTTTCCCCTCAATGGTCAGCCCGTCCTCGCCTGCTATAGGCGCATAGGCAGCAAACTCCCACTCTGCCTCAGTCGGCAAACGATACCCCGTAACGAGTAAGCCGTCGGCACGCGTCACCTTGCGCAGATTGCCCTGCGAATCGTACTTCGGTTTACGCCCTGCCTCGGGTTGGAAATCATTATCGAGCAAATACTTCTCGGTATTGAAGACAAACTTATCGCGAATATACTCATACGAAGGGTAGTATATAGTTATAGTTTGTTCCGGGTCTTCGGGACTCACCACTGTCGAATCTTTCATCTGATAGCCCGTAGCCGTCTCCCACTCGTCCTTGTACGCCTCATCGTCGGTCGGCTGCAAATCCGCAAACGCAGGCACCGCAATCACACCTGCTTGAATCAGCGCTTTCTCGTTAACACGGTCGGTACGCCACTGGCAGTATGCCATCGCCTGCTCCCATGTAATACCCACTATAGGATAGAAAGAGAAAGCGGGGTGCGTAAAATAGTTCTCCTCATACGGGTCATTGTATGCCATATCTTCGCGCCACACCGTCTTATCCGGTTGTGCTTGTGCCACCAACTCGGGAGCAACGGCACCGAAGACAACATCCAACCAATGCAGATACTCGTTCCAGTTCAGGTTCGTTACCTCATACTTATCCATATAAAACGAACTTACCGTCAGCGTACGGGGAGAGTTGTTCATAGGAGCGGTAATAAACTCGTCTTTCTCACCAATGGTAAATGTACCTCCCTGAATAGGCACCATCCCTACGGGACTCACATTCCCTACGCCTTCTTTTGCTTCGAAGTTCGTCGTTTTTGTGTCGTAATAGTTCCAGCCCGTTGTGTTGGATACTTTCGTATTCAGTTCGCGCGAGTTACCACACGCCCCCAGCGCAACGACCGAAACGATTAAGAGATACTTTGATGTCTTGTTCATATTCCGTGAATTAGGTATACAAAATTTTCAGCCTGCAAAGTTACACAAAAAAGTCGTTCCAACCAATCTTTCGCCCGAAAATCTTCAAAAAAAGTGTGTTTTTGTCTGTTTCGTTGCCGAAAAGATGCCTTTTCTCGCATAAATATGCTTTTTTTGAAACTTTTTTCGTACCTTTGCAAGGTTGAAAAGGATAGGACATGAAAAGTCAATCATTGCATATAGGAACTCGACTGATGCGGCTTGACTCGCCGGTGGTAATGGCAATACTCAATAGTACTCCGGACAGTTTCGTACCATCCACCCGTTTGGCGAACGAGACAGAGGCACTCCATGCCGCTGAAAAAGCACTCCGAGAAGGGGCAACCATCCTCGACATAGGAGGCTACTCCACTCGCCCCGGGGCTGCAGATATCTCCACAGAGGAGGAATGGCAACGGGTACATAAGGTAGCAGCCGTTGTACGACGGGCATTCCCCGAAGCAGTGTTGTCGGTAGACACTTATCGGGCCGAAGTAGCGCGTCGGGCGGTATCAGAAGACGGAGTTGAGATAATCAACGATGTATCGGGCGGCACACTCGACGAGACGATGTTCGATACGGTGGCGACACTGCATGTGCCATATATCCTTATGCATATGCGGGGGACACCCAAGACGATGCAGACGCTCACGGATTACGAAGACATTCTATCCGAAATGATTGCCTTTTTCCAAACACGCATTGACCACCTTTCGCAGTTAGGCGTAAGCGATGTCGTAATAGACCCCGGCTTCGGTTTCTCGAAGACTATGGAACAGAACTACTATGTACTTTCGCACCTCCATGAGTTAACTGTATTGGACAAGCCCATCTTGGCGGGACTTTCGCGTAAGTCGATGCTCTATAAAGCGTTAGGTACTACTCAAGAAGAAGCACTGAACGCCACAACAGCGGCAAATATGGTAGCACTGCTGGGTGGCGCCTCTATCCTGCGTGTACACGATACCCGTGCGGCGGTGGAGGCAGTGCGTATTTTTAACCAACTTCCGTTATCTTAAAGGGGACTTCCATAAATCCCCCCGTTAAACAAAAATCACTACAAAGCAATTTATAGAAGTTCCACTAACTTATGGCATTTCAGTTTGGTTTTAAGGATGTAGTTGATATTCTGCTCGTAGCCATTTTGCTCTACGAGGCATTCCGTTTGCTGCGTCGCTCTGGGGCAGTCAATCTCTTCTGGGGGATTCTTGCCTTTTTGGTGGTGTGGTTCTTGGTCAGTTTTGTCTTCCAACTCGATCTTACAGGGGCAATATTCGACCGCTTTATCAGCGTAGGCGTGATTGCCCTCATTGTGATATTCCAAGAGGAGTTGCGAGGCTTCTTCTATCGCCTCGGGGCACGGTTCAGTACCTTTCAATTCCGCTACCGACACGAGAAACAGCAGGCACAAGACGCTACCATTCAGCAGATTGCGCTCGCCTGCCGTCACATGTCGCATTCAAAAACGGGTGCGCTAATCGTGTTCGCGGGGCAGCAGTCGCTCAGTGAATACGCTGATACCGGTGAGCGGCTTGATGCTAAAATCTCTGCCCGCCTGATCGAAAACATATTCTTCAAGAACACACCGCTCCACGATGGAGCACTGCTTATCAAGGACAGTCAACTGCTGGCTGCCGCATGTATCCTACCCGTGTCGAAGAACCAAAACATCCCCAAGCACTATGGGCTTCGGCATCGTGCGGCATTGGGTCTGGCAGAGAAGACCGATGCTATGGCAATCGTGGTATCGGAGGAGACAGGGCGTATATCCATTGCACAAGGCGAACAGATTCAGGAGATTACAGAGGAGCAACTATTACTCTACCTCTCAGCGGCATTCGCATTGGCAAATTGATAGTACAAACCAAACATACGAAAGAGCGCATTTCCACCACTATCTTTACCCTGCACCCCAACTTTTGCTTAAGGACCATACATGGGGCATACAAGAGAAAAAGACTACACTCACGAGTAGTCTTTTTTCCTCAAAATATGTTCCTTACAAGTCGAGAAGAGGCGACTCGAACGCCCGACCCCCACGTCCCGAACGTGGTGCGCTACCAACTGCGCTACTTCTCGATTGCTCCCTCTTTTCTCGAAAAAGCGGGTGCAAAGGTACGACCTTTTTTTCGTTTGTGCAAATAATTCTGCACTTTTGTCCGCAACAGCCGCAAAAAAAGGAAGATTATTTCCTCTTGAATCCTCTTTTCTTGCTGCTCGTCGGCTCGCTTTGGGCAATTATCTGTTGACAATCCGACTCGGTAAGCGTCTCTGCCTCCGTGCCTTTAGGTATCTTATAGTTGCCCTGCGGAGTTTTGATATAGGCTCCATAGCGTCCGTTGAGCACCTGAATATCGCCATAGACATGAATGGGTTCCTGCTGTTTTGCTTTCTTCTCAATGAGTTCCTGCGCCTCAGCAAGTGTGATATGCAGCGGATCAATCGATTTGGGTATGCTGACAAACGCCCCTTGGTAACGCAAATAGGGACCGAATTTACCCTCGCCCACTACCACATCTTCGCCCTCTATCTGCCCCAATGTATAGGGCAATGCCTGCTCAAAGAGCGAGAGTGCTTCCGGAAGCGTGATTGAGAATATAGACTGTCCTTTTTTGAGGGATGCAAAGCGAGGTTTCTTCGTGTCGCCTTCTACCCCGCCTATCTGTATGCAGGGACCTATTTTGCTTATTTTCGCAAAGACAGGTTCTCCCGTGCCGGGTTCCTTACCCAACTCGCGCCCTGCCACTTTGCCGGCAGGAATCTTCTCGAGCATAGGGTGGAACGCCTTGTAGAACGAATCCACCGTGCTGACCCAATCGGCTTTCCCCTCGGCTATTTGGTCGAAATTCTCCTCTTCGCGGGCAGTAAAATCGTAACTCAATATCTCGGGGAATTGATTAACCAAGAAGTCGTTGGTGATACGCCCGAGGTCGGTCGGCAATAGTTTCTGCGCATCTGCCCCGTATGTCTCCACCTTGGTGCTTTCTTGGATAGCATCGCCCTTGAGTGTCAATATGGTACAGTCTTTCTTCTGCCCCTCTACACTCCCGCGCTCCACATATTTGCGAGTCTGAATGGTCTCAATAATAGTGGCATAGGTGGAAGGACGCCCGATACCCAATTCCTCCATTTTCTTCACGAGCGTAGCCTCGTTGTAACGGTACGGTGGTTGGGCGAAAGTTTGCTGTGCCGTTATCTCTATGCGCTGCAATATCTCTCCGTTGCTCACTTGCGGCAGCGTGGGAGTCTTCTCCTCTTCCTCGTCATTCGACTGAATATATGCTCGCATAAAACCGTCGAAAGTAATCACCTTGCCCGTTGCAACAAACAGATAATCAGCGTCGGAGATATGTACCTCTATACGGGTGGTCTCTATCTCCGCGTCTTCCATTTGGCAGGCGATAGTGCGTTTCCAAATCAACTCATAAAGACGCTGCTCATCGTTGTTTGCCCCACGACTGTGTGCATCCATAAAGGTCGGGCGGATGGCCTCATGCGCCTCTTGTGCACCCTTACTCGATGTATGGTATTGGCGGGTATGGCTATAGCGTTCGCCATACTCTGCAATGACCTCTTTCTTTGCTGCCGAGAGGGCGAGTGTACTCAGATTCACCGAGTCGGTACGCATATAGGTGATATAGCCCGCCTCATAGAGCGACTGCGCCAACCGCATGGTCTTTGAGACAGGGAACTTCAGTTTTCGCGCCGCCTCCTGCTGCAACGATGAGGTGGTAAATGGCGGTGCAGGCGTACGCTTGCCAGGTTTCTTCTGGATGTCTTGTATTCGGAAGTCTGCTTTCTGACATTGCTCAAGGAAGGCTTGTGCCTCCTCACGCGTGGCAAAGCGGTGGTTCAGTTCGGTATGCAGCGTTTGGCTTTTCTTGCCATTCTCGCCTATAAAGTCCGCCACCACTTTGTATTGCGCCGTGGTCTGAAAGTTCTCTATCTCCCGTTCGCGTTCTACCACAAGGCGTACCGCCACCGATTGCACACGCCCTGCACTCAGACCCGCCGTAACTTTCTTCCACAACACGGGCGACAACTCGAAACCCACAATACGGTCGAGTACACGGCGTGCCTGTTGGGCGTTCACAAGGTTGTAGTCAATGTCGCGCGGTTCCTCAATAGCGTGGAGAATAGCCGGTTTTGTAATCTCGTGAAATACAATGCGTTTCGTATCCTTTTGGTCGAGTCCAAGCACCTCTTTCAGATGCCATGCAATGGCTTCTCCCTCGCGGTCTTCATCGCTTGCGAGCCATACCGTATCGGCTTTCTTTGCCTCGGTCTTAAGGGTCTCGAGCAGTTGTTTCTTGCGAGGATCAACCACATAGTTGGGTTTGTAGCCGTGTTCAAAATCGATACCCATACTGTTCTTGCCTTTGGGCTCGATGTCTCGAATATGTCCCTGCGAGGAAAGCACATGATAGTCCTCTCCGAGGTACTTCTCTATGGTCTTCGCCTTGGCGGGAGACTCGACTATGACTAAGTTCTTACTCATTATATATAATGTAATAGATGTTTCGTTATCCTGCTTGTTGTGTCGAAAACGGCTGCAAAAGTACGACATATTTTTTGTTTGTGCAAATTTACGCTTTTTGCACCGGACAAAAACGCTACGGAAAACTCTTCTAAAACCTATATAAAAACCCTATAAAAGTCATAAGTGCTAGGGTAGTGCTAGGGTAGTGGTATGGATGTGGTATGGATATAAGTGGCTGATTAGTGGCTAATTGGTCGCACTTTTTCCATAGGCTGTTTTTGATGCAATTGCACGGCAAAATTGCATCGCTGCCGGGATATATTTACATCATTGCTTGTATATATCAAAGATAATCCTTATCTTTGCACCGTCGTAATAGAATACGATAATATCGTCGTAATAGAATACATAATATCTTTGCACCGTAATAGAACACATAATAAAATACAGCATAGAATAAACAGGGCGTTGCCCATTCCTTAAATACTTCAATACTTGATTTCATACTTAACCCTTTAATACTTGATTTAATACTTGACCTTATGAATATCATTTTAGTTGTTTTGTTAGTCGTAGCAGGCGTTGTCCTGCTCCTCTTGGAGATATTTCTGCTTCCGGGCTTCGGCATAGCGGGAATTGCAGGGCTGTTAAGTCTGACAGGTGCCGTGGTGGCTGCGTATCTGCGCATTGGTGCTGTTGCAGGGCATATCACGCTGGCAGGCGTGCTGGTGGCAGTCGCCTTGTCGGTCTATGCTTTTGTGCGCGGACGGGCACTGCAGCGAATGTCACTCGATACCTCGATTGACTCGAAAGTAGACCTCGCCGCACCGGGCAAGAAAATACAAAACCTCGAACGCGAGGCCTCTGCCATCGGCAAGAAAGAAGAGAAACGCATCGAACAAGCCACACAGGAGGCGGAAGAGGAAACAAGTACGGAAGAGTAATCTGCCCATACCACTTAAATCCCGCAGACATATCGCAATAAATGTGCGCTAACCTATTGTTTTCCATACTATTATTTTATACTATTTGTTTTATTATAGATAGACACTATTACTATTTGTTTTAGATACTTTTTAAAATAGATACTATTTGTTTTATTGTTTTATATACTATTGTTTTACATACTAATACGCTAAGTCTATGAATACCGTAACCATTGTTTTGTTGGTTGTATTGGCAATCTTCGTTGCCATATTCTTCTACTATGTGCCGTTCATGCTGTGGATTAATGCCCAAGTGAGCGGAGTCTATGTCTCGCTCGTGCAACTCTTTCTGATGCGCATCCGTAAGGTGCCGCCCACCCGTATTGTAAACTGCCTTATCGAGGCACACAAGGCAGGCGTAACGGATGTGAAGCGCGATGCCCTCGAAGCACACTACCTCGCCGGCGGACACATAGAGCGTGTGGTTCACGCCCTCGTTTCCGCCTCGAAAGCCAATATCCCCCTCTCGTTCCAAATGGCCACCGCCATTGACCTCGCGGGGCGCGATGTATTCGAGGCCGTACAGATGTCCGTAAACCCGAAAGTGATTGATACACCGCCCGTTACGGCCGTAGCAAAAGACGGTATCCAATTGATAGCCAAAGCCCGTGTAACGGTGCGTGCCAACATCCGCCAATTAGTCGGTGGCGCAGGCGAGGATACCGTTCTCGCCCGTGTAGGCGAGGGTATCGTCAGTTCGATCGGCTCGGCAGAGAGCCACAAGCAGGTACTCGAGAACCCAGACAGCATATCCAAACTGGTACTGAGCAAGGGACTCGATGCAGGTACCGCCTTCGAGATACTCTCCATCGATATTGCCGACATCGATGTAGGCAAGAACATCGGTGCGCAACTCCAAATGGACCAAGCCCAAGCGGACAAGAACATTGCCCAAGCCAAAGCAGAGGAGCGTCGTGCGATGGCTATCGCCGGCGAGCAGGAGATGAAAGCCAAAGCCCAAGAAGCACGCGCCAAAGTCATTGAGGCAGAGGCACTTGTGCCACAGGCTATGGCAGAAGCATTCCGTACGGGCAACCTCGGCATCATGGACTACTACCGCATGCAGAACATCCAAGCCGATACATCGATGCGTGAAGCCATAGGCAAACCCGCAGACAAGAAAAAGTAAGCCGTGCGGGTAGCCCTACTGCAATATCCTATCGCTTGGGCAGACAAGCAGACCAACCTGCGTCTTGCCGAGAAGCACATTGCCGCATCAGCCACCCGGGCTGATGTGGCTCTTTTGCCCGAGTTGTTCTCGACAGGCTTCTGCGTCGATCGCCCCGACCTGGCAGAGGATGCCGACGGCGAGACTATCACACGCCTGCAACACTGCGCCGACACCTATCGTATTGCCATTGCCGGCTCGTATATCGGCAGCGAGGACGGCAAGATATACAACCGCGGCTTCTTCGTGCGCCCCGACCTGGCACCCGTCTTTGTCGACAAGCGACACCTCTACGCCCACGGCGGCGAGGGACGGCTCTTCTCGGCCGGCACGAACCACGCCACCATCGAGTACTTAGGTGTGCGCTTCCGTCTGCTGATCTGCTACGACCTGCGCTTCCCCGTATGGGCGCGACAAACGGAGGAAGAACCGTACGATATTCTACTGGTATCCGCCTGCTGGCCTGCCTGCCGTATCGCCTACTGGGACGCACTACTGCCCGCACGCGCCATTGAGAATCAGTGCTATATAGCCGCCGTCAATAGCGTGGGCGACGATGGTATTCCGCTCCACTACAACGGACACTCCACCGCCTACGATACCCACCTACGCCCATTGGTTCATTTCGCAGACGACGAGGCGGGGACACAGGTAGCAGACTTTGATATTCCCGCTCTGCGCCACTACCGAGAGACACTGCCGCTATGGCGCGACGCCGACCGATTTACACTCCATATATAAATACACCCGCTGCTTATACTATACCTGCCGCTTATGCTATCCCCACGCTGGAACATTCATACCCTCACCCAAGAACAACAAAGCCTCTGCGACGCCCTATCGCACGAGTTGCGTATCTCCCCACTCTCTGCCCGCCTACTGGTAGACAGGGGAATCCGTACGGCCGACGAGGCGCGTGCTTTTGTCCGCCCCTCGATAGACAACCTCCACGACCCGTTCCTAATGCGGGATATGGACAAGGCCGTTAGCCGCTTGGAGACGGCATTGCAACGCCACGAGCGTATCATGGTCTATGGCGACTACGATGTGGACGGCACGACGGCAGTCGCCCTGATGTACTCTTTTCTGCAAACGCTGACCGACAACCTCGAGTTCTACATCCCCGACCGCTACCGTGAGGGCTACGGTATCTCCACTTTGGGTATCGATACCGCCAAGCACAAGGGCTGCACGCTCATGATAGCCCTCGACTGCGGCATCAAAGCCGTGGAGAAAACCCGTTACGCCGCCGAACAGGGGATAGACCTAATCATCTGCGACCACCATACGCCCGGCGACACGCTCCCCGATGCCGTAGCGGTACTGAATATGAAACGCACCGACTGCCCTTATCCCTACAAAGAGTTGAGCGGTTGCGGCGTAGGCTTCAAGTTGGCACAAGCATACGCCCTGCATACCCATATCCCGATGGACCGAGTCTATGTTCTGCTGCCGTTCTTGGCGATGTCCATAGCCTCGGATATCGTACCCGTTACGGGCGAGAACCGCATTCTTGCCTACTACGGACTGCGGCAACTCAACCGCCATACGCCGACGGGTATACGCGCTATCATGGAAGTAGCCGGTATCACCCCCGACCACACGATTACCATATCCGACTTGGTCTTTAAGATCGGCCCTCGGATAAATGCTTGCGGGCGTATCAACTCGGGAGAAGAGGCCGTGCGCCTGCTCATCACCGAAGACGCATCGTTCGCACGCCAACAAGCCGCCTCGGTCAACCGCTTCAACAATGAGCGTCGCGGGCTGGATACACAAACCACGGAGGAGGCACTCGCCATGCTTGCCGCCGACCCCGACAACGACAAGCGGCATACGACCGTAGTCTATTCGCCCTCGTGGCACAAAGGGGTAGTGGGCATAGCGGCATCCCGCCTGACAGAGAACTATTTCCGCCCGACGATTGTCTTTACGGGCGCAGAGGGCGACATCATCTCGGGTTCGGCGCGTTCGGTATCCGATTTTGACATCTACTCGGCTATCGACTCGTGTCGCGACCTGCTGACCAACTTCGGCGGACACCGCTTTGCCGCCGGGCTGAGTCTGCGCCGTGAAGACCTGCCCGCATTCAAAGAGCGATTCGAGGCGTACGTGGCAGCGCATATCACCGCCGAACAGCAACAGCCGGTCATCCAAATAGAGGCAGAAGTGGCACTGGCAGAACTGGAACCCGCATGGAAAGTGCTGCGCCACCTGGAACCTTTTGGCCCCGGCAACGAGCGTCCGCTCTTCCTGACCCGCCACCTCTGCAACGCCCATGGTACAAAGGCAGTAGGCAAGGAGAAAGAACACCTGCACCTGGATGTTACGGACGGGTCGCTCGTCGCGTCTAACGCAGCGGCCGTTTTTGCGGGCATTGCCTTCGGACAGGGCGATAAGGCTACACACTTCCAAAACGGGCACTCGGCAGACATCTGCTACCACCTCGAGGAGAACACCTTCAACCACCGCACCACCCTCCAACTCATGGCCGTGGATATTCACCTCAATACGCCTGCGGCTGTCCGTAGCGAGAGTACTCAGCCCCCGCAAAAGTAACCATACATTCTTCATATTGTTAATTCGTAATTGTTAATTCATAATTAGGACTTATGTTTTCGGAACGAGATACCAAAGGCCCCTCCCAGCGTCATGGGGGTATCGAAGTCGTATGCGGCAGCATGTTCTCCGGCAAGACGGAAGAACTCATACGCCGTATGAAACGCGCACAGTTCGCCAAACAAAAAGTAGAAATTTTCAAGCCCGCCATCGATGTGCGCTACTCGGAGGAAGATGTGGTCAGCCACGACCATAACGTCATCCAATCCACGCCCGTCGATTCGAGCCAAAACATTCTGCTACTGGCAGACGACATCGATGTAGTAGGCATAGACGAAGCCCAATTCTTCGATATGGGTATCGTCGATGTATGCAACGAGTTGGCCGCTCGCGGCGTACGCGTCATCGTAGCAGGACTGGATATGGACTATAAAGGTATACCTTTTGGTCCCATGCCTGCGCTGATGGCAATAGCCGACGATGTCTATAAGACACACGCCATCTGCGTCCACTGCGGCGACCTGGCGTATGTAAGCCACCGACTCGTATCGTCGGACAAGCGTGTCCTCTTAGGCGAGACGGACTCCTACGAACCGCTCTGCCGCCGCTGCTATGCAAAAGCCATCGCCGCCGAGCAGCACGCCGCTGCCACGGCTGCCGAATAAAAAACGATCGCTGCCGTGTCGCCTTCTGCCGCCACCATAGACGCCCCGCGCATGGTGGACATCGTCCTGCCACTGGCTATCCGCGATGTCTATACCTACCGTGTGCCTGCCTCGTTGCCCTTTCCCGCAGCGGGGGTGCGGGTACTGGTGCCGTTGGGCAATAAATCGATCACGGGCATTGCCCTAAGGGAACACACCGCTCCTCTGCCGCCCGAGATACGCCTGCGCGACATAAGCACGGTATTGGACGAAACGCCCATCGTAACCGCCGAGCAACTCGCCCTCTGGCAATGGATAGCCTCGTACTATATGTGCACCATAGGCGAGGTACTCGCTGCCGCCCTACCCGCCGGCATCATAGACGACAACTACACGGCACGCACCGCCACCTATATCTCGCTCCGAGACCTCGACATCGAGTCGGTACGCCACACGCTGAGCCGTGCGCCCAAACAACTGCGGGTCTTCGAAACCTACCTCCGACTGCAACAGCAACAGCCCCTCGTAGAACGCCGCCTGCTGATAGAAGAATCGGGCGAATCGACCGCCATTGTCCGTGCCCTGACAGAACGCGGCATCTTCGACGAGACGGAGCAGAATATCAGCCGCCTGCAAGTCTATACGGGCGCAGTGGAGCCTATTCACCCCCTCTCGCCTGCTCAGAGCCAAGCCGCCGCCGACATTCGTACTGCTTGGCAATCGCACGCCGTCTGCCTCCTCTTCGGCGTAACCTCGTCGGGCAAGACGGAAGTCTATATCCACCTCATAGAAGAGCAGTTGCAGCAAGGCAAACAAGTACTCTATCTCGTACCGGAGATAGCCCTCACCACCCAACTGACCGACCGCCTGCGCTCCGTCTTCGGCGACCGTCTGCTGGTCTACCACTCCCGCTTCTCGGACGCGGAACGAGTGGAGATATACCACGCCCTCCGAGAAGCGGACACGCCCCGTGTAGTCATAGGCGCACGCTCGGCTGTATTCTTGCCTTTCCGCCGCCTGGGGCTGATAATCGTAGACGAAGAACACGAATCGTCCTACAAACAGACCGAGCCTGCCCCCCGCTACCACGCCCGCTCCACCGCCATTGTCCTCGGGCAACAGTTCGGAGCGAAAGTGCTGTTGGGCTCTGCCACGCCCGCCGTAGAGTCGTACTACAATGCCACCACGGGCAAGTATGGTCTGGCAACACTCACCGAGCGTTATGCCGGGCTGCAACTGCCCCGTATCCGCATCGTAGACCTACAAAAGCAGTATCACCGCAAGGAGATGTACGACCACTTCTCCGACCCGCTGGCAGCGCGTATCCACGAGGAGTTGGCACGCCATAAGCAAGTGATTCTCTTCCGCAACCGCCGCGGCTATGCACCCCTACTGCAATGCCGGCAATGCGGGCAGACACCCCGCTGCCCAAACTGTGATGTTCCCCTGACGCTCCACAAGCGGGCAAACACCCTCTCGTGCCACTACTGCGGCTACACTACGCCCGCCCCCGTCCGCTGCCCCGCTTGCGGCGGCGAGATGCGGGTACAGGGCTTCGGCACGGAGCGCATAGAGGACGAAGTGGAGAAACTCTTCCCCGAGGCACGCGTGCTGCGTATGGACCTCGACACCACCCGCAACAAGACGGCGTATCAGGACATCATCAATGCTTTCTCCCGCCACGAAGCGGACATTCTGGTCGGCACACAGATGGTCAGCAAAGGGCTGCACTTCGACGATGTGTCGCTCGTAGCGGTGCTGAGCGCGGACAACCTCTTCAATCAGCCCGACTTCCGCAGTTATGAGCATGCGTTCCAAATGCTGGAACAAGTAGCAGGACGGGCGGGGCGCAAAGACGCACAAGGCGAGGTATTCATCCAAACATTCTCGCCCGACCACCCTGTACTGCAGTACCTGCTAAAGCACGACTACGAAGGGCTATTCCGCGAGCAAACAGAAGAACGCAAACTATTCAAATATCCCCCCTTTCAACGGCTTATTCTGCTCACGCTACGGCACCGCGACCTGCACCGATTAGAGGTAAGTACCGCCCTACTGCAACGCCAACTCCGTGCCATCTTCGGCGAGCGGGTATCCGATGTGATTGTGCCATCGATGCCGCGGGTAAACAATCAGTATATCCGCCACCTGCGTCTCCGCATAGAGGCAACGGCCTCGGTGCAGCAAGCCAAACGCCTGCTCACGGAGCAGATAGCGTATATACTCGCACAGCCGGACGGCAAAGGGCTGGTCGTCCTGCCCGATGTGGACCCGCAATAGACCACTCTACACTCTTTGCTCAACTCTCCCAAAAACAACTTTCCCACGAACCGATGAAACGAATTACCTCTCCCGCGCTGCGGCTTCTCCTCTGGCTAAGCACGACGCTGCTGCTGACCGTAGCAGCCGTGTCGCTCTGGGCTCTCTTGCCCGACCGTACCACCGTCGCATCCCTAAAATGGCTGCAACTGCTGCAGACCCTCTGCGCTTTTGTACTGCCGCCCCTTATCCTCGCCGCCTGCGCCACAGAGAAACCGATGGCGTGGCTGCACCTCACGACGGGTATGCGGTGGCAAACGGCACTCTTCGCCGTACTGACGATGCTCATGGCGGTGCCGGCTATCAACCTGCTAAGCCACCTAAACCAACAACTCACCCTGCCCGCTGCATGGCAACCCATAGAGGCGTGGATGCAACAACAGGAGGAAGCCGCCAACCGCCTGACAGAGCAGTTTCTGCAAGTAGACAACATAAGGGGCTTGCTGCTCAACCTCGGGCTAATGGCACTACTGCCCGCCATAGGCGAAGAACTCACTTTCCGCGGCGTGCTGCAGAACCTTATCGCACCGAATGCCTGCCGAACGCCTGCCCAAGGCTGCCCAAACTGCCGCACGCACATAGCGATATGGATCACAGCGGCGATTTTCTCGTTCGTGCATTTTCAATTCTATGGGTTCGTGCCACGCATGCTGATGGGGGCGATGTTCGGCTATATGCTCGTTTGCACCGGCTCGCTGTGGGTACCGATGCTGATGCACTTCACCAATAATGCCACCGCCGTCCTCTCCTACTACATTGCCACCCGCCAAGGTCTCGACCCCGACTCACTCGACATATTAGGCACGGGCAGTACGCTCTGGATAGGCATTCTCTCGCTGCTGCTTGTCCCCACGCTGATAGTCCTCTTTGCCCGCACTGCGATGAAGGCAAAGACCGCACCCACCGAAACGATGTAGCCTCAGCCGAAACCCCACGGACAAAAGGCAGTGCAAAGATACAGCCGAAACGGGCGTTTTGCAAGGACGCGCGTCATCAAGAGGATACCGCACGATGACAGCCGTCACGGGAATTGACTTATCATGCTGATAATAAAAGGAATAAAAGATGAGGGTATTGGGCAAAAAAAATGGAATAAATTGTTTTTGGCAGAATTATACCCCCCATTTTGGCAATAAAACAGACCATTAATTGTTTTTCCAAAAATAAATTTGTATCTTTGCGGCAAAATTGATCGCAAACCTTGGTAAATACACACGACATAGTAGAATATCTTGTCCTGCTGACACAAGCGTTCGCTCGTCGGTTTTCGCTATCGGAAGCCGATGCCTACCGCTATCTGCGGAAGTATGGTGCTATCGAGTTGACGCACGAATACTACGATGTAATGCATACGCAGTCGTTCGAAGATATGGTACATAGTGTGGCTATCTTTTGCCATAGGAAAGGAGGTAATCTTATATGATACTCTACCACGGCTCCATTGTCGACATAGATACGAGCCATTGCGAAACTACGAAAACTATGACTATCTCAGCCAACGAATTCCAATATGTCAAAGAGCGGCTATTGACGCAGATGATACAAATCCTAATCGAGGAAAAACACCTCTCGATAGAAGAGGCTATGGATAAGGTCTATACCTCCGAACTATTCGAGAAACTATCCAATCCCGATACCGGTTTGTTTACGCAGTCGGCACGCTACCTGCTCAGTTACCTATACGAGCCACAAGCCGCTTCGATGTGATAGCACACCGATTGACAAATCTATGCACCTGCCATTTTACAAACTTCTGTCTGCGCAATATCTTTGCGCAGACAGAAGTTACTATGCAGAAAAACGCAAAAGTACACTTTTTTTGTACTGTTTTGCGCTTGCTATTTCCTTACCTCGGAAAAAAAGTGTATCTTTGCGCATGAACTCCCTACTCTCCCCAAATAAGTGCTAACTGAAGAATCAAAATGACTATTACGCCTCAAAATAAGTGCTAACTGAAGAAAAGGAAATAGAATACAAGACTATGTGTTGAGAATGATGTGTTTGAGAATGAAACACGAAGACCTATATCAAAAAAAACGAAACAAGACACTAAATATGAAATACGAAACCACTTTTAACGCCATCGATAAGATCCTCTGGAACGAGGCAGGGTGTGGCGGCGAACTGGACTACATCGAACAGACCTCGTGGCTGCTTTTCTTGAAATACCTCGAGGATCTGGAAACCGAGAAAGAGGATGCTGCCATCCTCGACGGTAAGACCTACACCCGTATCATCACGGGATTCAACCGTTGGTCGGCATGGGCTGCACCTAAGACCAAAAACGGCGAACTCGATGTCGTCAATGCCATGACGGGCGACGACCTGGTCGAGTTTGTCAATACCAAACTATTCCCTGCGCTGAAAAAGTTCAAGGACACCGCCGTTTCCACAGACACGCTTGAATATAAGATAGGCGAGATTTTCGGTGAACTGCGCAACAAAATCAACAGCGGATACAATATGCGCGACATCATCAACCTGATCGATTCGCTCCATTTTCAGTCGGCCGAAGACAAGCACGAGATGTCTGTCCTATACGAGGAAAAGATTAAGCGTATGGGCAATGCGGGGCGCAATGGCGGCGAGTACTATACGCCGCGTCCTCTTATCCGCTCGATCATCGAAGTAGTCGACCCGCGTATCGGTGAGACCGTCTACGACCCGGCGTGCGGCTCGGCGGGCTTCCTATGCGAGGCGTTCTCCTATATGTCGAAACAGGTGCGCTCGGTGGACGACTCCAACACGCTGCAGAAGAAGACCTTCTTCGGCATAGAGAAAAAGCCGTTGCCGTATATCATCGCTACGATGAATATGATTTTCCACGGGGTGGCGGCACCCAATATCATGCGTGGCAATACGCTCTCTACCAACCTGGCTACCGTGCAGGAGAGCGACCGTAAGGATGTCGTCCTTGCCAATCCGCCTTTTGGCGGCAACGAGCGGCAGGAGGTGTTGCAGAACTTCGACCTCCGCACGAGCGAGACGGCGTATATGTTTATGCAACATTTCATTAAGTTCCTCCGTGTCAAGGGGCGTGCGGGTATTGTTATCAAAAATACCTTCTTGAGCAATGGCGACGCAGCACCTGTCCGCCGCAAACTATTGGAGGAATGCAACCTGCATACCATTCTCGACCTGCCAAAGGGAGTATTCACGGCGGGCGTCAGCACGGTGGTACTGTTCTTCACGAAGGGCGAGCCGACACGGAAGATATGGTACTACCAACTACACCTCGACCGCACGCTCGGCAAGTCGCAGCCGCTCAACGAGAACGACTTGGCGGAGTTTGTCCGTCTGCAGAAAACCAAACCCGACACGCCGAACTCGTGGACGATCGATGTCGCTACGCTGGGCGACGATTGCGACCTATCCGTCAAGAACCCGAACCAACCCGAGGTGGTGGATGAACGCACAGCCGAAGACATCCTCCGCACTCTTGCCGACCTCAATGCCGACTCCGCCCGCCTTATCAACGAAATACGAGAACTGCTATGAAAGAGGGATGGGAAATAAAAACGCTCGGGGAAATATGTGATACTATCAATGGGCTTTGGAAAGGCAAGAAAGAGCCATTTGTGAAAGTAGGAGTTATTCGTAATGCTAATTTTACAAAAGAACTTACCATAAACTTTTCGAATATAGAATATCTTGATGTAGAGGAAAGGCAATACAAGACAAGGAAACTCCAAAAATGGGATTTGATTGTTGAGAAATCCGGTGGTAGCGAAAAACAACCGGTTGGGCGGACTGTCCTCTTTGCGTTAGATGACGGTGATTTTTCCGTTAGCAATTTTACTTCCATATTGAGGATTAAGGATTTTCATGTCGTAGACCCACACTATCTGTATAGATATTTGATGTTCGTATACCGAGAGGGGATAACTAGAAGCATGCAACGGGCAACAACGGGTATTCATAATATAGAATTTGACAAGTTCCTTGCAATAGAAATTCCCCTGCCTCCACTTGCTGAGCAGCGGAAGATAGTTGATTTTTTGGACACACAGTTCCGAAACATAGACGCTTTGAAAAACAATGCGGAACAACAACTACAAGCAGCAAAAGACCTTTTCCAAACCGCTCTCGCTTCACTACTCACACCACAAAACAACTGGGAAACGAAAACACTCGGAGAGATAGGAAACTTCAAGAGAGGTGGTAGTTTTACAAAGTCCGATTTTGTAAGTAGTGGAATACCATGTATTCATTACGGGCAAATTCACATGAAATTTGGGGTAAAAACGGAAAAGAACATTAGTTTTTTGCCACAATCCTGTGAGGCAAAAGCCAAATTTGCCGAAAAAGGAGATTTGATTATTGCCATAACAAGTGAAGATAATGAGGGCTCTTGTAAATGTACGGCATGGATGGGAGATGAAAAAGTTGCTGTTGGCGGACACATCGCAGTCTACCATCATTCTTTAGACCCCCAATTTGTTTCCTATTATTTCCGGTCGCCTAAATTCCAAAAAGATAAATTGGATTTTGTACACGGATTTAAGGTCGTAGAAATCAAGCCAAGCGATATTGCTAAAATCTCAATAACTTATCCTAAAACGAGAGATGAACAGGCTTATATAGTTAAAGAGTTAGACACCCTGTCCGGAAAAGTCCAATCGCTCCAAGACAATTATACCCAAACACTAACCCTCTGCAATGACCTAAAACAAGCATTGCTCAAACAAATTTTTGATTAACCATGGACGAATCTACTACCCGACGCAAACGCATTGATCCCGCCCTCTACGCCGTAGGTTGGGAGCAAGTACCCGACAGCCTCATACTGAACGAACAGCGCGCCTACACCATCTCTCCCGGACGCGTAGAGAAAGTACGGCGGTCGCACCCCAAAAAGGTGGATTACATACTCGAGTACAAAGGGGTGAAACTCGCCGTGGTAGAAGCCAAATCCGACGAACTCGATGTATCGGCAGGCGTACCCCAAGCCAAAGAGTATGCCGAACTGCTGCAGATACGCTTTACATACGCCACCAACGGAACGGCTATCCGTTTTATCGATATGGGCGTGAAGGACGCGCAGGGTCACTATATCATCCCCTCCACCGAACACCTCGTCAGCAGTTTTCACTCGCCCCAAGAACTATGGGCCATGACCTTCCCCGAAGCCAACCCGTGGCGCGATAAATTCAACGCCACGCCCTTCAATCGGGGTGGCGACAGAGAACCCCGCTACTACCAAGCCAACGCTATCAACAAAGTGCTATCCGCCATCGCCGACGGGCGCAGACGCATACTACTCACTATGGCGACAGGTACGGGCAAGACCTACACCGCCTTCCAAATATGCTGGAAACTATTCCAAACACGATGGAACCTGCACCATACCGATAACCGCCCGCGTATCCTATTCATCTCCGACCGCAACATCCTTGCCAACCAAGCCGCCAACGACTTCGAACAGTTCAACGAAGACGCCATGGTGCGTATCACCCCCGAACTGCTACACAAACAGAACGACCAAGTGCCGAAAGCGCAGAACCTATACTTCACCATATTCCAAACTTTCATGGGCACAGACGGCAAAGGACAACCGTACTACAAGCAGTACCCCGACGATTTCTTCGATTTTATCATTATCGACGAGTGCCACCGAGGAGGCGCTAACGACGAGAGCCAATGGCGGGAACTGATGGACTATTTCTCCTTTGCCTGCCAACTCGGCATGACCGCCACACCACGCCGCAACGAAAACGCCAACACCTATAAGTATTTCGGCGAACCGGTCTATTCCTATTCGCTGAAACAGGGTATTGCCGACGGATTCCTGACACCGTTCCGGGTCTGCATATCGGAGAGCAATATCGATGAGTACAAATACAACCCCGCCGACGATGTAGAAGGCGATATAGACCCCAACAAGACCTATACAGAGAAGGATTTCTACAATGGGAATATAGAAATACGCAAGCGTGATGAACACCGTGTGGTCGAGTTGCTCAAACAGATTAACCCTACCGACAAAACCATCATATTCTGTGCTACCCAACGCCACGCCGACATCATCCGAGATATGGTCAACGAGCATAAGACCAACCCGAACCCCAACTACTGCGTCCGTGTTACCGCCGACGATGGCGAAGAGGGAGAACAATTCTTGCGGCAATTCCAAGACAACGAACGCTCCATACCCACCATCCTCACCACCTCACGCAAACTCTCTACGGGCGTTGACGCCCGCAATGTGCGCAATATCGTACTCATGCGCCCCGTCAACAACATAATTGAGTTCAAGCAAATCATCGGGCGGGGGACGCGACTATTCAACGGCAAGTACTATTTCACAATATACGACTTTGTGGGAGCCAACAAACAGTTCCAAGACGCCGAGTGGGATGGCGACCCCTGCTGCCCTGTTTGCGGCAACTACCCCTGTACATGCAGTAAGAACGAGCCTTGTGCGGTCTGCGGGAAGAACCCCTGCGAGTGCCCGCCTGTCGACAAACCTATCGACGAACCTTGCCCCGTGTGTGGACAGTCGCCCTGTGTCTGCCCGCCGGAGCCGTGTCCCGTGTGCGGACACCTGCCCTGCACTTGCCCGGGAGGGCAACATCCCCGCCGCAAAGCCATTGTACGCCTATCCGACAAGCGTATATTACTCCTAAAGACCCAATGGACGGAGATGTTTCAGTTTGGCGACGAACTCGTCACCATAGAGGAGTTTATTCAACGCCTCTTCGGACGCTTGCCGTCGTTTTTCTCCGGCTCGGAAGACCTGCGCAAGCAGTGGCAGCAACCCGAGACACGCCAAGCGCTTCTCAACCAACTCGACCGAGAAGGCTTCCCGGAAGAAAAACTACGCACGGTGCGCCAAGTAATGGGGAAAGAGGACTGCGATTTGTTCGATGTATTGGAGTATCTTGCCTACGAGACCACACCGCTCGAGCGGAAGCGTCGGGTAGAGTTGGTGCGCCAAGATTTCTATCAGCATAAGACCGACGAACAGAAAGTATTCCTCGATTTCCTGATGGGGCAGTATGTCCGCAATGACTATAGCGAGTTTACGGCAGACAACCTGTCCAAACTCTTGGAGTTGAAGTACAAGACGGTGCGTGACGCAGCCGCTCGGCTCAACATGCCCTTGCCCGACATCCGCCGCCTCTACCTCGATTTCCAACGCGAACTATACAAATCTGCCTAATACTCAACTCCACACGCTCCATTCCGAAATACTGCGTAATAGTACAGGACTGCGCCACGCGGGTGATATTCAATTAACAAGTAACATGTAACAATTAACATGCCTCGTAGTGTGTGGGTTTTGGGGACACGGCATTGCATAATCAACGGGGTGCGCCCTTCATCTTGTTCTTAGGTTTGCCAGTTGTCAGGTAAAAATGCTGCCAAAACTTGGAAATATCACTTTTTGGCACTACCTTTGCAGCACAATTGGCAAACAACTAAAACTTTACAACTATGGCAACAGCAGCAACCAATACACCCATGCAGAATTTTATGCTGTCGATCGCCCCTAAGGATGAGAAAGCCGTCAAGTTGTTGGAGTTTCTAATAGTATTGGAAATTATCCGAATTGAGGAAGTACAAGACAACAATAAATAAAGTTCCGAGAACTGAATATGCCCAAAGTTTTATTATATATCACTGCACGCATCACATGGATATTCCTATTTTACGGAACGGATGCAAATGAAAATAGAGCCCATGTGCATATTGCCAAGCGTGGTATGGAGCATGCTTGTAAGATTTGGTTAGAACCCATTGTATCTGTTGCAGACCCAGGCGAACTGACACCTGCCCAACTCAAACAAGTACTACAAGTAACCGAAGAACAGAGAGAAAAACTATTACAACAATGGAAAGCCTTCAAAGAGGGCAAAACCATCAAAATACAAACTATCAAAAAATAACTGTTATGCAACAACCCGTGGACGGATATTGGAATATTATCCCAAAAATCAAAAAGGTGTCTTTCCCTATACGGGGCAAGATGGCAGTACAATTGGAGGATGGCAGACAGATTATTGCGCCGCTATCTTCGTTCCCCTCTGTGAAGAAAGTTCCCGTAAGCGAACGCTCTAAATGGTATCTTGTAGGAGGTGGAGTTACATGGGACGCATGCCCCGAAGTAATACACATAGAACAAATACTGGGGAACTTCGACAACTACAAGCACGAGCAATAAAAGCACTAAAAAAAACAAGACCCTCTCCACAAGCGTTCGGCTTGTGGAGAGGGTCTTACTTATAGGGGCAGTGGGCAGACCGACTGCACTGATTGTATTAACTGCACCTGCTGCAGCGATAAAGAACGGAGCAGGAATGCGGATACGATCGGCTACAGGGTAACGCCTGTCTTGAAGATGGCAATCTCGTGGTAGCCGTTCTTCTCGTTGTTGGTCTGCGCACCGTTCGCCACCTCGATGACAAAATCGGTGAAACGGCGTGCTACAGCCTCCATGGATTCGCCCTCGGCGATGACACCGGCATTGAAATCAATCCACTTGGGTTTGTTGTGGTAGAGATTGGAATTGGTGCTGACCTTCATGGTCGGAACATAGGTACCAAACGGCGTACCACGACCCGTCGTGAATAGCACAATATGGCAACCTGCCGACGCCAACGCTGTGGCTGCCACCAAGTCGTTGCCCGGAGCAGAGAGCAGATTCAAGCCCTTGACTTGCAGGCGCTCGCCATACGGAAGAACGCCACGCACAAGCGACTTACCGCACTTCTGGGTGCAACCCAACGCCTTGTCCTCAAGCGTGGAGATACCGCCCGCCTTGTTGCCCGGCGAAGGATTCTCGCCTACCGGCTCGCCATGCGAAAGGAAATAGTCCTTGAAATTATTGATAAGGCTCACCGTCTGGTCGAACAACTCACGGTTGGCGCAACGATCCATCAGGATGGTCTCGGCACCGAACATTTCAGGCACCTCAGTCAGCACGGTGGTACCGCCCTGCGCTACGAGATAATCGGAGAAAACACCCAACAAGGGGTTCGCCGTGATACCCGAAAAACCATCGGATCCACCGCATTTCAAGCCAACACGCAACTCGCTGAGCGGGCATTCTACGCGGCGATCGTGCGTGGTCTTGGTATACAACTCGCGCAAAATCGGCATACAATAATCGACCTCGTCGCCCTCAATCTTCTGGCTGACCACAAAACGAACACGGTCGTGGTCATACTCGCCACAGAAAGCCTCGAAGACATCGGGTTGGTTGTTCTCGCAACCCAAACCGACAACCAAGACAGCCCCTGCGTTGGGGTGATGCACCATATCACGCAAGATTTTCTTGGTGTTCTCGTGGTCATCGCCCAACTGTGAGCAGCCGTAGTTGTGCGGGAAAGCAAAGATATTGTCCGCCCCCGTCTCCTGGCGCAGGCGCTCCGCCAACTGATTGACGATGCCATTGACACAGCCAACGGTCGGAATAATCCACACCTCGTTGCGGATACCTACCTGACCATCCTTGCGGCGATAGCCCATAAAGGTACGGTGCTCGTCCGGGATAGACAGCACAACCTCCTTAGGATGGTACTCGTAGGACAGCAAGCCTGCCAAATTGGTTTTGATATTGTTCTCGTTCATCCACGAACCTGCCGGCTTGTCCTCTTTGGCGTGGCCGATAGGGAAACCGTATTTGATGACATTTTCGCCCTCGTGGAGGTCGCAAATAGCAATTTTATGCCCTGCCGGCACATCCTCGAGAACGGTAATCGATTTACCATCTACCTCGATGACTGCGCCCTTTGCCTGCGGCTGAATAGCCACCACGACATTGTCTGCAGGATTGATTTTCAGAATGTTAGTCATTTTTTTAGTTGAGAGTTGAGTGTTTAGTGTTGAGTGCAGTTTTTTAGTTGAGAGTTGAGAGTTGTTTTTTTGTTGAGCGTTGAGAGTTGAGTGTTTAGTGCAGTTTTTTAGTTGAGAGTTGTTAAGTGATTTGCAAAAAGGGAGGAGTGATTGGCTCCTCCCTTTCTGTATAATCAATTTACTATCGGAAATCCATTAGGTAATCAACTTATCAGATAATCACTAGATAATCAACTTATCGGATAATCCACTATATAATCAACTTACTGTCAGACAATCCATTAAAGAACTTAACGGATCATCATTAGAGAATCGACTTAACGGTCTCAACCATGCCCTTCGACTGGATGTCGTTCAAGAAGCCCTCAACCATAGCGGTAAGACCCGGAATCTCGTTGAGGTTCTGCTTGCTCTCCTTCCAAATGACATCGGTTGCGCCAAGAACACCCTCTGCCACCTTGTGGGTGTCGCCCGTAGCCCAAAGCTGAGCGAGCAAATCCATAATCTCTTGCGCATCGTTCGGCTGGATAGGCGCACCGTCGGCACGAACACCACCCTTGTAGTAGGTGATGATAGCAGCCAAACCAAGTACCAAACCCTTAGGCAGCGTACCCTTGCGCTCGAGATAGGTCTTCAGACCCGGCAGGTCGCGCGTCTCGAATTTCGGGAACGAGTTGAGCATAATAGAGGTAACCTGATGGTCTACATACGGGTTGTTGAAACGCTCCAACACATCCGATGCGAACTGCTGCAACTCCTCCATCGGCAAGTTGAGAGTCTCCATCAACTCCTCGAACTGTACCTTGTGGATGTACTTGCCAATAACCGGATCGTTGCAAGCGTCACGAACGATATTGATACCGCTCAGGTAAGCCACCGGCGACAGCACAGTGTGCGGGCCATTGAGCAGCGTCACCTTACGCTCGTGGTACGGCTTCTCGCTCTCGGCAATCAGCACATGCAGACCTGCCTTCTCTGCCGGGAACTCCTCACGCAATTCCTCGATAGACATATTCTCCGGCTTCTCGATAACCCAGAGGTGGAAAATCTCGGCTTGTACAACCAAATTGTCGGCATAGCCCACCTTCTCCTGGATAGCGGCGATGTCCTTGCGCGGGAAGCCCGGAACGATACGATCCACCAAAGTAGCGCAAACATAGTTGTACTTGGTAAACCACTCCTTGAAGCCTTCGTAATCGGCGCCAAGATCCTCTTTCCACAACTCAATATACTGATAGATGCACTCCTTGAGGTGGTGTCCGTTGAGGAAAATCAACTCGCAAGGCATGATGATAAGACCCTTGCTCGGGCAGCCGTTGAATGTCTTATAACGACGATAGAGCAACTGAACCAACTTGCCGGGATAGGAACTTGCAGGAGCATCGGTGAACTTGCAAGCCGGGTCAAAAGTGATACCTGCCTCGGTAGTGTTCGAGATGACGAAACGAATCTCTGGCTGGTCCGCCAACGCCATGAAAGCGGCATTCTGTGAATACGGATTCAAGGCACGCGAGATGACATCAATACGCTCCAACGAATTGACAGCCTCGCCATTCAAACGACCCTGCAGATTGACATGATACAGACAGTCCTGACCATTCAGCCACTCTACCATACCCTTGTCGATAGGTTGAACAACCACAACCGATGCATTGAAATTGGTCTTTGCATCCATGTTCCAAATAATCCAATCAACAAAGGCGCGGAGGAAGTTACCCTCGCCGAATTGAATAATCTTTTCCGGTGCTACACTTTTCGGCGCCGTCAGTTTGTTTAGTGCTTTCTTCATAATAGATATGTGTTAGTATTTTTTGTTCGATAAATGTTAGTCGTTGTAAAATAGAGATTGCAAAGATAGAGCAATTCTGTAACTTTGGCAAGTAATAAGTGCCATTTTTTGTGTAAAAAAGCGTTTTTTTGGCTTAATCGAAAAAAAATCGTACCTTTGCATCTCTTTTGGGACAGGAAAATAACCTTTTCGAGGACAGAAGCATACCCCAAAACATCCTCCCCAAAAAACAGAATAAACTAACAGAATACTATATCTTATGTCATTACAATGCGGAATAGTGGGTCTGCCCAATGTGGGTAAATCGACCCTATTCAACTGTCTGAGCAACGCCAAAGCACAATCGGCGAACTTCCCTTTCTGCACCATAGAACCCAATGTGGGCGTGATAACCGTACCCGACGAGCGACTCATCAAACTCGGAGAACTGTGCCATCCGGAGCGTGGCGTGATACCAACTACCGTTGAAATAGTGGATATTGCCGGATTGGTGAAAGGCGCAAGCCAAGGCGAAGGACTCGGAAATAAGTTCCTCGCCAACATCCGTGAAACCGACGCGATCATACATGTTCTGCGCTGCTTCGACGACGAAAATGTGGTGCATGTGGATGGTTCGGTAGACCCTGTACGCGACAAAGAGATAATCGACGCAGAACTGCAACTAAAAGACCTTGAGACCGTAGAGTCGCGCATCCAAAAGACGGAAAAACAAGCCAAAGCAGGCGGAGATAAACAGGCAAAACTGACGCTTGAGGTACTCTATAAATACAAAGAGGCTCTGTCGGAGGGGCGAAACGCACGCTCGGTGGAACTCGCCAACAAGGAAGAAGAGCAGGCAGCAAAAGACCTGTTCCTGCTGACCAACAAGCCCGTGATGTATGTATGCAATGTGGATGAGGCGTCGGCTGTGAGCGGGAATGCGTATGTGGAAAAAGTGAAAGAGGCCGTAAAAGAGGAAAATGCGCAAGTACTCGTGCTGGCGGCAAAAATTGAAAGCGAGATAGCCGAACTGGAGACCTACGAGGAACGACAGATGTTCCTCGAAGAGATCGGACTGAAAGAATCGGGTGTGAACCGACTGATAAAGGCGGCGTATGCACTGCTCGACCTGCGCACATTCCTGACCGCAGGAAGCGATGAGGTACGCGCATGGACCTTCAAGGCAGGCAGCAAAGCACCACAATGCGCCGGCGTGATTCACACCGATTTTGAGCGTGGATTTATCCGTGCGGAAGTGATAAAATACGACGATTTCATCGCACTCGGCGGAGAAGCGGCTTGTCGTGCAGCCGGAAAATTAGGCATCGAGGGAAAAGACTATCTCGTGCAAGACGGCGACATCATGCACTTCTTGTTTAATGTATAATAGGGACTTCTCAAAATTCCCCGTTAGACTACACATTCAACCCCGCATCGTGCTGCGGCAAAAAAGCACGAATTCAACGGCATTATAATACTTTTCTTTTGTATGTTTGACTTCTTAGATACATGGATTAGCGCCGGCGGTTGGTGGGTATCGATACCACTGATTATTGTCGGTTTCATCGCACTTATCTACGGTGCGGATTGGCTTGTGGAGGGCGCAAGCGGAGTAGCAAAAAAATACGGCGTGAGCGATCTGATCATCGGGCTGACCATTGTCGCATTTGGGACAAGCATGCCGGAATTTGTGGTGAATATGGTGGCTGCATCGCAACACAACAGCGAGATTGCCATCACAAACATACTGGGCAGCAACATCATCAACATATTCGTGATTCTCGGCTGCACGGCATTGATTTACCCGATTTCATCGACAAAACAATCACGGAAATTTGATATTCCGTGTAGTATGTTGGCGGCAATACTGGTACTTTTCTTCGCTGTATACAGCAGTCCCGCTTGGCTGCATGTGGAGAGCCTGTTCTCTATACACATAGACAATGCTACCTGGACCGACCTGGGACACTTTGCTTGGGGAGAAGACAATTTCTCGTTTATCTCCGGCATAGGCGGATCAGTGCTATTGGTGTTCTTCGTAGTCTTCCTATGGCACACCTTCGGGAATGCAAAAAACAACGAATCCAACGAAAAAAGCGACGAATCCAACGAGAAAAATAAGCCCGTTGTACTATGGAAAGCCGTGCTGCTGATTGCAGTAGGATTGGTCTGCCTAGTCGTAGGTGGCGAGGTAATCGTCAAGAGTGCCACGGCAATAGCGCACTCCCTCGGCGTGAGCGACGCCATCATAGGACTGACCATCGTGGCATTAGGCACCTCGCTGCCGGAACTCGCCACATCATGCATGGCGGCACTGAAGAAGAACTGTGATATTGCATTGGGGAATGTAATCGGTAGCAATATATTCAATATATTCTTCATTCTCGGCACAAGCGCCGTGATATTCCCGCTGCCCGGATACAAAGGGCTGGAACTGGACGCCGTGATGGCAGCACTCGGCAGCGCGATGGTGATGCTATTCGTATACACCACGAAGAATCATGAGATAAAACGCTGGCACGGCGGCGTACTGCTACTGATTTACGCTGCCTATCTGACCTACCGATTAGGGTCGATTTAGGATAAACCGGTATAGAAAACGGCAACGCTTAAGCGTTGCCGTTTTCTATATGTGCGATGTCGGAGAGGACTTGGCGGTTGAAGGCTCGGCGCTCGGGATCGTACCACCAACCCCACTTATTAAAATACCGACAGAGATTGACTATATGTACCCACAGCAGGCGAAGACTATGGTAAGAACCCTGCTTATGGTTGTGCACCACCGTAACGGCGGGATAATAGAGCGTCAGATAGTTGCGGTGGATCGTGCGGGTAAGGTCGATGTCCTCGGGGTACATGAAATACCGTTCGTCGAACAAGCGTGCCTCGAAGGCAGCCTGCGTACGCAAGAGCATAAAACAACCGCTCAAGTAGGGTACATTAAGCGGACGATCGTAGCCGAACATACGCAACTCGTAGCGTGCATTACGCCGAGACATCCAATGCCGAGGCAAGAACCTACGACCGAAGACATCGAGGGGCGTAGGCAACAACTTACAGAGATACTGCGTCGTGCCGTCCGGATAGACCACACGCGGCATAACCTGCCCCACCAACGGCTCACTCTGCATAAAAGCACAAAGCGTATCGATGTCCTCCGCCCTAACGACCATATCCGAGTTCATCACCAAATGGAACGCCACGCCATCGTAGATGCTCTCGCGCAAGGCATGATTATGCCCACGGCCGTAGCCGATATTCTCCCCGATAAAACGATACTCGATACAGGTAGCCCACGCTTCGCCCGTATTGCTATTGGCGTAGGCTCCCCACTCTGCCGTAGCGTCGGTAGGCGAATTGTCTATCAAGTATATCTTATGAAGACACTGCACCCGCACCAACTCTCTGAGCAGCGGCACGACCTCTCCTATCCAATCGGGCTTATATAGAACCAAAGAGATATTGAGCATCAGCGTAAAAATTGGACAACCTTCCGAATGTTCTTAACAAAAACCGTAAGCCAACCGCACCCCACACGGTTCTGACGGAGCGCAACGACATCTTCACAACTCTTCTTCCACATCATACGGGGGCTGCGATTGCTAATACCGCCTACCTGCATCTTGACCAACACCTGCGGGATATATGCCACCCGATAGCCCCGACACAAGACACGGAGCATAAAATCGTAGTCTGCCGATATACGCAGCCGCTCGTCGTACTGCCCCAACGCCTCGTAGACCTCTCGGCGGCAATAGAAAGTAGGATGCGCCGGCATCCAACCGTACTTAAGATTGGACGGGACAAAGGTATTGCTCTTCCAATAACGCACGATATGCTCCCCACGACAATACATCAAGTCGCCATAGACCACCTGCGCCCCCGTCCGCCCGAAAGTGTCCGCCATGGTCTGCAAAACCTCGCCCCCCGCCAATACATCGTCGGAATTGAGGATACCGATAATATTCCCCGTCGCCAGGCGTACACCCTTATTAATGGCATTGTAGATCCCCGTATCCTTCTCGGAAATACAGCGACACCGACCATGATACAACGACTCGTTACGACGGACAATATCCACCGTCTCGTCCTGGCTGCCGCCATCAATCACGATATGTTCCCACTCTGTAAAAGACTGCGAAAGCAGGCTGTCTATCGTATGTTGCAGCGTGCGCGCGGAATTATAGGTCGCCGTTATAATAGATATTTTCATGCGTGTAAAAGTCTGTCGTATAATTGTATATAGGCTCGAAAGCACTCATCACGGTCGAAACGGGCACGGGCATAGTCGGCACAAACACTGCGGTCTAACGGCTGCGCCTGCAAGCGGCGGACTGCACGCTGCAATGCCTGTCGGTTGCCTCGCTCGACGACGGCACCCACCTCGGGAGTAAGGGCTTCGGGGGCACCATCGGAAGCGTAGGTAAGCACCGGTGTACCGCACGCCAACGCCTCGAGATGCGTAGTGGGGAACGTGTCGGAATAGGTAGGATTGACAAACAGGTCTGCCAACGAATACAACTCTGCCAATTGTGCGGCATTCTCGGTATGCTCGATCCCGACCACGCCCGCAGGAAGCGTCTGCAACTGCCGCCGGGTAAGCCCCACCAACACCACCTGACACTCCTCCATAGCAGCCAAAGAGAGCATATCCGCATAGCCCTTGCGCGCATTCCACTGAGCCGCCACCCCCAAGAGAATATACTTATCGGTGCGTACGCCCCACCGGGTACGCAGCGCAGCACGGTCGGTACGGGGGTAGAAAACCTGCAAATCGATCCCATTAGGTATCACCACAGTGGGTACTGCCTGCAAAAAAGACTGCCGCGCGTTCTGCTCCATCCAACGGGAAACAGGCACGACCGTCAGCCGACGCAAGGATGTAAACAGTTGCTTTTTTGCCCGATAATCCGCTGCCGAACTATCGCACAATGCCCGTGGATAATCGGACAACTTAGGGCAATGGCCACAACCCGTCTGCCACGCCAAGCAAACACCCGTCTCGGTAGCATAGTAGGCACAATGCCCCGTAAATGCCCAACAATCGTGCCATGTCCAAAGGACGGGTATATCGGCTTCATGAAGGTAGTCGAACAAGAGGCGGTAGTCAAGATAGTAGCCGTGGATATTATGCAAATGCACTATATCGGGTCGGAAACGGCGCAGCCGACGGATAAGGCGGCGGGTCGCCAAAGTAGAGAAACAGCCGTGATGCCCCGTAAGCAGACTGAACAGATAATGCACATAATCCCCCATACGGGACTGCACCTGCACAGTCGGCAACGAAGACGGGCAGACATATCGCCCGCCATGTGCATACAACACATCCCACCCCTCTTGCTGCGCCAACAGCCCTATCGCCTCGGCGATATGACCTGTGCTGCCCGTATTGCAAGCGGCGTTGATTAAGACCAGACGAGGCATAGGCGGTTATTTCTCAAACTGTGATTTGGTAGGTAATATCTGCTCGAAAGCGGCTTGCAGGCGTTGGCGTTTTGACTCGAAAGCAGTCAAACTCGACGAATCGTTAAGCACGATAATGCGACGGCGACGGCGACGAACGACATCGACAGCCTCGGCGAAGTTAGCGTCCGTCAACTGGAAGACCGCACTGTCGCGCATGACATTGAGCGGAACAAAATTGCCTTTCGCCAAATGCCAATAACGGAAAAGCCACTGATTAACATCCCCCATACTGCGGAAACGGTGGCGAGAGGTAGCGTCCAACAGATCCGGCTCGGCAGCCCATACCTCTTGCAGGGTATGTTTGCAGTAGCCTTGCGGCAGATGGTGGTCGAAGAAACCCGTAAAACGAGGCCATGGTTGCAGCGCCAAAGTACGCAGTCGATACACCCCATAACGAGGCGAGAACCACTGCTCGACCCGACGCAGCACTTGCCGCTTACGGAAATGGCGGTTAATGGCGTCGAGGTTGTTGAGCGTAATATGCCCCATAATCCCATCGGACTGAATCGTATTGCAGACTGCCATATCGGTAGGCAGACCACCCCGAAAGAAACGCTGCTCCGGCACAGGCGCAAGCAAAAAGAAATCGTCGTTGAAATAGACAAAACGCTCTGCCAAGCCCTCGATACGGTGGAGGTTGTCCTCAATCGGATTCGCCGAGAAAGTAGGCAAGTAGTCGGACGGCATAAAATCCTCGTGGCGCACAAAATGCAGGCGGGGACAGTCGGTATTCAACCAATCGGGACACTGCCCCGAGGTAACGAAATGGATACGCCTTGCCCAAGGCGCAAACTGCTCTATACCCCGAAACCAATAACGCAGGCAACCCCAATCGCGATAACGAACGGCAGAACCGTCGGTGTCTATCTGCTTACCGACAGGGGCATAACGATTGTACTCCCGCTGCCAAGCAGGGTCGTTACCGTCCACCCAAAGGACTACGATGTCGATAGCGGTATCCATATCAGTATTTCTCGAATAGTGTTTTATAAGGCGTAATACCCAACCCCGAATGGGCAGAAGACGGGTTGGCGACAATCATTTTCTGGAAATTGACCAACAGCAGCAAGACCACTGCCACCCAAACGGCACGCTTACGCACCTCGCGGCTCATCACACTGAATGCCAACACAGGCGCAAAAGTAAACACATCGACCAACCGATTGAAGATATGCACCTGCGTAGACAACATATAGGAAACAATATACGCCCCAATAAGATATAGCACGACATCGTAGCGACGCCCCATACGACCGGAATAAGCCAAATAGAGCAACGGGATAAGCATACGCAACACTATCCCAAGCCCGCTCCCAAGCGCAGTAGGTTTATCGAATTGGCTGCCCGCATAGACACCATACTTAGACTCAAGAAAAAGACGGGAGGAGAAGAGGGCATCGATAAAGCCCATGCGCACCACCCCATAAGCAACGGGCAAGAGAAGCAACAAGAACCAAACGGGGATATGTATCTTGCGCACCAAGACAAAAGGCAACACGAGCAGTACAGAGAGATGAATCGTAGAGGCAGCGGCTATCCAAACATACGCATGCGCCACCTCGCCATCGTCGATATAACGGCTGAATGCCACCAATACCCATACGACGGCAAGACTCTGGCGAATAGTGGAATAGGAAGCAAGATACATGGTAAGCACGAAGATCGTAATGACGGGCAGGATATGCCTACGACGGACGCAAAAAGCAAGCGGCGCATACATAAGCAGCGCCACAAGAGCGAACATGCCCTCTGCCTTACCGCCACACGCCATAACCGCGTAGTTACAAAGCGCAAAGCCCGGCTCGATATGCGCCAACTCACCCGAAGGCGAATAGAAGATAGAGACATAACTGGCGTAGTCGGTGCCGATCCCATAACGCAACGCCGCAGGTACCCACAGCACCAAGAAGAGCAGCACACGCAGCAGCCACTCCCACCCACCGCGGGAAATACTCACCCCGAACGCCAAAGCGCAGGCGAACAGCAGGATAGCATTGTATATCAACAGTGTATAGGTCATCTCTGTCTATGCATGCCCGTAGCAAAATAGATACCCACTATCAACAACAAATAGAGTACCGACGAGCCGATGTATGCCGCCGCATAACTCACTGCCCCCGCCCAAAGACGGACACGACAAAGCAGGACATACGCCAACACCACCAACAAAATATCTTTCGTAGCCCGAATGGTAAAAAGCAACCAATTATGCCCACGGGCGATATATTCGGACTTGAACACCGTAGTAACGCTAAAAAGAAGCGCATCGAACAGCAGGATACGCAGCACCGTTCCCATAGCACCAAACCCGCTGCCGTAGAGCAAAGAGATATAGCCACCCAGCGGATAGACCACCGCAAACGGCACGACGGCACACGCCACATTGACCAACAACATACGCCGCAAAGTCTGCTTGTGGCGGGATGTATTGTCGGTCGTACCCGACAAATGCGCCAAAACCACATTGGAAAGCAGCGTAGGAATAAGCATAATAATCACATTCCACTGGAGAGATGCCGTAAATATCCCCACATCGCCCACCGTAGCATAGCGGGTAAGGAGCAGCATACCCAACCAACTGCACAAGGTAAACGAACTCTCCTGCATGGCTATCGGAAAAGAGAAACGCACCAACTCGCCGACAAAGGAACGCTCCTCCTGCTCTTCGCCCAAAGCCGCCCGACAGCGGCGGATAGACAAGTAATTGAGCAGGCAGGCAACCGCCTGGGAAAGCAACAAAGCAGACAACGCCCCACGCAAACCGAGCCAATAGGTAAGCGGCACACTCAACACAAGCATACTCACCCCCGAGAGGATATTGTTAATCCCAACACTACGAAACGCCCGAACGCCTGCCAAGATACCCTGCTGGGTAGTAGAGAGGGCCCGGAAGACGATAATCCCGCTCAACATACGAAAGGCAGCAGCAAGCGTAGGTTGGTGGAGATAACGGCTCAAAGGCGAAGCAATACAGAGAATACCTATCGCCACCACCAAACTGAAAACCAGCGTAATACGAAGCGAATCGCGCATAATGGCACGAGTACAGCCCGCTTGACGCTGCAAGTAGTCGGCAAGAAACTTGGTAGAGGTAATGCCCAAACCGAACGTAGCAAACGAGGCAGAGTACATCATCGTGGTCTTAACCACCCCATACTCGCCATAGATGTCTTTGCCAAGGAAGCGCGCAATAAGAATACCCGCCAACAAAAGCAGCGCATTACCCAACCCGTTGCCCACTACAGCCCAAAACGAATCCTGCGCCAAGGCACTGCTCCTTATCCTACGGACATCTATCATGTGGTTGCCCCCTCTCGATAAACGGTGGTTAGAGGGCTTCGACTATCTCACGGCGACATATCCACGCACCGGCTATCAGCCCATAGACCAATGTGAGCAGCAAAGCGGTAAGCAAACGATGTGGCCCCTTAGGAGCATAGATAATCACCGGCTCGGACAAGGTAGTGAATGGCTTGGGCGCAACCATCTGCGCCTGACAAATAACCTGCTGACGACGGAAAGAATCGTATATGAGCCTGTAGGTAGCGGCGTCAGCAGAACGGGTGCGTACTGCCTCCTGCCACTGCGCCTCGGCACGAGAAGCAAGCGAATCGATATGGGCAAGCAGGCGTTGTGCCTTGGCCGTATGGTAGCCATCTATCTGCGCCTGCAGACCGCTCTCGAGGTATTTGGCAACCGTAGCACTGACAAGCGGATCTTGCGTAACCACCTCGATACGCACAATATCGGACTGCTTATCGTAGGTACAGTCGATCTGCTTACGGATAGTAGCGATAGTGGCTGCCTCCTCACGCGTAAGGAAAACATCGTCGGCAGCATAGGAAGGACGACTGCCACACGACTGCTCACCACGAAAGCAACGACGCACACCGCTGCGCACCAGAGAGAGCAGCGGCTTACGCATATAATGATTAATATAGTCGCTATAAGTACCCATGAACTTACCGTCTATCGTACTGACCGGAGCGGAAAGGAGCGGACGAAGCACCTGGGGCGAGAGAACAAGATCTTGGAAATCGTCGGCATCGATACCGTTGCGACTCTGCGTCAATCCGAGATCGTACTGCTCAGGACTATTAAGCGTAAGCGTACGATACTCGTCGGCCGCATCGATGCGCTCCGAGACAAGCGACCAACGGCTACGGAAAGTAGTAGGCACACAGAACATCAACGCATAGACCACCGCAAAGCAGACGGGTACAGACCAAAAGAAGAAAACACGGTGTGCCCGCAGGCGTTGTGCCATACGCGTAGCGATATTGTCAGCGTTCATAGGGATTGAGGTATTGGATTAGTAGTGTTTCTCGTGGGACACAAACAAGTGCCGTACAGGATAAGTAGGTACAAATAAGTCCAAAACGCAATAGTTTTGGACTTATTTGATACGATGCGGCGTTGTACCGCCCGGGGCTTATTCTGCAGCAGGTGCTTCCTCTGCGGGAGCCTCTGCACCTGCAGCCTCCTGAGCCGCCTCGACCGCAGCAGCAGCGAGTGCGTCAGCAGCCTCTTGGCGCTTCTTTGCCACAGCAGCAGCCTTTGCCTTGTTGGTCTCTACCTCTTGTGCGAGGAGAGCCTTGGCAGCAGCCACTTTCTTGTCGGCCTCAGCCTGGCTTATCTTGCCGTTCTTTGCGTCTTTCTGTGCTTTCCAAGCGTCGAAACGCTTCTGAGCCTCTTCCTGACTAAATGCACCCTTAGCCACACCGCCGTTGAGGTGCTTCATCAAGAGAACGCCCTCGTCGGAAAGGATGTTGCGTACGGTGGCTGTCGGCTCTGCACCTACGCCTACCCAATAGAGCGCACGCTCGAAATTGAGGATAACTGCACTCGGGTTGGTGTTCGGATTGAAAGAACCGATGCGTTCGATAATTTTGCCATCACGTGGCGAGCGGCTGTCTGCTACTACGATGTGGTAGAAAGCGTAGTCTTTGTGACCATGACGAGCCAAACGAATCTTTGTTGCCATTTAGACTTTTGTTTTGCGGGCTACGATTGCTCGAATCGCCTGCCCTTGTTAATACTAAATTACTCTTTCTGATAGATATACGCCGAAGCCTACACTACAAAAAGCCCGCAAAGGTACGGTATTTTATTGATTTATGCAAGTATATTTGCTTTTTTCGTCTTTTTTTTGTACTTTTGCGGGCATTTTTGGTAATAGGAGGACTACGACTCCCCCGACTCCCCCTACCCCCTCATAGAGGGGGTATCCCGGAAAATGATACAGCAAGTTGCGTCCACGGACAAGGCTCAATGTAAATTTTTGAAGTAAATTTACTTCTGTTGCAATAAACCGCAGCTATGCAATTGTAAAGGGTTGATATTTATGTATTTATAAGTATTTCTTGATTATTTGATTTGAAATCTACTGTAGAAGGAGAGGAGTAAGCAGGAAACTTTAAGGGTTGGCGTGGTGGACCCCGCATTATCGGGTCAAAGGGCTTCGCCCCGCGGGTGAGGACACCCACGCCCCCAGGTAGATCCAAAGGATTCCCCTGTTCACTTTATCGCAACAGCATTAATGTGATTTTTTTAAGGCGTATCCCTTGCTCATCCCTTGCGTATCCCTTGCTGTTTTTTCCCTGTTCGTCCCATGATGTTACCCTGTTCGTCCCCTGCTACGGTTTTTACTCTTTCATTCGTGAGTTCTTCCAATATATTCTTTCATTCCATTCGTAGTTCTTCAATAGATTCTTTCATTCGTGAGTTCCTCAAATAAATTATGAAAATAGAAAATAAACAAATAGACTTGCCGGAACTGCATTTGGCAGGCGAAGAGGCCGACCGCCTCGGATTAGACTGCTATGTAATAGGCGGTTGGGTACGCGACTTGCTGCTACACCGCCCCTCGACCGACATAGACATGGTAGTGGTACGACGCACGCCACAAGAGGAAGACCCCTCCGCCCCCCAACCTACACCGCCGCAAGAGAACGATACGACCCCAACAGAGAACGGCAAACCGCACAAGGAAGTAAGCATAGGGATACAAGTGGCTGAGGCTGTAGCCCGACGGCTCGGACGGGGAGCGCACCTAAGCGTATTCCGCACCTACGGCACGGCGCAAGTAAAGAAAGGGGCTGTAGAACTGGAGTTTGTGGGCGCACGACGCGAGAGTTATCGACACGACTCGCGCAACCCTATTGTAGAAGACGGCACGCTGGAAGAAGACCAAAACCGGCGCGACTTCACGATAAACGCCCTCGCCATCTGCCTGAACCACGACCGCTACGGCGAACTGCTCGACCCATTTGACGGCACAACGGATATGGAACAGGGCATTATCCGCACCCCACTCGACCCCGACATCACTTTCTCGGACGATCCGCTGCGCATGATGCGGGCGATCCGCTTCGCCACACAACTGGGTTTCTCACTCTGTCTGCCCACCTTTGAGGCCATAGAGCGGAACCGAGAGCGCATCCGTATCATATCGAAAGAGCGCATAGCCGACGAACTGAACAAGATCATGCTCTCGCGACGCCCGTCGGTAGGGTGGAAACTGCTCGACAAAACGGGACTGCTGCCGCTCGTTTTCCCCGAACTGGCTGCACTGAAAGGCGTAGAGGTAAAAGCAGGCAAAGGACACAAAGATGTATTCCTCCACACGCTGCAGGTATTAGACAATGTGGCGGAGAAATCGGACAAACTATGGCTGCGATGGGCTGCCCTGCTGCACGACATAGGCAAACCCCGCTCGAAAGCATGGGACGCACAGGCGGGGTGGACCTTCCGCAACCACAACTACATAGGCGCACGCATGGTACCCCGCATATTCAAGCAGATGAAACTGCCACAAAACGAGAAAATGGACTATGTGGTAAAATTAGTAGACCTGCACATGCGCCCCATCAACCTGATAGAAGACAAAGTAACCGACTCGGCGGTACGACGACTGCTCTTCGAGGCAGGGGACGACATAGACGACCTGATGCTGCTCTGCGACGCAGACATCACCTCACGCAATGCGGACAAAGTGGCACGATTCCACCGCAACTACGAACTTGTGCGGCAAAAAATGGTAGAACTGGAGGAACGGGATAGGATACGCAACTTCCAACCGCCTGTACGGGGCGAAGAAATCATGGAATGGCTGTCCCTACCGCCCTGCGCGACCATAGGACAACTGAAATCTGCCGTAAAAGATGCGATACTGGACGGCATAATACCCAACGAACACGAGGCAGCGAAAGAGTATTTGCTTGAACAAGCCAAGCAGATACTTCAATTAACAGGTAACAATTAATAATTAACATGCATCGTGTGCCATTGTGCATTGCACCGGGAGCATGATGGACTCGGCGTTTATGGTCAACTGAGCCTTGCGGCTCACGCAGGTGGGGTGAAGCGGAGGACAGGTGTGCGCAGCACACTGAGTGTCCGCAGCGAGCGAAGCCCTGTGGGCTTCGTTAGAACTCCTTAGACCACAACCCACGCCCCCAGGCTGCTCGCAATTTGTAAATTTGCAAATTTGTAAATGAACCGATGGCGGCTACCATACCAGGGTGGCGACGACGGGATAGTGGTCGGAATGGCGAACACGCTCGACATGACACTCGGCTGCGTGTAAATCGCGGGAACAAAGGATATAGTCGATGCGGGCACCGAGATGATGATAGACATAGGTAGCCCCATACTGCCCCCAACTCGTTGAGAGGAAACAGTCGCGCATCGTACCACGCACCCGCCAATAGGTATACGACCACGCCAAATCATTAAAATCTCCCACGACGATAGTCGGATAGGGCGACTGCTCTACCTCCCGATGTACACTACGCGCCTGCTCATGGCGCATAGCACTTGCCTTTCCCCACTTGTTCCCCAAGCGGTGCGCACTCTGCTTAAGACTATCGCCATTGGCTATATGCTCGGCAAAGTCGCCCCGATCGAAACGATTCGACTCCAAATGGTTGGTGATAAGCCGCAGCGTATCTGCCCCAACCACCACATCGCAGCGGCTGGAGATATTCGCCCGCGAAGGATAACGGATAGTCTGCTTATTAATAAGCGGATAGCGCGAGAAAACCACATTGCCGAACTGACGACGGCTGTTATAGACCGAGAAATCGATATACGAATAGGGGTATTTCTCTCGCAGCGTGCCCCGCAACTCCCCAAGCGTGAGATAAGTGGCATCCCGATAGACCTCGACCTCCTGCAGGCAGATAATATCCGCATCCTGACGGAGAAGATACTGCAATACCCTATTCTGCGGCGGCTTACGGAATTCTCCCATACGATGGGTATTGTAGGTCAGGACAGTAAGCCGACGGGTATAGTCCTGCGGATCTGCCCCGTTACCATGCGAGAACAAGGGCAACAGCAACACCACACATAACAGGACAACTATGCCGCCTGCTATCCACCTACCGAGGTGTCCCCTTTTGCGGGGTACTGTCTTGCCTTTGCGTGCCATACTCTCTGCGGGGGTTATGCGTTCGTTTTCGGCTCTAATACGATAAGAGGAATGAGCATTTCCTCGATAGAGATACCGCCGTGCTGGAAAGTATTGCGGTAGTACTGGGCATAGTAGTTGAAGTTGTTGGGGTAGCCGAAGAAATCGCTCCCCGTACAGAATATATAACTACTGCTCACATTGGGGCAGGGCAAACCCACCTGCTTGGGGCGGTCGATAACAAAGACATTCTTGCTCGAACAATTGAGTGCCTTACCCACCTTGTAGCGCAGGTTGGTATTGGTGTTCTTATCCGCTTGGATGACGACGGGGTTCTTGACCCGCATCGTGCCGTGGTCGGTAGTAAGCACCACCTTGTAGCCCAACTCTGCCAAGCGGCGGAAGAGTTCGTGCGTAGGCGAATGGCGGAACCAACTGAGTGTAAGGCTGCGGTATGCCGCTTCATCGTTTGCCAACTCGCGCATCATCTTACTATCCGTGCGCGAATGGGAAAGCATATCGATAAAATTGAGCACAATCACATTAAGCGGCGTATGCAAGTGCGGCAACTGGGCGATGACCCGCTCGCAGAAATCGCTCTCGTTGACCTTAAAATAAGAATATGTGTCCTTACGACGGAAACGGTCTAACTGCGTCTGAATCAGTTCTTTCTCATTGGCATTCTTGCTCTCCTCTTCGTCCTCGTCGATCCAAAGCGACGGGTACATCTCCTGTATCTGCAGCGGCATCAGCCCCGAGAAGATGGCATTGCGGGCATACTGCGTAGCGGTAGGCAGGATAGAGAGGTACTGCCCCTCTTCGCTAAGAGAGAAGAACTCGCCCAAAAGCGGCTGGATAGTCTTCCACTGATCGTACCGGAAATTGTCGATAACGACAAACGCCACTTTCTCGCCCTTATCCAACAGGGGGAAGAGCGTCTTCTTAAACACATCGGGCGACATCATCGGGCGTTCTGCTCCCTGCTGAAACCACTCCACATAGTGGCACCGGATGAACTTGGAAAACGCTGCCTCAGCCTGCGTGCGCTGCATATCCAACACCTCGCGCATAGAGGAATCGACATCCTGCAAATCGATCTCCCACTTGGTAAGCATACGCTCGATTGCCATCCACTCATCGAGGGTCTGCGCCGTATCGATAAGGTAGGCAATATCGCCGAACTCCTGGCGATAGGTGCGGGCGGTGTGTTCGCTGCGTATGTCTCGCTGGTGGATATGCTTCTTAAGACACAAGAGTATCTGGCTCGGGTTGACAGGCTTAATCAGATAGTCGGCAATCTTCTCGCCGATAGCCTGCTCCATAATACGCTCCTCTTCGCTCTTGGTAATCATCACCACCGGCAACTCGGGGCGGAGCCGCTTAATCTCCTGCAGCGTCTCCAAACCACTCAACCCCGGCATATTCTCGTCGAGGAAAACAATATCAAGCGGCTCTTGCTGACAGAGGGCGATGGCGTCCTGCCCATTGGTAGCCGTCAGCACTTCGTAGTCTTTTGCACGCAAATAAATAAGATAAGGCTCGAGCAAGTCTATCTCGTCGTCAGCCCAGAGTATTCGGTTCATAGTTTCTCCATTTTGTAATTAGGTTAGTCATATCTTCGGGCCACTCGCTATCGAAGAACATACGCTCGCCCGTACGGGGATGCGTAAAGCCGAGCGTCTTGGCGTGTAGCACCTGTCGGGGACAGAGGGCGAAGCAATTCTCGATATATTGCCTATACTTCTGCGTCCGTAACCCCTTAAGAATCTCCATACCGCCGTACTTCTCGTCGGCAAAAAGCGGATGCCCGATAGACTTCATGTGGACGCGTATCTGGTGGGTGCGCCCCGTCTCGAGACGGCACTCGACGAGGGTTGTATAGGGATAACGCTCCAACACACGCCAATGGGTAACGGCCTCTTTGGCGTTGGGGTTCTCCTCCAAATCCCAAATACGATAGATCGTACGGTCGCGATTGTCGCGCGCAAGCGCCCCCTCGACGGTACCGCTATCTTCGGCGAAAGTACCCCACACAAGGGCGTTGTAGGTGCGCTCCGTAGTATGGTCGAAGAACTGCCGCCCGAGACTTGTCTTGGCTTCGGGCGTTTTGGCGATCAAGAGCAACCCGCTGGTATCCTTATCGATACGATGAACCAACCCGATATCAGGATCGTTCATATCAATTCCCTGCTGCCCTTGGAAATAGAACGCCAATGCGTTGAGCAGCGTATGCTCGTAGTTGCCGTGCCCCGGATGTACCACCATACCCGCAGGTTTGTTCACCACAAGCAAGTCGGCATCCTCGTAGACCACCGTAAGCGGGATAGCCTCGGGGCGAATGGTATAGTCGTTCGGCTCGTGATCGAGCAGCACCTGCACCACATCGAGGGGCTTCACCCTATAGTTACTCGCCACGGGCGTACCATTGACCCACACATTGCCTGCCTCCGCCGCCGTCTGGATACGGTTGCGCGAAGTACCTGCCATGTGTTCGCTAAGGTACTTATCGACCCGCTGCGGCGTCTGCCCCTTATCGACCTGCGTCCGCCATCGTTCGTATATCTCGTCGTCCATAGAAAATTGTCTAAAAGAAGTCTTCCTCGCTCTCGTTGTTGTCGGTAGAGATGGCTTTCTCCATGTCGGTAGAGAGTTTGAGGTCGACCGTAGAACCCTCGAGCAACTGCTCGCCCGCAGCAGGCACTTGGCGGTAGACGACCTGCACGACGGGTGTGCCGTCGAGGGTCGTAGTATCCTCGGCATCGTACTCCACCGCACCGACCGTAAGCCGATAACTCAGCAACAGCGAGCGGGCGTCCTGCAGGTTCATACCGACAAGGTTCGGCACACCGACCATCTCCGTCCCCTTACCGAAACCGACCACGAGCGTAACGCGGCTGCCATCGTCGACACGCTGCCCCGGGACAAGCACCTCGCCATTCTGCTTAACCGCCAAAACAAGGTCTTTGTACTCCGACGGCTCGTACTCGTATGTTTCGTTCACCTGTATACCCACCGAACGCAGCGTAGCCTCAGCCTGCCGAAAACTCATATCCTGCAAATCGGGAAGAGGTACCCGGCGGCGACTCTTGGCATTGACCACGATATAGATAGTACGCCCATCTTTGGCATGGCTCATGGCAGGCGGTGTCTGCTCGACGATAGTACCGAGCGGCACACGCGTGGAATAGGTAGAGTCCGTAATCTGCAGCCGCAACCCCGCCGCACGGGCTTGCGGCTCTGCCTCCTCTACATACAGCCCGACGACATTCGGCACATCGACCTCTTTACCGTGCTGCGTATAATGGCGCAGCCAGAAATAGAGTATCGTAAGCAATATGGCACCGACGGCGATGGCTATCAGCAGGTTCGCACCGACAAAAAGAACCGATTTCTTGGTATTCATTGTTAGTTGAGTGTTGAGAGTTGAGTGTTTATAGAAGTTGAGAGTTTAGTGTTTAGGGCAGTTTACAGTTGATAGTTTATAGTAGTTTGGAGGGGGTGAAGGGTGGGAAGTCTCTACTTTTTGACACTAAATGCGCTAAATGCTTTGCAAAAGTACATTTTTTCTTGGATATATGCAAAATTCGTACTAATTTTGCCGTCGATTTCCGAAATAACTCGGAATCATAACATTTAATGCATTAAAAATATGAAGAAGGTTCTTCTTATCGCTGCTGTTGCACTTTGCGCAATGAGTTGCGGAAACAAGACTTGCAACAAATCCTGCGAAAGCAACTGCTGCAAAGAGGCTGCTGCTGAAGAGGTAGTAGTTGTTGAGGACACCACTGTTGCTGACTCTGCTGCCGTTGAGGTAGTTGAGGCTGCTGAGGTTGTAGCAGAGTAATCGCTACACAAGGTACAGTCTGTTGGGGTTGACCCACTAAAAAAGCGGGTGCGTCATAACGAATGGCGTACCCGCTTTCTGTTTTAGGGACTTTCTATAAATTCCCCATTTTAGTATCATACATTATTCACATTCGGAACTATGAATACTCAATACACCGTGGCGGGTACCCTGCTCTCGGAATGCCTTGGGCGTCATACCCGTAACCTGCTTGAACTGCGCCGAGAGATGGGCGGGCGAACTATAGCCTAACAGATAGGCAATCTCGCTCATAGTCTGCTGCTGATAGCAAAGCAACTCTTTGGCATACTCGATACGATGGAGGATAGCGAAACGCTCGAGCGTAACCCCCTCGACCTCGCTGAAGAGTTTGCTCAATGCGCTGTAGTCCTTACCCAACCGCCGCGGCAGGTAGTCCGTCAAGTTCGGACGCTCGCCCTCTATATGCACCCACTCCATAACGGCGATACGCAGTTGCTCCACCACTTGCGCCCGCGGCTCGTCGAGAAGTTCGAACCCCACCTCACGCAGGCTTGCAGAGAGGTGCATTTTCTGCTCCTTGCCAAGCGTCTCGACTATCTCCACATCGCCCAAACGCACCGCCGTTGCCGTCAACCCCTCGTCGGCAAGCAGAGCAGACACAGCCGCTATACACCGCGGGCAAACCATATTCTTGATAATCAGTTTCATAGCGTACAACTATACCCTGCTTTCTCTATCGCACGACATATTGCTTCGTCGGATGCCGTACCCTCGACATACGCCTCTTTGCGGTGCAGATCGACTTTGGCATCGGTAACTCCATCTACCTCCAATATCGCTTTCTCGACAAACATTCGGCAGTGGTTACAATGCATACCCTCAACATGATAGGTTTTCATATTTGTGTTATTCTTCTTTTGTAATCGTTTTAGTACCAATGCGTTAAAGAGCAGCCCAAGCAGTAAGACACCAGCCGCTATACCAGCCCACGACACGCTTGTCCCGCAACAGGCGTCCGAAGCCGTCAGTTGGGCAAGGAAATCCACCACGCCCCTAAATTGCAACCAATCAACAATCGAGCCAAACGCTACGGCTCCCGCTATAATAGACGCCAAATAGACATACATGGTCTTGCGCCCGAGCATTTTGCGTACGACCAGAATAGAAGCGATATTGCAGGCAGGACCTGCCATAAGCAGCACAAGTGCCGCCCCGGGCGTCAACCCCTTGAGCATAAGCGCCACCGCAATGGGTATACTCCCCGTAGCGCAGATATACATCGGGATGGCGATAGCCAACACAAGCAGCATAGAGGCCCATGTATTGCCCTCGAACACAACGAACCACTCAACAGGCACGCAGATAGTGATGATAGCCGCCACAACAAGACCCACCACAAGGCGAGGTCCTATATCTTGTATCATCTCGACAAACCCGTAACGGAACGCCTCGCGCAAGCGTGCAAGCCACCCTTGCGGCGCAGTAGTCGGACGAAATGGGTCATTCGTTGACTCTCCTATATCAGTTTGTTTACCGAGCATGGCAAGCCCACCACCGACAAGTGCCGTGCAGAGTGCAGCCACAGGGCGTACAATAGCGAACGGCAACCCAAGCAGCCCATAAGTAGCGACAATACTGTCGATACCCGTTTGCGGCGTAGCAATAAGGAATGACACCACGGCACCGCGCGACGCTCCCTCTCTACGGAGCGACATAGCAGTAGGGATAACGCCACACGAACAGAGCGGAAGAGGAATACCGAAGAGTGCTGCATAGACAACCGATGAGAATCGATTGGCAGCAAAATAGCGTCGGTAAAAGCGCGTAGGAACAAACGCATGCAGCAAGCCCGCCAACAGAAAACCAAGCAACAGATAGGGTGCCATACCGCAAATGATAAGAAGAAATTGAGACATTGATGTTGAGAGTTGAGAGTTTAGTGTTGAGAGTAGTTTGGAGTAGAGGAAAGGGAAATCCTAAAAAACGGTGCAAAGGTACAACCTTTTCGACTCCCGATGGTTATAAAATTATGGAAAACATTTATGCCTCGTACCACTCGGCTGCACAAAAAGCACATAAGAAGCAGCGTAGGCTATGCCTATGAGAACAAAATCAGGGCGAAAATCTGTGGAAATACACAAATTTTCGCCCTGAATGGCTGTTTTTAGGGTGTGTATTATTGCAGAATTAGACGAAATGCCGTACCTTTGTGGGCGAAAATCTGTGGAAATACACAAAAAAGTTACCCTGTTCTATGTTATTCGAACGCAAACAATACCTACAAAGGCTCATCAACGGGAAAGGAAACGGTATGGTGAAAATCGTTACCGGTATCCGTCGTTGCGGTAAGTCTTTTCTACTATTTAGTATCTTTAGGCAGTATCTGTTAGACCACGGGACAACAGAAGACCACATCATCTGTCTTTCGTTGGATGACCGCCGAAATCAAGCCCTTACACATCCGGATGCGCTACTCTCCTACATCGACGCGCACACGGTACAAGACGGCAAACTATACTATGTCATATTGGACGAGGTGCAATTGGTGGACGACTTTGTAGGAGTACTGCTCAGCCTTATGCATACCCCAAATCTGGAAGTATATGTGTCGGGGAGTAACTCGAAATTCTTAAGTAGCGATGTGGTAACGGAGTTTAGAGGGCGTGGCTGGGAAATACATGTCCACCCACTAAGTTTTGCCGAATACTATGCCGTAATGGGAGGCGGGAAAGAGGAGGCATTAAACCAATACTATACATACGGTGGGTTGCCACAAGTATATACTTTGGCTACGGCAGCGGAGAAAGAGCAATACCTAAAACAACTCTACGAAACAACTTACCTACGTGATGTAATAGACAGAAACCACCTGCAAAACGAGGAGGGGATGCGCCGTTTGATACAAGTGCTTGCTTCGGACATTGGCGCAAGTACCAACCCGCGCCGCATAGCAAACACATTTCTCTCGGAGGAAAAGATAACCCTCAAAGATACCACGATACGCCGATATTTGGAGTACTTGGAAAATGCATTCATTATCCACGAAGCCTTGCGATATGATGTAAAGGGACGCAAGTATATAGGTACGGAAACAAAGTACTATTTTGAGGATATGGGGCTGCGAAATGCCGTACTAAACTTTCGCCAAGTGGAATTTAACCACATTATGGAGAATGTATTGTACAACGAATTGCGTATGCGGGGCTATTCGGTGGATGTAGGTGCAGTTTATGCTTACGACAAAGACCACAACGGCAAGACGCAGCGTAAGAAATTGGAGGTTGATTTTGTAGTAAACAGAGGTTCGGAGCGTGTGTATATTCAATCGGCGTATCAACTACCCGATCGCGAGAAAACCCTACAAGAACAGCGACCGCTACTGCATTTGCCCGACAATTTCGGCAAGGTAATCATTGCGGGCGACCACTATATATCGCACTATAATGAAGAGGGGATACGAATAGTAGGGTTGTTCGATTTTCTACTAAAAGATGACGAGGTTTTCTAAATACACCGACTAATTGATATAGTTTTTTTCGGTAGTAAAGAGCAAAATAAGAATCCATCAGGGCGAAAATCTGTGTATTTCCACAGATTTTCGCCCTGATTGGCTGTTTTTGGGGTGCGGTGGAGGGGCTTACTCTGCTTGTTATTTGTCTCGGCTGCAACAACACCAATACAGATACTTAAGTGGAGTTCTATAAATACCCCGTTTAGTGATTAATTATTCAAATCCGGGACTACAAATCGTTGCTTTTCTGCATAAAAATTTTGCATTATCGAATAATTGTTGTACTTTTGCGCTCACTTTTGCCTAAATACTTGCATTTTGCATAAAAACAGGAATTATCCAATGCAAAATGCAGGAAATAAATAGTATAATTATTCATTTTATCAAATTAAGGTATGAGACAAATTCTAACTCTTTTCTGCGCTACAGCATTGGTACTGAGCGCAACCGCTGCTCCGGTACTACCCCTACGGAGCGCAAAGTATGCAACCCAAACGACCGGGACAGACGCCTCGGCTACAAAAGCAAAACCTATCGAAAAGGCACCGGCTGCTCTAACGGGCGAGACGATTGAGGTAGCAGTAGCCAATGCAAGCACATTAGACGATGCAACCACATTGGATGGATATTTCCAAATCATCGGCGAGGATGACAACTACTATGCAAGCATCTGCGTGAATACCAAAAAACTGACAGGCACATTTACGAATGCGGATATTGACTATGACTACACCGGTCTGTATATCCTAAGCGGAGAAGAAGAGGAGGAAGTAATTTTTGGCGTAATAGTCAAATTGCAGTCTGAAATCGTCCGGAAGCCCTGATTTAATAGGC
>CAVEXR010000002.1:0-151960 GCA_963619585.1 Azospirillum sp. CAG:239
ACATAACCGATACATAACCGATACATATGAATACTTTCGTACTACTTTTCAGCGTATCCGATAATACTCCGACAATACTCAGAAGATACTTTGGCAATATCCCCAAAATCCCCACCAAAAAACACAAATATACCCCAAATACTTCCCGAATACCCGCCCGAACAAGCGGCAAGTAGACAAAGAGCCGCCCAATCTGGGGGCGTGGGTTGTGGTCTAAGGTATTCTAACGAAGCCCACTGGGCTTCGTCCGCTAGGAACACCCCACTGCGCGGTGCTTGCGGGGATCCCGCTGCGGGCACTCAGTGCGCTTTGCGCACCTGCCCTTCGCTTCACCCCACCCGCGTGAGCCGCAAGGCTCAGTTGACGATACTCTGCACTCCCCCTCCCTGAGGGGGCAGGGGGAGTTTCCCATACTCTGCAATCCCCTCCCCCCAAAAAAGTACCCTCTCCGGCATGTTAATTGTTACTTGTTAATTATTAATTGTTAATTACCCCTCCCTGCTTGTCCGTTCCGGAAAAAAGCAGTACCTTTGCACCCAAATACGAAAAAAGGAAGGTAACAAAAATGAACAATGTAGATAAAGAGGCCTTGGCGTACCATGCGGCGTATCCTGCGGGTAAGATTGCCATTGTGCCTACCAAGCCGGTGGCGGAGCAATCCGACCTTGCGCTTGCGTATACTCCGGGCGTGGCAGCGCCCTGTTTGGCTATCCAGGCGGACGCGCAGAAGGCGTACGATTATACCAATAAGGGCAACCTTGTTGCGGTTATTACCAACGGCACGGCGGTGCTTGGTTTGGGTAATATCGGTGCTTTGGCGGGCAAACCCGTTATGGAGGGTAAGGCGGTGCTTTTCAAGGTGCTTTCGGGTATCGACAGTATCGATATCGAGGCGGATCAAACGGATGTTGAGGCGTTTTGCCGCACGGTGAAGGCGATTGCGCCCTCTTTCGGCGGTATCAACCTTGAGGACATTAAGGCACCCGAGTGCTTTGAGATAGAGGCGTGGTTGAAAGAGGAGTTGGATATCCCCGTGATGCACGACGACCAGCACGGTACGGCCATTATCAGTGCCGCTGCCCTGTTGAATGCTTGTGAGTTGGCGGGCAAGCCGCTTTCCGAGGTGCGTATGGTGGTCAATGGTGCGGGTGCGGCAGCCATCGCCTGTACCCGTATGTATATGCGCCTTGGGGTGAAGAAGCAGCATATCATTATGTGCGACAGCCATGGCGTGTTGCGTGCCGACCGTACCGATCTCAATCGCTATAAGCGTGAGTTTGCCGTGGCGTGCGACCTGCATACGCTGGCTGAGGCTATTGTGGGTGCGGATGTCTTTGTCGGTTTCTCCAAGGGCGGTACGCTCTCGCAGGAGATGGTTAAGACCATGGGTGCGCATCCTATTATTATCGCGTTGGCCAATCCTGTGCCGGAGATAGGCTACGATGAGGCGAAGGAGGCCCGTCCCGATTGTATTATGGCGACGGGGCGTTCGGATTATCCCAACCAGGTGAACAATGTGATTGGCTTCCCGTATATTTTCCGTGGTGCGTTGGATACCCACGCATCGTGTATTAATGAGGAGATGAAATTGGCGGCCACGCGTGCCATTGCCGCATTGGCGAAAGAGCCTGTGCCGGCGGAGGTGTTGCAGAGTGCGGGGGTAGAGAGTCTGTCGTTTGGCAGTGAGTATATTATCCCCAAGGCGCTTGACTCGCGTTTGTTGGAGTGTGTCTCGATAGCGGTGGCTCGTGCGGCGATGGAGAGTGGTGTGGCCCGCACGCCGATTACGGATTGGGAGGAGTATAAGGTGTCCTTACACCGCCGCCTCCAAAAGCAATAAAAAGGATACCCCACAAGAAAGAAATGTACCCACAACAAATCATAGATGCCTTGCGCCATGTGCGTTATCCCGGCACGGGCAAGGACCTTATCGAGGGCGGTATGCTCGAGGACGATGTCCGCATCAGCGGTTTGGAGGTCTCTTTCTCGCTTATTTTCGACAAGGACAACGACCCGTTTATGAAGTCGGTGGTTCGTGCGGCGGAGGTGGCGGTGCAGACCTATGTCGACGCCAATGCGGCGGTGCATATCCATACCAAGTACCGTACGCAGCATCTTTCGCCCGAGGCGGTTGCCCCTGTTTTGCACGCCACGCATATCATCGCTATCCATAGCGGTAAGGGTGGGGTGGGCAAATCCACCGTGGCGGCCAACCTTGCCATTGCGTTGGCGGCGCAGGGCAAGCGGGTCGGTTTGTTGGATGCCGATATCCATGGCCCCAGTATGCCGAAGATGTTCCATACCGAGGACTGTCGTCCGGTGTCTACCGAGGTGGACGGGCGCACGCTTATCGAGCCTATCGAGCAGTATGGGGTGAAGATGCTGTCTATCGGCTTCTTTGTCGACCCCGCATCGGCAGTCGTATGGCGTGGCGGTATGGCAAGCAATGCCATTAAGCAACTTATTCAGGACGCCAACTGGGGCGAATTGGACTATTTCCTGATTGACCTCCCGCCCGGTACCTCGGATATCCACTTGACGCTGGTGTCTTTGCTGCATTTGACGGGAGCGATTGTGGTGACGACCCCGCAACCCGTGGCATTGATTGATGCCCGCAAAGGCGTGGATATGTTCCGTAATGAGAAGATTAATGTCCCCGTCTTGGGCATAGTGGAGAATATGGCATGGTTCACGCCCGCCGAACTGCCGGAGAATAAGTACTATATCTTCGGCCGCGACGGGGGCAAGCAGTTGGCGGAGGAGTTGGGTGTGCCATTGTTGGCGCAGATTCCGTTGGTACAGAGTATCCGCGAGGCGGGGGACGACGGCACGCCGATAGCCCTCCAACCCGGTCATCCCGCCGCCCAGGTCTTCCACTCCCTGGCAGAAAAGATACAAACCCCGACCCACCCCTGACCCCGACTCCACCAACCCAAGACACCTCCATACCCCCTCAGAGAGGGGGCTCTATATACAACTGGATAATATAGAACCTCTAGATTTTCTATATTCCCTATAACCAACAAAAAAAACAAAAAACAACAATTCCATCCTCTGCATCCCCCCTCTCTGAGGGGGCAAGGGGGAGTTAACCAATCCATAAATGTCCCAAACCACTGCATTAGGTACTGCTCCTGTGGGCAAACTGCTTTTGCAATACGCCCTGCCTGCCATCATTGCCATGACGGCCAGTTCGTTGTATAATATCGTCGATACGATATATATCGGACACGGGTGCGGTATGTTGGCTCTTTCTGCGTTGACGGTGGCGAAGCCTTTTATGGACATCTGTGCGGCGTTCGGCAGTTTGGTGGGCGTGGGGGCCAGCACTATTTTGGCTATTACGCTTGGGCGCAAGGACTACGAGTCGGCGAATAAGGTGTTGGGCAATGTCTTGGTGCTGAATTTCCTTTTGGGGGCGATTATCATGGGTATTGGTCTGCTTTGGCTCGACCCTATCCTCGTGGCGTTCGGTGCCAGCGACGACACCCTCTCCTATGCCCATGATTATATGGAGATTATCCTCTTCGGGAATATCCTTACCCATGTCTATTACGGGCTGAATAATATGCTCCGTTCCATGGGGCACCCTAAGTTCGCCATGATATCCACTATCACGGCGGTTACGGTGAATATCATCCTTGACCCTGTTTTTATTTTTGCGCTCGATATGGGCGTGCGCGGGGCGGCGTTGGCTACGGTACTCTCGCAGGCGGTGGCGGTAGTGTGGCAGTTTACGATATTCTGCAACCCCAAGGAACTCTTGCATTTCCACCGCCGTATATGGAAACTCGACCGCCGTATCACGCTCGATGCGTTGTCTATCGGGCTGTCTCCGTTCCTGACCAACCTTGCCGCCTGCTTTGTCGTTATTGTGGTCAATAACCAACTCAAACGCTACGGCGGCGATATGGCGATTGCGTCCTATGGTGTGATTAACCGCTTGACTTTCGTTTTTGCGATGATAGTCATGGGCTTCAACCAGGGTATGCAGCCTATTGTGGGCTATAACTACGGTGCCAAGCAGTACCATCGTATGCACCAAGCCTACCGTTTGACGGCTATCTGTGCTACGATTACCACTTCCGTGCTTTTCCTGCTTGCCGAACTCTGCCCGCAGGCGGTTATCCGTGTTTTTACCCACGATGCGGCGTTGATAGAGAGTACGGTAGTGCCGATGCGTATTGTTTGTTGTACGATGTGTATTGTGGGTTTCCAGATGGTGGCGGGGAATCTCTTTACCAGTATTGGTATGGCGGGTAAGGCGATATTCTTGAGTCTTACGCGTCAGTGTCTGTATTTGATTCCGTTGACGCTTTTTGTGCCGTTGCTTTTTGGCAGTGAACCGTTGTTGGGCGTATGGTGGAGCCAGCCTATCAGTGATGTCTTGGCAGGTATCACGGCGGCGATTATGTTGCATACGCAGATAGGTAAGTTCCGCCACATGGTCGAGGAGCAGGACGCCTACCTCCAGTCCACCCCTCCCCAACCGGACTAAAAAGAACAACAAACTAAAAACTCTCCAACTTCTCTAAACACTAAACTCTAAACACTAAACTGCTCTCAACACTCAACACTAAACACTAAACTTCTAAAAACTACAAACACTAAACTGCTCTCAACACTCAACACTAAACACTAAACTAAAAATGAACGAATTTCTGCAAACCGAAGAAGAGATACTGCGGATGCTCAAGACGGTGTTCGACCCGGAAATACCGGTGAATATCTACGACTTGGGCTTGATATACAACATCGACTTGAGTGACGAGGGTGTCTGTACGATAGACATGACCTTGACGGCACCCAGTTGTCCGGCGGGTGATTTCTTGGTGGAGGACATTCGCCAGAAGGTAGGTAGTGTAGAGGGGGTGAAAGAGGTGCAGGTCAACATCGTCTTCGAGCCGGAGTGGAACAAAGATATGATGAGCGAGGAGGCAAAATTAGAGTTAGGCATGATGTAATTTACCAATTTGCTAATTTACAAATTTACAAATTAAGTTAAGCGTGAGCGCAACCTGGGGCGTAGAGTAATAACATGTACTATTTCCTAAGCGATGCACATATAGGTTCTCGTGCCATGACCGACAGGTTGGCGCACCAACAGCGGGTGGTGCGTCTTTTGTGGCGTATGGCGGAGGATGCTGAGGCTATTTACTTGTTGGGGGATATGTTCGACTATTGGTACGAATACCTTTGGCACGACGAGGCGAAGCAGGAGTATGCCCCTTTTTTGCAGACGCTGCGCACGCTTACCTCTCGGGGCATACGGGTCTACTATTTTGTGGGCAACCACGATATGTGGACATTTGGTGCGTTGGAGCGTCAGACGGGGGTGTCGGTGGTGTATGCTCCGACTACGGTCGAGATAGCGGGTAAACGCCTTTTCTTAGGGCATGGCGATGGTGTTGTCCCGTCCGATTGGCAGACGCTTTACCCTGCCGAGGCGCGCAAGCAGATACGCCGTTTCGTAGCCCTGCGCCGTTTCTTCCATTGCCGCCCGGTGCAGTACCTCTTTCGTTTGGTGCCGCCCGCTTGGGGCAATCGTTTGGGCTATGGTTGGGCAGCACAGAGCCGCCGCAAAGAGTTGGCGCATCCTTGTCCGTATAAGGGGGAGCAGCATGAGGAGTTGGTGTTGTATGCCAAGGAGCAGGAGCGTCGGGGCAACCACTACGATTACTATATCTTCGGTCATCGCCATATCGAACTCGATTTGCAGATAACCCCCGATAGTCGCATTTTGATATTGGGCGATTGTTTCCAACAGTGGACATACGCCCAAATGGACAAAGCGGGCAGAATAGAACTAAAAACCGCCGAAGAAGAATGACCCTCTCTGGGGGCGTGGGTGTCCTCACCCGCGGGGCGAAGCCCTTTGACCATGCTACGCTGTGTCCCTCCCGCCGACCAAAACAGCGCAACTAGAAAATCTAGAATACCTAGAGTACCTAGAATATCTATACTATGCAATCCCCCCCCTCTATGAGGGGGCAAGGGGGAGTCGGGGGAGTCAGGAGTCCAAGAAATTATGAAAACTCAACCACATACAAGAGCCGAGCAGTTGGCGGCGTTCGACCGACTGCTGACGGTGATGGACGATCTGCGGGAGAAATGCCCGTGGGATCGTAAACAGACTTTCGAGAGCCTGCGTCAGAACACGATAGAGGAGGTTTACGAACTCGCCTCGGCAATCATCAAAGGTGATAAGACGGAGATTAGCAAGGAGTTAGGCGATGTGCTGCTCCATGTGGTCTTTTATGCCAAGTTAGGCAGTGAGACTGGGGATTTTGATATTGCCGATGTCTGCAACCGCCTTTGCGACAAACTTATCTTCCGCCACCCGCATGTGTATGGCGAAGCGGCAGCCAAGAATGCCGAAGAGGTGAGCCATCTATGGGAACAGGTCAAACTGAAAGAGAAAGGCGGCAACAAGACCGTGTTGGAGGGTGTGCCCGAAGCGCTGCCCGCCTTGGTCAAAGCCTACCGTATACAGGACAAAGCCGCCAACGCAGGCTTTGATTGGGAGCAGCCCGCCGATGTATGGGCAAAGGTGAAAGAGGAGATAGCCGAGTTCGAAGCCGAACTGACTGCCCGAGAAACATCCGCCGCAGACAAGGATAGCGACACTCGACCCACTACCACAGCAGCCCAACCAAGCGGTACCACAGACGCCGCCACTCAAGAGTTTGGAGATGTATTGTTTTCGTTGGTGAATGCGGCTCGTTTGTATAAGATACGCCCGGACAACGCGTTGGAGATGACGAACCAAAAGTTCATTCGTCGCTTCAACTATATAGAACAGCAAGCGACCGCCCAAGGCCGCCGCTTGCAAGACATGACATTACAGGAGATGGAAACGCTATGGCAGCAAGCCAAAACAATTCCTAATTCCTAATTCCTAATTCCTAATTATTCCACCGTTTGCCGCAGAGTATACGATGTCGGAGAGTATTTCGACTCGCTGGTAACGGTCAGTTTGTAGTCGTAGGTGCCTGTTTTTTGCGGTACATAGTGTACGGGGAAGACAGCCATTACATAGCCCGGGACAAATTTCAGTTGGCATTGTGTGGGAACGGAGGTGCTGTCGAGGGCGTGTTGAATGGCTTGGATAGAGTCGATGGTGAAAGCGAGTGCGGTGCTGTCGTATTCTATGCTGAAGCCCGTGAGGTTATTCTCGAAACTGCGTAGCATGATAGAGAACCGCACGGTGTCGAGGGTGTGGATAGTGTCGAGGATGTAGTTGTCGTCTTTCATGCGCACGCTCATGGTGTCGGGTGGCAGCACAGCCCCGGTGGAGGTGGTATCTGCGTGGTGGCAGATGAGGTACGATGGAGTGATAGTGGGTGTGAACTGCGAACTCGACTCCCAGTCGCAGGCGCATAGACCGACAACTGCGGTCAGCAGCAGAAAGAGATTGCGTTTCATAAAGCGTTTCATAAAGAATTTACTCATAATAAAATTATAGTAATAAAATAGTATAGTTCGTATAAAGTGTAGTGGAGTAGTGTAAGTAAGGAGTAAAAAGAGCAGCGAGTACCCAACCTGGGGGCGTGGGTGTCCCCACCCGCGGGGCGTAGCCCTTTGATTCGATAATGCCGAACCCGACAAGCCGCCCAACAACGCAACTATATTCCCTATATGAATCCCCCCTCTTTGAGGGGGTAGGGGGAGTTTCCACTATCATAACAAAAAGCGAGCCAAAAGGCTCGCCCTTGGTGCGGCATAAAGGACTCGAACCTTCACTCTGTTAGGAACCAGATCCTAAGTCTGGCGCGTCTACCAATTCCGCCAATGCCGCAAACTGTGCTTGAAAACGCCCGCAAAGGTACGACAAATTATTGATGTACACAAATAAGAACAACAAAATGACAGAAACTTTTTATAATATGCTGCCCAATGGCATACGGGTGGTGCATCGCTTGACTGCTTCCGAGGTGGTCTATATGGGGGTCATGGTCGGTACGGGTACGCGCGACGAGTGTGCCGAGGAGAACGGTATGGCGCATTATATCGAGCATTGTGTTTTTAAGGGGACGCAGCACCATACTTCTCGTCAGATTATCAACTCTATTGAGGGGGTAGGCGGCGAGGTGAATGCCTATACTACCAAGGAGGAAACCACTTTCTATGCCGCCACTACCGCCGACCATGTTGCCTCTACGCTCCATCTTCTTGCCGAGATGGTTACGGAGCCTACATTCCCCAAGGCGGAGACCGACAAGGAGTGCACGGTTATTTACGATGAGATAGAGAGTTACAACGACTCGCCAAGCGAACTCATCTACGACGATTTCGAGAGCCTGCTTTTCCGTGGACACTCGCTTGCCATGCCCATACTCGGTACCAAGAAGACCCTGCGCCATATCAGCAGCAAACCTGAATTGGCGTTGGATTGGCTGCATCGACATTATAAACCTACCCGAATGGTGGTCTTCTTCCAGGGAAACATAGCCACAGATAAGGTGTTCCGCTTGGCGGAAAAAGAATTTGCAGGGTATCCGGTCGTGGAAGACACCCTTCTGCGTATGTTCGTGCCGGAGAATGGGGCGGCTACGCTGTCTTATAAGAAGCACACCCACCAGCAGCATGTCATGGTCGGTACGCAGGCGTACCCATTGGGCGACGAACGCCAACTGCCGTTGTATCTGTTGAATAATATCCTTGGCGGTGGCAGTCTTAATTCGCGTTTGAATCTCAGTCTGCGAGAGCAGCGTGGGTTGGTCTATACCATAGAGTCTACCTATACGCCCTTGTCCGATACGGGCTATTGGTGTACCTATTTTGCTTGCGAGCCGGAGGAGTACGAGCAGTGTATGGCGTTGGTGCGCAAGGAGTTAACCCGTGTTGCCGAGCAGCCGTTGTCAGAGACGGCTTTGCATCGTGCGTTGGTGCAACTGCGCGGTCAGATGGCGATAGCGGCAGAAAATCAGGAGAATAATGCCCTTTCTATGGCGAAGTCGGTGTTGTATTTCGGTACGGCCCCCACCTGGCAGGAGACTTTCGCCAAGGTCGCTTGCACCACTCCTGCTCTTCTCCAATCCATAGCCCAAGACCTCTTCGTCCCCTCGAATCTCTCCACCCTAATCTACGAGTAACACTCCCAAAATACATTTACAAATTTACAAATTTACAAATTGATCCCCACCTGGGGCGTGGGGAGTTTTTATCCAATATGCATGCTTTGTATTTCTCGTATAAATGACATATTTATACACCAAAAACGGCGAAAACGCACATTTTGCTGCTTTTTAGCATAAAAAAATGCCGTTTTGTTTGCAGGTGTGGAAAAATAGCCGTACCTTTGCATGCTTTTTATGGCGGTTCGTATTGTATATCGACGGAATAAAAATCTATCCGTTTGCCCCGTATCCCCCATCAGCAGGCGCATCTCGGGCAATACACACTTCGAATAATATACAGAAAAGAAAACAAAACAATAAGAATAATAAGAGTACAGATGAAAAAAGTCCTAACCCTATTGATGCTCAGCGTTTGCACACTCGCTGCTCTTGCAGATCAGCAGGTGAGCGGTGTGGTTGTAGACGAGAAAGGCGAGCCGGTGATCGGTGCCAGCATCCAAGTGAAAGGTGGTACGGTAGGTACTATCTCCGATTTCGATGGAGAGTTTACTATGACTGTGCCGGATAATGCCACTACCCTCGTTGTTTCTTTCGTGGGTATGCAATCGCAAGAGGTGGCAGTGAAGAAAAATGTACGCGTTACGCTGCACGAATCGACTGAGGTGGTGCAAGAGATTGTCGTAACGGGTTATGGTAATGTATCGAAAGGTAGTTTCGCCGGTTCTGCACAAGCAGTGAACGCTGACGCTATCGAGAAGAAGAGCCCGTCGGAGATTTCGAAGGCTCTCGCCGGTGAGGTGGCCGGTGTGCAAGTCATTAACACTTCGGGTCAGCCGGGTTCCAATGCTACGATTCGTATCCGTGGTATCGGTTCGTTGAATGGTAGTAGTGCCCCGCTCTATGTGGTCGATGGTGTTACCTACGATGGCGATGTGTCGGCTATCGACCCGGGCGATATTGCCTCGACGACTATCTTGAAGGACGCAACGGCTACTTCGCTTTATGGTAGCCGTGGTGCAAACGGTGTTGTCGTAATTACAACCAAGAAGGGTTCTTCGAGCGACAAGGGAAAAATTGATGTTGACTTGAAGTACGGTGCCAATATGCGTCTTCTTCCGCTCTACGAGAGTGTATCGTCGCCGGAGGAGTATGTAACGATGGCATGGCAAAGCCTCTATAACTACAACCGTTTCTTCAACTCGGGCGATCGTAGTATTTCGGCGGCTGTCCGTAATGCAAATACGGCATTATATGGTTCGGCAGGTCTGCCTGTTGGGTACAATCTTTGGGATGTGAACGGAAATAAACTTATCAATGCATACGACAATGCAGGATTGGTAAATCCTTCGTTCGACTATAGTGTGGCTTCTCGCCGTAAGGGATACGAGAACTTGGAGTCGTGGAAAGACGCTATCTTCCGTGTTGGACAAAAGTATGAGGCAAGTGTAAAGTTCCATGGTGGTAACGATCAGTTGAGTTACTATACCAGCATCGGCTATCTGAAAGACGAGGGATACTACCAGTCGTCCGATTTCAGCCGTTTCAATGTACGTAGTAACCTCGACTATGCACCGAAAAAATGGCTTAAGGGTAACCTGAATGTGGCGTACTCCTATACGGATATGAACTCGCCTGACCAGGACGGCGACGGCGCAATGAACAATGGTTTCTACTATGTGAACGCCATTCCGGCTATCTATCCGGTCTATCTGCGTGATGCCGAGGGTAACTACGGGAAAGACTATATCGACCCACGTACCGGACTGCCGTATTACGACTATGGTACGGAACTGAACCGTAACTTTGGTTTCGGTATTAACCCTGCCGGTTCGCTTCGTTTGGATAAGAACAAAGCCGTACAACATACGGTGGATGTGAAGGGTATGTTGGAGTTCAAACTCTACGACGGGCTGAAGTTTACTGTTAACGCAGGTTTGCACTACTACAATAACCTTGCTTCGGAGTTGACCAACAAGTACTACGGTGATGCCGCAGGTATCGGTCGTATCCTCCAGCAGTCGTCTAATCTCTTTACTATCTCCGCACAGGAGTTGTTGGAGTACAACAAGACATTTGGTGATCATACTATCCGTGTAATGGCTGGACACGAGAACTATCTCTATCGTTCGGGGTATGTCTATGGCTATAAGTCGTATCTGGCAGATGGTGAAAGCATTAACCTCAGTAATGCTATTAAGATGAACGCTACAGAAGGTAATGAGAATCGTTTTGCACTTGATTCTTATCTCGCTACGGTATCCTATAGTTATAACGACCGCTATATGATTACGGCGAACTATCGTGCCGATGGTTCTTCGCGCTATGGCAAAGGACATCGTTGGGGACATTTCGGTTCGGTGGGTGTAGCATGGAATTTCACCAACGAGCAGTTTATGGAGCCCGCTAAGGAGTGGCTTAAGGATGGTAAGTTGCGTCTCAGTTGGGGTATGTTGGGTAACCAAACCAGTTCGCTCTACTCCTATACCGACCTCTATACTATCGAGAATGTGAACGACGAAATCGGTTATGTATGGGCAAGCAAGGGTAATGATAGTATTACTTGGGAGCGTGCCAATACTACTGACCTTGGTCTGGAGTTCTCTATCGGTAAGTACCTCGATGTTGAGTTGGACTATTTCTATAAGTTGACCGACAACCTGCTCTTCAGTCGTGCCGTTGCACCATCGCTCGGTTATAGTTCGGTTCCTACCAACGATGCCAAGATGGTGAACCAAGGTGTGGAGTTTACTTTCAATATCCATGCAGTGGATATGCGTAATGTGAAACTTGATATTCGCTTGAATGGTGCACACTATACCAATAAGATGCTCGAGATGCCTATTGACTATTACGACGAGAACGGCAATGCCGTTCGTCAGGTGATGTCGGGTGCTATGGCTAAGGGACATTCGCTCTACGACCACTATACCTATGTTTATGCAGGTGTGGCCCAAGAGGATGATAAGACGCATAGAGTAGGTAAGGGTGCTGCGCTCTACGAGGCATACTACGATACTCGTTACGGAGACCTTGGCGCTTCTAAGGGCAATAATGAGTACAACTATATCTCATCGCTCTATCAGTGGCAACAAGAGCACCCGGGTGAGGATGAGTATCTGGCTAAGACGGTCACTTCTGAGGGTAGTTATGCTACGCTGCAGTATGTAGGTAAGTCCTATCTGCCTGATTTGGATGGCGGTTTTGGTTTTGACCTCGAGGTTTATGGCGTTACATTGTCGGCTTCTTGCTCCTATCGTATCGGTGGCTATGGCTATGACTATACCTATCAGGCTTTGATGGCAGACGACGCTATCGGTGGACATAACTGGCATGTGGATATGCGCAATGCTTGGACGGAGAATAATACCAATACAAACATTCCTATGTTGTCGAATGGTTTGGGCGACTATGCTTCGTATACCAACATGAGTTCTACCCGCTTCTTGACTTCGAACTCCTATCTGTCGCTTAACGATATTCAGATTGGCTATACCTTCCCCAAGAAGTTAATCGAGAAAATTAAACTCAACAAACTGAATCTGTATGTATCGGCTAATAACCTCTGCATCGCTACGGCACGCAAGGGCTACAACCCGATGACCTCGTTCACGGGTTCGTCTGATACGCATGCGTATAGTCCACTCTCGACTATCATGGGTGGTATTAAGTTGTCGTTCTAATTCCTAATCAATTACAAAGACTGACACACAATGAAAACAAAATTCTATATATTGGGAGCGGCTCTCGTTCTCGGGTTGGCAGGTTGCTCGCTCGACCAAGAGCCGGGTGGTAGTACTATCACCAAAAAACAGTACGATGCTATGGACGATAAGGTAGAGGGTGCGGTTAAGGGTATCTACTCGCAACTCTACGCCTATGGCAGTTCGCACGACGCATTTGGCAAACGCGCTATAGATATGTACGGCGACTTGCTTTGTGGCGATATGGGAATGAACTCGCAGCGTTACGGTTGGTTTGTTACCGATGAGCGTATGCAGACATACGGTCGTCGCGCGTACTATTGGTCGTTCTACTACGATATTATACGCCTTTGCAATAAGGGTATAAATGGTGTGGAGGATGTGTGGACGCCGACACTCGATGCGGCTACCGTATCGGACGACGACTACGACTACGGAATGTACTATGCCGAGTTGCTTACTTTGCGCGGTTGGGCATACTCTTCGTTGCTGCAGGTGTTCTGCAAAGGTGCGGATGTAGATATTAATACTGAGTTGGCATTCCCTATCTATACCGAGTCGGATACCAAGTCGGATAGCATTCTCGGTGCACCGCGTGCTACCATGACGGATGTATATCTGCGTGTAGAGGAAGATTTGATGCAAGCCATCGCCTATTTTGATGCCTATAACGAGGCTACCCGTGGTAATAATAAACTGCGTGTCAATATCGATGTGGCGCGTCTTACATTGGCGTATACCTACCTTAATAAGGGCGACTATACCAATGCATTGAAGTATGTCAAAGATTTCTTGGATAATACTTCGTCACAAGTACTCCCGAATGCAGAGGTGCTGACCAATGGTTTCAATAATATAGAAACTAAGAGTTGGATTTGGGGCGAGGATGTGACGGTAGAGAATACCACTTCGTTGGCTTCGTTCTTCGGTCAGTGTGACATCTATTCCTATAGTTATGCTTCGGCCGGTGATGTTAAGGGTATCGACGAGAACCTTTATAAAGAAGTACAAGCACTCGGTTGGGATATCCGCGAGGGATGGTGGAGTAACTACTACAAAAAGAATGGTGCCTACCAATATGCACCTGATGGTAAGTTCTTTAGTGCAAATAGTACTACCCCGCAAGGCGATCGTGATTGGTTGAGCGACAATGTCTTTATGCGCTACGAGTTGGCATACTTGATTGGTGCCGAGGCAGCCTATCGCAACAACGACCTTTCCACTGCGTACGACTATCTTACCCAACTGACCGACGAGCGTGTCAAAGATTCCGAAACGGCTCAAACCGAGTATGCTACCTATAAGGCAGGTCTCTCCGGTAACGCTACTGAATTGGCTACGGCTATCCGTTACAATTGGCGTGTTGAGTTATGGGGAGAAGGCTATGGTCTGCAGACTTTCAAGCGTTGGAACCAAGAGGTCAAACTTGGCAGCAATCACCTGCGTTCGACGCGTAATTTCTCGCCGTCTACCGTGGAGCGTTACTTTACATTTGAGTTGCCTACTTCCGAGACTCGCTACAACCCGTACTTGAATACGAACACTACTTCTTTGGTTCAAGCACGCTAACCGAATAAAACAGATAACACAATAATAACACAAAATTTTAAGTGTATGAAAAAGAACTTGTTTATTGCTGCGCTTTGCGCATTGGCAACTCTGAGCATTACGAGTTGCGAGAACAAGACCAAGGAAAACGATGTCGATACCGATATCACGGTAGAAGTTACTCCTTCTGTCTTGACGGTGGGTGTTGGAGCAGAAAGTGAAAAGCTGACTGTTAAGATAACGCCTGCAGGTAACAACCAGACGGTTGTTTGGAGTTCGAGCGACGAGGCAGTCGCTACGGTTAAAGGTGGTTATGTTACCGGTGTGGCAGAAGGTAAGGCTACTATTACGGCTACAGTAGGTACTGCCAAAGGTACTTGCGAGGTTACAGTGGCTAACGATGCTGCGTTGGATAACTACGCTATTGGCGGTTGGGGTCTTTTCGGTAACCCTACCTATATCGAGGGTACAGAGCGTGAGATAACACTCTCTAATGGCTCTACGGTTAAGTGCCAATTGGGTTTGAACTATCTCTATGTTTGGGACAACAACTTGGTATATGCCAGTGGTTTCTCGGGTACGGGGTACATCGCTTTTGCGCAGGTTCCTGTCTATTGGATTATCGAGGGAGATTATGCTGGTTATTATGTAGGTAACCGTAATGGTTTCTATATCGATACCATTGCTTCGGGGTACACCTATGAGCCTTATACGGCTGAAGCAGGTCAAGTAGCAGACCTCAATAAGTATGGCACTTATTTCCAACAATATGCCGCTTATAAAAAGGATACTACCAGTGAGTTGGATAACAAGCTCTACAGCGAGGCTTTGTCCGGTACGCAACTCTGCATTCTGTATGCAGATGACGATTTTGCACAGTCTTGGTATGTGGGCAATGTGAAGTATGCTCACCTCAACGATTCGACTGATGATACAACCGAAGAGACGTATTATCTCTATGACGCTACGATTGAGTGGTTCGACTTCTATAGCAACAATCGTTGGTTCGGTTTGGAGGCTTCCTTTACCGAGGAGGGTGATTTGGATAAGATTGTTGAGCCATTCGATATGCGTACGGTGGAGAAATCTTACACCAATATCGAGGCTACAGACGAAGCGGCTGTTAAATCCGAGCAAAAGACCGAGTGGGTATTGGGCGATATGAGCCGTGTACACCCGGCAACCAACATCCGCGAGAAGGCTGTTCGCAACACGATGAACTTCTATTTCAAGAAGTAAATCAGCAGCGATATTTCGCGACCATAAGGCGGGCTTCCCATATAAGCCCGCCTTTTTTGTACCTATATCCGATATTTTATTGCCAATAGATTTGGATATTCGCAGGAAATGTAGTATCTTTGTGGCTGATTTAGTATGATGGGCGAATGGCATATTATTTGTAGTCCATTCCTCAAGAGAAATAAGAATAGGTACAATAGCGTATGAAACGAATAGCAACGATAGTCGCCGCATGGAGTATAGTAGCAGTCTCCCTTTTGGCAGTGCCTGCTGCGCCGTATCCGATCCAAGTTACCCAACCCGATGGCACAGCCTTGACTTTACGCCAAGTGGGCGACGAGACGGGTAGTTATTATATTCTTGCCGATGGTACACCGGTGCGAAAGAATACGGCGGGCTATTGGGCGGCTGATTCTACCGTTGTACCTACTTCGGAGGAGGTGGCGTTGCGTCGTGTGCAGCGTAAGAAGCAGATAGGTGGAGGTTTCCCCCTTACGGGTAGCCCCCGAGCGTTGGTGCTGTTGGTAGGTTTTAGCGACCTTCCTTTTGCACAGTCGCTCGACGACTTTAAGGCGCAACTCAATGAGTCAGGTTATTCCTACAATGGCGCTACGGGTTCTTGCCGCGACTTTTTCATCGCTTCTTCGGATAGCCTTTTTAGTCCGCAGTTCGATGCCTATGGTCCCTTTACCGCCAGTCAGACGATGGCGTACTATGGTGCACCGTCGGGCGACTACCACGATTCGCACCCGCAAGAACTGATTATCGAGGCTTGTCAAGCCGCCGAAGCAGCAGGTGTCGATTTCTCGCAGTACGATACCAACGGCGACGGCATTCTCGACAATGTCTTTGTCTACTATGCTGGACATAACCAAGCCGAGGGAGGCGGAGAGAATACAATATGGCCCCACCAGAGCAATCTGCTGTCCTATAATGTGACGGTAAGCGGTGTGCGTTTGGCTACTTATGCCTGTACTTCGGAGTATCGTGGTTCGAGCGGTACTACGCGTGCCCCGATTGGTACCTTCTGCCACGAGTTCGGGCATGTGTTGGGCTTGCCGGATTTCTATGATACCGACTATAAGTACTATACCGTGGGTAACTGGGATGTGATGTGCGATGGTTCGTACAATAATGCGGGGCGTACTCCGCCGGTCTATTCCTCCTACGAGCGTTTCTATTTGGGGTGGCTTACGCCGGCCCAGTTGACGGAGAAAGGTACTTACTACCTCGAGCCGTTAGAGACATCGAACAAAGCCTATTTGTTAGCAACTGGCGAGCATAACTTGCAGGGCGCTAATCCGAATCCTTCGGAATTCTTTATGCTTGAGTATCGCGCCAATACCGCATGGGATGAGCCATCGGGGGCGCTGCCGGGTACGGGTTTGGTTGTATGGCATATTGACTATTCGGCTACGGCGTGGAACAACAATACACCGAACAATGGAAGCACATTGAGCGACGGGACAACCATTATCCGTATGCACTTGGAGGAAGCCAATGGCGTTACATGGCAGAAGCGTACTTGGTCGGAGAACGGGCGTTCTTCGGATTCTTACCCCGGTACACAGAATGTAACGACCTTTGTACCAAAGTTGCACGATGGTACGGCACTTACTCAGCAGCATTTGTTCAATATCGCAGAGAATAACGGGTTGCTTTCGTTTACCTATATCGCTGCGGGCGATGCACAACTCACAGCCGATAAGGAGAGTTTGTCGCTCGTTACAACAATGTCCGATGCCAATAAAATAGTGAATTGGACACCGCAGTCGGTACAACTTACCGGTTCGAAATTAGACACAGAAACACCGCTGACGATTAGTGTGTCGGGTAATTTCTATGTCGCTCTTGCCGATAAGGCTCCCGCACGCGGTAATGCCGCATGGAAGAAAAGTACTACCCTCGAGGTTAGTGCCGACTCTACGATCTCTGAGACTTTATGGGTATGTTTCAATCCTACGAAGCAGAACTGTACCGCACTGACTTCTGTCGTATCTATCTCGGGAACGGGCGTGAGCCTGTCGCTGCCCGTATCGGGTTTGGCTTCTCGTCCTAAGTATATCACAACGCCCGTAGTCAATCCTACCTCGCAGATTACGCCCTATTCGTTCCGTATATCGTGGAAGCCGCAGTCGGACGCAGGTGAATACTATATCAGCCTCTATAGCGCAAGCGAGGGCACTTCTTCTTTCTTGCAGAGTTTTGAGAACTTTGAATCGGCTGACGCTGTGCGTACAGAAGGATGGGAGAGTACTACTAATACGACCACCACTTCCGCAAAGAGCAACGGCACTCGTTCGCTCTATTTGAAGAATACGGGCGATTGTGTTACCACCGAGGAGTATCCGTTCCCGATTACGGAAATATCGTTTTGGGTCAATGCCTTTACCTCTTCCCAAGATACGGTAGGCTATGTTGACTTAGAGGCGTGGAACGGAAAGAAATGGGTTGCATTGTCGAAACGCACGAATATCCTTGCGCTGACCAAGAATAGTACCATTACGCAAGAGTTCAGTGCAGACTTGCAATACACGCGCTTCCGTCTTACCTATACCGACAAGGGAGCATCGGGTGCAGCATTGGATGCCTTCACAGCGGTTTGCTCTAAGGATGTGGAGTATCTCTATCGTGGGCACGAACTGACTATTACGGCTGTGGATGATGCGGACTATACGATTAGTAATATCACCGATTTGACCCCGCAGACGACATACTATTATCGTGTGAGTTGTTCAGACCTCGGTGTGGGCTGCGAGGAGTATATCTCCGATTGGTCGGAGCCGACCGAGGTTACCACCTTTGCGGGGGTATCTGCCGACGACAGTAAGCACCTTACCATAGCCACCGACTCTGTTAATTTCGACGAGCCGACATGTGTGGTCTATCTCCCTTCGCCTGCTAACAATAACTACTTGTATATCTTTGATACGGCTGGGCATTTAGTTTACTCGTGTAAGACTTATCTCGGGCAGAGTATCTATACCATTCCCGTGGACAATATGGTGCGTTCGAATATCTATATCTTGAAGTATGTAGAAGAGGACAAACTCGGTCGCAAGCAGCGTTGGGTAAAATTCCTCCCCCGCTAAAATAACCCCTTATGATTGCATATTCCTATGAGAGAGGCTATATTGAAGACTATTGCACAAGGAGATACGACAAGTTTATATACTATCTACTTTATTGGCGAGCAGGATACGGAGTTTGATAAGTTTTTGAAGCAATTTAAGGATAACGCACGATTGAATAAGGACTATCAAACGATACTGATAGCGCTCGAGAAAATTATTGCAAAAGGAGCATTGGAGCGAATGTTCCGCCCTGAGGGGAAAATGAGCGATGGTGTAATGGCTTTGTCTATCGACTCTCATCGATTACGGTTATACTGCTTGAGAATATCAGACCAGATTCTTATCGTGGGAAATGGTGGTGAGAAAACAACTCGTACCTATGAAGAAAACGAAGAGTTGAGTGGCTATGTAATGGACTTGCAGCAATTTGATGTTTTGTTAGCACAAGCGCAAAAAGAGGGAACAATACGAATCGAGAAAAACCTAATAGTGGGTATTGAAAATAAAACCTTTGAATTATGACACGGATCTATGACACGCTCTTGGCTGACGAGTTGGCAAAGGTTACGCCCGAACGGCGTAAGGAGGCAGAGTTGTCATACCAAGTGGCAGAGCGCATTGATACGCTGCTTAGAGAGAGAGGTATGACTATTCGCGAACTTGCAGTGCGGCTTAATAAAAAGCCCTCTGTTGTTGCTTCGTGGTTGACGGGGCGGCATAATTTTACGACCCGCACTCTCTCTCAGATTGCTTGTGTATTAGGGCAGGATATAGTTGCTATCGTACACTGATTTCTTGTGGGGTACCAATGAACTTTTTTTTTGAGTATCTCTTCCACATAACGGCTTTTAACGAGTACTTCAGAGGTGTTTACAGGAACCCGGATACACCGACTTATACCACAAAAGTACCGACTGAAATGCCACAAAAATACCGATCGAAATGCCACAAAAACACCGAACGGTTTGCGTAATGTATTTATTATAAGCATATTATAGTTTGTGGTTTGCGTAAGGAACTTACACCCTAATTTGTTGGCAAATTTCGATTAGCGGATGGCGACGGTTTCCTTCTGTTTTTCTTGTTGCAAGCGGCAGAGTGTGTTTGTCTACAGGCTATAAGAGTTACCTACATACGCAATACACAACAAAATCACAAGAAAACAACGCCTTTTTGTGCGAAACGCTTGTGTATATCAAAAATTAGTCGTACCTTTGCACCCGCTTTTCAGATAAGCACATACTGAATGGTCGGTTGCCCGAGTGGTTAGGGACCGGTCTGCAAAACCGGGGACAGCGGTTCGAATCTGCTACCGACCTCCCAACTGAAAGAGAACCGTCAATATGGCGGTTCTCTTTTTGCTTGGTTATCGGGCAGCGCAACAGCACAATTTTCTATGAGTTTTCTTCGTGCAACCTATTCGCAACTTAGCCCCACAGAGAGCAGCCAATCACCCCTTAGAAAGCAGCACCTTTTTAGCAAGGGATGAGCAAGGGATAAGCAAGGGATACGCAGAGGAATAACTGCCCTGACAGCACGCTAAAAACAATCATATACACGGCATGGAAAAAGAAAACGAGATATTATCCGACATCACCCACAGCGAGTACAAGTACGGCTTCACCACCGAGGTGGAGACCGACATCCTCTCCCGTGGGCTGAACGAACAGGTCATACGCACCATCTCCGCCAAGAAGGGCGAGCCGGAATGGCTGCTTGAGTTCCGTTTGCGTGCCTATCGCAAATGGCTGACAATGGAAGTGCCGACATGGGCGCATCTGCGTATCCCCGATATCGACTTCCAATCCATATCCTACTACGCAGCCCCTAAGGCGCATGCCGCCGAGGACAAGCGTGAGATAGACCCGGAGGTGGCGAAAACATTCGACAAACTCGGCATTCCTCTTGAGGAGCGTGCAGCGTTGGCAGGCAATATGGCAGTCGATGCCGTTATGGATTCCGTTTCGGTGAAGACCACTTTCCGTGAGACGCTGGCGGAGAAGGGTATTATCTTCTGTTCTATCTCCGAGGCGGTGCGTGAGCATCCCGATTTGGTGCGTGAGTATCTCGGTTCGGTTGTTCCGTATACCGATAATTTCTATGCCGCACTCAATTCCGCAGTCTTCTCCGACGGTTCGTTTGTCTATATACCACGCGGGGTACGCTGTCCTATGGAGTTGAGTACCTATTTCCGTATCAATGCGGGTAATACGGGGCAGTTCGAGCGCACGCTGTTGGTGGCAGACGAGGGCGCTTACCTCAGTTATCTCGAGGGTTGTACGGCACCTATGCGTGACGAGAACCAACTCCATGCCGCTATCGTCGAGATAGTGGTGCATAAGGATGCCGAGGTGAAGTACTCTACTGTCCAGAATTGGTATCCGGGCGATAAGGACGGCAAGGGTGGTATCTACAATTTTGTTACCAAGCGGGGCATTACCTACGAGAATGCCCGCCTTAGTTGGACGCAAGTCGAGACGGGTTCGGCCATTACTTGGAAGTACCCGAGTTGTATCCTTCGGGGCGACAACTCGTCCGCAGAGTTCTATTCCGTTGCGGTTACCAACAACTACCAGCAAGCCGATACGGGTACCAAGATGATACATATCGGGCGGAATACCCGTTCGCGTATAGTCAGCAAGGGTATCAGTGCAGGGCATAGCGAGAACTCCTACCGTGGGCTTGTTAAGGTCGGGGTCAATGCCGAGAACGCCCGTAATTTCAGCCAATGCGACTCGCTCTTGTTGGGCGATAAGTGCGGTGCGCATACTTTTCCCGATATGCAAATAGCCAACCCCACAGCCACCGTCGAACACGAGGCTACCACGGGCAAAATCAGCGAAGAGCAACTCTTCTACTGTCAGCAGCGGGGTATTAGTGTCGAGGATGCCGTGGGGCTGATTGTCAACGGCTATGCCAAAGAGGTGATGGACAAACTGCCTATGGAGTTCGCCGTCGAGGCGCAAAAACTCCTGCAGGTTTCCCTCGAGGGCACAGTCGGTTAGCGAATACTACTCGAATGCTACTCGAATGCTACAGCCTGTCTATAGGCTGTAGCGGGCTACGATTGCCTCCATTTCGGATGACCTGCGTGTCTGCTCTTCGTATAGGCGGTACTGCGCTTTTGTACGCACGAGGTTATGCTCTTTGTACTGTGTCTTGTAGTAGGTGTCGCCGTTCAGGTAGTCGGTTAAGAAGCGCACCGCTTGCATATAACTGAGCAGCCGGCAGCCGAAGGGCAACATCTGCCGCTCTGTGTCCGAGAGGAAGGTCGCCTCGCTCAGGTAGCCGCGGGTATATGCCTCGAAGATAGCCATATCCACGCCTATGTTGTCTAAATTTGTGTCGTCTTCCGCGCCTGTGTTTGCCGCAGTGCGCATGAAGTCGCCGAAGTCGCTTAGTACAAAGCCGGGCATCACGGTGTCCAAATCCACGATACAGAGCGGATTACCCTGTTCATCGAATAGCATATTGTTTACTTTCGTGTCGCAGTGGTTGATGTGTTTGGGCAGTTTCCCCTCTCGGAAGAGCCGTTCTGCGCCGCACATCTCCTCGGCGTGTTGTTCTATTTGGTCGAGCAAGTCCCGTACACTTTCCCTTCTGCCCGCACGGTCTTCCTCTGCGGCTTCCCGTAGTTGTTTTAGGCGGAACTCCATATTGTGGAAGTTTGGTATCGACTCGCATAGTTCCGAGAATGGCAAGTCTGCCAGTTGACATTGGAAACGCCCGAACGCACGCCCTGCCAACTCTGCCGATTGGGGTGTTACTTTCTCTTGCGAGGTGGCGTTTTCTATGCGTACATAGACGCGCCAGTAGTCCCCGGTCTCGGTGCGATGGTATAGTTTGCCGTCTTTTGTCGGTATCAGACGCAGTACTTTGCGGTCTATATCCTTCTCGCCGGCGGCAATCAACTTTTGTCGGATGTGGTCGGTTACGCGGGCAATGTTCTGTTGCAGCCCCTCCACATTCTCGAATATGTGGTGGTTGATGCGCTGCAGGAAATACGAGGTCTCGCCCGTATGCAGGGCGGGGACGATAAAACTGTCGTTTATAAAGCCTATTTTGAGTGGCTGCGGTTCGCCTACCTCGTTGGGTATGGCAAAGTGAGAGAGTATTTCTTTCATGGGGTATGGTTATTCGGAGATATGGTACGATTATTCGGAAATATGCTGCGGTTATTCTGGGATATGGTATTGCACAAACGCTTCTATAGCCTCGTAGTTGGCAAGTCCGAGTTGTGCGTAGAGTTCCGCCGTGGCGTGGTTGCGGTCTTCCGCACGCTGCCAGAACAGACGCTCGTCGTTACCCATGAACGGGGCAGACTCCATCTGCGATTGGTGTTTGAGGATGGTGTTCCGCTTGAAACGCAATTCCTCCGGCGACATCGGTACGGCCATTTCTATCAGGTCTACCTCCCATTCCATCCATGCGCCGCGATACATCCAGATACGACACTCTCGCAACCACGGTTCCGTGTCTTTCAGTTCGTCTATGGCTGCCAATACGGCGTCGAGACACACTTTGTGCGTTCCGTGAGGGTCGGCGAGGTCGCCGGCTACGAACATCTCGTGCGGGCGTATCCGCAGCAGCAGGTCTTTCACGATGTCTACATCCCGTTGACTTAGGTCGCCTTTCTTTACGGTACCCGTCTCGTAGAACGGCAGGTTTAGGAAGTGAATATGGTCGGTCGGCAGTCCCATATGGCGGCAGGCAGCAGTGGCTTCCCCGCGGCGAATTAGGGCTTTGAGGTCGAGTATCTCTCTAGTATCTTGGTCGCCCGTTTTCTCTTTCTGCAAGAAGTGGATGTACTCGTTGTATTTCTCCTCTATCGGGCTGCCTTTGGTGGGGTGTAGTTGCTCGAAGCCGCGGATAAAGTCCATGAAGCGTACTACCTCGTCATCGCAGACAGCGATACACCCGCTTGTCTCGTAGGCGATATGCACATTGTGTCCTTGCTTGATTAGGCGGGCGAAAGTGCCGCCCATAGAGATGACATCATCGTCGGGGTGGGGAGAGAAGATAAGTATGTCTTTCGGGTAAGGCACTGCCCGTTCGGGTCTGTCCGTGTCGTCGGCATTGGGCTTACCCCCGGGCCAGCCCGTGATGGTGTGTTGCAGATCGTTGAATATCTTTATATTGCAGTTGTATGCTGACCCGTGTAGGGTGATGAGTTCGCTCAGCCCATAGTCGTTGTAGTCCTTGTTGGTCAGTTTCAGTATCGGCTTGCCCGTCTGTTGGCAGAGCCATACTATGGCGCGGCGGGTCAGTTGGTTGTCCCATTCGCAGGAGGTGACGAGCCATGGGTGATGAATACGGGTCAGTTGGGTGGCTGCGCTCAGGTCGCAGATGACGCGTGCGTGTGCGTGCAGTTGCAGTGCCGAAGCGGGGCAGGCAGTGTTCAGGTCGCCCTCTACGGCAGCGGCAATACGGTTTGCCTTGTGTTCGCCCCACGCTACCAGAATGATTTCCTTGGCACGCAGGATAGTGCCTATACCCATCGTGATGGCGCTGGGCGGTACTTGTTCTATTGTGCCGAAGAGGCTCTTGGCTTCGTCCTTGGATATGTTGTCCAATATGACGAGGCGTGTGCTGCCCGACATCGACGCACCGGGTTCGTTGAAGCCGATATTCCCGCTCCGTCCAATACCCAGCAGTTGTAGATCCACACCCCCGCATTCCTGTATCTTGCGCTCGCACCGACCCATCATCGGAAGTAAGTCGCGGCGATCCATAGTGCCATCAAAGGTGTAGATGTTCTCCGGGCGAATATCCACCTGGTCGATGAGTTGCTCTTTGAGTTGCCCGTAGCAGCCCTGTGAGGTGTTTGCCAGCGGGTAGTATTCGAATAGGTTGAAGAGAACTACATTGCGGAACGACAGCCCTTCATCGTTGTGCATACGCACCAGTTCGGCGAATAGGTCGGTCATGCTTCGCCCGCATACGAGCGACAGCACATACTTCTCGCCCTCGGCTTGATGGTGGCGAATCTGTTCGGCAATGATGCGTGCTACCTCTATGGCACCTTGCTTGGCACTCTCGTAGATGGTGGTAGGTATTTTCTCAAGACGGCTTGTACGGCTCATTTCGAGTACATCATCCGTCTGATAGAGTTTGGGAGACACTCTCGAGAGAGAGATTTGAGAGGATAGGTTGTTTTTCATATTAGGATTGTGTATGTTAGGCGGTTTTAGGGTAACGCCACGGGGCGTTTCTTATCTTGTGCAAAGGTACTTCTTTTTCTCTTGCTGTGCAAATCCGCTGCCCTTTATTTTCTGCTCTACAACATAGGATGTACGATTTTCTACCCTATCGGGACAATTCTAATCCTTATTCTTCGCCCTTTGGCGTAGGGAGTACTTGCCTTTTCCGTCGGAAAGTTGTACCTTTGCAAATCCTTTTGTAACCTTTCGATTGATCCTATGAAACGCACTATTTTATCAGTTCTCTTCTTTGTCCTTTCGTCGGGGATACTTTGTGCCGAGGAGCGCAACTGTCTCTCGGGACAATATACCGAACAACAAGTATTGGAGTGGCTTGTGCGCAACCAAAAATGGGTAGACTATCCGGCGTATTCCGACCGAGCCGGCTGGGATAGTCTCACGGGCGACAACAAGCAATGGCTGATTGAGCGTGGAGAGAAGCGCCTCAATTACCAATGGCAGATGAATGTCGCCACCGATTATCTCACCTACGAGCGCACGGGCGACCGCCAAGCCATGCAGTCCAAGCAGACTGCCAACAACAATGCACTCAGCGACCTCGTCCTTGCCGAGTTGGCAGAAGGCAAGGGGCGCTTCCTGGATCAGATCATCAATGGCGTATGGATGGAGTGTGAGCGCACCTCGTGGGTGCTTTCTGCCCACCTGCACCGCCAGGACGATGGGCGCAACTTCCCCAATCACACCGACCAAATCATCGACCTCGGCAGCGGAGAGGTGGGCGCTTTTTTGGCATGGACATACTATTTCCTGCACGCAGAGATGGACAAGGTCAATCCCATCATTTCCCAACGCCTGCACGAGGAACTGCACAACCGCATCACGGTTCCTTACCTGAAACGGCAAAACGAATGGTGGCTTGCGCTGAACCGAAAACCCGATGAAATCGTCAATAATTGGAATCCGTGGTGCAACTGCAATGTGCTGCAAGTGGTGATGCTCACCGAGGACAACGACAGCCTCGTGAATCAGTGCGTATGGCAGAGCATGCGCAGTGTGGATCAATTCCTGAACTATACCAAACCCGACGGAGCCTGCGAGGAAGGTCCCAGCTATTGGGGACATGCGGCGGGCAAACTCTACGACTACCTCAGCCTGCTTTATAAGATCACCGGCGGGCATGTATCGCTATTCGACAACGCACAGGTGCGTGCGCAGGGCGAGTATTTTGTGCGTGCCTATATCGGTAACGGTTGGGTGGTCAATTTTGCCGATGCCACCGCACATTTTGACGATAATATATCCACGCTGCTCTATCGCTATGGTGAGGCTGTCGGCAGCCAAGATATGCAGCAACTCGCTTCCCTGTTGGCGCACCAACGCAAGCGCATCATCACGGGCGGTACGGACATCTACCGCTCCTTGGAGGGGCTGCGGGTCTATCCCAAAGTCATGGCACAGCCGGGACGGCTCTCTGAGCAAGCCTACACATGGTATCCCGATACAGAGGTCTGCATCTACCGGCGTGGCGGTTGGTTGCTTGCCGCCAAGGGCGGGCATAACAACGAGAGCCACAACCACAACGACATCGGCACCTGCCTGCTCTACCACAACCAACAGCCCGTGCTGATTGACGCCGGCGTAGGCACCTACACCAAGCAGACTTTCAGTGCCGAACGCTATCAAATTTGGTCGATGCAATCGGGATTTCACAACCTTCCCGTGCTGAACGGATACGAGCAGAAAGAGGGCAAAACCTACCACGCCGCCTCCGCCCGCACCGCCCCCAAACGCTATAGCGTAACATTTGATATTGCCTCCGCTTATCCCCAAGAGGCAGGCGTGCGCCAATGGAATCGTACCTACACGCTGACCGCCAAAGGGCTCACAATTCACAACGAGGGCGAATTCACCGCTCTGCCTGCCACGCCCGTCGTAGAGCACCTGATGGTATGGGGCAAGACCACCGTAAAAGACGCCGCCACGATACAGGTCGAGAGTCAAGGCAACACCTACACCATCCGCCACGACCGTACGGACATGGTACAGATAGAAACCATCGAATTGAACGATCCCCGCATGACCAAAGTGTGGGGCGAAACCATAACACGCATTACATTACATCAAACACACACCACGCTATGCCCAAAATACACCATCACTATTCAGTAAGGTATATCGCCACGAGCGGTCTTATGCTGCTCTCTTCTGTGGCAAGTATGGTCTGCGCCGCGCCCAAGAAAGGGGCGCACGCCGGCAAGAAACACCCCAATGTCATCTATGTCTTCCCCGACCAGTTCCGCAACTCGGCTATGGGTTTTTGGCGGGATAGCGTCTATCGCCAACATGTAGGTTGGCAGGGCGATCCCGTACATACCCCGAACCTAGACCGTTTTGCCACCCAGTCGGTCGTCTTCAGTCGTGCTTTGAGCAACTGTCCTATCAGCAGTGCCCACCGTGGTATGCTGCTGACGGGTCTTTACCCCAACAAGAGCGGCGTGTCGCTCAACTGCAACGCCACCCGCCCCATCTCCGACTTGCGTGACGACCTCTGCTGCATGAGCGACATATTCCACAACGCAGGTTATCAGTGCGCCTATATCGGCAAACTGCACGCCAATTTTCCGACACGCAACAACCCGCAAAAACCCGGTGAATTCGTCAATAATGACAATCCCTGTTGGGATGCTTACACCCCAAAAGAGAAGCGACACGGCTTCGACTATTGGTATAGTTACGGCACCTTTGACGAGCATAAGAACCCGCACTATTGGGACAGCGAGGGCAACTACCACGAGCCGCACGAGTATTCGCCCAAGCATGAGGCGGACAAGGCTATCGAGTACCTGCAGGCTCACGCCAACGATGCAGAGCCTATCTTCATGATGGTCGGCATGAATCCACCGCACAGCCCCTATCGCAGCCTCAGCGACTGCATGGAGGAAGACTACAACCTGTATAAGGACATCCCGGTCGATTCTCTGCTTGTGCGCCCGAACCTAAACCCTGCCATCTCCGACAAAAAGGCCAGTGCGCCCTACTATTTTGCGAACATCACCGGTGTAGACCGAGAGTTTGGTCGCATCCTCGCCGCATTAGATTCGTTGGGTCTTACGGAGAACACGATCGTTATATTTGCCAGCGACCACGGCGAGACGATGTGCAGCCATGTGCGTGACCCCAAAAACACCGTCTATACCGAGTCGATGAATATACCGTTTATCGTGCGTTACCCCAAGCGTCTTGCCCCGGCTGTATCGGACAATATGTTGTCTGCCATCGATATTATGCCCACCGTGGTGGGATTGGCAGGGTTAGACAAGATGTTGCCCGATTCCCTTCCCGGATACAATTGGGCAGGACGCCACCCGCAGAAGCGTATGGTAGAGGGCAGCAAGGATGCCCCCAAGTCGATTCTCTATCTGCAAAATGTTGATGGCGACAAAGATGCAGAGGGAAATGTAACGAGTTATTTTGCCCGCTGCCGTGGTATCGTGAGCGAGCGCTATACGCTCAGTTTCACTATCAACAAGAAGGGCAAAGTGAAAGAAGTGTTGTTCTTTGACAACGAGAAAGACCCGTATCAAACGCAGAACTTGCCGATAGAGGAGCATAAGGAAGTAGTCCTTCAATTATTGCAGGAGATGGAGCGACTTCTGAAGTCGGCCGATGACCCTTGGTACCGAAGCAGTACCTTAGATAGCGTCCGCCACCAACTCGGCCTGTAAGGATATGTAATGTAGTAGTTTAGGTGTAGTTTGTTTCGTTAAATCCTCAACCTGTCAACTCCTATACCCTCACCTAATCTCCAGATACTTATGTGTTTGCAGTGATAGCCGCCAGTGCGGATGTCGCTCTATGTAGGCGATTACCTCTTGGGTGTTTTGGCATGAGCAGGGTTGTAGGAAGAGGTGGTCTGCCCGAGTCGCTTGGGCAATGGTCTCCACATCTTGCCCCGTGTAGACTACTTTCAGTTCGTCGACATGCGGTAGTACTACTTTGGCTCCTTCTTTGGGCGAGCAGGTGATCCAGTCTATTCCTTCGGGCAACCGATGTGTCCCGTTGGTCTCGATGCACAGTCGTTTTCCTGTTGTGTGTAGGGCTGCCACGAGTGTATCGTCTGCTTGTAGCGTCGGCTCTCCCCCGGTCAACACAATGAGTGCTTCCGATAAAGGGCAGAGTGCCTGTACCTCGTCGACAATCGCTTGGGCGGTCATCTCTTGGTAGTTGCCGAAATCTGTGTCGCAGAACGGGCAGTGCAGGTTACATCCGCTCAGCCGCACAAATACGGCGGCGCACCCCGTGTGGTATCCTTCGCCTTGCAGCGAGTAGAATATCTCGTTTACACGGTAGGTCTTTTCTTTGGTGTGGGTGTCAGTCTTACTCATCTCGCTCGTAGATAGCGCAGTTGTTCTCCGACTCGTGTACGCTTACTTTGTAGCAGTTCTCTACATGGTCGCATATCCATCGGGCGATGTTCTCCGCCGATGGATTGACATCCAGTACTTCGTTGATGTACTTGTGATCGAAAGTGTCCTTCACCACCTTTTTGATGTGTGTGAAGTCTGTTACCATGCCGTCTGCGTTCAGTTCACGCGCTTTGCAATAGACTACGATTATCCAGTTGTGTCCGTGCAGTGCCTCGCATTTGCTCTCGTAGGAGAGGTGCAGGTTGTGCGCAGCCGAAATCTCCAATCGTTTCTCTATATAATACATAGTAATTTGTTACCTGTTAATTGTTACTTGTTAATTGTTAATTAAGAGTCCTCGTACTCGGTAGTGTCTTCAACCCCTGCTTCTCGGAGTGCGTCACGCCGTTCGGTACAGGTGCCGCATTTGCCGCAGTGTTTCTCGCCGCCTTTGTAGCAACTCCATGTCTCTGAGTAGTCTATGCCGAGTGCTTTTCCACGGCGTGCGATGTCGGCTTTGGTGATGTTCGTGTAGGGTGTGAAGAGTTCTACTCCCTCGTAAGTCCCAGCCTGGATAGCGGCGTTCATTGCTTCTACGAAAGCGGGGCGGCAGTCGGGGTAGATAGCGTGGTCGCCAGCGTGGTTGGCCATCATGATATAGTGTAGTCCACGACTTTCCGCCATGCCGGCAGCCACAGCGAGCATGATGCCGTTGCGGAAAGGTACTACGGTCGAGCGCATGTTCTCATCGTCGTAGTTGCCTTCGGGAATGGCGTCTGCGCCTTCCAGCAGCGAACTGTGGAAATATTGGTGCATGAAGTCTAACGGTATGGTAATGTGTGGAATATCGAGCCTGTCGCAGTGCAGGCGGGCAAAATAGAGTTCCTTTTCGTTGTGGTTGCTTCCGTAGTTAAAACTCAGTGCCAGTGCAATCCGGTCTTTGAACTCGTAGAGCATGGTGGTGGAGTCCAACCCACCGGATAGGACGATAATACTATCTTTCATATCTGTATAGTATAGAATGAGTTACGCGTGTATATGGTGTGTTACGCGTCTTATGCTTTGTTTATTACTTCGCTGAAACGAGCCGCCAATCGTGCCTGTTTCAGTCCCTCGTGTTCTTTGTCAGCGTAGTTGGCAAAGGGGTAGATACTGATGCCGCCGCGTGGAGTGAAGAGCCCCGTTACCTCGATGTACTTGGGGTTCATCAGTTGCACCAAGTCGTTGAGGATGATGTTTACGCAATCCTCATGGAAATCGCCGTGGTTACGGAAAGAGAATAGATAGAGTTTCAGCGATTTAGACTCTACCATACGCTCTCTCGGGATGTACGAGATGACGATAGTGGCAAAGTCAGGCTGCCCTGTTTTTGGGCAGAGTGAGGTAAATTCGGGACAGTGAAAAGTAACGAGATACTCGTTCTCGGGGTGCTTGTTGACGAAGGTCTCAAGCATTTCGGGCGCATAGTCTGTGGGGTATTTGGTCTTGTTCTCTCCCAATAGACTAACGCCCTCTAATTCTGTAGAAGTACGCATTGTTTTCAGTGTTTGGGTTGTTACTCTGTTTCAGCAGAGGGATTTTTATTCTGTTTCAACAGAGGGGAATTTTATTCTGTTTCGGCAGAGGAAAAACAGTAGCTCCGCCAAACAGCGCGCAAAGTTACAACATTCCCCCGACATACGCAAATCCGATACTAATTATGCATTGTGCATTGCCGATTGCCCTCCCCTGCATGTTACTTGTTAATTGTTAATTGCCCTTCGTGCATTGTGTATGCTGTCCTCAAGCGGACAAGTGTATGTGATTTGTATGTGATTCGTATGTGATTAGTATGTGATTCACCTGCTTTCGCATAGAGAATACCATGCCCAATCCCCCTCTATACCGAATACTTACGCTAACAAAAAAGCAACAAAACAAAATAGGCAGCAACTATAATTAACACTCGAAATAAAGTCCTGCTCCATACCCCTTGCGTACCTCGATAAAATTCCGTACCTTTGCGCCAACTTTTGTAGTTATAGAACCGGAGGCAGAGGGTAACAAAACGATTATGGAGCAGGAGTCGGATTGGAAACAGAAATGGGAGCGCATCCGTAAGCACATACCGAATAAGTATGTGTTGACGCTCATTGTCTTCGGGTTTGTGTTCCTCTTCTCGTCCGACCGTGGGTTGATTCATCTTGCCAAACTCCGCCACGAGATTCGTGATGTGGAGCGGCAGCGCGACCGGTATTTGCAGGATATCGAGAAAGCGCAGCACGACCTCGAGATACTGCAGAATAAGGACAGCCTTGAGCGTTTCGCGCGCGAACAGTATCTTATGCATGCGCCGGACGAAGATGTCTATCTTGTTGACGATAAGTAACTTATATTCTTATGAAACGCAAATCCAATATCGTACTCCTTTTGGGGATTATCGTGCTTGCTGTGGGGGCAGTGTTGAGTGTCTGCGAGGTCGAGCCGTATGCCAACTATGTCCTTATCGCCGGTGCCGCACTGATTATCACCCGTGGGGCAATGCGTATGCGTGAGAAAGACGAGCCGCTTCCGCCTACCGATGCTCCGCAGTCGTCCTCCGACGAATCCCATAATGACTAACCTATGCAGGACAAATTGGTCAAGACACATCGCATTCTCGGCATCGACCCGGGTACGCTCTATATGGGGTATGCCCTTCTCGATTGTGTGGGTCAGCGTGCGGAGATAGTCGATTTCGGGGTCTTCGATGTCCATAAGACGGAGGGGCAGTATGCCCGCCTGCAGCAGGAATTCTTCTTCTTGCAGCAGTTGATAGACCAACACCACCCTTCGGAACTCGCTATCGAGACGCAGTTTGTGGACAAGAATCCACAGACGATGATAAAGATTGTCCATGCCCAAGGGGTGGCGATTGCCGCTGCTTTGAGCAAGGATTTGCCGATTAATGAATATTCGCCGATGAAGATAAAGATGGCGATTACGGGCAATGGGCATGCCACCAAAGAGCAGGTGGCGGATATGTTGCAGCGTTTTCTGCATATTCCCCCCGAGCGTATGCCTAAGAAACTCGATGCCACCGACGCTTTGGCGATAGCCTATTGCCATTTCCTGCAACTCGGTCTTCCGCTTTCTGCTGACCATGCTGCCAAGGATTGGACAACTTTCGCCCGCCGCAAAGGTTTGGTTCCCGACAACTCTTCCACGCCCAACGCCCGTCTGCAAGCCGCACTTCGCCAATCGAAGCATTGAGAAGAAGAGATTTTCCCCATCCCTGTGATGCAGTCGGTTTGAAACAAACCGTTTGACCATAAGTTGCTCATGGTACATTATATATTTACATTGCCCACCTGTGGGCGTGGGCTGTGGATTAGGGTATTCTAACGAAGCCCCATGATATACCACGCTGAGTCCACTCCGCCTCATTATACAACGGAGAACGGATAACATTAATGCCCCAACATTTGCGTAATTCACAAAAAAGCCTTACCTTTGCAGCCCGAAAACAAACATACTCATCTATGTTCATTATCGGCATTGCGGGCGGCACCGGCTCGGGTAAAACAACGGTGGTCAAGAAACTCACAGAGCGCCTTCCCAAGGGCGAAGTAGTGGTTATCCCACAAGACTCTTATTACAAAGACTCCAGTAATGTGCCTGTCGAAGAGCGGCAGAACATCAATTTCGACCATCCGGACGCTTTCGAGTGGCCGCTGTTGGCGAAACATATTGAGCAGTTGCGCCGTGGAGAGGCAATAGAGCAGCCTATCTACGACTACTTAACCTGTACCCGTCAGCCGGAGACGATACATATCGAGCCTAAGGAAGTGGTTATCGTCGAGGGTATTATGGCGTTGAGCGACAAGAAACTCCGTCAGCAGATGGACTTGAAACTCTTTGTGGACGCCGATGCGGATGACCGCTTGATACGCGTTATGCAGCGTGATGTTGTGGAGCGTGGGCGTACGGCAGCGGCGGTGATGGAGCGTTACCAGCGTGTGCTGAAGCCTATGCACGAGCAGTTCATAGAGCCTTGTAAACGCTATGCAGACCTTATTATTCCGCAGGGTGGGCATAACAAAGTCGCCATCGATACCTTGGTAAAAATAGTAAAGCAGCAACTCGCCGAGCGTTGAGCGAGTAGGACATGAAAGTTCTGCGCAGCCTTTTAGTGAATTTTTAATGGGCGTTAATGGAGTCCGTAGGAGAACACCCGGTCGCAGCCTAATCAACGGAGAACAAAATGGAGCATACAGACAATCAAGCCTCTTTTATCCAACTCTTTTGGACATATTTGAAGATCGGCACTTTTACGCTCGGTGGTGGTTATGCTATGATACCGCTTATTCAGCGTGAGGTGGTGGATGCACGCCATTGGTTAGACGAAGAGGAGTTCTTGAACATGATTGCTTTGGCGCAGGCGGCACCGGGAGTGATAGCGGTTAACTCGGCTATCTTCATTGGTTGGCGTTGTGGCGGTTGGCGTGGCGTGTGTGGTGCCGTTATTGGGGCGATACTTCCCTCTTTCCTTATTATATTAGCCATAGCGATGGTCTTTCGTAACTATCAAGACCAGCCTGTGGTGGAGGCGGTCTTCAAGGGGATTCGTCCTGCGGTGGTGGCTTTGATAGCCGCGCCGTTGCTTAAGATGGCGAAGTCGGCAAAGATTACTTGGACAACTTCGTTAGTCCCGATAGCCGCTGCCCTGCTGATATGGTTGGCAGACCTCTCCCCGGTTTGGGTTATCTTCATTACCCTCGCTGCCACTCTATTGTATACTTACCTCCGCGAGCACCATCAGCCGAAGCATTAAGCGAACCTCTATAAATTGCTATAAAATTATTGACGGTCCCTACTTTGTTGAACTTATTAGGCAGAAAATTATTAAGTTGAAATTTTTAAGCGAAAAATTTATAGAAATCTCCCTAATTGCAGTTCTGATTATCAATAAGATACGGTGCGCAATGACAGCTGTCATTGCGCACCGTGCATTTTATGACGCCAGTCCTTGCAAAAAGCCTCTTTTTGTAGTATCTTTGTATCGTGTTTTGGTGTCGTACTTGGGTGTTGTCTTTCGTAACCGATAAGGCTGAAAGAGGACGGCTATGCCCTGAAGTAACCTGTGTACCGACTACAGAATGCTTGCCGTAATTGGGTTGACGCACGCACAATGCTACGAAATTTTGAATAAATATGCAATTCAGTATATAAAATGATGGAGTGAGTAGCATTTTGGCATAATTTATTTGCGTGTGTAGTATTTTTGTTGTACCTTTGCGATGTATTTCGCTGTGGAATACTTGTATTAGTTGAGGCGCAAAAAGGAGCGTGCTGTTATTCCTTTTTGCCGTGTTGTGTTTTAGTGGGCTGTTTATCGTCGTGTTTATCATATCTATTAATCTTTAAAACAACAGGCTTATGAAGGAAAAATTACTACTTTCACTAAGCATCGTAATGATGTTGTTGATTCCGTTCTCTCTCGAGGCGCAGAAGGTCTATATGACCGATGGTTTCGAGAACGGATTCAATCCTACATGTGATGCAAGTTGTAAGACCACGGCTTGGGCGCAGGAGTATTACGATGCGACCAAGAAGGCTTGGGTGTCGGATGCGCCCAAGTTTAGCCAATCGTGGAAAATCGAAACGGAGACAAGTACAATGCTGCTTGAGTATCCGCAGCATGCGGCTGTCGGTAAGGGGCGTGCTTATTTCCGTAACGAGCCGGACAAGAACGGTGCTGTTCAGACGGCGGGTTATAAGACGCGCCTTGTCTCGCCGGTTATGGATTTGTCGCTCGGCTATCAGCCTATTCTGCGTTTCTATCATGCGCAGGAGAAATATACGGGCGATTTCGATACGCTGCGTATTTACTACCGTGCGGGTGAGAATCTTCAGTGGAATTTGCTCAAGGAGTATACTTCTGCTATTAAGAAGTGGACGCTCGAGCAGATAGACCTGCCTGCTGTGGGTGAGTATTATCAAATCGCTTTCGAGGCAAGCGAGAATGTCGGTCGTGGTATTGTGCTCGATAGTGTTATCGTGCGTACCAAGCCGCAAATCACGACCCCGCACGATCTCTCTTTCTTGGATATGCGTGACAACGGCATTACGGTGCAGTGGCAGGCGTCTAAGGATGCAGATGCTTTCCGGGTGGTGTTGTTCTCTAACCCGGATATCGACTTAAATATCGTGCCCGATTCTATTTCTGCAGCGGTGGTGGATACTACTGTCTCTGCTTTCGATGAGTTGCAGGTGCGTATAGATAGTTTGGTGGGGGGGGGTACCTACTATGTGCAGATACGCTCTCTCGGTGAGACGGAGAACTCTGTTTGGTGCGATGTTGTTAGTTTCCGTATGAAGCCTTCGGTTAAGATACCTTTCAAGGAGGATTTCGATGAGATTACGGTGGTATCCAATAATTTGAAAGATTGCCAACTCAGTACTTGGGTGTGGGGTGGTGATAACAAACCGCATATCCCGATGTATCTGCCTACCGAGTTGAATAGTTTGTATTCTGTGGATGGTACGCATGGTGCTGCGTTTGTTAAGTTCGGTTCATATAGTAGTTCTACAGGCTTTACATCAGCCGCTACTTTCATACCTGCAGGTACGACAGCGTTATTGGCTTCTCCGGAGATAGCACCGTCGCAGAACTCGGCGAATTTCAATCTCAATCAGTGCCATGTCTCTTTCTGGGGTACGGTATCCGAAGCCACCGATGACCACGCTCGTTCTATTATCGTGGGTATTATGACCGACCCGGAGGATATTACCACCTTTGTGCCGGTCGATACATGTACGGTATGGGGCTATAAGTTCTTCCAGTTTTTTGATGTTGACTTTGCTGCTTATCAGGGGGATGGACGCTATGTGGCGTTCTTGAGCAATTTCGAGAAGACCAACCAGTTCTTTATCGATAATGTGACTATCGAGGAGCGTCCCGCAGTGGGTACGGTGCTTTATTCCGATATCCATGTCCTGCCCGATACGGCCTCTGCGCTTGTGTCGTGGGAGCCTGCGACAGGTGCGTCCAAATATACGGTCAAGGTGGCGAAATTGGCTGCCAAAGGTACCGAGACACCGGTTTTTGCTGCCGATATTAAGTTAGCATTGACCTATACGGCAACCACACCTTCTCTTGCGCTTTCCGATTTGGTACCAGCCTCCAAGTATGTGGTATCTGTCCTTCCCGAGGGCGGTGAGTGGAGTCAGCCGCATGCTTTCTTTACTTCGTCGGTTATCTCGGTTTCTGATTCTACCGAGGCGTCTTTCTCGTTCGATAAGGACGATAATACCTACACGATAGGGGATGATTATGCTAAACTCTATCCTGTAGATTTCATGTTGTTCAGCAACGACCCGGAGCCATATCCTTATATATATACTACGAATTTCTATCAGGGTTCGGGTTGTTTGGGTATGACTAAGAATATCGGTTGCGATACATGGGTGGTTGCGCCTATTGTAGACAGCGTGGATAGTCTCGAGGTGCAGTTCTATGCTAAGACTACGGGGCAGGGTAAACTGCAAGTCGGTGTCATGACCTATCCCGATGACATCAGTACCTTTGTCGTTATAGACGAATTTGTACAGCAGGATACATATACCAAGTGCTATACCAATTTCTTGAACTACAAGGGTACAGGGCGTTATATCGCCTTCCGTTGGGTAGAGATAGGCGATGGTGCGACCAAATCGTGCAACTTTATCGACGACCTTACCATTCGTAAGTTGGGTAAGTGCCTTCCTGTTACGGGGCTTTCTGTCGCAGAAACGGATTCTTCCGCTGTCGTTTCGTGGAATAAGGGTTCTGCTTCGCAGTGGCAACTCAAAGTCAATTCCACATTGCTGTCGGATGTGAATATCGATAAGGCGGGGGATATTTGCAACATAGATTCGCTTACTTCTACCACATATACTATCGATTCTCTCGATTGGGCAAAATCGTATTATGTCTATGTGCGTGCTAAGTGCGACGAAACGAATTTCGGCGATTGGGTAGGCAAGGCGTTTACTACCGATTGCCCCGAGCGTATCTCTCTTCCGTATAAGGACGATTTGGAGAGTTACGACCCTTCTAATTCCAAATTGCCCTCTTGTTGGAATGTATGCTATGTCCCCTCTTCGGGTACGACTTATCCTAAATTGTATAACAGTTCTTCGTATGTAAATTCAGGGGCAAACTGCATTGACTTGTATTCTACGACCACTACCGGTTACTATCTCTCGTTGCCGGAGGCGAAAGCACCGCTTAGTGATGTCTGTGTGCGTTTCTATGCCCGTGGTGGCAGCAGTGCGGGAGCCGTATTGTTTGTCGGTGTTTTGGACGATTTGGACGATCCGCTTTCTTTTACGCGTATCGATTCTATCCCGATGAATACTTCCTATGCACAGTATGTGGTCTCGTTTAGTCAATACAATGGTACGGGTAAGTATATTGCCTTCTCGTCGTGGCGCGGTACGACCAATCAGGTCTATCTGGACGATATCGAGGTCTATAGTGCTATTGATGCAGCACCTTTCAATATCTCTATCAAAGCCGTTTCCGATACGAGCCTGACGGCCGTATGGGAGGGGCGTACTACCGATAAGTGGGATGTCATAGTTTCCAATACCTATCATGCATTGGTCGATGACAAGAACCAACCCTACTCCCCAACCGCTATTCCCGCTTCCGAACGCGTGGCAGAGGGGCAAGTGGCTACAGCCGAGTTTGTTATCGAGGGTGGTTTGAAAGCCCAGACCAATTATTACTTCTATATCAAGTCTTCAGTTGGTACAGAATGGGCTGTCGGAACACTCACTACGGCCTGCAAGGGGCTTAACCCGCGTGAGAAATATACCGAGGGTTTCGAGAGTGTCGGGAAGACAGTCATATCTTCGCTGAGTGCTACAGCAACCTATCCCGGTTATTTCAAGAATGCCCAAGTGCCTACTTGTTGGACGGTCGGCAACGGAAAGTTCGGTACGGATTTGTCTAAAGCGACGACATACACATATCGCGGTTATCTCCCGTTCATCGTAAGTAATGGTACAGGTACTACAAACACTAACAACTATTACGACCAGGGAACGGCAAAAACCACCTATGCCTATGCGGCAGCAGGCTATAACTCGCTGAAGTTGTATGGTAATTATTCTTCGACGGCAACCAGTAACTATGCTCCGGCATGGGCGGCTATGCCTGCGTTGGAGTGTGCAGACGAAGATCTTCCTATGATTATTATCTCCGGGCAATTGCAGATGTCTACTTCCTATGCCCTTTTGGTTGGTGTAATGGACGACCCGGACGACCTCTCTACTTTTGTCGTGGTGGATTCTATTATTGGGGGTAAAGGCACAGGTGCCGGTAAGGCTATTGCATTCGAAGTTTCCCTCGAGAACTATACAGGCAAGGGGCGCTATATCACGTTCCGCACACCGTATGGCCAAAAGGCTACGGTTTATTTGGACGAAATCAATGTCTCGCTCGCCACTTGCGCTGCGCCCAATATCTCGTTTACCAAGTTGACGGATTCTTCTGCTCGATTGATGTCCGGTTTGCGTATTGATAACGCATGGAAGTATTATTTGAGTTTTAGTCCGTTCGATACCAAGCAGATGGACGAGGGTATCATGCCGGCGGATTCTGTGGTTATCGAGTCAAAGACTGTGGGCGATGGTTCCGTACTTGTTCCGTATGCACCGCTTTCCGGTCTCTTGTCGGATACTACCTACTATGTAGCAGTGGCAACGGTTTGTGATGGTACTACCTCTACTTGGCGTCAGGCTTCTTTCCATACGCTCTGTAAGGATATGGATATTGAGTCTTTCAGCGAGGACTTTGAGGACTATGAGACGGGTACAGATAAGTCTCTCGGTTGTTGGGTAGTGGGTAATGTGGTGTCCGGTGCATCTTCTTCCTATATTCCCTCGGTGGTATCGACCATATTCCCTGACGACAACGGTACGACCAACAAAACCAATATGCTCAAATTGCAGGGCAATAAGACCTATGGTAATGGTTCGTATGCTATTGTGCCGGGGCTTGCAGCGCCTGAGGGGAAGAGCCTGAAAGACTATCAGATAGAACTGACTGTGGCGGCTTCGGGCGGTGCTACTAAGTTCTCATACACAGCAAGCGAAGAGGGTGTTCTTATCGTGGGCATTACCGACGATCCGTTGGACATCGCAGCCATGCAAGTGATTGATACATTCCGTTTCGGGACTTCGGCGCTTTCTAAGTTGATAGTTCCGTTCGATACCTATACGGGAGCAGGCAAGTTCGTTGTCCTTATGGCAGAGGCTGTCGATAAGACTACCTCGTGGCTCTATGTGGATGATATCAAGTTCAACTCTATACCTTCTTGTAAAAATGTACAGAAAGTGCATGTAGATTCGGTGGAGCAAACGGTGGTACACCTTAGTTGGGAGGGCGAATCCGATAACTACATAGTGGCTATCGCTACCGAGTTGTATCCCGACTCGGTCAAGAGTGATAAACTTACGGATTCGAACCCTAATGTGATATTGAAGAAGGTTACAGGCATATCGGATACCATTTGTGATCTCAAGCCCAATACCAACTACTATGCCTATGTGCAGGCAGTTTGCAGCGAAACCGACAAGAGTATATGGAGTACGGGGACGGTTGGGTTCCGTACGGAGTGCCCTACTCGTGCATCCATTCCTTGGTACGACGATTTCGAAGACAAAGCGTATGCTACGGGTGCCGGCAATTTCGGCTATTGCTACGAGGGCGAATATCTGCTGAATGGAAATTTGAGTACGACCTATCCGCAAATCACATCGGGTACCTCGTATGCATTTAGTGGTGAGAAATCGATGAAGATGCATGCCTCTTCCACTGCTTCTACCGTGCTTGCTACACCGGAGTTGGATGTCGATAGTCTGAGCGAGTTGCAACTCTCGTTCTACGCCAAGGGTGCTGCAGGTAAGTGGCTCTATATTGGTACGGTCGATAGTGTAGAGGCGATGCTGAATACATTCGTTCCGTTCGATTCGGTGGCACTTACGGCTTCGTATGCTAAGTACACAATCAATTTGGATACAGTTCAGTTCGGAGCGCGTGCCGATAAGAAGCATATTGCTTTCTGTGTTGCCAAGAGTTCTTTGACACTGTATATCGACAATCTCAATATCCGCTACATCCCGACTTGCTACGAGCCTACGGATCTTGCCGTATCGAATATCGGTTATACAACCGCCGACCTGAACTTTGTTCCGTTTGGCGAATCCGACAATTGTTGGGTGGTTCGTATCAACAACCTGACGGAGAATACGATGGATTCGATGGTTGTTTTGACCCCGTCGTCTCAACTGACTTCGCTGAAACCCTCTTCTTATTATTCGTTGGCGGTTCGTACCGATTGTGGTTCTGATCAGAGTGCTTGGACCGATTCGGTTACATTCTATACCAAATGGATTATCGATTCGACCTACACGTTTACCTTTGAGAAAGATGAGCAGAATACAGTATCGAGCCATACGCCTTTGTCTTCTACGGCATATATCCATCCGGCATTAACTCCGCTTACGGGTGCGGGCAATACGGCTGCTTACTATCCGCAGTATGTGGCGAATACAACATCTTATGCGTATGCCTACGACCCGGAGGGCAATCCGAACTCCAATGCGCTGAAGTTCCAGACGATGCAGAAGTACGATAGTGCTACGCTGATATTGCCTCTTATTCGTGAGCCGCAAGAGAAACAAATCCGCTTCTCCTTGCGTGCAGGATATATGTATGCTTCCGACTATTCTACCCAAACATCTCGAGGCGTAGTGTATACTGTGTATCCGCGCGCCGTATTGACGGTTGGTACCGTAGATAGTACTTGCTCTATGGCATCGTTCCTCCCCTATACGACCATTACGCCTTCTCGGTTGGTTAAGTACGATACGCTGACGGCGAAGTCGAATTATGGTTGGGACGAGGTAGTGTTGCCGTTGGCATCGCTTCCGTTGTCCGACGGGCGACAGGTAGCGTTCCGAATGGTAGATTGTCTGTCGAGTACGCTCTATATGGGTGGTCTTGCTGTCGAGAAAGCCGCAGGGCTTACTTCGCCGGTTATCACGGCAGCCGAGCCTGCCGATACCGCGATTACGCTCTCTTGGTTGGGCGATCCTGCAGCAGAGTATACCATTTATGTTATCGATACGCTGAAGAGCAAGAAAGTAGGGCTTAACTTTATCCCCTACTTGCAGGATGCTGCGCCGGAGTGTATCGATACCATTTCGGGTATTAAGGGGACTACCTATACGGTTACAGGGCTGCAGAGTCTTGCTACCTACGCAGTGTATGTACAATTGCAGGATACTTCGCTATCTAAGGATGCAGCCGCATTGAGTAAGCGCACTATTGTTACTACGGTATGCTCGCAGCAGAAAGGCAATGGCTACGCCTATAGTTTCGAGGTCGGTGCCGGCTACAAAGCAGGTGGTACCCCAGCGAAGAGCGTAGCCGATGGCTTCACTTTCCAGTGGCCGACCTCTACTACGGCTACGGATACGGTCTATCGTACGCCGGAGTGTTGGACGGTAGGTATGGATATGGATAATTATGATCCGACATCCTCTACCTATAAGGCATACAACCCAACGATGTATCCCAACAAAGCAAAATCGGAGCGTTATTCTCTCACGGGTAATAGTGCATTGCAGTTCTATGGAACATCTTCTTACCTCGGTGGGTATGCAGTGATGCCTTCGCTTGTGTTGGATATGGATACGGCAGAGTTGGTGTTCTATGGACGCTGCTTTGCAGAGAAAGTAGCAACCAACGGTACGGGAACGGTAAGCAGTGTTATCTATATTAAGGGTGGTAGCACTACGGCTTATTCGCAGCAGGTAGCGGTAGGTACGGTGCTCGATCCGTCGGACATCAGTACTTTCGTGGCGCTGGATACGGTGGAGTATGGCTATTCTACTGACGAACTATCTACATCTACTATTGTGGATTATGATCCGGACGGGCTGCGTTACTACCAGAAGTTCACAGTACCTCTCCATGGTGCTGCGGGTAAGTTCATTGTGTTCAAGCAAGTGGGCTTCGGAAAGATGTGGATAGACGATGTCTCTATCCAGAAGCACCAAACACCGCGTGCTCCGCGCAACTTGGATGTCCTTGAAGTATCTATCGACTCTGTCGTGCTCGCATGGACAGCAATGGAAGAAGGGGCTATATTCTCCGTTCAGTATATGGAAAAAAAATCCACAAGAGATTGGACGAAAGCAACTACTATCAAAGTTACGGGAGATATATGTGTCGTTAAGGGGCTCTCGCCAGCAACGCAGTATGTATGGCGTGTTTGTCAATTGGCTACTGAGTTCGGCGATTCTGAGTATTCTATGGCTGAGACTTTCGCTACCGAATGCGAACGCTATACTCCCAATGGACTCTCTACCGGATTCGAGGGTACATCCGATGACCCGGATGTGGTATTCTACAAGAGCGGTTCCTCCGAGTACAAGAGTAACAAGTGTTGGTCGTATCTCAACCAAGGTACTAATACTGCTATGGGTACGAGTTGGGCATACAATATTCCTGCTACTTCTTCTGTTTCGTATGCGCATAGCGGCAAGGCAGCGTTGAAACTCTACCACAGTTCTACTACCTACCAAACAGTGGCTGTTTCGCCCGAATTGGATGCAGAGATTGGTATGGCAGGTAAGGGCTTCGATACGCTTCAGGTTTCGTTTTGGATGTGTCCTGCAGCCCACTATACGAGTGGTACAAACAAAGGTACTATATATTTGGCTTCTGCTAAGACAACCTCTAAACGCATAGATGTGGGTACTTGTACCGATCCGGACGACCCATCGACCTATACGGTGCTCGATTCGTGTATCTATGAGTGCGATGGAAATGTCTTGGCTGCCAAAGCGCAAGCGAATGCGGATAACGACTATGCATTCCAACATTTTACCGTCAAGTTGGATAAGGCTACAGGTCCGTATGTCTTCTTCCGTGCCAATAAGAATCGTATTCTTGCGGATGGTACATCTTGTACAAGTTCGACTGTCTATATCGATGATGTGCAGTTCGAGACTTTGCAGCGCTGCGATGTGCCGTCCAACGAAGAGATATCATCTGTTACCATCCACGATGCACAACTATCGTGGAGTAAGGACGATTTTGAGGCATTCGATGTCGAAGTGGCTACCGATCATACTTTCGATTCTACATCGTTGGTATTTGCACGGTACGGTATTACGGATTCTGTCATAACCATTACGGGGCTGACCAAGGCAACGCAGTATTACTATCATCTCCGGAGTTATTGCGATACCGTCCTTGCTGACTGTTCCGATTGGACGCAAGCCGCTTATTTCCGTACGCCTTTTGCACCGGTATTCAACGAGGACTTTACTTCCAACGACCTCTCTTCTACTTCGAAAGGTTGGAGTATGATGACGGGGTATGCCAAGAATATCTTCGATGGTACGGCAAAACTTACGACAAACACATCGCTCTCTGACTATAACAGTTGGTATCGTTTGGAGAATAATGTGATGAGTGGTATGCACCTTCGTCTGGCACTCTTCTATGCGGGGTCTGCAGGTAAACCGACATCCACATATCAAACGGAGACATACCGTCAGAAGTATTGGCTTATCACGCCACTTGTTGCTATCGAGCAGGAGAATGCACAATTGGTATTCGATGCTTCGCTTTCTACCTATGAGTATGCCGTTAAAACACTCAATCAGCCGATCACGGTCAATCCCGAGTGGAATACGGGTTGGGACGACCAGTTCATGATTATCGTTAGCGATGATGGTGGTCTGACTTGGAAGAAAGAGAATGCCGTCATCTGGAACAACGAGACCTCCAATGACTCGACCGATGCACACTATCGTTATGGTATTGGCGACTATCGACTGACCGATATAGCCTACGAGCCGCATAAGATAGCCGTAGACCTCACTAAGTATGCAGGCAAGACAATCAAAATTGCATTCTATGGTGAGAATATCGAGCAAAATGCGAACTGTGCTATTCATATCGATAATGTACATATCAACTATGCGGTTAAGCAGAAGCGTGCGCTTACTGCTTGTCAGTACGAGGATGTAGACGACGAACTCGGCTTCAGTTGGGATGGTGATACTATCTCTGCCGGTGTGCATAATATGGAGCGATATGTCCTTGCATATACAGAGAATAAGTCCGACTCGGTATTCATACTCGATGCGAATATCAAAGAGGCACCTGTATACAACTACGAGATTACCGTATGCGAGGGAACACCTTTCGAGTATATGGGCTTCAACGAACACTCTGCTCCTGGTACCTATCGCATGAAGTTGACCTCCTTGGTTACGGGTTGTGATAGTATTGTCAACTTTACCATTAAGCATACACCGAAGTTCGAAACGGTTATCGATACTACTGTTTGCGAGGGGACATTTATCGACTTCAACGGGCAGCGTATATCCGAAGCAGGTATCTATACCGCCACGCTGCAAGCATGCGAGGCATTGGGTGGTTGCGACTCTATCGTTACACTCCGTATGTCGGTTATATCGTCGAAACGCAGTCGAACCGAGGTTACGCTCTGTGAGGGTGAATCCTATCAGTTCGGTGATAAAATTTATTCTGCGAGTGGTGTATACAGCGATACGATTCATACCTCGTCTTGCGATTCTATTGCTACGCTTGTGCTTACGGTTCGTACCAGTGCGCATACCGTATTCAGTGATAGTATTATGCATGGAGAAACCTATCCGTGGGCAGGGCAGTTGCTCGCAGAATCGGCAGTGGTGGATTCTACGCTTACAGATAGCAATGGTTGTGATAGTATCGTTACGCTCAATCTCTTGGTTAAGTACGCAGATGCACAGTATGAGTACCATGATATTTGTCAAGGCTCTACCTATACATTCGGTGGCAAGACCTATAGCACAACGGGTGCCTATTACGATACGATTCATGTGGCAGGACAGGCAGATGTGATTAAAGGACTTGTCCTTACGGTACACTCTCCTGAGGTAACAAATTTGAATGCGCTGCTATGTGGCGGCGATTCGTTGCAGTTCGGCAACCAAGTAATCAAAGAATCGGGTGTTTATGCATTCGCTTATGAGAACCGCTTTGGTTGTGATAGTGTGGTGAATCTGATAGTTGCTGTGCAAGAAGTTACGCAAAAGCAAATTGCCGCTCAGATTTGTGAGTCTGGTGCGTATGATTTCAACGGGCGTATGCTTTCTCAGGCAGGCACCTATTACGATACGCTCCATTCTGTATCGGGCTGTGATAGTGTTGTTACCAAGTTGGTTTTGGATGTCGTTCCTACTATCCATAACGAGTTGACTGCAACGATATGCCATGGTGGAGAATATATGTTCGGAGATACTATCCTTACTACGGCAGGCGACTATGTACGCACTACGATCAATGCTGCAACGGGTTGCGACGAGGTTACTACGCTTCATCTTTCTGTCAATCAACCATTGCGTGGCACGAAGTATGCTACTTTCTCGCGTGGCTGTGGCTATACCTACAATGGTGTTACCTACGACCAACCGGGGCAATACGAAGTGGGCACGCTTAAGACAGAGAATGGCTGCGATAGTATCATCACACTTGTCCTTTCCGAGTCCGACCAAGGGCGTGATACCATTTGGGCAGAAGTTTGTCCGGGTGATTTCTATATCGATGCAGATTTCAATACCAATGTGCCGGGTACGCACGAGACAGAGGTAGTGCAATCTACAGGCTGTACGATTATCCGCACCCTTATCTTGTCTAATAAGGATAATGCTATCAATAAGCAGGCTTCTATTTGTTTGGGCGATTCCTATGAGTTCTATGGACGCACACTGACAGAGGCGGGTGTTTATACAGAGACCATTGCGGGGCAAGGTACCGATTGCGATACGGTTATTACGCTGACGCTCTCTGTCTTCACAGGCGATACATTGCGTGTCGTAGATGATATTACGACAGACCAATTGCCGTATGAGTATAATGATGAAATTATTCTTCCTGTCGGAACGCAGGAGGGGACTTATACCGATACGGTTAATGTGAAGAGCGAAACGGGAAATTGCGAACAAGTCGTGATACTTACCGTTACGGTTCGTCAACCCGAAGCATTGGACAATGTGAAGTACGCTACATTGCATCTTCGTCCGAACGCTATACAGCGTGGCGAGACGGTCAGCATAGAGAACGACTTCTCGGCAGCAGAGCGTGCGGAGATGACCGTCAATATGTTCGACATGTTAGGCCATCGCTTGGAGGTGAATGTGCCGAAAGAGGGTGCGATCACTATCAGCGATTTCCCGAGTGCAGGCGTGTATGTCGTACGAATCTCTACTACCGAGCAAATATACATTGGTCGGGTGGTAGTAAGAAACTAATCGATTTTTCCCTCTTTTTGGGAGGGGCAAACGATAGTTTTGCATGATATTTGAGGGCTATTTTGCGCATCGTATGGATTCTTCTGTAGGGTGTGCAAAATAGCAATCAAATACGGCAAGATTGTGTACTAAGTGAAATAATAACCAGTTGAAAAACTGTTTTTTTTACTCGGAGGTAATGTATATCTCAGTGAGACTTTATGAAATGGCGTTATAGTATAATCATAGCAATTATGTTAGGTTCTACTCAGGTGTTAGGCGCATGGACGCACTTAGCGCCTGAGTTGCGCCATTTTATCTCTCTTGATGGCTCTTTAGGCTATGCCTCGCTTACCAATACTTCGTCTATTTTGAAATCAGGCTCGGGCGTAGGCGCAAATATCGGTGTAGGATATAGACTGTTCTATAATGACTTCTTGTTCTCTGCCGGAGTGGAGGGGCTGTATGTATTGAATACACAGTCTATGATTGATGTGCAGGATATAGGATATCCTACTTTATATCCTTTTCCTAGACCATACCAAGATGAGCCATTGAATATAACACTTTATGTCGATGCAAAGGACGGCTCGGATATATGCCATTATGTGAACCTTAATGTTCCTTTCCTTTTCGGTATGGAATACCGACGCTTCTATTTTCTCACCGGTCCCAAACTATCTGTGAATCTGTGGGGAACGACTACTACTAAATCTAACATAACTTCAGTCGGCGATTTCTCGTCAGAGTTCATTATGCCGGAGGAAATGGTTAATGATATGGTATCGCATCAGTTTGGTACGCATTACGAAGAAACTACCAACTCTATTGCTTGGAACATCGATGTCCTTGCGCATTTGGAGATAGGTATGCGCTTAGGGGATGTGTCTTTTCAGACCGGAGCAGATGTGCCGAATCCGAAAAAACGCTACTATTTGGCTTTGTTCGTAGATTATGGATTGTTGAATATGCGCAAGCAGTCGTCCTTGGGACACGATCGATTGGAATACAGTTGGGAGGAGGATTCTTCGATATATACCCTTACGCCTGCTTTGTTAAGCAATGAATTAGGCAAGGATGCAAAAGTGCATCAATATACGGTGGGTATTAAGGCAACCTTCCTATTCGAGTTGCCGCAAAAGAAACCTTGTGTTTTGTGCCAAGATGACGCAATCAAATAATGTAGACTTAATGGGTGGAAATCTAACGGGTATCAAAACCCGCTTTTAGACATCGAAGATGTAAATAATTACCATAGAGAAAATAGGGTAGCAACGATATGAATCAACGAATACTTGTAGTAATACTCTCCGCCTTTTTGATGGCGGTAAGTCCGGTCTTTTCGTGGATAGGGGAGGATGCAGTTCCGGCTTTGTATGCGGCACAACCTCAAAAGAATACAAAACAGAAACGCTCTGTGCCGGCTTCAAAACAGAAGGCGAAACCCGTGGCGAAGAAGCAAACGCCTAAGAAACAAGTGCCTGCTGCCGCAGCAAAAAAGAAACCGACAGCCAAGAGAACGACGCCCGCTGCTACAAAGGCGAAACCGACCAAACCTGCTCTCACTCCGGAAGAGGAAGCCGCTGCTTATCAGGCAAAGGTGGCAGACATACAGCGCTACAATGCCCGCATTGCTGCCTATCAGAATCGAGACATAGCACACCGTATCGGAGTCTGGGGGCAGATGGGGTATTCTGCTATATTTCCGAATGCGTTTTCTTTTTCGGCCGAGTCTAACACGGGGTTTGGTATATCGCCTGTGGGTTTTGTAGGGGGAGGTGCAGGTTTGGGCTATCAACTTCGCTATAAGCGTTTCTTATTTACAACGGGAGCGGAGTTTCAAATGTATAATTCCGTATCTCGTATCGATCCGTTGAATCGTACATTCCCTGTAGCGCAGTATCCGTCTATGGAATATGTTTATTCCTATTCCGATATGCAGGACTATTGGCAGAGTGGATTTGTGCAGATTCCTTTGTTGTTCGGTATGGAGTTGAGTAAGTGGTATTGGCAGGCAGGTGCAAAAGTGGGTTTTAATGTCCTCGGTTCTTCGGCACTTACATCTTCGCTTACAACCACCATCCATGACCGTGAGTTGATAGACGATTTGCAGGATATGTATAGCCATGCCTTGGTTAGTAATTATGCAGTTCCCGAACACAAACAATCCGTCAAATTCGGTTTTAATACAGCCATTGCGGCAGAAATAGGACTCAATTTGGAGCAATGGATACAACCGAAACCTGCGAAGCGGGGTAGCCGAACACAACAGAAAAAGGCTAGTCCTTTCCGCTACCGTATTGCCTTTTTCGCAGAGTATGGTGTGCTGAATATCAACAATACAAAGAATATCCTTCCTGCGGCTACCAATGATATGCCTGCTGATTTCTCGGCCGTCTTGGGGCAACAACTCCCTCAATCAGAAGATTTATACCGAAATGTTACCTACACATCATCTTTAGCCACTACTTCGGCTAAGAGTGCAAAGTTGAATCCTTTCTTGGTGGGAGTAAAGGTAGCGGTATTCTACGAGTTACCGCGGCAGAAAAAGAGAATGCTTCCGTTGCCGGTCGAGCCAAAACCTCGTATGGCTACGCTGGTTACCAATGCAGAAACCGGAGCGGCAATTGCGGGTGCATCTGTCTCAATCGAGCAGATGTCATCGGATAAGGTGCTGAATAAAACAACGAATAAGCAAGGTATGGTAGTGGCACGCTTGTCGAAAGGTTCCTATCGTATTGCTGCGAATAAGTTGGGATTCTATCCTGCCGATACAGTTGAGTACCGACATATCTATGACTTGCGAGATACACTTCGTTTCCGTCTTATTCCTGAGCCTGTACCGACAGTTTATACATTGTGTGGCTATGTATATGATTCCGAAACGGCTGTCGCTCTCAACGAAGCAGAGATTAGTATTGCTTCTACGGTTGATTCGGCAAATGTGTATCGTGGTACGACCAATGACGAAGGATTGTTTGTCAGCGATTTGTTATCGGGGCAATATACGATTAGTGCTACGCTGAATGGGTATATGCCTTTTGTGCAGAATGTTCGGTTCGAGCAAGATACCTTGCGGCTGTATATGACGCATATTAAGGAAGGCATTAAGGTTAAAATTGATCACTTGTTCTTTGCTACAAATAAGAGTATCATTCTTCCTCAATCAGAGGAGGTACTGAACGAACTGGCAGGTTTCTTGCGTACGAATCCGAGCGTAACCATTCGTATCGTAGGACATACCGATGCCGTTGGATCCGATGAGGCGAATATGAAATTGTCTGTTGCTCGCGCTAAGGCAGTACGCAATAGTCTTGTCGAACGAGGGGTTGATGCGGAGCGTTTGGAGTACGAAGGTAAAGGCAAAAACGATCCGGTGGCTTCGAACGATACGGAAGAAGGTCGTGCGCTGAACCGCCGTGTAGAGTTTGTAATTACCGGTACGGCAGGCGAGGATATACAGCAAATTTATGAATGAAATAATACCCAGGAATAAGAAGCGATTATATAGAATCTACTTATGAATAAGAAACGATTATATAGAATCTGTGGCGTGCTGAATGCGCTTTTGTGTGTACCGTTCGTTTTGTGCGCTGCTCCACAGATTACGATTCCGTGGCAATGCAGTTTCGAAGAAACGGAAGATGTATCCGATTGGGTACTCAATCCCTCTACTTCTGCAGCGAATGATCAATGGGTAATAGGAACTGCCACGCGGTCTGACGCACAGCGTTCTCTCTATATATCGTCAGATAATGGAGAGCATACTATGGTCGGCAATGGCGCGAATATCGTAATGGCATACCGTAAAATCCATTTTCCGGAACATACTGCGGGAAACAAAGAGTATGATATCTCTTTCGATTGGAAGGCTGTGGGGAATGGAGTGCTATATGTTTTCTTTGACTATTATAGCACGCTTATAACGGGTAGAAACAATATCATTCAGTATGCCAGTGCTAAAGCATCAACAGGAATACCCAAGGCATTGTTGAATAATGCACAATATGTCTATTCTGTCAGTTCGTCTCGTCGTCAACAGATGTCTGATGAACAGAAATGGAAAAATGTGAGCATCGATTGTGGAGCAGGAACATCCTATAGTGTGCGACTGACGGCAAAGGCTGCGAAGCAGGACTTTGCTATCGTTTTTGTGTGGGTTAAACAGTCTGTCGGTGCTGATTATGATGGAAGCCTAATGGGAGCATGTATTGATAATATCCAGATTGCCTCGGCTACATATACCAAACCGATGGATTTGTCAGCCGTTGTGCAGTGTGAAGACTCTGCCTTTTTGCTCTCGTGGACATGTAATGTGAACGATTATTCGGTAGAGTATCGCCGTTCGACGCAGTCATCGTGGCGTAGATTTACCCACCAAGGAGTACCTCCTGCTTTTCAGTTCCGTATTCCTCGGTTGAGTGAGGGAACCTATGATTTCCGTGTGCGAGGCTGGAAAGGAAGTGATACAACGGCGTATACGGTACTGAATAATAAATCTTTGTTATGCATGGCAAATCGATGTATCAATTATGTCGATCTGGATAATGCGGAGTGTACCTATGGTCAATATCGGAGCAGTACGATAGACCCCTATCAGTATAAGGGGCGTATAGATGATGGGGCGGATGAGATTACGAGTTTCCATACGGTATGCACCGATGTGAATGAATATGACATCCGGACCAATTCGAAGTTGAAAGTAGTTCCGGATAACGAATATGCTTCGGTGCGTCTGGGTACTTGGCTTTGTCCGAGTAGCAATAAGTTTGTAGTGGATGATTCTGTGTCGGTTAATATCGGAGGATATAGCGTAACCTATGATATGATAGTAGATACTGCAACCCAAGCCCTTCTTTTGCTTAAATATGCGATTGTTATGGAGCAGGCGCACGACGGACCGGAACGCGCTTTCTTCCGTTTGGAAGTGTTAGACGAGAATGATGTGGTGTTAGATGCAGATTGTGGGGCAAAAGAATTTTATTGTCCTGCGGATAGTGCAGAGGCGGTCGAGAGTGGTTGGAATATATATAGTTCTAAGAGTTTCCCGTCGAAAAGTAAGGATTTGGGGCTAAATGGTAATAATATCTACTGGAAAGATTGGACAGCAATGGGAATTAACCTCGTTCAGCAAGGTGTTCAGCAGGGCGACCATATTAAGGTGCGTATTACGGCGCGAGGATGTACTGTGGGCGGGCACTATTGTTATGGGTATTTTACGCTCAATTGTGCTTCGGCTACTATTGAGACAAACCAGTGCTCCGGTAATCCAAAGATAACGGCAGAGGCACCGGATGGTTTCTCATATACATGGTTTGCGGAGAAGGATAGAGCATTGTACGAACAGGGTATTGGCCTGGATGCCAATGGCGAACGGGTGATAAAGAGTTTAGATGCCGACTTATCTGTAATGGCGGGTGATACCAATGTGTATGTATGTCGATTGGCAGATTTGTTGGAGCCTTCTTGTTATTTTGAATTGAAAACGAAACTCTCGCCACGAACGCCGTACCCGATGTTCCAATCTCGGCATATAGCATCGAACTGCCACAATTATGTGCATATCATGGATAGCGCACGAGTAGCAGATTATGGTGCAGATGGTAACCTGACAATCACGAGTGAAGCATGCGAGTTCTCCGATTTTTCGGTACGAAGCCTTGTTACGGGAAATCGGTATTCGAACTCCAATCAATCGTTTGACTACGAGGCAAACCAAACAGGAGATACATTGGAGATTACGCAAACCAGTTATATTGCGGATGGTTCGTGTAGCAAAACAATAGTAGACACGATTAGTGTTCCGTCTATCGTATCGCCGGACTCATTGGTCTATGTTACTTCTTGTCGAAATGTGGGGTATGATTTCTATGATGACCACTTGATTGAGTCAGGCGTTTATCGGCATGAGATGAGCAATCGCTATGGGTGTGATAGTGTGGAGATTCTGTCCTTGACGATTAATCCTGTCAGTAGTTCTTCGCTGTTTGATACCATATCTTCTTTGCAGTTGCCGTATGTGTTGAGCGGGCAATACAAAGGTACTGCTATGAAATATCAACGAGGCAGAGAAGATTCTTATGCTACTACGCAGCAGTATACGCTGAAGTTTACGAATGTGTATGATTGCGATAGTACGGTTAATTTGTCGCTTACCGTTATCCCGCAATTGAATGCAGAAGTGGCAGATTTGAGCCCCTATTGTGCAGACGCCGGCTCAATGTCTATAGAGTATCTGCTTCGTCATGGTGATTTTGATAGCCTACGCATTTCTTTTTCGGAGATAGGACACCAACAGAAATTGCGTGATACAACTATTTATCATAATCCGTATGCTCCGATAGTAGAACAAAATGGAGAAATAAGCATATCTTATCCTTCTTCTGTTGCCCCGAACAGATATCCGATTACGGTAGAGTTTTTCCAACATCCGTCGTGTGGGAACAGTATTAAGAACTTGACATGGGATGTGCGGTATGCAAGTTCTATTCTCCAGCAATTGTATGATGATGCAATCTTAATTCGCAATGCGGATAATAATGGAGGATATACTTTCACGGACTATCAGTGGTATAAGAATGGGCAACCTATAGCGGGTGCAATCAAACCATATCTTTATGAGACATTGGATCTCGGGTCGGAGTATTGTGTTTTGCTTACCCGCACCACCGATGGCGTGCAGCAATTCACATGCGCTATCGTCCCGGTAGATGATACGGGCATAGATAAGGTGGTCGATGTAGCGACCATTCCTTCCTTATTGCATATAGGGCAGGATATATCAATCTGTTTCGCAGCAGATGTACAGGTGACTGTTTACTCGGCATCGGGGAATTTATGCTATTCCACTATGGCAAAACAAGGGAATAATACCATCCCACTGCCACATACACCGGGGTGTTATGTGCTGCGAGTTACCTCCGAAAATACTTTGCCTATCACTAAAACAATTATCGTTGTACCCTAAAATTACGAAATAAATGAGAAAATTATCTACCATATCTTTCTTGGCTTTCTGGGTTCTTCTCGGAAATGTAATGCCTCTTTGTGCCCAAAGTACAAAAGGCGTTTATTCGTATTATTGTGATTTCGAGGATTCCACAGAAGTTCAGAATTGGGATTTGCGAGTAGGGACGCGTGCCGAAACATTACCGAATAAGTGGTATATAAGTACTGCGGTTAACAACGGTGGAAACTATGCATTGTATGTCTCGAATACCCAAGGTCAAACGGCTTCTTACGAACCAACGGCTAATACCATTTTGGCATCTCGTACTTTGATACTGAACAATACAGGGAATGATTATACATTGTCCTTCGATTGGATAGCCAACGGATACCAAGACATTAAGGATGGATTGTATGTGGCTTGGGTGCCATTGGTCGATTATTATGGCGACTCTGTGAAAATTGAGTCTGTCGCTTCAGCAGTATTAGACGAGAACAATTTGAAACCGTATTGTTTGGAAGTGTCTCCTATGGAGGTTGAAGCAGATGATCGTCTGGCGCTGCGAGGCAAATCGACTTGGCAGACTTGTCAGGTAAAGATACCGAAAGGCAGAACCAACCAACCCTATCGTTTGGTATTTATTTGGAAGAATGGTGCCGTGTTAGCTACTCCGAGTGCTTGTATCGATAATGTATCGATTATGGATGGGCGTGCCTGTGGTTCGCCAAGTGGCTTGCAGGTAAATACCTATGGCAGCGATTCTCTGAAATTAACTTGGAGCGGAGATGCGGATAAATACGAAGTCGGATGTTATAGTTATGAGAAAGAGTCATGGTCGATCCATACGGTAGACACGATGTCGTATATCTTTACCGATATGCCTGAGGGTTTTTGTGACTTCTATGTGCGTACTGTATGTTGGGATACGCTGAATCAAGAGACCTATTATAGTGGAAAAGTCATGGATAGTCGATTTATTTACTATCCGGACAATCATTGTATTGATTATATTACTCTTTCGGAAGAGAATTGCTATATCAATTCAAAGAAAACAACATCTGTTACGGGAGATTATGGTTATGTTAATGAGATTGTAGATAACGAATCTTGGAGCAAATCCAGTCGCCATACGCATCACTATTCGAAGACGGAAACAGACCCGCGTACAAGAGGATACCTGAAGACCGTTCCGGAGGGTGAGATTGCTTCTGTTCGGTTAGGCAACTGGAACAATGGAGGAGAGAGCGAACGCGTTGAATTCAAGTTTGTTGTGGATTCAACTGCGCCGGTTCTTATTCTTAAATACGCTGTCGTCTTGGAGAGTCCGGGACACGATACCGGTAAGAGCCCGAGTTCGAAAGATTTGGCTGATCCGCGTTTCAAATTGGAAATTCTCAACAATGGCAAATCTATAGGGAAGTGTGCTGCTGCTGACTTTACATCCAGTTGGGTGGAAAAAGGTTGGGTGCGTGATACGCTGGAAGCACCGGTAGGAGATAATGACGAACTAAAAAAGATTTATGTTGTATGGAAGGATTGGACGACTATCGGAGTAAATCTCGATGACTATATCGGGAAGACACTCACCATCCGCTTAACCACATACGATTGTGCCTATTCTGCCCATTTTGGCTATGCATATTTCACCTTGGGGTGCGACAAAGCAGAATTAGACGGAGAGGCTTGCGATGGCTCTTCGATAACAGAGTTCCGCGCTCCTTCGGGGTTTGACTATTTGTGGTATTACGCCAATGATCCTTACAAGAAACCGTTATCTACAGAGCAGGTGTATACACTTAGAGACTCGATGGATACACAAGAATATGCTGTGGATGTTATTTTTAAGGAAGATACCGATTGCTATTTTACACTCTACGCTTCCGCAAAGCCCCACTACCCTGTAGGCGACTTCTCGTACCAAATCAGTCAGCGTGATTGTCGAAACTATATCACTTTTGTGAACCATAGTCGTATGGAACAGATAGATCGACAAACAAACGATACCACTCGGGCGATGCCGGATGCCGTTCTATGGGATTTTGGTGCATACAACGATAAAGTAAAAAATCGTAGTCAATATCAATTGGACGAAATAGAGTTCCCACAAGAAGGCGATACCTTCCAAGTTTCAGTGCGGGCGGTTGTGCAGAATTGCGATAGTATATTCTACCAAACTATTTATCTTCCGGCCATAGGTACTACCTATACGGATAATAATGTGCTTGGTTGTAAGGGCTATTCGTATACCTACATGGGTATCAATCCGGATAGTTCTGAATTTGTAGGACATACATACTATGAGTCCGGTATCTATAATGATACGATTATTTCTTCTGTCGGGTGTGATAGTATCATTGTTACGCATCTTACTATGCAGGATACATTGTTTACAGTATTAGATACCATTATAATGTCTGATACTCAGTTGATGTTCAATGACACGCTGCGCGATAAATCAGGCACATACATCCATGCTACCAAAAGCGTAATGGGTTGTGATAGTGTATCTACATTGATATTGTATGTGCATGAACCTTTAGTTGTCAGTATGCCGGCAGTGGATTCGATTTGTGCAGATGCGGATAGTTGGTCTGTTCCTTTCTTGATAAAGCAGGGGCGCAGTTATAAGTACTCGGTGTTTTGGCAAACCGATAGAATGGAAGAAATTGACGAACAACCGTTGTTAAGTTCTCCGCTTAATGTAGATGTGTATCAGCCGATACAACCCGACTTGTATCAGGCGATGGTTATTTTCCATGATAGTATGCGTCTTTATTATCCGAAGGAGATTACGGATGATACAGTGAGAGTATCATTGAAAGTGCTTTATCCGGATTCTATCCTTACGCAGCGTTGGAATGATGTGATAGCAGTGCGTAATGCAGAATACAATGGAGGTTTTGACTTGATAGGATTTCAATGGTATAAAAACGGGTTGCCAATAGAGGGGGCTATTCAGTCTTACTACTATGCTCCGGACGGTTTGGATATGACGGCAGAATATACTGCTTTGGTAATGCGCAGTGGTGATAGTTTGCAACTTATGACCTGTCCTATTATACCTGAGTATATTTCCGATACAGATATACCTAATGTGCCGACTTTAGTTAAATCCGGCGAAAGTATGCATATTAGAGGGGCAGAAGCGTCTTCTGCAACTGCGCAGTGGACTACTATATATGGTATATTGTGGGAGAAACAAACCATAGTGGCAGGCGACGGGCTTATTGCACCGAATATCGGAGGTATGTATCTGCTGACAATAGTGAGTGAAGATGGTAGGTCTCAAACCTTGTCCATAATCGTTCTATAGTGTTCTTGTCCGATGCTTTACTTACAACTTTTTCTTTCGTTTGCTAAGATAGGACTCTTCGGTTTTGGAGGAGGATTGGCTATACTCTCGCTCATTCAGCACGAGGTCGAGGTACACGGATGGATGTCGCAAGCCGAGTTTGTAGACATCGTGGCAATCAGCCAAGTAACCCCCGGACCGATTGGCATTAACTGTGCCACCTATGTGGGGTATACCACGGGCTTCGCTGCCACGAATACGATGTGGGGTGGGGTATTGGGCAGTGCGTTGGCTACTTTTGCCATTATTTTGCCGAGCCTGATTATTATGTTAGGTATTTGTAAGTTGTATTTCTTCTTGAGTACACGCTTCCGGACAAATCCTTATTTTCAGAACTCGCTGCGTATGCTCCGCTTCGCTGTGTTGGGGCTGATAGCGGCTGCGGCATTGGTACTGATAGACTCCGACCCGTTCGACCCTGCTGTACATTCCGCATCGTTTATCAATTGGACGAGTTGGGTATTCTTCGCCGTTGTCTTCTTGTTTACGATACTGCCGCAACTGATAGCCCCGTTGACAAAGACTCGCCCGCACCTGAAGAAAGTCGTTGATACCCTCTCGCACCCCATTCTCCTCATCGTCTTCGCCGGTATAGTCGGTTACTTTGTGTATTGATAACGCTCACAAAGACTTTCTAATAGTTTTTCTCCTAATTAATAAGCATTTCCATCTGCTTTTCTATCAAGAATAGTACCCGGGAATGCTTTTCTTTTTGCCTATAGGTGCTAATGGTAATGTATATTGTCCATTTGCGCCTATTGCTTTTCTGTTGCGCAACGGTATACTTTCTTGCTCCCCTTCCCAAAGAAAAAAACAAAAAAAATAGGCATAAATTTGGAAGTGTAGAAAATATATCGTACCTTTGCATCGAAATAATTGGTTAACCAATTATGGGCGGTATAGGGAAAGCAGTATTTTGCTTTTCTATCGCACACAGAATCAACCATATACCATAAATCTAATCTGTTGCCATGAAACAAATTCAACATATATTTATCTCGCTGTCCGGAAAATGGAAACGCATAACGGCACTGAAGAAGCGTGAAAAAAGTATCTTTGTGTTGTGCGTGTTGCTGCTCGGGGGTATAACTCTGCGGGCGGAAGTATGTGTGCCTGTTCCTGTGGATGCTGCGGGGGGATTTACGCATGAGCAACATAAGCAAAACTACTATGATATGTACAATGCGGCAATAGCCTATCGCAATACGCAGGATATAAAATATGTGCATGAGATAGAGGAAATGCTGCTGGCGTATGCCGACTTGTATCCCAAGTTGGAATTACACCCTTACGACAAGTCGCCTGTACGGGGAAAACTCTTTTGGCAGACGCTGAATGAGAGTGTGTGGCTCTTCCACACCGCACGAGCGTATGCCGTGGTGCGCGACCAAATAAGCAAGAAGAACCGTAAGAAGATAGAGAACTGCTTGTTCTACCCTATGGCGGATTTTATCGAAAATGGTACGGCGGACAATGATGCGAACTACCGCACCTTCAATAGAATGCATAATCATGCTACATGGGCGACTGCGGCAGTTGGGCTGATTGGGTATGCCATGGAGGATACAACATTGGTTGGAAAGGCTCTCTATGGCAGCAAGCAAGATGGCAGTGCAGGCTTCTTGCGGCAAATGGACGAACTATTCTCTCCGGACGGCTATTTTACGGAAGGAGCCTATTATCTTCGGTATGCCATTTGGCCTTTTATGGTATTTGCAGACGCTATTGATACGCATCAGCCGGAATTGCAGATATTTGCCCGCAGAGACAGTATCTTGTTGAAAGCAGTGAATGCTCTGATTCAGCAATCGTACAACGGTGAAATTCTGCGTATGAATGATGCGTTGCTGAAAACCTATTCGACGCAAGAGATAGTGGCGGCGGTCGATATAGCCTACAGGGCAAGTCATAATCCTGAATTGTTGGACATTGCTCGGCAGCAAGGCAGTTTCCTGAAAACAGAGGCCGGGCGTGAAACGGCCGAAGCATTGCAAACAATGCCTATTGTGCCGTTCCGCTATACGAACAAACTCTATCGAGACGGTGCCAAAGGTGACCAAGGCGGATTGGCACTGATGCGCTACGGGGACAATAAGACGGGTATGTTGGTTACGATGAAAGCCACCTCTCATGGATTAAGCCATGGGCACTTCGATAAGTTGACGCTTGCTTTGTACGACAACGGGCATGAGATATTGACGGATTATGGCGCGGCTCGATTCCTCAATGTGGAGCAAAAGAGTGGCGGGCGTTATACTCGGGAGAACGAGACCTATAGCAAACAAACGGTAGCGCACAATACCTTGGTTGTAGACGAAACTACGGATTTCGGCGGAGATTATCACTTATCAAGTCAATCCTCTCCCCTAATCACACGATGGGCAGATACTATAGTACAGGCTCTTGATACGACTGCGTATGCAGCGTTGGGCGTGCGAATGTGCCGCACCACACTGTTGCTGGCAAATGCAGGAACAGAATATCCGATAGTGGTGGATATAATGGAAGCAGATAGCAAAGAGGCGCATACCTATGATATGCCGTGGCACTACAATGGTACACTTATCGATGCCAATTTCTCGATCCTGCGTGAAGCGGATAGTCTTCGCCCTGTAGGGGCACACGCAGGCTATCAACACCTTTGGCAGGAGAGCCGTGCGGATATAACGGAACCGAATGCGCAATTCACATGGCTGGAGGGGAGCCGCTTCTATACCGTAACGACCACGGTTAATCCGCAGACAGGGGCAGAGGCTATAGGCTGCCGAATTGGCGCGAATGACCCGAACGGGAACTTGCGCTCAGAGCCTTGTATGCTCATTCGGCAAAAAGGACTTGCGCACCATGTATTTGCCAATGTGATAGAACCTCACGGCGTATATGACTTGATTGTCGAGAAAACCGAAGGTGCTCGCTCTGCCGTTCAAAATGTAACGATAGAGGACGACACTTGGGGGCATGTGCGCCTCCGAATAGAGATGAAAAACGGGCAGATTATTCCTGTACAATTGTAAGTCAGTACAATGGTAAGTATTATGCATAACTCTTAAAACTCAATAGTATGAAAAAATCTTTCTTTTTGGCGGCTGCCCTGATAGTGGGGCTGGCAGCACAAGCCGAGGTACTTGTGGATGAGACATTTACCGATTTCCCGACCGGTTGGACAACAAGCGGAAATGTAACGATTCCCGCAGGTACAGAGCGTATATTGGTGGAATCGCTTACTTATTCGAATGCCGGAGGTACTTATATTCTCTCCGGTGAAGGCAATGCAGTAAAACAGGCATACGATTCATGCAATGCTTATTTCCAAACGAAAGAGTTAGCGACTCCAATCAAAACAAATTTCTATTTGGGGTTCTTAGTAAATATAGATGGTGAGCAAAAAGCAACTAATAGTCAAGTGTTTGGCTTAGGAACGGGTGCAAAATCGGCTGCTCTACGGGTATGGATAGGAAAAGCCCCCAACGGAGACAAAGGAAAATGCCGTGTGGGTATTACTCGCGTGAGTGGCAAAGGTACAGATGCACAATGGGGTACAGAATTGATTTCGGTAAACGAAACACACTTATTCGTAGTCAAATATACAATGAGCGAAACAGATACAGTGGCATCATTGTTTGTTGACCCGGTTATTGGTGGTGAAGAACCTGCGACTGCATTTGCCCAAGACGGAGAGAAAAACATGGCAAAGGAATCGTTCAGCCATCTTTGTTTCTATTCGACTGGAGCAAATAAGACTTATTGTACCGTAGGGGGTGTGCGGGTTGCTACGACATGGGAAGATATCGTAACGGCTACTACAACCGAGATGGAAGAAACAAAGGTAGATGCGAAGGCTGTCAAAACCATAGAGAACGGGCAAGTGGTCATCTACCGAGACAATAAGAAGTACAATCTCTTAGGTGTCGCACTCTAAAAAGGCTTTCCCATTACTTGTGCAGGATAGGCGTGCCATACTATTCGCAGGGTTGATAATGCTCTCGAGTATTGTCAATGCTCGAATAGTAACGGTGAGCGATGCTGCCGGTATCCAAAGCGGCTGTTGGCAGGCGGGGGATACGCTGCTAATGGCAGGCTCGCAGTGGGTAGACCAAAAGATAGTACTCCAAGGCGAAGGCTCGGCGCAACAACCGGTTGTGTTGATGACACCGACTACGGGCGGCGTAGTGTTGACAGGGAACAGCACACTGACCATAGACGGTATGTATATAGAGTGTAAAGGTCTGCTTTTTACAGGTAGTTTTACAGGCAAAGGTGCTATTGTTACATTCTCTAAGAACAGCCGCTATTGCCGATTGACACAGACGGAAATACGCAGTTACAACCTATCGGATGCTACACAAGATACCAAATGGGTAAGCCTGTACGGGCAGGACAATCGGGTGGACTATTGCACTTTCTCGAACAAAACGAATAGCGGTACGCTGTTGGTGGTATGGCTGACCACCGGGCAAGAGGCTCGACATCGAATAGACCATTGCCAATTCCGAGACCGAACGCCGAATCTCGACGAAAACGGTAGCGAGTTGAACGGGCAGGAGATAATCCGCATAGGAGACTCAGGTACAAGTATGACCGCAGCGAAATGCAGTGTAGACAGCAACTACTTTGCGCATTGCGACGGCGAGATAGAAATTGTATCCAACAAGTCGTGCGGCAATACCTATAGAGCCAATACCTTCTACGAATGCAAGGGGACATTGACCTTGCGTCATGGCAACGATTGTATCGTGGAACATAACTATTTCGTAGGCAATGATATAGCCAAAACGGGAGGTGTGCGTATCATAGGCGAGAACCATATCGTACGCTACAATACCCTATCGGGTTTGGCAGGAACAAACTATCGTGCGGCGGTTTGCATCGTGCGGGGCAAAGAGAACAGTGCATTATACGAGTACTATCCCGTACGGAATGCCGAGGTATACGCCAACCGAACAGTCAATTGCAAACAAGCGTTCTGCATAAACTACAACTCTTCGTCTCTCTGCACCGTAGCGCCGCAAGATGTGCGTATAGCGGACAATACAATATACTTGGATAGTGGGCGGCAGGATAATTACCTCTTCTATATCCCGACGACAAACGGGTTGGATATAAACCTAAGTGGCAATGTGGTCAATCGGTTGGGACGATATGAGAACTTAACACCGACGGAGAGCGAGGTGCGAGTGGATACACAGTTGGTTCGCCCTGTCTGTACCCCTATCGCCACCGAAAGTAATACCGGCTGCAGAGCAGACGCCATAACGGCATTAGAAACAAATAGAACATATACTAACCGTGTATGCAAGCATATACAAAACGGGAAAATACTTATATCTATACACAATGAAAAAGACAACTTTACTCCTTCTTTCGGCACTACTCGTGAGTATGGCGTCGATGGCAGATGTGTCCGTATTCGGACGCATTACGGATACGGGCGGTGAACCGCTGTTGGGCGTGAGTATATTGGTGAAAGGTATCGGCACGGGTACTATATCGGACGCTGCGGGTGAGTTCAAACTGGATGTACCCAACGCCAAATCGGTATTGGTGTGCAGTTATATGGGGTATCAAACGCAAGAAATCACGGTAGGCAATCAGACGGAACTATTCGTAAAACTGAAAGAGGTAACGCAAGACTTGGACGAAGTGGTTGTGGTAGGCTATGGCGTTCAGAAGAAAAGCCACTTAACGGGGTCGGTGAGCAAGTTTGCCGACGAGGAGGTGAGCAATATGGCCTATTCGCGTATCGACCAAGCATTGCAGGGCAAGATAGCCGGTGTGCAGATAAACAATACTTCGAGCGAAGCAGGTGCTGCTCCTCAAATCCGCGTGCGCGGAATGGGGTCGCTAAGTGCCAACAACTCGCCGTTGGTGGTGATAGACGGCTATCCGACGGAAGACGGATTGAGCTATGTAGACATGAACGATGTGGAGTCTATCGAGGTGCTTAAAGATGCGGCTTCGGCGGCTATCTATGGTAGCCGTGGTGCGAATGGCGTAATCCTGATAACGACCAAGAGCGGCAGTCTCAGCAAACCAAAATACACGGTCAAAGCCTATACGGGATTCAAACAGGCGTATTCGCTGCACGATATTATGTCCTCAACCGACTATGTGGCCATGTTGAACCACGAGTTGGAATTGGGCGGTGCAGGGCCGAACAACAACGAGAAAGCATGGTTGGCAATAGGCGATAATACCGATTGGCAGCGTGAGGGGCTGCGTGATGTCGCCAATATAACGAGTGCGCAATTGGCGGTATCGGGCGGAAAGAAAGACCTGAAATACTATGTGAGTGGGAACTATACACGCGATGAGGGCATTATGGTACATTCGTTGTACAATAAGTTTAACCTGCGTGCCAAATTGGACGCTCAATTGAGTGAACGCGTCAAACTGAATGTAAACCTGTCACCGTCGTTTACGCAAAGAGAGTCGCCTGCCACCAATTTTATCGACTACTATCGTACGCCCTCGTGGTTGCCTGTACGCCATACGGAGTTAACCTCTAAGTTGACGGGACAACCCGTAGGCTCGTGGGCGCACGGACGGCATTTCAACGGATTGGATTATACGCTGCCCGACGGTACGACTGTAGAGAATGTATCGCCATGGAATACGGCGAACAACAACCCCGCCTCTATAATGGATAACGAGAGTCGGAATACACGCGACCTGCGCATGACAGGAAATGCGGCACTGTCGGTGGATATATGCAAAGGACTGACTTTCCGTACAAGCAATGGTTTCTATGTACAATATCGGGACTATCGCGTGTATCACAACAAAGACGCCAAGGCGGATGGCGACCCGAACTATGCCATCTACACCAATCGATTGGCGATGAATATACTGACGGAGAATACACTGAATTATACTGCTTCGTGGGGCAAACACGGATTCGGGGCGATGGTGGGCTTCACTTGCGATTACAACACCTACCACACTGCGGGTATTAAAGGAACGGGTTTCCCGACGGATATGGTACCTACTATCAATGCCGCGACGGATATTACCCGCTATGATTCGGACGGTACGCTGCGTACATATACCATGGCAGAAAATGACCTGATGTTGTCGGTACTGGGGCGTGTGAACTACGACTATGACGGACGCTATCTGGCTTCGGTGGCGGTGCGTACGGACGGCAGTTCGAAGTTCGGCCCCGAGAACCAATGGGGTGTGTTCCCATCGGTCAGCATAGGTTGGCGTATGAGCGAAGAGCCTTGGCTCAAAGAGCAGGAGTGGCTGAATCAACTTAAGATACGCGGCTCGTGGGGTATCAGCGGAAACAACGATATAGAGAACTATGCGGCTTACGACAAACTATCGTCTGCCAACTATTCGTTCGGCACGAATGGTACGGTTAGTTCCGGTTTGGCAAATACCTCTACTACCTTGGGCAATAAGTCTATCAGTTGGGAGCAGACCAATGAATACGATGTCGGTTTTGATTTCTCGGCCGCCAAAAGCCGTGTGAACCTGACTGTGGATTGGTACTACTCGATTACTCGGGCGTTGCTCTTTGAACAATCGGCTATGGCGATAACGGGCTATAGCAACTACTGGAACAATATCGGACGGGTACGCAATACGGGTGTGGAAGTGGAGATAAACACCTACAACATCAAACGCAAGAACTTCACTTGGCAGACCTCGCTCAATCTATCGCATAACGACAACCGCTTGTTGGAGTTAGGGGGTGAGGAACGCATGCTGAGTTATGGCGAGCGTCAAGAGGTCTATGCGGCTATCGTAGGCGGTCCGAGTATTCAGTTCTACGGCTACAAGACCGATGGGGTATGGACTTCGCAGCAAGAGATAGACGATTTCTGCAACGGGCGCAGTGCAAGCGAAGTGTTCCTCGTAGGCAAGACCCCCGTACCCGGTACACTGAAAGTGGTGGATACGAACAACGACGGCAAAATAGACGCATACGACCGTACGACGCTGGGCAATCCGTTCCCCGTACTGAACTGGGGTATGACGAACACATTCTTGTTCTACGGGGTGGATATTACCCTGGTGTTGCAAGGCGTGGCGGGCGTGAAAGTGATAGACGGCGACGGATACTACAACGAGACGAAGAAGTATAATCGTGCCTATACAACGAACCGCTTCATCTCCGAGGAGCATCCTGGCGACGGGAAGACGCCTACCTATTCGGCGTATGGTATCGGCTGGGAACTGACGGACTATGTGATACAAGACGCATCGTATGCGGCTATCAAGGACTTGACCGTCGGTTATACATTCAACAAAAAGCAACTGCGCAAATTGCATATGCAGTCGCTGCACCTCTATGTGAGCGGGCAAAATCTGCTCTATATCTGGAACAAAGCATACCGCGGTATTAATCCGGAAGCACGCCAAACAAGCAGTGCATACAGTTCGCCGTTGATTGCGGGCTATCAGCGTGGCGGATTCCCTATACAGCGCACTTTCTCCGTAGGCATAGAACTTAACTTCTAAATCGAAACATATGAAACGCACTACTTTTTTCTACATAGGTCTTATCCTCTTGACCGGTTGCTTGGATCGTCAACCCATCAGCGAGATAGGCGAAGGCAGTTTTTACAAGACACAAGCGCATATCGAATCCGCTGTGGTGGCTTGCTACAATGGTCTGCAAGCACCACTGGAATACGAATGGCGTTTTACGGAGACCCGCTCCGACAATACCCGTTATTATACCTACACTACAAACACAACGGAGAATGCCACCATTATCCACTACGATTTGTCAACGATAGAGACTACGGACGACAATATCTATAAGTATTGGTTGGCGAATTACCATAATATAGCCCGTTGCAATACCGTACTGGAACATCTGGATGTAGTAACGGACAGCACACTGCGCAAACAATACGAGGGGGAAGCACGCTTTATCAGAGGCTATCATTACTTCAACTTGGTACGGCTGTTTGGCCCTGTGGTACTTGTAACGGAGCGTATCTCGGCTGCGGAAGCATTGGAGTATGGGCGGTCATCGATCGAAAAAGTGTACGAGCAGATAGAACAGGATTTTAAGGCTGCGGCTACGCTACTCCCCGAAGCATACGAACCGGATATGGCGGGGCGTGCAACGGCATGGGCAGCCAAAGGAATGCTCGCCAAGATGCGCGTGACACTGGGGCTGTACGACGAGACAACCGAGGCGCTGTTGGAGGATATACAAGCCCACAGCGGGGCGGCACTGCTGGATAGTTATGAACGGGTATTTGCCATCGACAACGAGATGAATGGTGAGATACTGTTTGCGGTACGCTATACGGGCGGCGGATTGGGCTTAGGCTCTCCGTTCGGCAACTACTTCGCACCCAACAACAGCGGTGCGGCCGTAGTGAACGGCAACGGGAAAGGGTTCAACTATCCCACGACAGACATCATCTCGGCTTTCTCGGCAGAGGACTTGCGGCGAGATGTATGCTTGCGCACCTATTACACCAAAGAGGACGGCACCATCGTATCGGGCAAAGGGGCTGCGTATGTCTGCAAGTTTACTTCGCCCGTGGTATTGAAGAACGATGGCGACAAGGACTGGCCTGTCCTGCGTTTTGCGGACATTGTGCTACTGTATGCAGAAGTAGAGAACGAACTGAAAGGTCCGGATGTTGCACTTGCCTCTATCAACCAAACGCGTCAGCGTGCGGGGCTGTCGGCACTGACCACAACCGATGTCCCGAATAAGCAGGCAATGCGTATGGCCATAGAGCAAGAGCGGCGTCTGGAATTTGCGTTTGAGAATCAGCGTTGGTTCGACTTGATCCGCACAGGGCGTGCCATTGACGTAATGAATGCGCATTGGAGTGCGGCGGGCAGCGACTACGACGACTTCTATGCCAACCTGCAGGTCATTACGCTGACCCAAGCGCAACTGCTCCTGCCCATTCCGCAAAAAGAACGCGATGTAAACCCGAATCTAACCCAAAATGTAGGATACTGATATGAAACGCACAATTGTATGTATGGCAGTACTCTGCCTGTTGGCAGGTTGCCGAGAGAAATTGTCGGTAGAGCAAGGTGTAACAGAAGCACCGACCATCTTGTCGTTTGCTCCTACGGAGGGCGAAGCAGGTACGGAAGTAACCATTCTGGGGACGCACCTCGGCGAGGTGGACTCCGTATGGTTAGGCGATGTATTGCTGCCGCTGCGCTATCGGGTATCGGCAGAGGAAATGGTAGTGGAGATAAGCACGACTGCCCAAACGGGGCGGCTGGTAGTGAAGAACAGCGCAGGCGTGGATACGGCGCAAACACTTTTCACGGTGCAGTATGCCGTTCCCGTGGTTTACGAATGGCCGACCGAAGGAACCGTGTATGAACAACTGGTCTTGGAGGGCGAGAACCTGCAGATAGTAGACCAAGTACGGATAGGCGAACAGGCGGCGACGATAGTGGCAAAGCGGAAGAACGAATTGACTTTCGAAGTACCGTTCCGCGACGACGAGACGCCCGTGGCGATACGATTGTCCTATTTCGATGTGGACGGCGAGCAAGTGATAGGCCCGCAGGGGGAAACCTTTGTCGTACAGAAACAGTCGCCGAAGATAACCGACTGCCCGACCTCGCTCACGAAGTATTCGCCCATTACCATTACGGGCGAACTGCTGAGCCTTTTCGACTCGATAAAGGCAGGGGAGCAACGCCTGCAGATAGTAGGCAAGAACGACGAGGCACTGCAAGTAGACCTGCCTGCCGACTACTATGGCGGAGAGATGACAGCGGACTTGGTGGGTTGGTACTATGGGACGAAGAAAATGGTACTTTGCCCGTCCTTTACGGTGATTTCCGACCCCAATGAGCCGCGGTATCGTACCTACAAGAATGTGGTGCTCTCGGGTCGCTCAAGCAACGGCGGTGAAGATATGCCGTTCTTCGTAGGCGAGACGGGGACTGTGGTTTCGACTTGTGATGCCGAGGGGCAAATGATGGCAATCGATTTCCTTCTCTACGACAACACGGGCTATGCGCAACTCTACAGCCCGAGCAACTCCGCCAATACGCTGAAAAACTTCAAGTGCGAGGGGGTATCTATCGTGTCGGACGCTACGGTATGGGCGGATTTCTTCAAAGTGGATACGAAGTTCCGTATCTTGAATCCTGCTACGGAAGCGGAAAAAGCCGTGATAGATGCGTACGAGGCAGGCACGATTGTAACGCTGGACGATGCGTTCTTCGAGGGTATATCAGAGCCTGCCGCCAAAGCACCGAAAGTCTATCAGTCGGACGCTACGGGAAAGAACCTGTCGGTGGACGCTTATCCATACTGCTGGGCGCACAACTTCCGCACGGGAAAGAACGGACTGCTGAAAATACAGGGCGTGCGCACGAGCGAAGAGACGGGGAAGACCTACGAAGTAACCTGTGATATTATTTGGGAGAAGTAAGCATGAGAAAGTTCGCAACCATAGTATTGGTATGGCTGTCTGTAGTAACGGCAGGTGCGACCACCTATCGGGTGGCAACGGCGGAAGAGTTTAACCAAACCGCCAAACGACTGCAGGCAGGGGACAGCATTGTCCTGCCGAGTGGCACATGGCGCGATGCGGTGCTGCTGGTAAAGAATGCACAGGGTACGGCGGAGTTGCCCGTAACGATTACCGTGGAAGAGAAAGGCAAGACTTTCTTGGAGGGCGGTTCGTGCATTCGCTTCTCGGGTGAGTATGTGGTAGTGGAAGGATTGGTGTTCCGCAACGGCAGCGCAGAGAAAACGGTGATAGACTTTCGTACCTCCTCGACACAGTATGCCAACCACTCCACGGTGAGGGAATGTGTGGTGCGGGACTACAACCCGACGGACAAAACCTACCAAACCACTTGGCTGTCGCTATGGGGAAAGAACAACGAGGTAGCCTATTGCTATTTCGGAGGAAAGACCAATCAAGGCACAACCTTCATCGTTTGGCCGAACGATTCGGCAAGCACGGAGAACCATCATCGGATACACCACAACTATTTCGCATACCGTCGTCCGCTGGGGCGCAACGGAGGGGAGACAATCCGTATCGGAACAAGCCATGTCTGCAAGAACAACTCGCAGACCATAGTGGAGGATAACTACTTTGAACACTGCTCGGGCGAGGTGGAGATTGTCTCCGTAAAGTCGTGCGAGAATATACTCCGCAGGAATACTTTCTATGAGTGCGAAGGGGCGTTGGTGCTGCGCCACGGCGACCGCAACGAGGTGTACGACAATGTGTTCATAGGGAACAACAAACGCCATACGGGCGGGGTGCGTATCATCAATGCAGACCACAAAGTGTACAACAATCTCTTCTACAAATTGGGCGGGGAGGATTTCCGTGCCGCGCTGTGTATCATGAACGGTATTCCCAATTCCGCCCCCAACGGGTACGAACGGGTACAGAATGTGGTAATAGAAAACAATACATGGGTGTCGTGCAAATCGCCGCTGGAGTTCTGCAACGGCAAGGGCAGTCGTGAACGGGACGACAAGCCGCTCCGCACGGTGGTACGGAAGAATATCGTGTTCTGCCCGACGACGAAGGCACTCGTCAAAGAACACGATACGGACTACGATATTCGGTTGGAAGACAACATCATGGTGGATACGGAGCATAATAGTCCTGCAGCATTGAGTTACCGTTTCTGGAACAACCTCTACCTGCCTGAGGCGGAAGGGTACGGGTTTGTGCCTGCTGCGGGACAGGTATTGGCAAGTGCCGGGAACTGTGGTCCCCGGTGGTATCAGGCAGGCGAAGAAGAGCAGCAGACCGTGGCTCGTGCGCCGAAGACTTGGCGTATAGAGGCCGGCGAAGACAACCTGCGCAAGGCGGCCAAGAAAGCACAGGCAGGCGATACACTCGTTTTGGCGGACGGCGAACACAAACAGACCAAACCCGTGGTGCTGCACCAATCGATTGTCCTCCAAGCCGCAGAGGGGGCTGCTCCCTGTATCACGATTGACTGTGAAGCGAATACGGTAAAGATGTTTGACATAGGAGGTCAGGCGCGGGTGGAGATAAGGGGCGTGAAAATGGAGGGCGACCGCTATGCGGAACACCCGGCAAAGTATTGTTTCGCCGTTAACAAAGAGGACGCTACACACTATATGCTGTTGCTCAACGGGTGCGAGATAAGCGGATTCAATGTGGAAGGAGGCGCGGTATTCAAGGCTGCCGTGAATACATTCGCCGATACGATTGAGGTGAAGAACTCGTTCGTACACCACTGCTATCGCGGGTTCGCCTTGGCCGAAGAAAAGGAGGAAAAGGGGAATTACAACGCCGAGGTGGTGCGGTTGGACCACAGCCGTTTTGAGAACATCACGCAATGGGTGCTGGACTACAACCGATTGGGGACAGACGAGTCCACAACGGGCGGCAGTCTGCTGGTAGACCACTGCGTCTTCAACGAGGTGAACGACCGTGCGGATCAGGTCATGCTGCGCCAAAAAGGGATAAAACAGGTGCGCATTACCAACAGCGTATTTATGAACTCGGAGTGCAAGAACTGTTTTCGTCTCGTTGGGACGAACCAAAAGGCGGATAACTGCTGCGTCTATCTGTGCGGAGAAGCCAAGGCAACCGGTGGCGCGAAACTGACCAACATGACAGATAAGAACCCTAAAAGACTGAAAAATATAGGACTATGACGGCTGGGAGATGGCACGATGATAGGGTAAAACCACGGTGTGGGTTCGGTGAGAGTCCACTGAGGTGCCGTTGAGAGTATTATCCGATTATCTCACGAACCCGTTATAAACCTGTTAAGTACGCATTAATCACCCGTTAATCACCCGATAATCACCCGTTAATCACCCGATAACAACCCGATACTGTCTGCGGGAAGACTCTATAAAAGCAGGACTGCGGACGGAGGGGAGAAGGGAAAGGGGATGGAGAAAATAGGGGGACGATGTTGCGAATGTAGGGGGAACGCAAGAGAAATATACAGGGATTGGCGGGGGAATGTTCGGAGGTTGGCGGGAGAATGCAAGAGAGATATATAGGGATTGGCGGGGAAATGCTCGGAGAAAGACGAAAGAAATACAGACAAGAATAAGGTGAAAGAAGGACGATACAAATGAAAACACTGCTCTTCATAGGATTGTGGATACCTGCGGCATTGGTGGAAATGCCAGACTTCAGCCACGCAGGATACCACGGCGCTGACGCCGAGATACCCGAAGTGGAGGAAGTGTGCCGCATTGCGCCCATAGACGGAGATAACACCGCCCATATACAGGCAGCCATCGACAGCGTCGGAGGTCTGCCTCTGAACGCCAACGGGTGGCGTGGGGCAGTGGTACTGGACGCGGGCTTGTACGCGTTGTATGGTACGATTTATGTACCTTATTCGGGCGTGGTGCTGCGTGGAGTAGGGCAGGATGAGAACACGAAGACGAACACCGTACTGCGTGCCATAGGAGATACGCCGCATCAGCGCGATGTGGTGGTCGTGGGGAACAGCGCACGGATCTGGGGACAGACGCCCGTAGAAGGGACAAAACAGTACATCAAAAACGACTCGGTGGCGTGCGGCGCACAAGAGATACAGGTGGAAGACGGCACGGCATATCGAGCAGGGCAGCCGCTGATAATCTACCATCCCTGCACGGAGAAGTGGTTGCAGGCGGTGGACTACGGAGGCGTACCCTATCCTGACCCGAGCAGCCCCTCCGACCCCGACGAGCGGTGGACGAAAGACCAACTGCCTATAGTCTATCACCGGTATATCACCGCCGTAGAGGGGAACACGCTTGTGCTGGATGCACCTGTATTTTACACGCTGCGCAAGTTGCTCTCGGAGGCGTATGTCTATGTACCGAACATGAAAGGCACTGTGACGGAATGCGGGGTGGAGAGCCTGAGAATAGAAGTGGAATCGGCGGGCGGTACGGATGAGAACCACGCATGGAGTACGCTGCGCTTTCGATCGACGGAGAATGTATGGGCAAACGAATGCACCTTTGTCGGCTTCGGACACTCGGGAATCATTACCGAGGCATGCAGACGCGCGACCTTTACGCATTGCAGCGCCATAGACCCCGTGGGGATAGTAACGGGCGAGCGTATGTACAATTTCAATACTTACTTGCACTCGCAACTGAACCTCTTCTGCTACTGCTACGCACGCAACGGGCGACACCACTACATCTCCAACGGGACTTCGACCACCTCGGGCAATGTGTTTCTATACTGCACGAGCGACGGCGTTCAGAATGCCAACGAGGGGCATCGGCAGTGGACGCAAGGTATGCTCTACGACGCACACAAGGAACAGAACCTGTGCCGGAATTTTGTACTTGGGCTGTACAATCGGGTGGCACTGGGGACGGGACACGGTTGGGCTGCCGTCAACAGCGTACTATGGAACTGCGATGTGGATGCCTCCAGTGGGGTGATAGCCCTGCAACAGCCACCGACGGCGATGAATTGGGCGGTAGGCTGCAAGGCAAAAGAGATAACGGGTACACCGATAAAGGCTTCTTCGTTTCCACTGGGGTACACAGAAGGTACGAACCGAGACGGATTGGAGATACCCTCGCTCTATCTCTACCAACTGAACCAACGGCGGAAAAGCACGGGTATAACGAAGACAAAGACAGAGAACGGAACGCCTTGGCGATGGTACAACGGGCAATGGTGCTTCCGGCACGGGGCGCATTGGTTTACCTCAAACGGACAGACTATCAGATAAATATGAGAAAAAGAATATATATACTGGCATTAGCGGTGGTATCTGTACTTCCAGGTATGGCAGACACGATGTGGAACTTGGAGCGTATGGAGCAAACCCGCAGCGAGGCACGCGCAGAAGAGGCACGCGCTGCGCTGATACGACAAGCGGATAAGATGTTGGCACAGAAACCGACTACGATACTCGACCAACAGCAGGTCGCGCCGTCGGGGGATAAACACGATTACTACTCAATGGCACGCTATTGGTGGCCGAACCCGAAGAAGGCTGACGGTCTGCCGTATGTCCGCAAAGACGGAGTGGTGAACCCTGCCACCAAAGGACTCGGACGCGAGGTGTTGTCGAACTTCAAGAAACAAGTGGAGGTGTTTGCCTTGGCGTATTTCTACACGGGCAAGGAAGTGTACGCCGCTAAATGCGCCGATTGCCTGCGGGCATGGTACATAAACCCCGATACACGCATGAATCCGACTATGGAGTATTCGCAGGTCGTATTGGGACGAAATGAGAACAAAGGACGGCACGAAGGGCTGCTGGACACCTACACGATGCTGTTTATACCGAATGTAGTGGCGTGTATTGCGCCGTCCCAGGCGTGGACAGCCACCGATACGGACAGCCTGAAAGCGTGGTTCGAACGGTATGTGGACTGGATGACTACCGCTCCGCAGGCAATAGAAGAAGATCACTTCCGCAACAATCACGGCACAGCATACCATGTGCAACTGATGGTATACGCTGCCTTTGTGGGACGCGATTCGCTGGCAGAGGCATACCGAAAGAGTTTTACGGAGCGTCGATTAGTGCCGCAGATACGAGAGAATGGCACTCAACCTGAGGAACTGAACCGTACACGAGGCTTCGGGTATTCGATATACAACCTGACGCATATATTGGACTATGTGGATGCATGCTATGCGGGGGGCTATCGGGTACTGGAAGAAGATACGGTGGCAAGGACACGAATCTGCGCCGCATTGGACTTTCTTGCGCCATTCTTGGGTAAACCGATAGAGAGTTGGCCTTATCAACAAATCAATGATTGGGAAAAGCAACAAGAAAACCTGTGGTGGGTGCTCTATCGGGCGCAGACATATTTCCCCGAACGGGATTATGCGGGGCTGCTCAGTACCTACAAAGACCGGATTAAAACAACCAATCGCCGTTGGCTATACTAACATTTTGTGCATATGAAGAAAATACTATCTTTATTCTTTCTCTGCCTAACGACTATTGGAGCATGGGGGCAGAAGACCAACCAGCGGGACTATGTATCCGTCCGCTTTGCACCATCGCATGCAGATTGGGTGTATGCGGTAGGCGAACAAGTCGAAATAGATGTAACGCCCATTCGGCACTATATGCCCGTGCGGAATGTGGAAATGACTTACTCGTGGGGACCGGAACTGCGCCCTATTGAGGCGGAAAAAACCGTTTCATCGGGTAAAGAAGGGACGGCTCACCTTTCGCTATCGGGGATGAAAGAGCCCGGATTCAAGACGCTGACGGTGTCGGTGGAGGTGGATGGCAAGACCTATACGAACTACATAAACATCGCTTTTGCACCGGAGAAAATACAGCCGACGACGCAATTGCCGAAAGATTTTCGCCGCTTTTGGGAACAGACGATAGCCAAAGCACGGGAGATACCTTTGAAGCCGCTGTTCACGCCGATGCCGGCACTATCAACGCCCGACTGCGATGCATACGAAGTGCGGTTTCAGAACTTTGGCGAAGGGCAGTATTTCTACGGGACATTGTGCGTCCCCAAGGGGGTAAACCCTACCGATACAATGGCAACACGCCGCTACCCGGCAGTGATTCTATGGCCGGGAGCAGGCGTGAAACCCCATCCGGGTGTGCGTAGTTTCTTCCCCGAGCGGGGCGTTATTACATTGGAGATGGGGATAAATGGTATTCCTGTGAATATGCCGCAACAGGTATACGATGACTTGCGGGCAAATGCGTTGCGGGATTACAACACAATACACCAAGATGACCGTGAGCAATACTACTATCGGAAAGTGTATGCAGGGACGGTGAAGACAGTGGATTTCCTTTGCTCTTTGCATTGTGTGGATACAACGAAGATAGGCTGCTTCGGGGGAAGTCAAGGAGGTGCACTGACGGTAGTGAATGCGGCACTTGATCCGCGTATAAAAGCCGCTGCGGCATGCTATCCTGCATTGGCGGAATTGGCAGGCTATGTACATGGCAGAGTGGGAGGATGGCCGCGTTTCTTCCGTAACCGACCGACTCTTGATCCAAAGCGCCAAGCACAGCGTGCAGATGCTGTGGCAGAGGTGGTGGAGCAGAAAGTGCGTGCCGGGGAGTACTACGATGTAGTGAACTTTGCTCGCTTCGTGGTGTGTCCTATGTGGGTGCAAATAGGCTACAACGACCAAGTTTGTTGCCCGACATCGACTTTCTCGGTCTATAACACACTGACTTGTCCTAAAGTGTTGTTCTCACCTTTGGATTGTGCCCATTGGCAGTATCCGGAGCACAAAGAAATGCGTGCCGAATGGTTGTATAACGAACTGATGAAATAAAATCTATAAGAATATGAAAACAAGAAGTGAAGCATTTGTCTTTGAGAAAGATGTGAAATGGGAGACGCCCGCTCCCGGTATTCGGCGTCAGGTCATGGCGTACGACGGGCAGATAATGTTGGTAAAAGTATGCTTTGAGAAAGGTGCGATAGGCACCCCGCATGTACACTACCATTCCCAAACAACCTATGTGGTAAGCGGACGGTTTGAACTGCAAATCGGGGAGGAAAAGAAAGTCTTGTGTGGTGGTGATGCGTACTATATAGAGCCGGATATGCTCCATGGGTGCGTATGTTTGGAAGCAGGTATGCTGATTGATGTATTCTCGCCGATGCGAGCCGATTTTCTTGCCCAATGAAAATACGAGGACTTAGATGGGTGGTGTTGGCGCTGATTGCACTGGTCACCATAATTAACTACCTCGACCGTGGTACGCTGAACTATATGTTTATTACCAATCAGCGTGTGGTAGCGGAAGATGGCAGCGAACAGTTGGAAAAACAGGGCATTGCCATCGATTTAGGGTTGGTGGATTGTACGGCTACGCCCGATGAACAACAGCAGCAGGCAAAGAAGCAATTGGCGTTGATTTCAATGCTCTTTATGGTAGCCTATGGTATCAGCCAATTGGTTTCCGGTAAGGTGTATGACCGAATAGGCACACGAAAGGGGTTTACTCTGTCGGCTATTCTTTGGGGAGCAAGTGATGCATTGGCGTCGCTCTCCGTAGGATTCAAGTCGTTGGCAGGTTTTCGTATGGCATTGGGATTGGGCGAAGCAGGGCCTTGGCCCGGTACGACGAAAAGCAATGCCGAGTGGTTTCCGCAGAAAGAACGGGCGTTGGCGCAGGGTATTTTTGGTGCGGCGGCATCGCTGGGTTCTATCTTAGCACCGATAATCATTCCGCTGATTTATATATCGTTAGGTTGGCGGTGGACATTCGTGGTAGTCGGTTCGTTGGGCATTGTGTGGGTGATACCATGGCTGCTTATCAATAAGAAAGGACCTAAAGAACATCCGTGGATTACCGACAAAGAACGCCGCTATATCTTAGATGGGCAGCCAGAGAAAGTATGTAACAACGACCGTTGCAGAACTTGGGGCGAACTGTTGCGTACACGAAGCAGTTGGTCGATTATCTTGGGACGCTTCTTCCTAGACCCGATATGGTGGATGTTCGTTACTTGGCTTCCAATCTACTTGATGGAGGTGTTCCAACTGGATATCAAGCAGGTAGCGATGTCGGCGTGGGTACCCTATCTGGGCGCTGCCGTCGGCAGTATCACAGGCGGTTGGTTCAGTGGTTGGCTGGTATGTAAAGGCAAGAGTGTGAACTTTGCGCGTAAGTTTGCCATGGTGCTCGGGGCATGTGTCATTTTGCCTGCTATGGTAGTGGCTGCATTGGCAGACTCTGCAGTAGTAGCAGTAGTGATGATGGCATTTGTGTTGGGCGGATTCCAATTTGTGATGACGAACATTCAGACACTTGCCAGTGATTTGCATACGGGTAAGACGGTGGGGTCGCTGTCGGGCATTGGTGGTGCGGCGGCTACTCTGGGCACACTATGCACTATGTACTTAGTACCGATGCTGACAAGTAATGGCAATTGGACTGGCTTTTTTGTGATGCTCGCAATGTTGGTACCATTGTCGTTGGGGAGCATATTTTTGTGTGCCCCACATATAGAACAGACAGATAAATAAACAACAATCTTATAACAAACACAGACATGAAAAGATTAGAAAACAAAGTCGCCATTGTTACGGGTGGCGCACGCGACCTTGGTCGTCAGGTAAGTTTAACTTTGGCGCGTGAGGGGGCAAAAGTAGTGGTTAACTATTTCGATAATGAGGCAGATGCTGACAAGACCCTCGAGATGATTCAAGCAGAAGGTGGACAGGCCATCAAAGTACAGGGCGATATGACCAAGGCGGAAGATGTCAAGCGCTTGGTGGCAGAAGGTGTAAAAGCCTTTGGCGAACAAGTAGATGTGCTGGTAAATGTCGTAGGAGGCATCGTTGGTCGTAAGAAAATTACGGAGCAGGATGAGGCTTGGTATGATTTCCTGATGAATGTGAATATGAAGTCTTGCTGGCTCTGTACACGCGAGGTTGTGCCTCATATGACCAAGGGTGGCTCAATCGTCAATTTTTCTTCGCTTGCAGCGCGTGATGGTGGCGGTAATGGCGCCTCTATGTACGCAACAGCCAAAGGAGCAGTGGCAGTCTTCACACGCTCAATGGCAAAAGAGTTAGGTCCCGATGGCATTCGTGTGAATGCGGTGGCTCCTGGCACAATTGCTACTTCCTTCCACGACCGTTTTAACACCCCCGAGAATCGGGAGCGTATGAAAGGTATCTATCCGCTTCGTCGTGAGGGCGATGCGCAGGATGTAGCCGATTTGGTACTTTTCCTCGCTTGCGACGAGAGCGATTACATCACGGGGACGAATATCGATATTAATGGGGGAATCGCATTCAGTTAAAGCGTTTCTTCCTTACGCAACCTGGCGGCGTACTCGGCTACGCCGTTCAGGTGTCTTTTCATCAGCACGGCAGCTTTTTCGCTGTCGTGCTCTTTGATTGCCAGGCAGATGTGGATATGCTCGTCCAACGGGTTAATACCGACTTGTTTACATACCCGTTGTTGCCGATAGATAGTCGTAATGTCCGGGGTGATAAGCCCTAACATTTGTTGCAGGGTGCTGTTATGAGCACCGATGGCTATGCAACGATGCAGGCGGAAATCTGCCTCTTGGCGTTGTTCATCGTCTCCTCTATTCGATGCTTCTTCATACTGCCGCAGGCTGTCTTCTATCAGTGCTATATCTGATTTTGTGCAGCGTTGCGCACATAGTTTTGCGGCGTTTTCTTCTAAAATACAACGCATTTCCGCAAGAGCCGCAAAGTCTTGGCGACTTAATTGCAGCACATTAGTCAGCAATCCGTCCAACGCATTAATATCCAATCCGACAATCACACTGCCGCTCTGTGGAAGAGTGCGGATAATACCATAAGTCTCCAGTGTCTGCAGAGCCTCGCGTACATGCCCGCGGCTAATACCATATTGTTCTACTAATTTGCGTTCGGCAGGCAGACGCATACCGGGTTTCAATTCGCCGGACTGTAGTGCTTTCCGAATAGACTCATAGACAATGTTTTGCGGTTCGTTTGACATAGGGATGTGATGAGTAATGGTTTATAAATAAGGATTGCAATGTTTGTTTGAACTGACAAGGGCGAAAGACTTTATTCTTTTTTAGTTCCAAATACATGGTTAAAGTCGCGTGGCACAGGTGTCTCGAAGTGAATCGTTTTTTCCGTGGCGGGGTGGATGAATTCCAGTACGCGAGCGTGCAAACAAAGGCGATCTATCGGCGAATCTTCGTTGCCGTACCCGTATTTGCGGTCGCCAACTACGGGATGCCCGATAGATGCAAGATGTACACGAATTTGGTTCGTACGCCCCGTCTCGAGGTTCAGTTCTACTTGCGAATAGGTTTTGCCATTCTCTTGTACGGGCGACTCCCGTATTATATGGTAGTTAGTAATGGCGATTTGTCCGCCATCGTCGGTAGGCGAAGAATAGACCACGGCATTGCGCTTATCCTCTGTAAGCCAAGTGGTTATCTTTCCGTCCTGTTGCTCAAAGTGTCCTTCAGCCAAAGCGACATAGGTGCGTTTTGTTACCAACTGCCGCCAATAGGTGCGCATGTATTGTTGCAACTCGGGCGATTTGGCAAACACCAGCAGACCGCTCGTTTCTCTGTCTAATCGGTGAACGGTGTAAATTCCCGCCCGTTGATTTTGGCGATGTACATAGTCTTTCAGTATAGAGAATGCTGTCGTCTCTGCCGAGCCGGGGAATGTAGGCACGGTCAAAAGTCCTGGCTTTTTCTCGACCACGATGAGCGACTCGTCTTCATATACCACATGCAGTTTTGGGTGCTTGAGTTCGATATTCCCTCGTCCGCTGATAACCACTATGCGGTCGCCTTTGTGTAGCGGTGTGTCATGTCTTGTTTGGACAGAGCCGTTGACTGATACGCGGCGTTGTCCGAGCATCTGTTTCACACTCGTTTTTGCCATGCCGCCCATCTTTGATTGCAAGAAGGACAGCAGTGTTTCCTCGCTTTCCACACGGAAAGAGGTATCTTGTTTCAGTTTATACATAGGTTATTGATTAGATAGGGGATTGCTATGTTAATTTCCCTATAGATAGATTATGTAACTACGCTTGTGTTTTGGCTGCATTGTGCAGGCGTATCCACGCCGCAAGTGCCGAGCCGTTGACGATAAGGAAGACGGTGAATAGCACGAACGAGAAGATATTCTCTACGAGTACATAGAAAACCATACCGCTTACCCCGTAGAGTACCCACCAGATCCAAGCGTCTATCTTTCTGTAAATCAGCCAGTAATTCGCCAAGGTGGACGAGGCGATCATTATGCCGCTGCATAGTTTGAGCAGTATATTCTCGCCCCAACCGTTGTGCTGAATGAGGCAGGTGCAGAGTGCATAATCCGCTACGACTATCCCTATCGCCACGAGGTAAGTGCCTGTCGCCGCCCACCCGTGTAGGTATTGTGGAACGAATGATTTCCCTTCTGTATGCGGTTGATTCTCTGTTTGTTTCCACGATAGGATAGACTTTGTCATAAAGGGGACAAACACCCCTAATTGCAGGCACACCAAGTCGTAGTTCCCTTGCAGGAAGAACTGTGTGGCAAGCAGTACAGACATCACGATACCCCCGTAGAACCCCGTGTAGTTCTGAGGGTTCTTCACGGTCAGCACATAGCCTACGCCGACTATACTCGCAGGAATGCCTACACAAAACGCTGCATTGCTCCATTGCAGCAGTGTGTCTTTCAGAGTAGGGAACAGCCTTTCCACCCCGTATAGTACGCCGAACAGCACGGCGAATAGCCCCATCGAAAGCAGCATCCGCCGCCCAAACTCCCACCAAAGTTGTTTTGTATTCATATTTCTACTATCTTACGCTATACTTACCCTGTATTTCGCGTGCCTTTACGCTTCGTGCAGACCTTCTCATATACACATATACACTATGATGCTTCATTCTGACCTCTCCAAGTATATGATTTTGCAATGAGGATACAATGAGGATACAATGAGGTTAGGCTTTTTGTCTCATAGCGATACCCTGCCGTTCCTCTGATGCAGCGCCCCCCCCATCTCTTCTTTTCCGTCTGCAAAGATAGTCAATTTCCTGTACATACACAAGTGCGCGGGTAGAAAAAGAAACGAGGAGGCATTGCTGCTTCCTCGTAGTCTGTCTGCATAACGCAATAGTGCATACTGCACTTTCTTACATGAGTATGGGACACTCTCTTTTCGATAAGTAACGCCCTATCATATTGTGCAGTGCTCTGCATGAATGTCTGTGCGACACACCACCAGCCACTACTTGCGCTTGCGGTCGCCGTAACGAGACATAAACTTGTCCACACGACCGGCAGTATCGACCAATTTCGATTTACCGGTATAGAACGGGTGGCTGGTGTTCGAGATTTCGAGTTTGATCAGCGGATACTGAACCCCGTCAATCTCAATGCTGTCCTTCGTTGCAGCGGTCGAGCGGCTGAAGAACTGCGTACCATCAGACATATCTTTGAACACTACCACACGGTAGCTTTCGGGATGAATTCCTTTTTTCATTGTCTTCTTGATTATTGGTTTTACAATTTTGCCGCCGATTACTCAGCCACAACATTCAGTTTAATTTCTGCCTTTACATCGCGGTGCAGACGAGCCACAGCAGTGTGCTCACCGGTTACCTTGATAGGCTCAGCAATGGTAATCACCTTCTTGTCGATATTAATCTCTTTAGCAGCCAATGCAGCCGAAATCTGTGCGGTTGTTACTGTACCGAAGATTTTGCCGTCCTCGTTTGCCTTTACAGCCATATCGATAGTGATTGCTGCCAGTTGCTCTGCCAATGCCTGAGCGTCAGCCAGCAGCTTAGCCTGCTTGTGAGCCTGTTGTTTCAGGTTCTCAGCCAATTGCTTACGATTGCTCTCGTTAGCGATGATAGCAATCTTGTTGGGCAACAAATAGTTACGACCATAACCGTCGCGTACCTTTACAATATCGTTCTTGAAACCCAGATTTGCCAGGTCTTGAATCAAAATTACTTCCATGATGTTTCGTTCATTAAAGGGTTACACTTCCGATTACTTCATCATATCAGTTACATAAGGCAGCAATGCCAAGTGGCGTGCTTTCTTAACGGCCTGAGCCACTTTGCGTTGATACTTGAGGCTGGTACCTGTGATACGGCGAGGCAGGATCTTACCTTGCTCGTTGAGGAACTTCTTCAAGAACTCAGGGTCTTTGTAGTCGATGTACTTGATACCGCTTTTCTTGAAACGGCAATACTTTTTCTTCTTCTGCTCGCTGGTTTGCGGGGTCAGATAGCGAATTTCATCATTCTGTGCCATAATTAAGCCTCCTCTTTTTTAAGATTACCACGACGCTTCTCAGCATACTCAAAGCCGTACTTGTCAAGACGAGTAGTGAGGAAACGAATGACACGCTCATCACGGCGGAACTCGGTCTCGAGAGTTGCAATGTAAGCGGGCTCTACATCAAATTGAAGAATAGCGTAGAATCCCGTTGTTTTGCCTTGGATAGGGTAAGCCAATTGGCGAAGACCCCACTCCTCACGATTCAGGACGGCACCACCGTTCTGCTTGAGAAGGTTCTCGAATTTCTCAACTGCTTCCTTCATCTGTGGTTCAGACAAAACGGGAGTCAAAACGAAAGCAGCTTCGTAATGATTTAACATAATACTGTTAATTGTTTGATAGTTAATAATTTATACTCGCTTCGTGGCGCAGCATACGATACATGAGCAGGCATACTACGCACAAAAAGCGTGCAAAGGTACGACTTTTATTTGAAATATGCAAGAGCCGCGCTGTTTTTTTTTGCCTACTTTTTGTTCTTTTAGGATAACAAAAATATTATATCCCCTACTGAGAAACCTCGGTTTGTGAGATTATACTATATATAATGGTCTTTATTTTTCTAAGACATCTGTAATTTCGTTGAAGATAGAGGTATTTGCCACACTGACAGCGATGGGCTTTTTGTTTTTACGGAAAATAAGACATACATCTTGCGGATTGGTTACGAATGAATAATATCGTCCACAATATTCACTATGAAACAAACCAATATTTCCAAAGAAATTTCCCATTCCAACAACTCGAATAGTGGCTAATCCGGAAGGTAAATGCTCTATTCGTTTTATCTCTTTTTGCGGAATCTTTATTGATGTACATAACAGATGAATGCACACTTTATCGTTGTTTACATCTACGGATCGAGGAGTCAGAAATAAAGCTATTGTAATAGCCAAGCAAAGTAGCACAACGGCTCCCATTGTAATCCAATGTGTCAAACAATCTGCTGTGTGCAGGTAGACATACATACTATATGCTATGGTGATTAAAAATACCAACAATGTTAGTCCGGTGATCCACTTTATTCGTGGACTCCAGATGAATACCGATGTCGTCATAATATTATATAATTCAAAATGTTAGCAGTGATGATTCTTTGTAATTGTTGACTATTAAGTCTCAAACTAATTGAATCAGGGGAAATAATCGGAAGCATTGAATTCATAAATCTATCCTTTGTTTTGGATTGCAAAGGTATAGAGAATATCGGAGATAGCAAAGGAAATATGAGCACAATACAATAATGTAATTTATTGATAACAAACAAATTACATATACATATTGCGCACAATCTACTTTAACATGGTCAATATGAGCCAATAATCTATGAAGAAATGACGAGCTCTGTCAGGCAATCTCGTAAGCGGGCAGCAGTAGTGCCTATCTTATTAGCGGTACGCTGCTTGAGAGTCCGAATACCAACAGAAGAGTATATGATGTGTGTCGCTAACTGAGTGGAATTCATATCCGGATACACGAGACAAGATACACAAAGCAACATTTCCTTGTTGGACAAACGGAATGGTTCTAACTTATCTATGAGATAAAACAAGTTCTTATTGACATCTTGTTTAAGAGATTGAATATCTTGCCATTTCTTAGATGGGGATGGATAGGTGCTGCGTAGTTCTTGGATATTGTATGTCAGTTCGTTGAGCCGTCTTTGTTTTCCTTCCGACAATGCAATCTTGGTCTGTTCCAAAAGTGCGGTTGCCTCTTTATGTTTTTGTGCTACTGCTTTCTCATGTTCTCGCAATGCTTGTGCAGTGCGTTGCTGTTCTTTCTCCCTATGATATGCTAACAAAGTAGGAGTAAGCCATAAAATGACGGCAATAGTAGTAATAAAAAGTATGAATGCAAGACGAACAGACATAATATACTTATCGCAAATGTTGATTAAGATGTGGTATCAGGTATGAGGTTCTTCTTTTTATTTCGAATCTCGGTGCTGGAAATGTCGAAATAGGGGGCACCGGAAAGGAAAACGATGTTTTGCGCTGCGCTCGTGGGGAGCATGGTTTTTGTGTCGTTCGCCGCGCCCGTTTCTGTGCTTTGCGGGTGGCGGGGATAGACAAACAAGCGGTAGTGGTCGAGAATAAACTCCCACTCACGCCAACGGGGGAAAATCTCCAAATTGTCCTCGCCGATAATCAAAGTAAAGGTGTGCTCGGGGTAGGCTGCGGACAACGCACGAAGCGTGTTCGCCGTGTAGGTGGGGCGGGGAAGGGAAAACTCAAAATCCGATACCCGCACGCCCGGAATGCCCTGCACCGCCTCTCGCACCTGCTGCAAGCGAACCTGCTCATCCGCCAATATACGGCTGTCTTTCAGCGGGTTATTGGGGCTGACCATCATCCACACCTCATCCAAATCGGTATGCTCTGCGACCCAACGAACCAGCCCTACATGTCCGTAGTGCACAGGATTGAACGAGCCGCCATAGATACCGATGCGCATGGTTGGGAGAAGTTCTTAAGTTGAGTGTTGAGTGTTGAGAGAAGTTTAGTGTTGAGAGTTGAGAGTTGAGAGTTGAGTGCAGTTGAGAGTTTAATGTTTTCCGTCCAAGAACGCTGCGACCTCAATATCCAATTGATGCTCGGCTTCCGTAAGGTCGGTATTCACAATCGTGCAGTCAAACAACGGGGCATCCGCCAATTCGATAGACGCCTTTGCCAAACGCTCCTCGATCTTCTCCATCGAGTCGGTACCACGACCAATCAGGCGGCGACGCAACTCCTCCACCGACGGCGGCGCTACAAAAAACGCCCGTGCATGGTCGCCGAAAATGCGCTTGATATTCAAGCCTCCCTTGACATCAATATCGAAAACTACATGGTGACCTGCCTTCTCGATACGCTCTATCTCGCTGCGCAGTGTGCCGTAATAGGTGCCGGCATACACCTGCTGCCACTCTACAAACTGATCCGCCTCAATGAGTTGGCGAAAACGCTCGGGCGTAATAAAATAGTACTCCCGCCCGTCCACTTCCTGCCCACGAGGGGCACGCGTAGTCGCCGAGATAGACAACTCCAAATCGTTGCGCTTGTGGAGCAAGTAATTTACCAAAGTCGATTTGCCCGAACCGCTCGGGGCACAAAATATCAAAACCACGGCTTTTGTAATTAAGAATTAAGAATGAAGAATTAAGAATGAACAGACAAAAAAGGCACTCCGCTCGGTATAACCTTGCAGAGTGCCTCTTTCCTTATTTTATTCTGCTGCGGGAATGTTCTCCAACGCTGCGTGCATGCGGCGGAGAGTCTCCTCTTTGCCCAGCACATCCGTAATTGCCCAGATATGCGGACCGCGTGCCGCACCGACCAAACAGATACGAAATGCGTTCATCACAATGCCCACACCATAGCCCTGCTGCTCAATCCACGGCATAACAAGGGCATCCAATGCCTCCGCCGACCAGTCTGCTTGCGGCTCTAACAATGCCATCAGTTCTGTGATATGGCGGGGACTGTCTTCCTTCCAGCGTTTCTTGAGCGACTTCTCGTCGTACTCGGTCGGAGCAACAAAGAAGAAATTGGTTTGCTCCCACAACTCCGGCACGAAATTGACACGGTCTTTGGTCAGACCGATGACTTTGGCCACCACGGCCTTGTCTGCTACGACGCCGTGTTGCGCCAACACAGGCATGAACAAGTCTGCCAACTCCTCGTTGCTCTTGAGTTGCAAGTACTGGTGGTTGAACCATTTGCCCTTCTCGTAGTCGAATTTTGCGCCCGACTTGCTCACACGGTCAAGCGAGAACTGGGCAATCAACTCGTCCATAGTGAACATCTCTTGGTCGCCCGTGTTGTGCCAACCAAGCAACGCCAAAAAGTTGATGACTGCCTCAGGGAAATAGCCGCTTTCACGATAGCCCGATGACACCGTGCCGTCCTTCTGATTATGGAACTCCAACGGGAATACAGGGAAACCCAATCGGTCGCCGTCGCGTTTGCTCAGTTTGCCGTTACCGTCCGGTTTCAAAAGCAGCGGCAGGTGAGCGAACTGCGGCATGGTGTCCTCCCAACCGAATGCACGGTAGAGCAGCACATGGAGCGGTGCGGAGGGCAACCACTCCTCGCCACGGATGACATGCGTAATCTCCATCAAGTGGTCGTCCACAATGTTCGCCAAGTGATAGGTGGGCAGGTCGTCAGCCGATTTGTACAGCACCTTGTCGTCCAAAATGTTCGAGTTGATGACTACCTCGCCACGAATCAGGTCGTGCACATGCACATCCTCGTTCGGCTCAACCAAGAAACGCACCACATACTTGTCGGCACGAGCGATACGCGCCTCTACCTCTTCGGCAGAGAGCGTCAGCGAGTTGACCATTTGTCCTCGCGTGCGTGCATCGTATTGAAAATTAGGAATCTCGGCACGCTTCGCCTCCAACTCCTCAGGCGTGTCGAAAGCAATGTATGCGTGGTGAGAATCAAGCAGTTGGCGCACATACTGGTGGTAAATCTCACGGCGTTCGCTTTGGCGATACGGACCATGCGCACCTTTGCCGTTAGGGGCTTGCTTGCAGATACCCTCGTCGATGGTGATACCGAGCCAATCGAGTGCCTCGATGATGTATTCCTCTGCGCCCGGCACAAAACGGGTGGAGTCGGTGTCTTCGATACGAAGAAGCATCTCGCCGTGGTGTTGGCGGGCAAACAAGTAGTTATAGAGGGCGGTACGAACTCCGCCGATATGCAGTGCTCCGGTAGGCGAAGGAGCAAAACGCACACGAACCATAGTAGTCGATTGTATTGATTATGTGATAAATATACAGATTATAGTATCATAGTATCATGACACAGTAGTTAGTCAAAGCGTGGACAATATTATATAAATGTGTGGATTATAATATAATAAGGGTATTGTGTATGATGCTGTAGGTACTGCTGTCGTACGATACAGAGGTGTCTATTAGCAAAACAGCCCGCAAAGGTACAACTTTTTTCTAATATATACAAGGAAGACCACGAGCATAATGCACAATGCTGAATGGACAATGTACAAAGCACCAATCCATATAGTAATCCTATAGCAAGAGCATAGGATAAGCAGAACATAAGTATGTGATTTGTATGTGATTCGTATGTGATTCGTATGTGATAACCGAGTCAAAGTGAAGTGAAAATAGAGCCGTTGTCTGGCAAGTGCGCCTCCTTGTTCCTGCTATTTTACAACCTCTGTCAGCCCTGTACCCTGTCCGGAAACTCCGAAAATGGAGCAGAAATGTGCATATTTTGCTAAAATGGGTGTGCAAACTACATTTTTTCGTGCAGGGATTTGTATAATTAGAAAAATGGGCGTACCTTTGCATCAGAATTAGAATTGATACAAACTATCAGATACCAATTTCGTGCTATAATTCAACTTTGCGGACAACTGTTTATGTATAGAAGACTCGAAAGATTCTACTATTTTGCCCGCTTTAATCGATTTTAATTCCGAACCTATCCACCGAGAAACCCGTCGCAAACTACCTATCACAACACATAGGCAGGATTTCGTGGACAATGTTTCGTGGAAATATGATGGATGCTACACAACTAAGAAACAATGAAATACATCTATAAAGACACCGACGAAAGCCGCACGCTTACTGCCACGGAGTTCCTCCGTAAGCACGGGCTGCATGTGACCGAGCCGCGCATTGCCGTGGTAGAGGATTTGATGAACAATCGCACGCACGCTACTGCCGATGAGATTTACAATCGCCTTATTTTGGTGCATCCTGGGCTGTCCCGTGCTTCGGTGTACAATGTGCTGAACTCGTTGGTGGAGCGCCACTGTATTCGGGTTATTACCATCGATGAGCGGCAGATGCGTTATGACATCGACCGCACAGCGCACGCTCATTTCCGTTGTACGAACTGCGGCAAGGTCTACGATGTGGATATGCCCTCTATTGGTAGCATGCGTGTCCCCAAGGGCTTTTGGGTGGACGAGCAGGAGGTGTACTATACGGGGCTTTGCTCTGATTGCGTTGTTCCTCGTCGCTGCCGATAGTTGCTGCGGATAGTCGCCGATACTGCCTGCGATGATACGCCGACAGTCGCAGAGAACGACAGTGATACAATAAGAAGATACAATACCACAGGGGTGTGTCTCCGACTGTGTTTCCATGCATTGCTGCCTGAGACACCGCCCCGCAATTCAATACAAAAAAACACCTTTCAAAAAACAACCACAATGAAAAAGAAATTTATTTGCCCTATTTGCGGCTTCGTATTCGAGGGAGAGCATGCACCCGAGCGCTGCCCCCAATGCAAACAGATTGTAACATGGAAAGAGGTAGATGAAACGGCAGGCATTGCATTTGCTTGCGAGCATATCATCGGTGTGGCAAAGGACACCGACGAGGAGATGCGGAAAGACCTCAATGCGCACTTTGTGGGTGAGGCAACGGAGGTAGGTATGTACCTCGCGATGTCGCGCCAAGCAGACCGTGAGGGCTATCCCGAGGTGGCAGAGGCGTTCCGTCGTTATGCCTTTGAGGAGGCCGAGCACTGCGCCAAGTTTGCCGAACTGCTCGGCGAGGTTGTTTGGGATACCAAGACGAATGTGGAGAAGCGTATGCTCGCCGAGGCGGGTGCCTGCGAAGACAAGTTGCGTATTGCCAAGCGTGCGAAAGAACTGGGGCTCGATGCCATCCACGACACCGTTCACGAGATGGCAAAAGACGAAGCCCGTCACGGCAAGGGTTTCGAGGGCTTGTACAATCGTTACTTCAAGAAGTAAACCCTATCGTTCCTAAAAAGGCAAGAACTGCCTAACGGATCAAACACAAAGGGGACTTCTATAAATTGCTTTGTAGTGATTTTTGGAATTTTGGGTAGCAGATACTTGATTTGAACGAAGGAGCAATGCGGGCATTGTGACTGAGTGAAAGTCAAGCAGATGCAGCCAAAAAACAAAAAGCGCACAAAAGTGTTTGTAGTCCCACATTAGTTAAACTTATTATTAAACGTGGAATTTATAGAAGTCCCCTAAAGAATACCACCTGTCAGACACGCTCTGACAGGTGGTATTTGGTATACGGCTACCCGCCTTACGCTTCAAGTCTGTGCCAAATGAGCCGCAGGCTCATCCGACGATACTCTGTATTCCCTTTCTCTGAGAGGGTAATGGGGAGTTATTATTGAGGGGGTAAGGGGAAGTGAATGGTTTTAACCCGTTGCACAATTGCTGACTTTTTTGTACCTTTGCGGGCTATTTGGAACAAGACCATGCAAATTGTACGACATATATATAATCGATGGGGGTTGCTGTGCGTTTTTGCGGTACTGATAGGAACGGCAATCCCTGCCCGAGCGAACGAACCGGATGCGGAAGCCGATGCCGAAGCAACATCGGAAGCCGCAACAGAGGCACGCGCGTGGGCGGATGCTGAAGCCTCCGCCGCAGTGGCGGGTACGCGCATGCGTACACACACACCTACCCCCAGCCTGCTCTCTACGCATTGTCTGAGCCTTCGCGAGTTGCAAGACTCTCTCAACACCTACTACAACCCCTTTCTCATTCAGTGGAGTGCCCCCATTCGTGTCAAGCAGTTGCGCACCAATGGGAACACGATTGTGCTGCGTACCAATGGCACGCTGAGCGGTGTTCCTTTCTCGCCCGACGAGTTGAAAGCCCTGCGCCGTCAAGTGAGCCTTTGGGTCTTGGGCAATACGCAAGGCAAGGTGAGTATCTATACGGGCGGCTACGAGTTGGGCGAACTGTTCCCGGATCGTATGCAGCCCCGCAAGGAGAAGTACCCGTCGGGGCATTCCGTTCCTGCTTTCTTGCGCAAATCCGTTCCCGACAATGAGGTCTATACCAATGGGTTAGACGGCAAGATCATTGCGCTTTGGTCGAGTCACGGCATCTTCTACAACCATAAGCAGGACGAATGGAAATGGCAGCGTGCAACGCTTTGGACAACCGTTGAGGACCTCTATAGTGTGGAGTATGGCCGTCGTGTTACGGAGATGCTCGAGAACGCCGGTGCTATCGTGTTGCAACCTCGAGCCCGCTACGAAGGGATGAACCTTCGTTGCGATACGGCTGGGCAGTGGTATATGGCGGCAGACGGTGCGGGGCTGGAGACAGGCGCAAGCGGTCTTCCCCGTTGGGCAGAGGCGGCACGCTATTGGCTCGAAGAGGCAGGCTATCCGGCTGCTCTGTGGGATATTAACAATAATGAGAACGACTATAAGGACGACCTCCAGAGTCGTGGGCTATGGGTCAATTACCTGACGGGCGGCAGTCGTAACAACCCCTCGCAGCCGGGTTTGGGTATTCCGGTAGATGTGGCCATTGCCTTGCATACCGACGGCTACGACTCGCCCGACGACACCACAACGGTCGGCACCTTGGCTATCTATACCGACCACGACGATTCGGGGCGCAAGGTCTTCGCCAACGGCAAGACCCGCCAAATCAATCGCGACCTTGCCGACTATGTGCAGACGCAGATTGTCGCCGACATCCGCCAGACCTACACGCCCAATTGGACACGCCGCCAACTGCATAACGCCAACTACTGCGAGTCGCGTTACCCGGTTGTGCCTTCTGCACTGATAGAGATTCTTAGCCATAAGAGTATGGTTGATATGCGCTATGGACTCGACCCCGAATTCCGCAGCACCGTTGCCCGTGCTATCTACAAGGGGTTGGTGCGCTATCTCCACAGCACCGACGGGCGTAAGGTCATCATCCAGCCGCTTCCCGTGCGTGCCTGTGCCGTTGCCGTAGAGCGAGATACCCTTTTGCGCCTCTCGTGGCAGCCGCAGGACGACCCTCTCGAGCCGACCGCCACCCCCACGCACTACTTTGTCTATACCCGCACAGACGGCGGCGAGTGGCAATCTGTCAAGGTAAGCAAGCCCACCCATACCTTCGTGGCACAGCGAGGCACCCGCTACGATTTCTATATCGTGGCTGCCAACGCCGGCGGGCGCAGTCTTCGCAGCGAGCAACTCTCTGCCTACTTGTCTACCGACAGGAACGCCCCCACCGCTCTGATCGTCAATGCGTTTAACCACGCCTACGGGCCCGAGTGGTTTGCCGACTCGCTCCATGCCGGTATCGTGCCGCATAGTTATGCCGTCGAGGACGGACAGAGCCTCGCCTACATCGGCGAGCAATACGATTGGCAGCGGGCGAGCAAGTGGAAGAACGACGACAACTGTGGTTGGGGTTCCTGCTATCGTGACCACCAGGCCACCGTCATAGTCGGCAACACCCACGACTACCCTGTGTTACACGGCCGGGCGTTGCAGGCGCTGAACATTTCCTACCTTTCCGCCAATAGCGAGGCCATTCATACGCTTGATACTTCCTACACCTTTGTGGATCTCATTGCAGGGCAGGAGCGCCCCACCGATAGCACCTCCGTTCTTTCCGACACGCTGTTTCACGCTCTGTCGTGCTACTTGCAGCAGGGCGGGCGAATGCTTTTGAGCGGCAGTCGTATCGGCAGCGGCTTAGATGCCCGTTGGACGGCCGCGCACCTGCACTACACCTACTATGCCGCCCACGCCACCCGCAGCGGTGCCATAGCAGTCGCCGACTCGCTTGCCTGCACGCTCCGCACCGAGCCGAATACGATCGGTCTTTTCGCCGCCTCCCCCGAATCGTTGCGCCCCGCCAAAGACGCCGTGCGCATTGCTCGTTACAGCGACACGCACACCCCCGCAGGCATCGTGTGGCGCAATCCCTCCGGCACACAAACTATTGTCTTTGGTTTCCCCCTCGAGGCGCTGACCGATTTCAATGCTTTATACACCTACAGCATAGAACAACTCTTGCAGGGCATTTACCACCCGCAAACATCGATAACAGAATGAAAAAGAAGAACTTACCCCTAATTGAGAATGTAGAGATTACAGGTATCGCCGCCGAAGGCAAGGCGCTGACCCGTATCAACGATATGGTCGTTTTCGTACCCTATTGTGTGCCGGGCGATGTCGTCGACCTGCAAGTCACCAAGCGCAAGCACAGTTTCATGGAGGCGCGTGTCGAGCGTATCGTGCGCCCGTCGGACAAGCGCTGCGAAGCCGTCTGCCGCCACTACGGCACTTGTGGTGGCTGCAAGTGGCAGATTCTGCCTTACGAGGAGCAACTCCGCTACAAGCAGCAGCAGATTGTCGACAACCTGACCCGTATCGGCAAGGTCGAATTGCCCGAAATCAGCCCTATTCTCGGCAGCAAGCATATCTACCAATACCGCAACAAGTTGGAATTCACTTTTGCTGACCGCAAATGGCTCTCGTGGGATGAGATTCGTGCCGCAGGCGGTATCGAAAATGTGGACAATTCGTATGGCGTGGGTTTCCATATTCCCAACTGTTTCGACAAGGTGTTAGACATCACCGAGTGCCACCTTATGCCTGCCATCAACGACCGCATCCGCAACGGCATCCGTGACTACGCCCGTGCGCATGGGCTCTCGTTCTACAACGAACATTCCCATACGGGGCAACTGCGCACCCTCATTATGCGCTCCAACCATCGTGGCGAGATTATGCTCATCGTTTCGTTTGGCGAGAAGATCAACGACGCTTGTCGTGCGCTTTTGGAGTGGCTGCACGCCGAGTTCCCCGAGATTGTGAGCCTGCTCTATGTAGAGAACGAGAAGATGAATGACACCATTGGCGACCAAACCGTGCATGTCTTCTATGGGCAGGATCATATTATGGAGCAGATGGAGGATTTGCAGTTCAAGGTAGGGCCCAAGTCGTTCTACCAGACCAACACAGAGCAAGCCTACGAACTCTATAAGGTGGCACGCTCTTTTGCCGGTCTTACGGGCAACGAGTTGGTGTTCGACTTGTATACAGGCACGGGCACTATCGCCAATTTTGTGGCACGCCAAGCACGCCAAGTCATCGGTATCGAGTATGTGCCGGAGGCTATCGAGGACGCTAAGGTCAATGCGCAACTGAATCATTTGGACAACACGCTCTTCTTTGCGGGCGATATGAAGGACATCCTCAATACCGATTTTATCGCGCAGTATGGCCGTCCCGATGTGATCATCACCGACCCGCCTCGTGCCGGCATGCACGAAGATGTGGTCAATACCATTCTTTTCGCCGCGCCTGAGCGAATTGTCTATGTCAGTTGCAACCCTGCCACGCAGGCACGCGACTTGTCGTTGTTAGATGCCAAGTATCGTGTTACCCGTGTGCAGCCGGTCGATATGTTCCCCCACACGCAGCATGTGGAGAATGTGGTCTTGCTCGAAAAAAGAGATTAGTATTTCCAACCTTTTGATGTGAGGACAGTAGTGCTGTCGCCTGTGGCTACAATGAGGAAGCACTCCGCATCATCGTTCGTGTTTATCAGTTGCAGTGCCTCATCTTCGCCCAATACCATGCACGCTGTTGCCAGCGCATCTGCCCGCATGCACGACGAGGCCACTACGGTGGCGCTCAGTAGATTGTGCTGCACGGGGTAGCCTGTACGCGGGTCAATCGTATGGCTGCGACGCTGTTGTCCTTCATAGTAAAAGTTGCGGTAGTTACCGGAGGTAGCCATACAAAGGTCGGTTGTCGCAATAACCTCCTCCATATCTTTGGATTGTCCCGTGGGGTTATCTACGGGCTTCGTAATACCTATACGCCACGGCTTTCCCTGCTTATTTACGCCTTTTGCCACGACCTCGCCTCCAATATCAACCAGATAGTTCTCACATCCGTGCTGTGCCAACAGGGCTGCAATCACATCGCACGACTGTCCTTTCGCCACCGCACTTGCATCCAGCATAATACGCGGGTCGGCTTTCTGCACCCTATGTTCCCGAAGCACGACCTTACCAAAACCGACCAACGGCAGCAGACTGTCCACTTTTTCTGCCGTCACTTGCTCCTTATTCTTGAAGCCAAATCCCCACAGATTGACTAATGGGGCGACAGTAATATCAAATGCCCCATGGCTCTCACGGCTGACTCGCTCCGCCTCCGCCCACATCTGCTCGAAGTAGGCGTCTGTTAGGGTATCTCGATTCTGATTGATGTGACTGATAACCGACTCCGGATTGAACATACTGAGCGAGTTGTCAAACGCCTTAAAAGCCGCCTGTATAGCCGTATCCAAGTCTGCCGTTGCTTGATACTGAATGGAGTAATATGTACCAAACACTTTGCCTTGATTAGTATAGTACTGCGACTTTTCATTTCGCATCATCAACAAGCCAAATACCCCCACTGCCAAAACAATGGAGAGTACAATATACGCCACACGAGATTTATTCATTGCTATTTCTTTATATTGTTCATTGCTATTTTTTATATTGCTCATTGCATTTTTTTTATATTGCTCATTGCAATTTATAGCAAAATGATGAATTATGAATTGCTTGCCTTACCACTCCCGAAGGTAGAATCCATAATTCATCATTCTTAACTTACAATTAGAACCAAATACCTACGCCTACACAACCATTGAGTCGTTGGTATAGCTTTTCATCTTGTACACCATTGATGAAGACATTGTCTTTGGTCATCTTGTAGGTATTGATAGAGCCTTGTGCGAAGAGCGAAATCTCGCACACATCACCGATAGACCAAGGCTTCTCGATACGGGCACTCACATTGTTCACGGCAAAGCCGCCCTCGTAATCCGTGTAGAAACTCTTCCATGGCGTCATACCTACTTGCACGCCGAGAGTGATGTCGTACGGCAGCGAGAAATCGTATCCCAACTCAATGTACGACGAATATGCACGCTTCAGCGCATCCTCTTCGTCCTCTGTTTCTACTTCGTAGATGTCTGCTCCCGCTACCATGGTATACCAATTGATATAGAGCGGGAAGTCGAGCAGGTCACCGAAGTTGTACCCTATCTGCACCTCTGTCTGGCTACTATTGTCATAAGCCTCTTCTAAGTCTTGCTTCCAGTTGAAGAAATTGCCGTCGCCATAGTAGTAATGCGTTGCACCAAGCGTCAAACCATAGAATGTAAATGATGCCTCAATGTCCACCTCCGGGTAGAACACAGTGCCGTCTTGGTCGTCGGTTGCCTTACGGAACTTCCAGTCGCTGGCACCCAGACTGGCCCATGCTCCGATTCGGAACGAAGTGTGCTCCGTATCAAAGCCGACCAATGCCTCAGGCTGAAAACTAAGACCGCCGTTGTACTGCCCACGCCACAAGTAGGCGCTTGTCAGTTCGGCTCCTGCCTCGTAAGCAAATTCGATGGACTCCTGCGCTACGGCAACTGTAGTAACCACCATTGCCAATAGACTAACTAATACCTTTTTCATTTTAGAAAGTAAAAAGTTTGTTTGATTGTTGATAGTTATAATTGATTGTTTTTGTTATGTTTATTGGTGTATACTATTGTGTGTTCGTATAATGGTTTGTTGATTGTGCGTGCAAAGGTACGCAAACTGTCGCAAATACACAAGCCTTAGGGTATAATTGCCTCGTAGTAGGGACGAAGATAGGCTTGTGCGCGGGTATGTTTGGTTACTTGTTTGGTATGATTGCCCCGAATACCACGCTCCAAATTGTGGGTCAGGTCGTGCCACTTAACGGCAATAGCAGTGCGGTTGCCCGAAGTGGCAATGCGCTCCAGATAAGTGTCGTATGGCTCTGTCTTGGCGTGCGTCAATAGGCGAAGGGTATCTACAATATGGGTAGGAAAACCTTGCTCTAAAAGATAGGCGAAGGTATAGTCGCTGTCCTCTACTACATCGTGTAGAAAGCCTACGACTATCTCGTCCGTATTTGTACCCATTAGTCCTACGGTCAATGGGTGCAGTATAACCGGTTTGCCATCCAAGTCCAACTGCCCCTTATGCGCCTTAGTCGCTATCTCCAAGGCTTTCTCTATCAGTTCTGAATTGGTCATAGTAATTATAGTGAAAAATAGTACTCCTTTATCTGCTTTGCTATTAACTTACGCCGTTCCTCCAAGAATTCCTGATAACGAGTATAATCCATCTCAACAGTTTCCATTGAAATACAACAATCCAATCCTCCAATAGGTTTTTCTTTAGTTTATCAAGGGATGTTATTCCTCCATACTTTGTTTCACTGTCATTACATTGTTTCTCTACCATATATTTCAAGTACTCATTAGGTGCTTGTTTCCCTATACGAATATTGATTTCTGTTTGGGTATAAACATAGTTGGCAACTTGATTATATTCTCCTCGTTCTATTTCATTCTTCGTTAGATATTCACGAGGGAATACATGAGGCACATCCTCCTTTTCGCACTGCATTGATGCGTATGGCGGTCTTTATCTGGAACTGCTTAAAGCGTGTACAAACAGTTTGAATCCATTCTGCGTATTCTTGGTCTATGTGAATGAGTTGGCTCATGCTCTTCGCTACATTTTAGTATATCAAGGGTGTGTCATGTACGAAAGGTATCTTTTTCGTAGTGACACACCCTTATCGTTTGCTTTTTTGCGTTGGCAAGTCGGTTGGCGGACTTGAACGGGCTTACTTATTGACTTGGAAGCGGGTGTTGCCCGTGGTCAGGTAGTCTACTATCTGATTGGCAGCAGCGATGCCCGCATTGATGTTGGCCTCAGCAGTCTGCGCTCCCATCTTCTTCGGTGTGGCAAAGTAGCGTCCATCGAACAAGGTCTTAAACTTGGCGTCTGCTGCGGGCATGATGTCCGTCACATACTTCAAGTCGGTACGCTCCTGCATGAGTTGTATCAGTTCGTCCTCGTTGATGACCTCCTTACGAGCCGTATTGACAAGCAAGGCACCTTTCGGCATACGACCAATCAAGGCACGATTGATGCTGTTCTTGGTCTCCGGCGTGGCAGGGATATGCAGGGACACCACATCGCAAGTGCTATAGAGTTCCTCCGGGGATGCTACGGGAATGACGCCTGCTTCGGTCATTGCCTCAGCGGGGCAAAAGGCATCATAAGCGTAGATGTCCATACCAAAGCCCTTCGCGATACGGGCTACATTGCGCCCCACATTGCCGAAAGCGTGGATGCCGAGTTTCTTGCCCTTTAACTCCGTGCCACTCGTGCCATTATAGAAATTACGCACGGCATAGACCATCAAACCTAACGCCAATTCGGCAACGGCGTTGGAGTTCTGCCCCGGCGTATTCATAGCGACTACTCCGTGTGCCGTAGCGGCTGCAAGGTCGATATTATCATACCCTGCGCCGGCACGCACTACGATCTTGAGTTGTTTGGCTGCGTCCAACACGCTGCTATCCACTTGGTCGGAACGGATAATCAGAGCGTCTGCATCGGCGACTGCGTCGAGCAGTTGTTGTTTGTCGGTATATTTCTCAAGCAGAGCCAGTTCGTACCCTGCCTTCTCGACCACCTCACGAATGCCGTCCACGGCTACCTTCGCAAAGGGTTTCTCGGTTGCTACTAAGACTTTCATAGGATTAACTAATGTAGTGTAAAAGACTGCTGTTCGTTTCTCTTCCTGTTTGGGATATCGATACCAATACTCCATAAAACAAGAATGTTACAATTTCTGCTCGTAGTCGTGGATGCAGTTGACGAGCGCTTGCACACCCTCCAGATCCATAGCATTGTAGCACGATGCACGGAAACCACCTACGGAGCGGTGTCCCTTGATACCCACCATACCCCGCTCGGTTGCAAAATGCAGGAAGTCGTCTTGCAGTTCTTGGTACTCCGGCTTCAGCACGAAGCAGAGGTTCATGCGAGAACGGTCTTCTTCTTTGGCGGTACCCACGAAGATCTTACTATGGTCGATGCAATCATAAAGCAGATTTGCCTTCTCGATATTGCGCTTCTCTATCCACTGCACGCCCCCGTTCGCCTTCAGCCAACGAAGCGTCAGCATAGCGGTATAGATAGGCAGCACAGGCGGGGTATTGAACATCGAGCCGCCATCAATATGGGTCTTGTAGTTGAGCATCGTTGGAATATAACGGCTCACATGACCCAAGAAGTCTTCTTTTACGATAACAAAGGTAACGCCTGCAGGAGCAAGGTTCTTCTGCGCACCGCCATAGATAATGCTATACTGCGCCACATCGATAGGACGCGAAAGAATATCAGAAGACATATCTGCAATCAAAGGCACACTGCCACGCTTCTTGTAGATGTCTGCCAACTTGGCGTCGGAGAGTTCCGTACCGTAAATCGTATTGTTGGTCGTAATATGGAAGTAGTCTGCATCCTGCGGCACGGTATAGTCCGTCGGGATAAAGGTAAAGTTGGCATCTGCACTCGAGGCAACCTCGACGGCCTCGCCAAAGCCCTTTGCCTCTTTGAGCGCCTTCTTTGCCCAAACACCCGTGTTGAGATAGGCTGCCTTATGCTCCAGGCAGTTATAAGGTACCATGCAGAATTGCAGGCTGGCACCGCCGCCCAAGAACAGCACACGGTAGCCCTCCGGCACACCGAGCAGTTCTTTCATCAGTGCTTCTGCCTCATCGACAACGGGTTGGAAGTACTTGGCACGGTGCGATATCTCCAGAATAGAGAGCCCCTCTCCCTGAAAATCGAGCACAGCCTCTGCCGTTTGTTTGATTACTTCTTGCGGCAGGATACTCGGTCCTGCATTGAAATTGTACTTTTTCATACAGATATTCGTTTTGTAGGTTATTCGATATGGTTAGTTAGATGTGGTTTGCGCCGGCTATGCCAAAGAGTTGCTTCGGGAGTGCTTCGGGAATTACTTCGGAATTGCTTCGGGAGTGCTTCGGGAATTACTTCGGAATTGCTTCGGGAATTACTTCGGGAAAGCGTCGGGAATACTTCGGCAACAGCAGGGCAAAGATAGGATATTTTTACTTATTGGCGTTCATGCTGTCTTTCCACTTACTTTTGGTGGAAGGGATGACCGTGGTATCGGGCTGCTTGATGGCGTCTTGAAGGGTTTCTTTTACCTTGTCGGCTATCTTTTTGGCTGTGGTCTTCACCGTATCAACCAAATCGGCTTTCTCCACCCAACAGATGGCATCGCCCTTGGTGGCTACTGCGCCCTGCTCCTTATCTACGGCAACCAAGCGACAGTTGTCGGCGGCAACGATAGGCTCTATGCCGTGCTGCGTTTGCAGATAGCAGATAACCGTGTCTTTGACGAAGAGCGTACCGAATGCAGGGGCGTGGCTGTCCTCGTTGTAGTCCAACTCCCATAGCACCTTGCCGGCTGCGGTTGCCTCGACGGGCTCGCTCGACGGGTGCAGAATAGCACGCTTGTCGGCTGCGGAAATAAAGGTAACCTGCTGACCGCCCTTGGCTGCTTTCTCCATACGCTCCAACAAGTCTTTGTTGAACTGCTCTTTTGCCTGACCGGACTTATACTCACGGTATTGCTTCTCGTGCATGGCGAACTCGAACAACTCCTCGTCGTCCTGCCCACGATCCCATCCGAGACGCTCCATTTCGGCGAGATAGTTCGGGAGTGCTTCGGGATATAGGGCTTGCGGGTCGCCCGTATAGAACTCCATACCCTTCTCTTTGGCGAGTTCGACAATCTCCGGCGCTAAGGTGCCCGGCAACTTGCCCGACTTGCCGAGAATCATGCCCCACATGGCAGGATCCATACGGGTGAACGGCTTCTCGCCCATAGAGCGGGAGAACAGGTTCATCAGAGCCGCATTCTTGACATATTGCGAGAACGGTGTAACCAAGCACGGCGTGCCCAGCATCGGCCATATTCGTTGCACTTCGTTGAACAATTCAACAAGCAATTCGTCCTCGCTGAGGGTTTTCTCACCCCGCTTGGTGAGGTTGGCATTGATAGCAGCGTGCATACCCTTAAGGTCTGCCATGAGCGAACCCATCATACCACCGGGCAAGCCACAGCCTACGAGCAACGAAGTCATCTTGGAGTTACGAGGGTCGATCCAATAGCCCAAGAAGTCGTCAATGAAAGATTGCGTCAGGCTGCGTGCCTCCATATAAGCGTTCATATTGATATCCTTAACGAGGAAGCCTGCATCACGCAACATTGCCTGCACGGTGATGACATCGGGATGTACCATACCCCAACTGAGCGGCTCCATGGCTACATCCAACACATCGATACCTGCCTTGGCTACCTCGAGCATGGAGGCAACCGCAAAGCCGGGACCTGAGTGGCCGTGATACTGCAAAACGATGTCGGGGTGCTTCTCCTTAATGGCAGCAACGATCGTACCGAGCATGACCGGACGCCCGATACCCGCCATGTCTTTGAGGCAGATTTCTTGTGCACCGGCGGCTATCAGTTCTTCAGCAAGATTGATATAGTACTCTGCCGTATGCACCTGCGAATAGGTGATACACATCGTTGCCTGCGCCGTCATACCTGCCTCTTTCGCCCAACGGATGGAGGGGATGATATTGCGAGGGTCGTTCAGACCGCAGAAAATACGCGTAATATCCACACCCTGCGCATGCTTTACCTTGTACATCAACTGACGCACATCGGCAGGCACAGGATTCATACGCAGACCATTCAGACCACGGTCGAGCATGTGGGTTTTGATACCCACCTCATTGAAAGGTTTGGTAAAAGTGCGTACGGCTTGGTTCGGGTTTTCGCCGTACAAGAGATTGACTTGCTCCATGGCACCGCCATTGGTTTCCACACGGTCGAAGCAACCCATATCGATGATAACCGGGGCTATTTTCGCCAATTGGTCTTTGCGGGGCACATACTTTCCGCTACTCTGCCACATGTCGCGATAGACAAGCGAGAACTGAATTTCTTTCTTCATTGATTTTTCGGTTTATGTTTTCTATGGTACGGGACGGAGGCGTGTGTGCGCTCGGCAAACCTTTGGCAGGCGTTTGGCGTGCTTGTGGTTCGTGCCGGAACTGCGCAATCCTTCGCTCCCTTTCACCGCTGCAAAGATACGGCTTTTTTTTTGTTTGCACAAACCTTCTTCCGCGCAAAAAGCGGTGCAACTCTTTTTTCTCGTTTTCCTGCTTGTTTCGTCCCTAATTGTGGGGAAAATGCATGCTCTTTTTGTTAATTTGGGCTTTTTGTGGTACCTTTGCACCATAATGGCAATCAATATAGAAGGAATTATCTTGGGGCTGTCCGCCTTTTTTTGTATCGGAATGTTTCATCCTATTGTGATAAAAGCGGAGTACTACCTCGGTGTGCGCTGTTGGTGGGCGTTTGCGTTGGTCGGCACGGCGGCGTTGGTGCTATCGCTGTTCGTGGATAACACCTATGCATCGGTGATACTGGGCGTGTTTGCGTTCTCGTGCTACTGGTCGATACTCGAACTTTTCGAACAGAAGAAGCGGGTGGAAAAGGGCTGGTTCCCGAAGAATCCCAAACGGAAAGACGAATAAACGAAGCCACGGCTTCGTTTATTCGTCTTTTATTGGTTTTATTGGTTATTGTTGTTTTTGTTGGTTATTGTGGGCGGCTTATGCCTGCACTTTTCCTTAGTTTAACTGCTACACTTCTAAATTCTTACACTACTTCTACACTCCTCAACTTCTCAACTCCTAAACCCAAGACCTACACCCGTATGTTCATTGCGTGGTGGAGGCAACTGACCTCACAGGGGCCCATGATGTTCTCGAGAATGCCGTCTGCCTCGAAGAGCAGGTGTTTGCGTGTCTCGAGGCGTACGGTATTGCCCGTAAAGGAGTGGATAAATTCGAGGTCGGTAAGATGTCCGTTGAAAAGTTTCGGTATGGCGGCAAACACTTGGCGGGCGGTCGGCTTCTTGACAAAGATTGCATGGAACACCCCGTCTTGCGGGTCGGCCTGCGGGTTCTGCCGTATGCCTCCGCCGGAGTAGGGACCGTTGCCTATATTCATCGTAAAGAGCAGGTCGCTAACAAGCACCTCACCATCGACAACGAGTTGGATACGGGTGGACTTATGCACACAGATGGCGGCAAGCAGGGCAAAGAAATAATTGACATGGTGGCTGCCGATGTAGTACTTGAGCGTGGCCGCCCACGAACAACAGAGTGCATCCACCCCAAAGCCCACGGAATTGAGAAAATAACGATGGTGTGCGATGCCGTTGCGCCAATAGGTAATACATCCGACATCAATGGGACGACTCTCACCGTTGAAGAAATGGTCGAGCGCACGCTTGTAGTCCTTGGTCAGCCCCCAATAGCGGGCGTAGTCGTTGCCCGTGCCGCGCGGCATGATACCGATAGTGATACGCTGACGCTGCTCGGGCGGGATATTGGCACGCATAATGCCATTGACCGCTTCGGAGAGTGTACCATCCCCACCCAAGACGAGAATCTCGTCGTAGCCCCGCTCGGCGAGTTCACGCCCGAGTTCGACAGCATGCCCCGCATACTTTGTCACCCGATAGGCAAACGGCTCATGCCGCTTCCTGAGGAGTTTCCAAAGGTAGACGCGTTGCACACGAAAGGCGCGTTTGCCCGACTTGGGATTGATGATGATTCCTAACACGGTGGTCTTGCTTTGTGGTGGTCAGTGGTGTTTTTCGCTGCAAAGGTACGAAAACTAATTGATATACGCAAATGGGCTGTGGGCATTGTGCGTGTTGCACTCGGGTATCTCGTATCTCGTAGAGCGTAGCAGGTATAGGGTAATCCCTTTTTGTTGGTATTTTTGGGTCTGTAGGGGCGGAAAAATTGGTTGGCATGGTTTTTTGTCGTACCTTTGCAGCGAGGACAATTTGTAATTAGTAATTTGTAATGTGTAATGTGTAATTTGTAAATTGCAGGTATACATAACATATACAATAATGTACCAAGCCGATACACAGTAAATAACAAAATAATATACAGCATGAATAAATCTTTTCTTCTTTTGGGTGCGATGGCTGTCAGTGCCATCGTTGCACCGCTCTTTGCCTCCGACTTTGTCGGCTATGGTGCGGTAGAACTGAATAATGACACCACCTGTGGCACTACGACGGTAGAGAAAATCTACACCAACGCCAAAGGCGATGCGTTCTTCATCGGCAATGCCGCTTCGGTAGGAACCGCTCCCTCTGCCACCTTTACGGATTTAGAGGCACCGACCGCTCCATTCAAACAAAAAATGGCACAAACGAATACGAACCTCGTATTCGGTACGGCATCGCTCGATGAGTCGGTAGCGCCGATTTTCGGCGCAAGCAACCGCGGTAATATCAAAAGCAAAGCCGCTGTGGCTACCGACAAAGGCGAACTCTATATCGCCGTTGCCGCTTGCCACTCGGACAGCAACCGTTTGGGCGATAACAAGGCACTGCAAGTAGTGGTAAAGAACGATGCAGGCCTAAGCGACTCGGCATTCGTATTGGGTGCATACGACGCCAAGAACGCCATTCAGTACGGTGCGGTAGTGTGCGTAACGGCGAAAGGCGTTCAAGTAGTCTGCACGCCCACACAGATAGAGAACGAGACTGCCGGCTTCACGATCGTGGACTTGGCCACGGACGGCACGAACTTCTACCTGCTGACTGTACTGACCAAAGGTATTGCCATAGACAAAGATACCATTCTCGCAAAGTCTGCGAAAGGCAGTCTGGCGGTGCTGAAGTTCGACAGCGACTGGAAATTGGTGGCATCCGTAGTCAGCGAAGGTACGGAAGGGAAGACCACGGGTACGCTCAAGTATGTAGACGGGAAATTGTACTATGCGGGCAACTTCTCGGCGCAAGCGAACGGTACTTTCTCGTTCGGCGGAAAGACGCTGACGAGCAGTGTGGCGAACAACGGTATTCTTGCCGCCACGCTCTCGACCGATTTGACCTGCGAGCAACTCTCCTATACGGGCATAGAGAAGAACACGCAAAACAAAGGCGGAAACATAACCGTGTACGACGAGTTGGTGGACGGGGAATGCGCGTATTTCACGGGCTTCTTCAACGGACAGATTGCTTATGGCGAGACAGATACCGTTGCTTGTACTGCCGTTCGTGCGTTTGTCGCAAAGGTGAACCTGACAACGGGTAAGGCAGAGAAAGCGGCTATCGTTGCTTCGTCGGGTATTACCGGGGGGGCGGCGCTGCTGTCGCACAAAGATACCGTTTCGATGTACGCATACGACTGGGGAAGCAATCAGCGCATTTCGCTCTACCACTACGACAAGAACCTGCAATCGATAGACACCACTGCACTGATTCTCTCGTCCAAACAGGAGACGATTCAAAGCGCAGTGCTGACACCGAAAGGCGTGTTGCTCTATGCGTTCCGCACCAATGGCACAGTCACTTTTGCTTCGGATTCGGCACAGTCGTATACCGCACAAGACAATGCTTTCCGAGGGGTATTGGCTTTCGAACAACTCTACGAGGAAGAGGGAACGGCCATCTCCGACGCAGTGGTTCCTGCGGGCGAGGCAGTGAAATTCTTCCGCAACGGGCAATTCTATATCCGCCGCGGCACTACCATCTATAACGCTCTGGGACAAGAAATGGAATAAGGTACGAGAATACGCATTGGCATAATAATTGCGGCGGTCTTTTCTGAAGGCGGCCGCAATTTATTTATATCTTGCACAAGACTTGGGTCTTGCGCAAGATGAATGGCGGGGCTGCGCTTTTCTTCACCTTTCTACACACATACCTACATACACACACACTTCTACACTCCTACACTTCTACACTCCTAAACATACAGAAAAAAGACAAATACTTATTACGATATGAAAAAGATACTCTTTCCCGCGATGGCGGCCGTAGCGTTGGCTTTCGCATCCTGCACTTCTACCTCGACCCAAGCCCCCGTGGTCTACACCATTGATGAGGTCTATGCTCAAGCCGATTCGCTGTTAGGCGATACCATTTCGTTCGAGGGCGTATGTACCCACCTATGCAAGCACGGCGGGCGAAAAGCGTTCTTGGTAGGCAACCTGTCCGATACCGTGCTGACGGAAACAGATACCGTCATTCGTCCGCATATCCTGCGCGTAGAGGGGGCAAAAATGGGCAATTTCGACGCGGCATGCATCAATAACGTGGTGCGTGTGCGGGGCCTATTGCACGCATACGAATATACACCGCAACCCGTGGCAGACCCTGCAGAGAAACACGGCGAGGGCAATCAAGGGTGCGCCACAGAGCAAATAGCCATTCACGGCTATTTCGCTGAGGCCGTAAGTTATGAGATAATTACCGCAGAGTAGTATGGCAGAAAAGGTTTCCACGACCGCACCCAATACTGCCTCGACGCGTGGGGCAAAGGTGCGCAAATGGTTGCGTTGGATTCACCGCGACTTGAGTTTTGTATTTGCAGGTATGCTGCTGGTCTATGCCGTATCGGGCATTGCGCTCAACCACAAAGATTCGTTCAACAGCCAATACGCCATTCACCGCTCGGAGTACGCCCTGCAGCCGACCTCCCGCAGCGAGGTGACGCCCAAAGTGTTGGCCGAGTGGCTGCAACAGTGCGGCGTGGCGGGGCAAGAGATACAACACTATTTCCCCGACGACACGACACTGAAAGTCTTCCTGCGGGGCAACAGCAGCCTGACCGTGAACTTGCAGACCGGCACGGGTACACTCGAACAAGTGCGCAAACGCCCTGTCTTGGGCAGCCTCAGTCGGTTGCACTACAATCCCGGCAAGGCGTGGACTTATTTCTCGGATGTTTTTGCGGTGGCGATGGTGGGTATCGTGCTGACAGGACTTTTTATGCTCCGCGGCAAGCACAGCCTTATCGGCATCGGCGGTATCGAGTTCCTTATCGGTGTGCTGATCCCGCTGCTGTTTGCGGTGCTGTGACTCTCTGCCCCGACTCCCCCTTACCCCCTCATAGAGGGGGATCAGGTCGGATAGATAGTGACAATATAGTTGATATAGGGGGCTTGCGGGGGATTGGGGGCGGATTTATTTATTGGTCTTGGGACTTAAGACGCTGATAAAGAATGGTTTGGACAAAGATATGAAAACGATGGTAGATGCGGGGACGACCCGTATGCTTGTCCAAAGGCGCCTCCGAATCTCCGCGGCGAAGTTGGGCGGCGAAACGCTCCTGCCAATACGCTAAACGCTCCGGGTCGCGACGCTCCTCCGCCGCCTGCAATGCCGCCTGTTGGAACAGCGTGATACTGCGCAACTCCGCTCCAACAGGCGGATTCTTATCGTAATCTCGAGGATGCAATACGCAATACGCCTCGAGAGCACCCTCCGCCACCACGCGGCCGCTGTCGTCACGGTACTGCTTGCGGCGGAGAATACCGCCACGCTTCTGCTTCTTGCATAGACGCCCCGAAATAGAGGCGATCGGATCGATGTAATGGACTGTTGCCATAGGAATTTTATAAGATTTCTGTTACTTTTCTATTCGTTTGCATTCGGGCTGCCTTCAGTTTGCATTCGGTCGTCTTACATGCGAGTGCGCCAACGAACCCGTTAATCACCCGTTAATCACCCGATAATCACCCGATAATCACCCGATAATCACCCGATAATCACCCGATAATCACCCGTTAACGACCCGATACAGTCTGCATCCTTACCGAGCGCAAAGGTAGAGAAAAAACGGGACATAGGCAAGAGGGATGCGCATTTTATACGATAAGGCATTACAGGGGTGGCGTTACGGAGGCTGCCAAATACAACAGCGCACGCGGAGGTGATGGATTGCACCCCCGCGTGGCGGTAGAGTTTAGAGCGTTTCTATCTCGTTTTTAGAGCGTCTTCTGAGCGGTTCCTGATTGTTTTTAGAGCGTTTTTATATCGTCTGTAGATAGGCGGCGATGTTCTGTTCGATGCGGGCGGAAAGGGCGGATTCGGTAAGGGACTCGCCGGGCTTCTCGAACTTCTCGCCCGTGATATGCTCGTAGAGTTCGATGTAGCGGTCGGTAATACCACGCACAATCTCGTCCGTCATCTCGGGGACTTGCTGCCCTGCCTGGCCTTGGAAACCCTCCGACATCAGCCACTCTCGCACAAACTCCTTGGACAGTTGGCGCTGCGGCTCACCGTTGCGGAAACGCTCCTCGTAGCCGTCGGCATAGAAATAGCGGCTGGAATCGGGCGTATGCACCTCGTCCATGAGCAGTATCTTGCCGTTGTACTTGCCAAACTCGTATTTGGTGTCGACCAGTATCAGTCCGTGCTTGGCGGCTATCTCCTGCCCACGCTCAAAAAGCGCCAGCGTATAACGCTCCACCTGCTCGTACTCCGCCGCAGGAATAAGCCCGCGAGCGATAATCTCCTCCTTGGAGATGTCCTCGTCGTGCGTACCGATCTCCGCCTTGGTGGTCGGGGTGATAATAGGCGTGGGGAACTTCTCGTTCTCGCGCATGCCGTCGGGCAGGCGTACACCGCATATCTCACGCACACCGGACTTGTAGGCACGCCAGGCGCTTCCGCAAAGGTAACCGCGCACAATCATCTCGACGGGATAGCCCTCGCAGCGCAGGCCGATGGAGACCATGGGGTCGGGCGTCGCCATCAGCCAGTTGGGAACAATGTCGGCGGTGGCTTGCAGGAACTTAGCCGCTATCTGGTTCAGTATCTGTCCCTTAAAAGGAATACCCTTGGGCAGAATAACATCGAAGGCAGAGATACGGTCGGTGGCGACCATGCAGATGAAATTCTGCCCGATGAAATACACATCGCGTACTTTTCCGTTGTACACGCCCGTTTGTCCGACAAACGAGAAATCGGTTTTAGTGAGTGCGTTCATATTGTGTTGAGTTTTTGTAATTCCTAATTCTTCATTCTTCATTCTTCATTCTTAATTATTTATACTCCTCCCACGAGCGGATGTCAAGGTCTTCGGGACGCAGGGTACAGAAGGCGTTGATGAAGGCTGCCGCCAGACGGGGGTTGGTCAGCAACGGGATATTCAAATCGACTGCGGCACGGCGTACGGGGTACGATTTGTCCTGCGCAGGGTCGGAAACGAGGTCCTTGGGGATGGAGACCACCATGTCGATCTTGTGAGCGTGCATCAGGTCGAGCGCTTGCGGCTGCTTGTCGTGGTCGTAGGGGTGGTAGACGCAGGTGGCCGGTACGCCGATTTCCTCAAAGAAACGCATCGTGCCGGGCGTGGCATAGATCTGATACCCTTTCTCGATGAGTTGGCGTGCCGCCTCTTGCAGCGCAACCTTGTTCTTGGCACCACCGATAGTGAACAGCACCGACTTCTCGGGAATGCGTTGACCGACGGAGAGCATGGCTTGGAGCAGCGCATGGTTGGCGTCTTCACCGAGGCAGCCCACCTCGCCCGTAGATGCCATATCTACGCCCAGTACCGGGTCGGCATTCTGCAGGCGGTTGAACGAGAACTGCGAGGCCTTGACCCCCACATACTCGAAATCGAACAGCGACTTGGCGGGTTTCTCGACCGGCAAGTGCAGCATAATGCGGGTGGCTATATCGATGAGGTTGATCTTCAATACCTTAGACACGAATGGGAACGAGCGGGAGGCACGCAGGTTGCACTCGATGACCTTAATCTCGTTGTCCCGAGCAAGGAACTGGATATTGAAGGGGCCCGATATGTTCAGTTCGTGTGCTATCTTGCCTGATATCTTCTTGATACGACGCACCGTCTCCACATAAAGTTTCTGGGCGGGGAACATAATGGTGGCGTCGCCCGAGTGTACGCCGGCGAACTCGACATGCTCCGATATGGCGTAGGCGATAATCTCACCGTCCCGTGCCACAGCGTCCATCTCGACCTCCTTGGTATTGAGCATAAACTTGGAGATGACAACGGGATGCTTCGGGGATACTTCGGCAGCAAGTTGTAAAAACTTGGTCAATTGCTCCTTATTCGAACAAACATTCATCGCTGCGCCGGACAGCACATACGACGGGCGAACCAATACGGGGAAGCCGACCTGCTCGACAAACTGCTCCACATCGTCCATGGAGGTCAGCGCACTCCACTCGGGTTGGTCGACGCCGATACGGTCGAGCATAGCGGAGAACTTGTCACGGTCTTCGGCGTTGTCGATGGATTGCGCCGAGGTGCCGAGAATAGGCACACGCTGCGCATCGAGTTTCAGCGCAAGGTTGTTAGGTATCTGCCCGCCCGTAGATACGATGACACCGAACGGATTTTCCAATTCGAGGATGTCCATGACCCGCTCAAAAGTCAACTCGTCGAAATAGAGCCGGTCGCACATATCGTAGTCGGTGGATACCGTTTCGGGGTTGTAGTTAATCATGACCGAGCGGTACCCGTTCTTGCGGATGGTTTGCAGCGCTTGCACTCCGCACCAATCGAACTCCACCGACGAGCCGATACGGTAAGCACCCGAACCGAGCACTACGATAGAGCGGTGGTCGCCCGTGTAGTGAACATCGTCCTCTGTGCCGGAGTAGGTCAGGTAGAGGTAGTTGGTCTGCGCAGGGTACTCGGCGGCGAGCGTGTCGATCTGTTTGACCACAGGCAGCACACCGAGCGATTTGCGGTAAGCACGCATCTTCAGCACCGCCTCATCCATGTCCATTTCTTTGCCAAGACCGACGGCGCGTGCAATTTGGAAATCGGAGAAACCTTGCCGCTTGGCGTCACGCAACAGGTCGGCGGTGAGTTCGTTGAGCGTGACTTGGTGCAGGCGGTTGTCGGTGTCGATGATATGGTGCAGGCGCTGTAAGAACCAGCGGTCAATGCGGGTCAGTTCGTGGATACGGTCGATCGTGTAGCCCTCGTACATGGCTTGCGCAATGGCAAAGATACGCTTATCGGTCGGGGCGGATAAGGCAGCGTCGAGGTCATCCACATGCAGCGCTTTGTTTTCGGTAAAGCCGTGCATGCCTTGCCCAATCATACGCAGACCTTTCTGGATGGCGTCCTCGAAAGTGCGCCCTATTGCCATCACCTCACCCACCGACTTCATCGATGAGCCGAGTTCGCGGTTCACACCACGGAACTTGGACAAGTCCCAGCGGGGAATCTTGCAGACGACATAGTCCAATGCGGGCTCGAAGAATGCGGGCGTGGTTTTGGTTACGCTGTTTTTCAACTCAAACAGCCCGTAGCCCAATCCGAGTTTGGCGGCAACAAACGCCAACGGATAGCCTGTCGCCTTGGAGGCAAGCGCCGACGAGCGGGAGAGGCGGGCATTGACCTCTATCACACGATAGTCCTCCGACTCGGGGTCGAAGGCATACTGCACATTGCATTCGCCCACGATACCGATATGGCGGATGATCTTAATGGCGAGCGCCCGCAGTTTGTGGTATTCGGAGTTGGTAAGGGTCTGCGACGGGGCAATCACAATGGATTCGCCCGTGTGGATGCCCAGCGGGTCGAAGTTTTCCATGTTGCAGACCGTGATACAGTTGTCGTAACGGTCGCGCACCACCTCGTACTCGATCTCTTTCCAACCACGCAGCGACTTCTCGACCAACACTTGCGGCGAGAACGAGAACGCTTTCTCTGCCAGCGCATTCAGTTCTTCCTCGTTGTCACAGAAACCGGAACCGAGTCCGCCCAAGGCGTACGCTGCACGGATGATGACGGGATAGCCCAAGTCCTTGGCGGCTTGGCGGGCTGCCTCAATATTCTCGCAGGCCTCCGACTTGATGGTTTTGACATCGATCTCGTTGAGCCGCTCTACAAAGAGTTCGCGGTCTTCGGTGTCGATGATGGCTTGCACGGGGGTGCCGAGAACCTGCACTCCGTACTTCTCCAAAACGCCTTGGCGATAGAGCGCCACGCCGCAGTTGAGGGCTGTTTGTCCGCCAAAAGAGAGCAGAATGCCGTCGGGGCGCTCTTTCTCTATCACACGCTCCACGAAATAGGGCGAAACGGGCAGGAAGTAAATCTTGTCGGCTACGCCCTCCGAGGTCTGCACGGTGGCGATGTTCGGGTTGATAAGCACGGTTTGGATGCCTTCCTCACGCAGGGCTTTCAGGGCTTGCGAGCCGGAGTAGTCGAACTCGCCTGCCTCGCCGATCTTAAGAGCGCCGGAGCCTAATACCAGAACTTTTTGTATGTTGTCTAACTTCATATTGCTGATTTTGCTGACTGATTTATAGAATAATCGGAACGATATTATACATTATGGCCGTGGAGTAGTTGCACGAACTTGTCGAACAAGAACTCCGTGTCCACAGGGCCGGAGCAGGCCTCTGGGTGGAACTGTGCAGAGAACCAAGGGAACTGCTTGTGCCGTATGCCCTCGTTTGAGCCGTCGTTCATGTTGATAAAGAGCGGCTCCCAGTCTTTGCCAAGGGTGGTGGTATCGACGGCATAGCCGTGGTTCTGCGAGGTGATGAAGCAACGCTCGGTGCCTACCTCACGCACCGGCTGGTTGTGCGAGCGGTGGCCGTATTTCAACTTGTAGATAGTGGCACCCGCCGCCTTGCCAAGTAACTGGTTGCCCATGCAGATACCCATCAGAGGACGCACCTTGGTAAGGTCTTGCTTCGACTCTTCTAAGGCCATAAATTGGCGAATATGCTCGACTGCCTCCATGCAGGTATCGGGGTCACCGGGGCCGTTAGAGAGGAACAAGCCGTCAAACTCGAGCGTGTTAAAGTCGTAGTTCCATGGAACACGGATGACTTCGACTCCTCGTCGCAGCAAACAACGGATGATGTTGTGTTTCACTCCACAGTCTACTAAGACTACCTTCGGGAGTGGTTCGGGATTTTCGGTATTTGGGGTGTACCGGATGACTTCTTTTGTGGAAACTTTGTCTACAAAATTGACTCCTTCGTAGAGGGCTTTGGGGGCATCGGTCTGTCCCTCGATCGAGATAGTGCCTATCATCACACCATTCTCACGCAGGCGTTTGGTCAAGGCGCGGGTGTCAATGCCCGTGATACCTGCTATATGCTCCCGCTGCAGCCAGTCGGCGAGCGACTCGTGCGCATTCCAGTGCGAGTACGCCCCGCTGTATTCGGACACGATGATGGCGGAGGCGTAGATGTGATCCGATTCCATGAAAGTGGCGAGCCCGTTCTCCTCGATCGTGAAGGGTGGAACGCCGTAGTTGCCCACCAAGGGGTAGGTCAGTACCATCAGTTGCCCGGCGTACGACGGGTCTGTCAGCGACTCGGGATAGCCCGACATGGCGGTGTTGAATACCACTTCGCCCGACACGGAACCTTCGTAGCCGAACGATTCGCCCACAAAAGTGGAACCGTCCGATAGGCGCAAGATTGCTTTACTCATGCTGTTTGTATTGCTTGTTTGATTGTTCTGAAATTAGAATTGCGCTATGTTTTCCTCGACATAGTCGATAAATGCTTGATTGAGCCGGCGCAGACCGCCCGGAGTGGGGTAGTTGCCGGAAAAATACCAATCGCCGGGGTGGTTGGGGCAGGCTTCGTGCAGCCCCTCGATGGTTTGGAATACGATTTCCACCGGGCTGGTAACCTCTTCGCTACGCATCAACTCTGCCATTTTGGCGGCTACCTCTTCGTCGGTGAAGGGGTCGTAGATTCGGCGCACATGGTTTTCGTATTTCTCTTTGGCAAGCCCCTGTTCCATAGCCTCACGCTGCTTGATACAGAGCCGATAGACTTCATCGATTCGGCTTTGCATACCCCGCTCGTGCAGTAGCGCAATGGCTGCACGAAAGGCGATAAACTCCGACAAGTGCGCCATGTCGATACCGTAGTAGTCAGGGTAGCGGATTTGCGGCGACGAACTGACAAAAACGATCTTCTTAGGGTGCAGGCGGTCGAGGATGCGGATAATGGATTCGCGCAGCGTTGTGCCTCGTACGATCGAGTCGTCTATCACGACAAGGTTGTCCTCATCCGCCTGCACGCTGCCGTAGGTGATGTCATACACATGCGCCGCAAGGTCGTTGCGAGAGTTCGATTCTGTAATAAAAGTGCGCAGTTTGATGTCTTTCCATACCACTTTCTCGCGTCGTACCCGCTGTTGGGTTAGGTCTTCCACCTCGTCTGTTAGTCCATAGTACGCCACTTCTGCCGTATTGGGGATAAAAGAGAATACCGTATGTGCCACATCGCCCCCTACGCTCTCAAGCACCCGCTTGGCAAGACTGGCTCCCAGTAGCTTGCGTTCCAGATAGATGTTCTTGTCTGAGCCGCGGGAGAAGTAGATGCGTTCAAAGGAGCACGCCTGTAACCGCTGTGCGGGCAGTATCTGTTCGGTGTGCACCCGCCCGCTTTGGTCGAGTTCGATCGCTTGTCCCGGGAGCAACTCGTGTATGGCTTCAGCGGGTACATTGAATGCTGTTTGCAGCACGGGGCGCTCGCTGGCGAGAGCAAACACCTCGTCGGTGTGGATATAGAATGCCGTGCGTATTCCCCATGGGTCGCGCATGGCGCAGGCGTTGCCGTTGCCTGTCATCATACAGAGAACATAGCCGCCATCCCATAGTTCACTTCCGCTGCGTAGTACGCGACAAAGCGACAATTCCTTTTCAATGGTGCGGCTGATGTCTATACCTCGTTTGCCACGCAGGGCAATTCGTCTATAGAGCCCCTCGGACTCGCGGTCGAGCAGATGGCCTAATTGCTCAAGTAGTACAAAAGTATCGCTGTTAAGGCGTGGGTGTTGTCCCATACTTGCCAGACTTTCGAATACATCCTCGGTATTGGTCAAGTTGAAATTACCGCACAAGACCAAATTGCGTGCCCGCCAATTGTTGCGGCGCAAGAAGGGGTGTACATACGATATACCGCTTTTGCCCGTGGTCGAGTAGCGCAGGTGACCCATATACATCTCGCCGGCGTAAGGCACATAGCGTTCGGCGTAGGTCGGCTCTTTGCGCATGGCAGGGTCGAATTCGCCGATTTTTTTCTGTACCTCGGAGAATATCTCCGTGATCGCTCCGCTGCCCAAAGCACGCTCTCGGAAAATGTATTCCTCGCCTGCCTCGGCTTGCATTTTGACGCACGCCAACCCCGCACCTTCTTGTCCGCGGTTGTGCTGTTTCTCCATCAGCAGATAGAGTTTGTTAAGCCCATACTGCCAAGTGCCGTATTTTTCCTGATAGTAGGCGAGCGGCTTGAGCAAGCGTATCATTGCCACACCGCATTCGTGTTTCAGTGGTTCCATCCGTTTAACTTTTGGTAGCCCGATGCTGTTTTTTGTTGTTTATAAAGGGAAAAGTTCCGTTTTCGGCTTAGCGAAAGATCGTTTCCGAGCGGTTCGGCCCAACGGACACGATGCGTATCGGCACGCCGGTGTATTGCTCGATATAGGCCACATAGTCTTTCAACGCTTGCGGCAGTGCCTCGTAGGTGGTGCATTCCGAGATATTCGTTTTCCACCCCTTGAAGGTCTTGTAGATCGGCTCGATGACTGCGTCGCCCGCCTCGTAGGGGAAGAAATCAATTTCCTGTCCGTCCATACGGTAGCCCACGCAGACCTGTATCTCGTCGAAATCGTTTAGTACATCGGCTTTCATCATCAGCAACTCGGTGGTGCCGTTCATCATGCAGGTGTAGCGCAGAGCCACCAAATCGAGCCAACCGCAACGGCGGGGACGACCGGTGGTAGCACCGAATTCGTGACCTATTTGGCGCAGCGTTTCGCCCGTGGCGTCAGAAAGTTCGGTCGGGAATGGTCCGGCACCGACACGGGTGCAGTAGGCCTTGAAGATACCATAAACACGGCCGATATGTTGCGGCGCTACACCGAGCCCTGTGCAGGCGCCGGCGCAGAGCGTATTCGACGAAGTGACAAAAGGATAGGTGCCAAAATCAATATCCAACAGCGAGCCTTGTGCGCCCTCGGCGAGGATGGCTTGGTCGGATTGGATAAGATGGTTGACAACTATTTCGTTATCCACAATCGGGAATTGGCGCAACTCCTCGATGGCGGCAAGCCATGCTGCATCCGACGGCAACTCAATACCGCCGAGCAGTTCTCGGTGCGCCTCTTTGAGCGCGTTGTACTTGTCCAAAAAGTCGGGACGCAAGATGTCGCCTACACGCAAGCCGTTGCGGGCGATCTTGTCGGTGTAGGCAGGGCCGATACCTTTGCCTGTGGTGCCTACTTTCTTGGCGCCCTTTTTGTTCTCTTGTGCCGCATCCAACAGGCGGTGAGTCGGCAAAATCAGGTTGGCACGCTTCGCAATAGAGAGCCGCTCGCCTACATTGACGCCCATAGCCTCGATGGCGTGAATCTCTTCCATCAAAATGATAGGATCGATAACTACGCCGTTGCCGATGATGTTCTTTGTCCCCTCACGGAAAATACCCGACGGCACGGTGTGTAGCACGAAACTCTTGTCGGCAAAGTAAATGGAGTGCCCTGCATTGGGGCCTCCCTGGAAGCGAGCCACTGCCGGGTATTGCTCGGCGAGTACATCAACAATTTTCCCCTTTCCTTCGTCGCCCCATTGCATTCCTAATACGACATCAACTGTTTGCATATCTGTATGATTTTTTGATTGGTTACTGATTGAATACACGGTTGAAAATATAATCCACCGGCTTCATGTAATAGTCCAGCGTGAAGCATTGGTCTATCTCTTCGGGCGTCAAATGCTCGGTGATGGCAGGCGTGGTTTTCAGGTTGTCCTGCATCTCGCCGCCCTCCATGAGCGTTCGCATAGCCACAGGCTGCACCAAGTCGTAGGCCTGCTCACGCACGAAACCTTTGGCAATCAGTGCATTCATAACACGCTGTGCGAAGATAGCCCCATGGGTCAGCCCGATATTGTGGAGCATGTTTTCCGGATAGACGACAAGGTTGTCGAGAATACCCTCGAAACGACTGAGCATATAGTCGAGCAACATGGTGGCATCGGGCAACACGATGCGCTCGGTGGACGAGTGCGAGATGTCACGCTCGTGCCAAAGGGCAATGTTCTCGGAAGCGGTACACATATAGCCTCGCATGACACGGGCGCAGCCGCAGATGTTCTCCGAGGAGATGGGATTGCGCTTGTGCGGCATGGCCGACGAGCCTTTCTGACCTTTGCGGAAAGCCTCTTCTACCTCGCGCACCTCTTGGCGCTGCATATTTCTTACCTCAAGCGCCATCTGCTCCAGCGTGCCGGCGATGATGGCCAGCGTTGCGATATAGAAAGCGTGGCGGTCACGACCCAACACCTGGGTGGCAATGGCGGCTGACTCGATGCCGAGGTGGCTGCAGACATACTCCTGTATCTCGGGCGGGATGTTGGCATAGTTGCCCACCGCTCCGGACAGTTTGCCGGCCTCAACGCCTCGTGCTGCCATCTCGAAACGAGCGATATTGCGCTGCATCTCTTCGTACCAAAGCGCCCACTTCAGTCCGAAACTGGTGACATCGGCATGCATACCGTGGGTGCGACCGATGACGGGAGTATATTGGAACTCGTAGGCACGGCGGCGCAACACGGCGACAAAAGATTGCAGATCGTGGCGCAAGATCTCGTTCGCCTGCTTGAGCAGGTAGCCGTTGGCTGTATCGACCACATCGGTGGAGGTCAGCCCATAATGTACCCACTTGCGCTCTTCGCCGAGCGACTCACTGACGGCCCGGGTGAAAGCCACGACATCGTGACGGGTGATCTCCTCGATTTCGTGGATGCGATTGATATCGAAACGGGCGTTTTTGCGCAGCAAAGCCACATCTTCCTTCGGGACTACTCCGAGAGTGGACCAAGCCTCAGCGGCAAGAATCTCCACTTCAAGATAGGCATTGAACTTGTTTTCTTCTGTCCAAATCTGACGCATTTGCGGGCGAGAATAACGGTCTATCATAGGGTATGATTGTATTTTTGAATGGTTTTTCGTATGTTGTGAAGGCTCGCGTACGGAGGGGTACCTATTGGCTCACGGTGCGGTATCTATGGGGGCACGGGGCGGGTACCTATGGGCGTAGGGAGCGGTAGTTATTGGCGAGGGAGTATATTCACCTGAATTTGGGCGAGAGCATCGGCGGAGCGTTGGAGAGCCTCGGCAACGGTATCACCCGTAGCAAGGACAACCCCGTAGCGACGGTGCCCGACTACCTCCGGTTTTCCGAACAAGCGTAATTCTACCTTCGGGAGTGCTAAGGCATTTTCGATTCCGGAGAAGGTAACACGGTTGGTATCGCCCTCGATGACAATCGCACGAGAAGCCGATGGCCCAAAGAAGCGAACTTCGGGAATGGGAAGCCCCAAAATGGCACGCGCGTGGAGCGCAAACTCGGACAAATCTTGGCTAATCATAGTCACCATGCCCGTATCGTGGGGGCGAGGACTGACCTCGGAGAACAGCACCTCGTCGCCGCAGACAAACATCTCGACGCCAAAAATGCCATAGCCGCCCAAGGCATCCGTCACCTGCCGGGCAATGTGCTGCGCTTTCTGCAAAGCGGCATCGGTCATAGCCTGCGGCTGCCACGACTCGCGGTAGTCGCCATTGACCTGATGGTGTCCGATAGGTTGCAGGAAAAGAGTGCCCCCGGCGTGACGCACGGTGAGCAGGGTGATTTCGTAGTCAAAAGGTACGAAACCCTCGACGATGACACGACCCGCACCGGCACGGCCGCCTTCTTGGCTGGTGAGCCATGCACGCTCGATGTCTGCGGGCTGTTTGATGGTGGATTGGCCGTGTCCCGATGAGGACATAATGGGCTTAACCACGCAGGGCAGGCCGATTTGCTCGACCGCTGCGAGATATTCGTCGTGGGTGTCGGCAAATGCATAGCGAGCCGTAGGCAGACCCAACTGCTCGGCGGCAAGGCGGCGTATTGCCTCACGGTTCATGGTGAGGAACGCTGCGTTGGCGGTAGGAATAACCCGATAGCCCTCTTTCTCCAACTCCAACAGGGTGGGGGTGGCTATCGCCTCTACCTCCGGAATGATGAGCGAGGGATGCTCTTGCTCCACGACCTGACGGAGCGCAGCCCCGTCGAGCATATTGAATACATGGCTGCGGTGTGCTATCTGCATAGCGGGGGCATTGGCGTACTTGTCGCAGGCAATAACCTCCACACCAAAGCGTTGCAACTCGATGGCAATCTCTTTGCCCAATTCGCCGGAGCCGAGCAAAAGCGCACGGGTGGCAGTATCTGTGAGGGGAGTTCCGATGGTCATAATTAAGAATTAAGAATTATGAATTAGGAATTATGAATGGCGGTTTTGACGGTTTTGAAAACACTCAATGGTGTTGCGCATAAGCATGGTAATGGTCATCGGCCCTACACCGCCCGGCACGGGGGTGATATAGCCCGCAATGTCCTTAACCGCCTCAAAATCAACATCTCCGACCAAATGACCATCTGCGGTGCGGTTGATACCCACATCAATAACCGCTGCGCCCGGCTTGATATAGTCCGCCGTAATCATCTTGGCACGACCAATAGCCGCTACCACGATGTCCGCCTCACGGCAGAGTGCGGGCAGGTCTTGGGTGCGGGAGTGGGCGATGGTGACGGTGCAGTTGCGATCTAACAACAACTTAGCCACCGGCTTGCCCACGATATTGCTGCGACCGATGACAACGGCACGCTTGCCCGACAACTCGACGCCTGCCCGCTCGAGAAGGACAATAATTCCTTTGGGCGTGCAAGGGAGAATACAGGGCTCGTTGAGCCAAAGACGGGCCACATTTTCGGGGTGGAATCCATCCACATCCTTAGCAGGAGAAATGGCGTCAATCACTTTCTGCTCGTCAATATGTTTCGGCAGAGGCAACTGCACCAAAATGCCATCGACGCGCTCATCTTGGTTGAGGCGGGCAATTTCGGCAAGCAGGTCGGATTCGCTCACCGACTCGGGCAGTTCGATGAGTTCTCCATCGAATCCACAGTACTCGGTGGCCTTAATCTTGCCACGCACATACGAACGGGAAGCGGGGTTGTCGCCCACAATGATGACCTCGAGGCGAGGACGGCGGCCGTACTGCGCCTCAAGTTGGGCTACTTCAAGTTTTAACTCGTCCTTGATGGACTGAGAAATCTGTTTTCCGTCAATAATCATAATGCTTGGTGAGCTATATCGTTTCGATAGAATAAGTTATCGCAATGGATTTTTTCGATTTCGTGATATACCTTGGTCTGCGCCTCGCGGACACTGTCGGCGGTGGCGATACACATCAAGACACGGCCGCCATTGGTGAGCAATTGACCATCCGCCGACTTGGTTCCCATGTGGAAAATCAGTCCGTCAAATTGCTCGGTGCCGGTAATGGGATAGCCCTTCTCGTAGTGAGCGGGATAGCCCTTAGACGCCATGACAACACCCACGGTGGCTTGCTCGTGGAAGCGTACCTCGCTGAGGCTCTTGCCCGTGGCGATGGAATAGAACACCTCGTAGGCATCGCTGTCAAGCAACGGCAGCACTACCTCTGTCTCGGGGTCGCCAAAACGCGCGTTGAACTCGATGACTTGGATGCCCGTTGGGGTTTTCATCAAGCCGCCATAGAGTACGCCCGTCAGCGGTGTGCCTTCGGCGACCATTCCTACGGCAGCAGCCCGCAAAATGTGTTCCAAAGCAAAGGCTTCGTCCTCTTTTGTGATAAAAGGCAGCGGGGTATAAGCACCCATGCCGCCCGTATTGGCTCCGTGGTCGCCATCAAGAGCACGCTTGTGATCCTGCGCAAGAGGCATAGGATAGACCTGACTGCCCGACACGAAACACATAAAGGAGAACTCGGGACCGGTGAGGTAGTCCTCGATAAGCACACGGTCGCCACCAAACGATTTGTCGAGCAAAATATCACGGAGCGCCTGCTCAGCCTCGGCGTGCGTCTCGGCAACCACTACGCCCTTGCCGGCAGCAAGTCCGTCGTACTTGATGACAACAGGGTACGAATGATGTTCTAGGTAGCGGAGTGCTTCGGGAAAGTCGCTAAAAGAGCGGTAGCCGGCCGTGGGAATTTGGTACTTGTCCATCAAACGCTTGGCGAATTCCTTAGACGACTCGATAGCCGTGGCGGCTTGGGTGTGTCCGAAGATGGGCAGACCCGCTGCACGGAAGGCATCAACCACGCCTGCCGACAAAGCCGCTTCGGGGCCGACGACGGTGAGGTCGATGGCGTGCGACTGCGCAAAAGCAAGCAACGCCGGTACATCAGTGTCGGAAATAGGCACGCATTGAGCCTGCTCGGCGATGCCTGCATTGCCCGGTGCGCAGTAGATAGTGCCAACCTGCGGACTCCGGGAAAGCGCATGGACAATAGCATGCTCGCGCCCACCGCTACCAATGACCAAAACGGAGTGTTTCATGTGCGTGAGAGTTAGTTTAGAGTTGAGTGTTGAGAGTTTAGTGTTGAGTGTTTAGTGCTTGAAATGGCGTACGCCGGTGAAAAGCATGGCAATACCGAGTTCGTTGGCCTTGACGATACAATCGTTGTCACGGATAGAGCCGCCCGGCTGAACGATGGCCGTCACGCCGTATTGCGCGGCAAGAGCCACCGTATCGTCGAAGGGCAAGAATCCGTCGGAGGCGAGAATCAGTCCTTCGGTGTAGCCTGCGGCTTGTGCCTCATTGAGCGCAATCTCTGCCGAGCCGACACGGTTCATCTGACCCGCTCCAACGCCTAAAGTGTGGCCGTCACGAACGACAACGATGGCATTGGATTTGACATGCTTGACGATATTCCAACCGAATTGCAAGTCGTGCTGCATGGCAGGCGTCGGCTTGGTGTCGGTGACGCACATCTCAGGTGTGATGGTTTCGATCTGTGTATCAAGGTGTTGCACAAGCAGACCACCCGGCACGGATACATATTGGTTCTGTGGTTGGTCGGACGGGGTCATATCCACTACCAACACACGAAGATTCTTCTTGGCGGAAAGTACGGCTAACGCCTCAGGGGTGTAGGACGGCGCCATAACGATTTCGAGGAAGATAGGCTTCATACCGAGCGAAACCTGTTCGGTCACCTCACGGTTGCAGACTACGATACCACCGTAAATGGATACCTTGTCGGACTCGTAGGCCTTCTGCCATGCCTCCTCGATGGTGTCGGCTACGGCTGCACCGCAGGGGTTCATGTGCTTGAGCGCTACGCAGCACGGCTCGGTGAAATCGCGCACGATATTGAGGGCGGCAGCGGCGTCTTGGATATTGTTATACGACATCTCTTTGCCCTGTAGTTGCTTGGCCGTGGCAAGCGAGAAAGGAACGGACTGCTGAGCAGCGTAGAACTTGGCTTGCTGGTGAGGGTTCTCGCCATAACGGAGCGTCTGCTTGAGGTCGTATTCGAGGAACAACTTCTCGTTGAGGCCGGCCTTCTCGCGCATATAGGTAGCGATGCAGCAGTCGTACTCGGCGGTGTGGGTATACGCTTTAGCGGAGAGTTGCAGACGGGTGTCAAGCGTGGTATGCCCGCTCTCGCGAATCTCGGCAAGCACACGGTCGTAGTCCGACGGGTCGCAAACAACGGTGACATCGTTGTAGTTCTTGGCCGCAGAGCGGAGCATAGAGGGACCGCCTATGTCGATCTTCTCGATGGCTTCTGCCATCGTAGTGCCCTCTTTGGCAATGGTCTCGCGGAACGGATAGAGATTGACGCAGACAAGGTCGATGAACTCAATGCCGTTCTCACGGAGCGCCTGCAAGTGGCTCGGCACATCACGGCGTGCCAACAAAGCACCATGCACCTTGGGGTGGAGGGTCTTGACACGACCATCGCAGATTTCGGGGAAACCCGTCACCTCGGAGATACCGATGGTGGCGATACCTGCCTCCTCGAGAAGACGCTGGGTACCGCCGGTGGCGATGATGTCCCAACCACATTGTTTCAGACCTTGTACGAAGGGAACGAGTCCCGTCTTGTCGCTTACGCTAACTAATGCTCTCATATTAGTTGATGTATTGTTTGGATATATAATTCGTGTTCGATGGCGTGAAGGCGAGTGGTGAGTTCGACCAGGTCGTTTCCCTCGTAGGGAATAGCCTGCTGTGCGATGATGCGCCCGCCATCCAGCGAGGCATCTACATAGTGTATCGTGACACCATAGACCTTAACTCCGTACGCCATAGCCTGCTCTATGGCATGTGCGCCCTTGAAGGCAGGCAAGAGAGAGGGGTGAACATTGATGATTCGACCGCAGTAGGGCGTGAGTAGTACCTCCGAAAGCAGGCGCATATAGCCCGCCAAACAGAGAAGGTCCGCTCCGACTTGCTGCAAACGAGCCAAAATCTCCTGCTCATATTCGGTCTTGGTTCGGTACTCCTTCGGGAAAAAGGCGAAAAATGGTACACCGTGAGCCTTGGCTCGCTCGACCACTTTTGCCTCCGGGTGGTCGCAGACCAACAGCACCACTTCGGCTGCCAAACGGCCGCTCTCGCACGCCGATACGATGGCCTCGAAGTTGCTCCCCTGTCCGCTCGCAAATACCGCCAGTCGCTTCATCGCTGCTTGTTTATTTATAGGATGGTTACGCGCTACTTATAGGATGGTTACACCACTGCCGTCTACGATGCGACCGATAACCGAGGCACGAAGCCCCTGCTCGGCGAGAATGGCGATAGCCTCGTCCGCCTCGTTGACCGAAAGGGCAAGCACCATACCGATGCCCATGTTGAAGATGTTGAACATCTCGCGGTGCGGAATATGTCCCCACTGCTCCAAGCAACGGAAGACGGGAAGGATGTCCCAACTGCCTTCCTTAATTTCGATACCCTGCCCCTCGTGCAAGATACGGGGGATATTCTCGTCAAAGCCGCCGCCCGTGATATGCGCAACACCGTGCACATCGAGGCGATGGATGACCTCCAACACCTGACGCACATAAATCTGCGTCGGGGTGAGCAGCACCTCGCCGAGCGTATGCTGTGCGTCCAATTCGGGGTAGATAGTATGCAAATCGAGCCCTGCGTCGGCTATAATTTTGCGCACAAGGCTGAAACCGTTGGAATGCACGCCCGTAGAGGCAATACCTACCAACACATCGCCTGTGGACACACGCGTGCCGTCAATCAGTTTCGATTTTTCGACAACGCCCGTGGTATAGCCGGCAATATCATACTCGCCGTTAGCGTACATACCCGGCATCTCCGCCGTCTCGCCACCCACCAAAGCGCAACCTGCCTGGCGGCAACCTTCTGCCACGCCTGCTACGATAGCCTCTACCTTGGCGGGTATATTATGACCTATAGCCACATAGTCGAGGAAAATGAGCGGCTCTGCTCCCTGTGCCAAGACATCGTTGACGCACATGGCCACCGCATCGATACCGATGGTGTCGTGCTTGTCGAGCGCAAAAGCCAATTTCAGTTTCGTTCCGACACCGTCCGTGCCCGACACCAAAACGGGCTCTTTAATTTTGAGTGCGCTCAGGTCGAACATACCGCCGAACGAGCCGATACCGCCCATAGAACCCAAGCGAGCGGTGGATTTGACATGCGATTTGATACGGCTGACGACCTCGTAACCTGCCTCGAGATTCACGCCTGCTGCTTCGTAATGTTGTGCCATATTTAGTTGAGTGTTTAGAGTTGAGCGTTGAGTGAAGTTTAGTGTTGAGAGTTTAGAGTTTAGAGAAATAGCGAACGGCGTTCTCAAAGAGCGGCTGCCGCTTCTCGCCACCTATATTCTTAAAGATATTGGTTTCGTAACGCTCCGTATGCCCCATCTTGCCGAGAATCTGACCATTGGGCGAGAGAATGCCCTCAATAGCATAATACGAGCCGTTGGGGTTCTCCGGCGCATGCATGGTAGGCTCACCCGTGGCGGGGTCTGCATAACGGAAAGCCACCTGCCCGTTATGGAACAAGGCGGCTGCCTCTTCCTCGGATACCACAAACTTGCCCTCGCCGTGGCTGACGGCAATCGTATGCGTGTCGCCCATAGTCATACCCTGCAGCCACGGACTCTCGGTACTTGCCACAACAGTGGTAACCATCTGAGAGACATGGCGATTGATATCATTGCGGAAGAGAGTGGGCGAGGTGGGGGTAACGGTGCCGGTCTTGCCGTACGGGAGCAGACCGCTCTTGATAAGCGCCTGAAAACCATTGCAAATACCCAAGATAAGACCTCCGCGCGAGAGCAGTGCGTCGATAGCCGCCGACACCTTCTCGTTGGTCAGCACCGAGGCAATGAACTTGCCGCTGCCGTCGGGCTCATCGCCTGCGGAGAAGCCGCCTGCCAGCATAATGATATGGGCACGACCGATATGCGACACCATCTCGTCGATAGATTGCAGCACATCCTCGCCCGTCAGGTTGCGGAAAATGGTGGTCTCCACCTCAGCGCCTGCTGCACGCCATGCCTTGGCGGAATCGTAGTCGCAGTTGGTGCCGGGGAAAACAGGAATATAGACCAACGGGTGCGCCACCGGCTCGCCTGCATAACGCAAGGTCTTGGGCGTGCGGGCAGCGTCTGCGGCTGTTTTCTGCGGCTCAAGAGCGGTGTGTTTGGCTGCCACTGCGGCGGGGTAGATACGCTCGAAGGGTGCGCAACAAGCCTGCTCCAATTCGGTGCGAGACAGGTGCGTGCCGTTGATAATCAAGTCGTTGCCATCGATGACACGACCCAAGAGAATCGCATTGGGCATATCCAACACGCCGGTGGCTTCTACAAGCAGCGAACCGTATTGATAGTCGAACAGCGAAGATTCGTTGATGGTGATATCTACACCCAGCGCATTGCCAAACGACATCTTGGCGAGAGCCTCAGCGATGCCGCCGAATCCGATGGAATAGGCACTGCAAATCGTGCCGTTGTGGATGGCTTTGGTGGTGTTTGCCCAGTTGGTTTTCAAGCACTCTACCGACGGCATATAGTTTGCTTCAGGCGTGTGCTTGATGAGATAAACAGGATGCCCTGCCTGCTTGAATTCGGGCGAGATGACTTGGTCTGCGCCCATAGTGGTGATACCGAATGCAATGAGCGTGGGCGGCACAGAGATATGCTCAAAGGTGCCCGACATAGAGTCCTTGCCGCCAATAGACGGAAGACCGAGCGCTACCTGCATCTTGAGCGCACCCAACAGGGCGGCAAGCGGTTTGCCGTAGGTGTGCGGGTCGTGCGTCATGCGCTCGAAATACTCCTGATACGAGAAACGCATGCGACTATAGTCGGCACCTGCTGCGACCACCTTGGTGCAGGCCTCAACCACTGCGTAGGCAGCACCATGGTACGGGCTCCATTCGGTCAGGAACGGATTGTAGCCGAACGCCATAATCGAGGCGGTGTTGGTATAGCCGTCCGTGGGGATCTTCTGCACAGACACCTGCGTCTCGGTCTGTTGGCGCGCGCCACCAAACGGCATCAGCACGGTGCTGCGGCCGATAGAGGCGTCGAATTCTTCGATAAGTCCTTTCTGTGAAGTTACATTGGGGTCAGCAAGGTCGGCGGCAAACTGCTCTGCAAGCGTGCTGCCCGCCATTGTGCGGCGGAAGGGGTCGTGTTGGTCAACGGCGTTGATGGTGGCGTCAGCAAAATGCTTGGCACCTGCGCTGTCGATAAATTCCCGCTTCAGGTCTGCCACGAGCGTACCTTTGTAGTACTGACGCATACGACCCGTGTCGGTCACATCCGCCACATAGGTTACCTCGATATTGTCTTGTCGGCAGAAGCGCTCCATAGCCTCACGGTCTTTGGCCTCAACCACAATGGCCATACGCTCCTGCGATTCGGAAATAGACAATTCCGTCGGGTTGAGTCCCGCATATTTGGTCGGCACACGGTCGAGATAGATGTCTAAGCCGTCGGCCAACTCGCCGATAGCCACGCTGACTCCACCAGCACCGAAATCGTTTGATTTCTTGATAAGACGAGTGGCTTCTGCACGACGCATGAGTCGTTGCAGTTTGCGCTCCTCCGGGGCGTTTCCTTTCTGCACCTCTGAGCCGCACGACTCCAGCGATGCCTCCGTATGCTCCTTGCTCGAGCCGGTAGCACCACCGATACCGTCACGACCGGTGCGTCCGCCCAACAACAAAATGACATCTCCCGCAGCGGGCGATTCGCGGCGAACGGCGTCGGCACGCACGGCTCCGACCACAGCACCCACTTCGAGGCGCTTGGCGGTGTAGGCAGGGTGGTAAATCTCGCGCACATGGGTGGTGGCGAGCCCTATCTGGTTGCCGTACGAGGAGTAGCCTGCTGCGGCTTTGCGGGAGATAACCCGCTGCGGCAGTTTGCCCGCCAAAGTATCCGATACGGGGGCGTAGATGTCGCCTGCACCGGTTACACGCATGGCCTGATAGACATACGCACGCCCCGACAACGGGTCACGAATAGCCCCACCCAGGCAGGTGCTTGCCCCGCCAAAAGGCTCAATCTCGGTCGGGTGGTTATGGGTCTCGTTTTTGAATTGCAACAGCCATTTCTCTTGTTGTCCGTCTACATCAACATCTATAAATATGGAGCAAGCGTTGTTTTCCTCGCTCTGTTCCATATCGTCGAGCAGACCCTTCTTGCGCAGGTAGCGGGCGCCAATGGTAGCCAACTCCATCAGACAGAGCGGCTTCTGCTCCCGATTCAGTTCCTTGCGGATGGTGTGGAACAGACCGAGCGAGTTCTCCAACTCCTCACGCATGAATGAGTCGTCGATGCGGATATGCTCCAGAATGGTGGTGAAAGTGGTGTGGCGGCAGTGGTCGGACCAGTAGGTGTCGAGGATGCGAAGTTCGGTCTCGGTAGGGTTACGGTGCTCGTGGCGGAAGTATTTGACCACTTCGCGCAGGTCGTCCGCATTCATCGCCAGCCCCCATTGCTTGCAGAAGGGCGCCAGGTCTGCCTCCGCCATATCGGTGAATCCGTCAAGCGTGGCGAGCGGCTTTATGTCCGCATGCTGGATCTGCTCCAGGCGGGACAGGTCTTTCTCCCGTGCTTCTACGGCATTGATATAGTAGTGGCGTATGCGGGCAAGGTCTTCATCGCCAAGCGTATCGTCGAATATAAGCAGACGGGCGCTTCGAATCTCGATAACTGCCTCAGGGTCAATCAGATGGACGCAATCAACCGCCGATGAGGCACGCTGGTCGAATTGCCCGGGGATAAACTCCACGGCAAGGTAGCGCTTGCCTGCGAGGTCGCATTGGTCGGTAACGGTGTCCGTCACACGCTCGCCAAAGACGCTATAGCGGCTCTGCTCCAATAGTTCGGGGGTGAATCCGAAAAGGTCATAGACGCAGAGATAGCGCAGTTGCTGCAGGTGGAGTTGCAGGTTCTCGTTGAGTTCCTGACGCAGGCTCTCCGCCTCAATGCGGAACGCTTCTTTCTTCTCGACAAAGATACGATAGTTTGCCATGGGAGTTTTGTAATTATCTGTTAGATAGTGGTTTGGAGAATCTTTTCGGTCTGCTTGCAGCGGAATTCTTCCAACTGTTGCAGCAGTCCTTTGTCGGTCAGTGCCAGCATCTCGATAGCGAGCAGTGCTGCGTTCTTGGCGCCGTCAATAGCCACGCACGCCACGGGGATACCGCTCGGCATCTGCACCATGCTCAGCAGGCTGTCCAGTCCGTCAAGGGTCTTCGAGCGAACGGGGACGCCGATGACGGGCAGCGTGGTCAGTCCGGCAATGACGCCTGCCAGATGGGCAGCACCACCTGCGCCGGCAATGATAACGCTTAAGCCTCGTTCACGAGCCGTCTCTGCCCATTCCATCAGGGCGTGCGGCGCACGATGGGCGCTGATGACGCGCTTATCTACTTCGATTCCAAATTCTTCAAGGGTTTTTATGGCGGGGGTCATCACCTCTAAATCTGAGGTACTCCCCATGATTACTCCGACCTTCATCGATTAATTTGTAAATTTGTAAATTTGTAAATTTGTAAATGCCCTGAACTCTTCATTCTTCATTCTTAATTCTTCATTGAATCTACTCCCACTCAATGGTTGCGGGTGGTTTGGAGGAGATGTCGTAGCATACACGATTCACGCCCTGCACATGGTTGATGATGTCGTTCGAGCATTTTGCCATAAAGTCGTAGGGTAGGTGCGCCCAATCGGCGGTCATGGCGTCTGACGAGGTAACGGCACGCAGTGCCACGGGGTTCTCGTAGGTGCGCTCATCGCCCATCACGCCCACGCTGCGCACATCGCTCAGCAGGATAGCCCCTGCCTGCCAGATTTGGTCGTATAGGCTGACCTCTATCTCGCCGTTCTGCATATCGGCGGGTACGCCTGCAGCCAGCACAGCACGAGCCTCTTCGCCGCTCAGGCGCACTTTGTATTCCCGCAGCCCACGGATAAAAATATCGTCCGCATCTTGCAAAATACGCACTTTCTCGCGGGTGATGTCGCCCAATATGCGCACCGCCAGTCCCGGTCCGGGGAACGGATGGCGGGTAATCAGATGCTCCGGCATACCTAAGGAACGCCCTACACGACGAACCTCATCTTTGAACAACCATTTCAGCGGTTCGCAGAGTTGCAGATTCATCTCCTTGGGCAGTCCGCCCACATTGTGGTGGCTCTTGATGACCTTTCCCGTTATGTTGAGCGACTCGATACGGTCGGGGTAGATAGTGCCCTGCGCCAACCAGCGCACGGGGCTGCCCTTACCATCGTTCTCCGCAATGATGCGTTTGGCTTGCTCGTTGAATACCTCTACGAAGTCGCGCCCAATGATTTTGCGTTTCTGCTCGGGCTCTCGTACGCCTGCCAGGTCGCCGAGGAACTTCTCCGATGCATCCACGCCCACCACATTCAGCCCCAAGCACTCGTAGTCCCGCATCACATCGTGAAACTCGTTCTTGCGCAGCATGCCGTGGTCAACAAAGATACAGGTCAGTTGGTCGCCAATCGCTCGTTGCAGCAGCACGGCCACCACCGACGAATCGACGCCGCCCGACAGACCGAGTATGACACGGTCGCTGCCGATCTGTTCACGGACTTCTCGGATGGTCGTCTCGACAAAAGCATCGGCGCTCCATTCTTGTCGACTTCCGCATACGCCCACCACAAAGTTACGCAGCAGCAGTGTGCCTTGCAGCGTGTGGAACACTTCGGGGTGAAATTGCGTGCCGAATATCGGGGCAGCCGCATTGCCTTCGGGGGCGGCTATATAGTAAGCAGCGTTCTCTACGGTCTCGGTTGAGGCTACCACTTGCGCTCCTTCGGGAACACGGGTAATGCTGTCGCCGTGCGACATCCATACCTGCGAGTGCGGCTCAAATCCACGGAACAGCGGGCAGGCAGTGTCTACATAGCGCAGGTTCTGCCGTCCGTATTCACGCGTGCCGGCGCTCTCCACTTTGCCGCCGTAGATATGGCTCATGTATTGCGCTCCGTAGCAGATGCCAAGTATCGGCAGCCGCCCACGCAGTCGGCTCAGATCTGCGTGAAATGCATCGTCGGCATATACGCTCAGCGGCGAGCCCGACAGGATGACGCCTATCACATCGTGGTCGTCTTCGGGGTATTTGTTGTAGGGCACTATCTCGCAGAAAGTGTCCAGTTCGCGTACCCGTCGCCCGATGAGTTGCGTGGTCTGAGAACCAAAGTCTAAGATAATGATTTTCTGCATATTATTCGTTGCGCGAGTAGTTAGGGGTTTCTGCCGTGATGGTCACATTGTGCGGGTGGCTTTCCGTAACGCCTGCTGCCGTGATACGCACAAATTTGGCTTGTTGCAGTTCCGTCAGGTTGTGTGCGCCCACATAGCCCATACCGGAGCGCAACCCACCGAGCAGTTGGTAGATCGTCTCGCTCACGGTGCCTTTGTAGGGCACGCGTCCCACGATACCTTCCGGCACGAGTTTCGAGATATTCTGTTCTTTGCTCTGGAAATAGCGGTCTGCCGAGCCTGCTTTCATGGCGTCTATCGAGCCCATACCTCGGTACGATTTGAATTTACGCCCGTTGTAGATAATGGTGTCGCCCGGTGCTTCTTCGGTGCCGGCAAACATCGATCCGCACATCACGCAGTTGCCGCCTGCAGCCAGTGCTTTGACCACATCGCCCGAGTAGCGCAGTCCGCCGTCGGCTATCACGGGTACGCCTGTGCCGGCAATGGCTTTGGCGCAGTCGAATATCGCCGTCAGTTGTGGTACGCCTACGCCCGCAATGATACGCGTGGTGCAGATAGAGCCCGGCCCTATACCTACCTTCACGCCGTCAGCGCCGTTCTCCACAAGGTATTTAGCCGCTTCTGCCGTGGCGATATTGCCCACCACAACATCCAATTCGGGGTATTTGTCTTTGATAGTGCGCAGCGCATGCACAATGTTTTTTGAGTGTCCGTGTGCCGAGTCCAATACGACGGCATCCACGCCTTCTGCCACCAGCGCATCCACACGGTCCATAAAGTCCGGTGTGATACCTACGCCTGCCGCACAACGCAGCCGTCCCAGACTGTCTTTGCAGGCGTTGGGGAAATCTTTCAGTTTGGTGATGTCTTTGTAGGTGACGAGCCCCCGCAGGTGTCCCTCCTTATCTACCACGGGCAGTTTCTCCACCCGATGGGTCTGCAGTGCCTCCATCACCACCTCCGTCGAGGTCGATTCGATGGTCACGAGATTCTCTTTGGTCATCACTTCCTCGATAGGACGCGCCATATTCTGCTCAAAACGCAGGTCACGGTTGGTCACGATGCCCACCAGGTAGTTCTCTTTGTCTACTACGGGGATACCTCCGATATGGTTGTCGTGCATCATCTGCAGCGCATCGCCCACGGTGCGGTCAGCCGTGATGGTGATAGGGTCGGAAATCAGTCCGTTCTCCGAACGCTTCACACGACGCACCTCTGCTGCTTGTTGGGCGATAGACATATTCTTGTGTATCACACCGATACCGCCTTCACGAGCCACTGCTATTGCCATCGTCGATTCCGTTACGGTGTCCATTGCTGCAGACACTACGGGAATGTTGAGCGCAATATGGCGAGAGAATTGACCGGCGAGCGATACCTCACGGGGCAGCACTTCGCTGTAAGCGGGGACGAGCAGTACATCGTCAAAGGTAAGTCCTTCTTGCAGGACGCGTTCAGTAAGTAATGACATATTTTTGAGTTTATCCGTTTGTTCGTTTATGATTTTTTGTTCAACGAGGAATTTATAGCAGTCCCCGTAATTGTTAAGAGGGGAATTTATAAAAGTCCCCGTACCTTACACCAAATGGTCGCAGTAGAAGCAGCGGGTCAGTCCTTCGCTGTCGGTATATACCTTGTGGGCTACAGGCTCGGTGGTGGCAATGCAGCGGTCGTTGTGGCAACATTGGTCTGTGAGCCGTGTCTCCGGCTTGGGCAGGTTCTCGTTTTGCCAGTTGAGTAGCGTGTAGATCAGCGCCATACGCACATATTTTCCGTTCTCCACTTGGCGGAAATAGGCGGCTCTCGGGTCATCATCCACCTCAATGCTTATCTCGTTCACACGGGGTAGCGGGTGGAGTACGATCATCTCTTTTTTGGCGAGTGCCATCTTGTCCGGGTCGAGGATAAATGCATCCTTCAGCCGTTCGTATTCATCGGCGTCGGCAAAACGCTCCTGCTGTACGCGCGTCATATAGAGTACATCCACCATCGGCATAGCCTCTTCGAGGGTCTGCACTTCGGTGTAGTGGTCGCCCAGTTCCTGTTTCATATAGTCGGGCAGGCGCAGTTCAGCGGGTGAGATCAGCACAAAATGTGTTCCTTCGTAGCGTCGCATGGCTTTGATGAGCGAATGGACGGTGCGCCCGTATTTCAGGTCGCCGCAGAGTCCGATGGTCAGGTGGTCGAAGCGTCCCAATTCACGGCGAATGGTCAGCAGGTCGGTCATGGTCTGCGTCGGGTGTGAGTGTCCGCCATCGCCTGCGTTGATGACGGGTATGCGGCTGTATTCGCTTGCCACACGGGGGGCACCCTCTTTATAGTGTCGCATGGCAATGATGTCAGCGAACGATGATACCACCCGTACCGTGTCAGCAACGGTCTCGCCCTTGCTCACCGAACTCGATTTGGCGTCGGAGAATCCGAGTACATTGCCGCCCAATTCCATCATAGCCGCAGTGAAACTGAGGCGTGTGCGTGTGCTGGGCTCGTAGAAGAGCGTAGCGAGTTTCTTGCCGTGGCATACATCGGCGTACTTTGCGGGGTGCGCAATGATGTCAAGTGCTCGATTGATGATTTGGTCAATCTCCGCCGTTGTCAGGTCGGTAGGGTCTAATAGATGACGCATAATTTCTAATTATGAATTATGAATTACGAATTACGAATGAATATCTCTGCTAATCCGTTTTCCCCTCCTTTGGAGGGGTTAGGGGAGGTCACTTATGCCACTCGCTTGGGTTGTTGCGGAATTGCAGGATTTGTTCTTTCTCTTCGGGGCGAATATATCCCTCTGCTGCTGCCACTTCCACCAATTCGTCTAAGTTGCTGAGGCTGTGGTTCTCCACTTTTGCCTCTCGCAGCCGGTCGAGTCCCTTTTGCATGCCGTAGGTAAATATCGATACCACGCCGAGCACTTCTGCGCCCGCCTCTCGCAGGATGTTCACCACTTCGATGCAACTGCCTGCGGTTGAGATCAGGTCTTCCACTACCACCACTTTCTGCCCTGCTTGCAGTTTGCCCTCTATCTGATTTTGTCGCCCGTGGTCTTTCGCCCCGGAGCGCACATAGCCCATCGGCAGGTTTAGTAGGGTCGCCGTGATAGCCGCATGCGCAATGCCGGCGGTTGAGGTACCCATCAGTACCTCTGCTTCGGGGAAGTAGGTGCGTATGGTCTCGGCGAGTCCGTTTTCTACATCTTCTCGTACGGCGCAGTCGGACAGTGTCAGTCGGTTGTCGCAGTAGATAGGGCTCTTGATGCCGCTTGCCCAAGTGAACGGTTCGTCCGGCCGCAGAAATACGGCTTGTATTTTCAGCAGGTCTTTTGCTATTTTCTCGCTCAAATTCATATTCGTTGTAGTTCGTATGTTTGTTGATAGTTATATTGATTTACTGCGCATTTTTTCAACGCTGCCGCATATAATTCTTAATTCTTAATTCATAATTCTTCATTCCCCCACAAATTCCTTCACGCACTTATGGTACGCCTCTACGGGGTTTTCAGCAGCGGTTATGGGTCGTCCTACCACGATGAAGTCCGATCCGATGCGTCGAGCGTCAGCGGGTGTCATGATGCGTGTCTGGTCGTCTGTTTTGGCGCTGGCGAACCGAATACCCGGCGTCACGGTCAGGAAGTCAGCCCCGCACGCTTCTTTCACCATGCCTGCCTCCAGCGGTGAACAAACTACGCCGTCCAGTCCTGCCTCTTTGGCGCAGCGAGCGTAGTGTTTCACCACATCGCCTATCTTGCCCTCTATGAGCAGGTCGCTGTGCATGCGTTCCTCGCTGGTCGAGGTCAGTTGTGTCACGGCTATCAGCAGTGGGCGTGTCCCGTCTTCTCGTGTCAGTCCTTCGAGGGCAGCCGTCATCATCTCTTTTGTGCCGGCAGCGTGCAGATTGACCATATCTATGTCCAGTTTCGAGAGCACCGCCATGGTTTTCTTCACGGTGTTGGGAATATCGTGCAACTTCAGGTCAAGAAATATCTTATGCCCTCGTGCTTTGAGTTCTCGCACGATAGCAGGTCCCTCGGCGTAGTATAGTTCCATGCCGATTTTTACGAACGGTCGTTCTTCCCCGAATTGGTCAAGAAACTGATAAACTGCTTCTGCCGACGCAAAGTCGCAAGCAATAATGACATCCCGATTCATATCAATTTGTAATTTGTAATTAGTCAATTTGTAATTTGTAATGTGTAATTTCCAGTGCCGTTTTTGTTTCTTCCCCTTTTTTCTTCCCCTTTTTCTTGCCGCTTGCGGCAAAGGAAACAAATTCCACTCGCTTATTTCCCGTGTGCGTTTATTTCCCGTGTGCGTAGTGAATAGGAACCACTCTGTAGCCCCCCTCTCTGAGGGGGGGGGAAAAGTCACACCGCCCCGATGATATCCCGAAGGTTCTCTATACCTAATTCCTCCATGAGGCTTGGCAGCCGGTCGATTATCTCTATTGCTGCCATAGGGTTAGTCAGGTTGGCGGCTCCTATTTCTACGGCGGTTGCGCCTGCCATCATCATCTCTATCGCCTCTTCTGCTCGGCTCACTCCTCCGCAGCCTATGATAGGCAGTTGGCACGCCCGTGCCACTTGATTGACCATCCGCAGTGCTACGGGGAATATACCATTCCCCGAGTACCCACCGTAGCGGTTGGCGAGTATGGGTCGGCGTCGGCGTATGTCTATGCGCATGCCGAGCAGGGTGTTTATCAAACAGAGTCCGTCAGCGCCTGCCTCTTCGCACGCCCGTGCTATCGCTACGATGTCGGTCACATTGGGCGACAATTTCATATAGACCGGCTTGTGGGTTACGCTTTTCACGGCTCGTACCACTTCTGCTGCGGCTGTGGGGTCAGTGCCAAATGCCATGCCGCCGTTATGCACATTGGGGCAGGAGATATTCACTTCCAGTATGTCGGCGCTGCTCTCGCGGTCTATTCGTTCGCAGGTGTAGGCGTAGTCGTCTATCGAGAATCCGCTGATGTTGGCGAGTATAGCACCTTGGTATCGGCGGCGCAAGGCAGGCAGTTCGTGGGCAATCACTTCCTCCACACCGGGGTTTTGCAGTCCTACGGCGTTGAGCATACCATAGTTCCCGCATTCGGCGATGCGGGGTTGCGGGTTGCCGTAGCGTGCCTCACGGGTGGTACCTTTACAGACGATACCGCCTAATCGGTTCAGGTCGTAGCACTCGCTTAACTCTTCGCCGAATCCGCAAGTTCCCGAAGCCGGTATGATCGGATTTTTCATCCTCACCCCACTCAGTTCTATGTCTATTTTTGCCCCCATTCTTAATTCATAATTCTTAATTCTTAATTAAGAGGTCTCCCGCCTCAAATACCGGGCCGTCTTTGCACACCCGTTTGTTTCCTTGTGTGGTTTGTATGGTGCAGCCCACGCACACCCCGTATCCGCAGCCCATTCGTTCCTCCATACTCACTTCGCCTTGTGTCCCGGCAGCGGCTATCAGGGCTCGTAACATCGGTATGGGTCCGCAGGCGTAGTAGTAACTCTGTTGCCCGTCGAGTGCAGCCGTCACAAATCCTTTCGTGCCGTGCGAGCCGTCAGCGGTTGTTACCACCACCTCGCAGCCCAGGTCGTTGAATTCTTGCTCGTAGAACACCTCGTTGGCGGTGTTGAATCCGAGTAGCACTCGTACGGTCAGTCCTTGTGCCCGCAGTTGTTTGGCAAGGTAGTATAGGGGTGGCACGCCCACGCCTCCGCCCACGAGCAAGGGTCGTGCGCCTGCGTTCTTTATAGTATATCCGTTCCCAAGCCCGGTCAGCAGGTTCAGTTCCTCGCCTGCCGCCATAGCCGCCATTTTCCGTGTCCCTTCGCCTACCACTTTGTATATCAGCGTCAGCACGGTGCCTTCCACATCGCATACCGAGATAGGTCGTCTCAGGAACAGTCCCGGCACGCTAATATCCACAAACTGCCCTGCTTTGATACCGTCCGTTGCCCCTTCAAGCCGCATTTTGTATATGTGGCTCGCAATCTGTTCGTTGGATAGTATGGTGAAAACCGTGGCAGTCATAAATTAATTTGTAATGTGTAATTTGTAATTTGTAATGTGTAATTTGTAATGTGTAATTTGTAATGTGTAATTTGTAATTATTATCTGTTACCTGTTACTTGTTACTTATTAATTGAATACACCACTTTTCCCTGATATACATTTTCTATGCACCGCCCATATACCGTCCATCCCTCGAATGGGGTCGATTTTCCGTTTGATAGGAATTGTTGCGGGTCTATCGTGTATGCTGCGTCGAGGTCAAAGGTGGCGTAGCAGCCCTCGGCGCTTAACCCGGTCAGCAGGCGTGGGCGGATGGACATAGCGTCTATCAGTCGTTCCCAAGTCAGCAGCCCTGTGCGTACGAGATAGGTGTAGAGTAGGGGGAAGGCGCACTCAATGCCCACGATGCCGAATGCACTGCCAGCCAGCCCACGACTCTTCTCTTCTGCCGTGTGGGGAGCATGGTCGGTGGCTATCACATCTATCGTACCGTCTTGCAGCCCGGCGATTAGTGCCATTTGGTCGGCAACGCCTCGTAGGGGTGGGTTCATTTTCCATTGACCTGCCTCTTGCAGACAGAGTTCGTTCAGCAGCAGGTAGTGTGGTGCCGTCTCGCAGGTCACCCGCACGCCTCGTGCTTTCGCTTCTCGTATCAGGCTGACGCTCTCTTTGGTGGAGATGTGGCAGATATGCAGTCGGCAGCCTGTCTCTTCGCTGAGGCGTATGTTGCGTTCTATTTCTCGCCACTCGCTCTCAGAGCAGATGCCTTTGTGTCCGTGTTGTGCAGCGTAGAGTCCGTCGTGGATGTAGCCGCCGCGCAGCAGACTGTTCACCTCGCAGTGTTCCACTATCATGCTTCCCGCAGCGGCACATTCTTCCATGGCGCGACGCATCAGTGCCTCGCTTTGTACGCCGCAGCCGTCGTCGGAGAAGCCGACTACTCGTGGTGCAAGTTCCTGTATATTAACGAGTTCACCCTCGCCTTTACGGTCGAGGGTGATACATGCGTAGGGATGAATGCCAATGCGGCTGTCGCGTGCGATAATGTCCTGTTGTTGTTGGAGGTTTTGCACGCTGTCAGGGGCAGGATTGGTGTTCGGCATGGTAAATACATCGGAGTAGCCGGCAGCAGCAGCGGCAGTACTGCCGCTCAGAATGGTCTCTTTCTGAGTATATCCGGGCTCTCGGAAATGCACATGCATATCGACGAGCGCAGGTATGCGTACAACTCCGGTCGGGTAGTTTGCCCCTTCGCAGAAGTTGCGGCGTTCTGTTAGAATGCTGTTTTCTCCTTTTTGTACCATGTTACCTGTTTATCGAGTGAGGTTCTCTTTGCCTCTTTGTAGAGTGAGGTTTTCTCTGTCCCTTTGTAGAGTGAGGCGCTCAGTCCTCTTTTGTTGCAGTGGCTTATTGCCCGCCGCCTGAGTGAGGTTTTCTCTACCCATTTGTAGAGTGGGTTCTCTTTGCCCCTTTGTAGAGTGGGGTTCTTTGAAGATAGGGATTTGGCTTTTATGGAGAGAGCCTGCTGTCCCCCGAATCCGACTGCAAAGGTACTGCTTTTTTTTCGTCCCTACAAGCCAAAGAGAGTTAAAAAGGACAAGTGTTTCAAAAAATGCCGATGTAATTTCGTACCTCAATTACGGATAATCATACCCGAATTACTGCCCTGTGCCGTCTTCCTATGGTAGTTTCGAGAAAATGTAGTACCTTTGCACCGTGACCAATTACACATTACAATGCTGTTAGAGAAAATCAACACCATTGAGGATATTAAGCACCTCAATCCTACCGAGTTAGAACAGTTGGCAGCCGAGACGCGCCAATGTCTGTTGCAGAAAGTGAGCGAGCATGGCGGGCATGTCGGTCCCAACCTCGGTATGGTCGAGGCAACGGTGGCACTGCACTATGTCTTCGACTCGCCCGTGGATAAGTTGGTCTTCGATGTCTCGCACCAATCCTACCCGCATAAGATACTCACTGGACGCAAAGAGGCGTTCCTTGACAGCCGCCACTACGACGATGTGTCCGGCTATTCCGAACCCTTGGAAAGCCCGCACGACCACTTTGTTATCGGGCATACCTCGACGAGTATCAGTCTTGCTTGCGGGTTGGCAAAAGCCCGTGATTTGCAGGGCGGTACGGAGAATATCATCGCTATTATCGGTGATGGTTCGTTGAGCGGCGGTGAGGCATTGGAGGGGCTTAATGTAGCAGGCTCGGAACTCGGCTCGAACCTGATTATAGTTGTCAATGATAACCAAATGTCTATCGCCGAGAACCACGGTGGGCTGTACCGGAATTTGCAGTTGCTCCGTGAGACCAAAGGCGAAGCGAAATGCAACCTCTTCCGTGCCATGGGGCTTGACTATCTCTATGTGGACAACGGCAATGATATCCCTTCACTTATTGCCGCTTTCGAGCAGGTAAAAGACATCACGCACCCTATCGTGGTGCATATCAATACCCTTAAGGGAAAAGGCTATGCCCTTGCCGAGCAGCATAAGGAGCGTTGGCATTGGAGTGTGCCGTTCGAACTCTCTACGGGCAATCCCCGCACCATGGGCGAACCTACCGAGGACTATGCGCCCTTGACGGCGGAGTATCTGCTTTCGCTTATGCCTACCCGCCCCGACCTCTTGGCTGTTACGGCAGGTACGCCCACCGTCATGGGCTTTACCAAGAGCCGCCGCGGGCGTGCAGGCAAGCAGTTTGTCGATGTGGGTATCGCCGAAGAGACCGCCGTTGCTCTCGCTTCGGGGGCTGCCCGCCGTGGTGCAAAGCCCGTGTGGGGAGTCTACAGTACCTTTGTACAGCGCACCTACGACCAGTTGCAGCAAGACCTCTGTATCAACAACAACCCTGCCGTTATTCTTGTCTTTTGGGGCGGTATTGAAAGTATGAACGATGTTACGCACACCTGCTTCTATGATATTCCGCTGCTGATGAATATCCCGAACTTGGTTTATCTTGCGCCGACTTGCAAGGAAGAGTACTTCGCTATGCTCTCGTGGTCGCTTAACTATCGTGAACACCCCGTGGCTATTCGTGTGCCCGTCAATGGCGTTGTTTCCCGCTACACAACGAACCATGCTGAATGCGTAATGCAGAATGCACAATGTACATTGCCAAGTGCGGACTGCGATTGGTCGACGCCGTCGTATGAGATAGTACATCGAGGCGGACAAGTGGCGATATTGGCTCTGGGTTCGTATTTCCAATTAGGAGAAGCGTTGCTTGCTGAGTTGGCGAAGAAAGGCCTCGATGCCACGCTTGTCAATCCGCGTTTGATAACGGCACTCGATACCGCCACACTCGATGCATTAAAGGCAGATCACCAACTTGTGCTTACTTTGGAGAGCGGGCAAGTGGACGGCGGTTGGGGAGAGAAGATTGCCCGTTATTATGCCGACAGCGCAATGAAAGTATTGGTTCGTGGCGAACGCAAGCAGTTCGAAGACCGTTATGTCCTCTCCGACCTCTTGCATGCCAACCGACTTACGCTGCCCCAACTGACCGACGACATCCTCCGCCTGCTCAACACGAAAGGCGAATAGTCGCAATGTAGGGAATAGTTGTATTTACTTTACAGCAGCAGACCAAGGTGTTTATTCGTCCACGAGCGGGTGTTTTGTACCGTTCGTGGACAAATAAAGGCGACTTTAGGGGGTAATTTTTGCTATTAGTTGCAGATTTTACCCCGTAAAGGCACATTTTTCGTGACAATAAATGCAAGTTTTCTGCCTCCTAATCTACAAATTCATACCAAATTTCTAGATTATAATCCCCAAATTTATATTGAATTTGTCGATTAGGGGAGTGGTTGGATAGTATTAAGCAGGGTAGCATGATAGAGAAGCAGGCTGCGAAAACCGAAGGATGAACGATAAGAAACACCCCATGGATAACAAAAAGAGACTGCCTATCTTGTGGATTGACAGTCTCTTGGGTGTAGAGGGGCAGTTTGTATGTAGCGAGGGATTCCCTCTGCTACTGCCTATATTCGGTGTTACTTAATTTCGCCGATGCCCTCGTTGAAGTTCAGCGTAATCTTCTGCCCTGCAGCAACGGGCACTGCTTCTTGGTCTCCGCCGTCTGCACGGCAAACAATCTTGCCGTCATAGATATTGAACTCCGACTGCCACCAGTTGCCTTCGTTGCCCGGTATCTTTGCGTACATACGGAGATTGCCTGCAGCGGCTGCCGTAGCGGTCAGTGTCGTGCCGTCTGCCTCGAACGGATACTTGCCTTCGTCCCAACTACCGAAGCCGTCGCCCATACCGTACACTTCAGCAGGCATAACGGTCAGTTTGTCGTTTTTCAGGTCTACAATGATAGTGTAGATGCCCTCTGCTTCTACTTGGTCGTTATTCGGAGTGATAAAGCCCTCATTGGTGCCTAATTGGGTGAAGTCTCCGTTCCATGCCTTGGTAGCGCAGAACTTGAATTGTGTGTCCGTCGTCATGTGGCGGATAGCCCAGAATACGCCTGCGTGGCTATGTACCGGAGTCATCTCTACAACGCCATCCGATGCCCAGTCCCAATTGCCGAAGTCGTTACCGATGATGTACATCGTAGTCGGCAGTGAACTCTCTTGGGTGCAGGTAACGGTCATTGTATAACTGTCTTTGATAGCCGAACTTTCGGTCGAAGCCTTGTAGGTTAGCGTGATCGTATACAGACCTGCTTTCTCTACTTTGATGTTGTCGCCACCGGGAACGCAATCCGTACCGAGGTTGGTATTTGCTTTCACGAGTTTAGCAATATCCAATTCAATTTTCTATGCTTCGCTGTGAGCGAACTTGAATTCGCCGGCTGCTGCCAACTCTTGGTCTTTCCATGTCCATGTGATGGCACCGTCTGCCTCGCTCTTCTCGCCGAGCGTGAAGCCCCAACTGTTCATGCCGCCGCGTACACCCCATTCTACGGGTACGATAATACATTGTGCGCCACCTACATCTGCCAACTTGCCGTCTTCATCGAAGTCGAGTACAATGTGGTAGAGAGCGGTCTCTTTTACCTTGATGGTGGTGTTAGCACCCAACGAGCCTTTGTAGCCTGCCACATTGTGGTTGTCGGTAACGATAAGGCTGTCGCCGTACTCCAGTTCGGGTACGCCGTAACGGTCAGCGTTGTTGCCTTTCTTGTTGACGAACTCATACTCCTTGTTTGCCTCGAGAATAACATATTTCTCGTACATACCGGTGCGGGCAGTCTGGTCAACTTCGTTTGTACCTTGGTCCATAGCGTTCGCCGCTACCAAGTCTTCGCCTGCAACGGATACATAGAAGCCGTTAGGGAGTTGGTCGAAATCTACATCTCCTTTTTTGTCGTCATTCTTACAAGCCGTGAAGGTCATAGCCACAGCAGCCATAGCCACTGCGAAAATACTGAATTTCTTCATGATACTTTTTGTTTTAGTGTTAGTTTATGAATGGTTATTGTGTGTTTGCCTTTTTGCGCAGGTTAATAGCCAGGGTTCTGTGTCCAGATACGCTTGCCCGTTTCGGGGTCTACAACGGCTTTCTGCAGTACACTGTAGGGGATAGGGAACCAGCGGCGTGTCTCGGCGGTGTTCTTTACATATTGTATCTTCTCGAACTGCCCAAAGCGGATAAGGTCTCGGCGACGGGCGTTCTCCCAACTCAGTTCGCGTCCCCGCTCGGCGAGTATGCCGCTCTTGAGGTCGCTTGAGAGCGTAGTAAAAGCATCGGGATAGGCGGCGTCGAATGCGGCTACAGGGTCTGCCGAGTAAGCAAAGGTACGCTTCTTGATGTCGGTGATGTAGGCGTCCTCAATACCTGCTGCATTATCCGTACCGCCACGGAGCAGTGCCTCTTTCTTCATAAGGAGTACATCGGCAAAGCGGAAGAGAACAAAGTCATTCTCCATGTATTTGTACTTGCCCTCTTTGTCGAGTTCGTACTTGTAGAGACGCGCACCGTCCATACGGTCGGCATTGTCGAGCGATTCTATTTCAATATGAATGTCTATCGGGCGTGGGTTGCCTGCCGAGTCTAAAGCACTCTTGTCGGTCATTACCGTGCCGTCTTCTTTGCAGAGTGGTCCTAAGAACCAGCCCCACTGATGCTCATTCATTGTACCCTTACCCTCATAGCCTGCACCGCGCACATCGTGGTCGTTGAACAGTGCCATATATTGCGGGCGGGCGCAGAAACCATTCCAACAGTCGAGTTGCATATTGAAACGGTCTTGGAATTGGTAGTGCAGCGTGAGGAACTCAATGCGCAATTTGTTCTTGCAGGCATATTCATCGCGTTCGGGGTAGGTGGAGGTCAATCCGTCCTCTACTACGGTGAAGATGTTCTCGCGGCTGCCCGCATTGTCTATCTTGTAGTTTGTGAAGTAGTCCGGTTCGATGAGGTACGACCCCGATTCGATGACTTTGTTTGCACAGCGTACGGCGTTGGTATAGAAGTCGGCTGCGGATTGAATCCGGATACCTACCTCTTCGAGCGGTTTTGAACCTTTCTTGCCGTTGTGTACATCGCAGGTGCGCTCGGCTGCCATTACATTTTCTGGTGTACAACCGAAAGACTCGGCATTGAGGTATAGTTTGGCGAGCAGTGTATAGGCAAAGCCCTGTGTACAACGCCCTGCGTATTGCGGGCGGTTGGCATCGTTTACTACTGCCATGTTCGGTGCATTGCGCTCAAGTGTCGATACCAAATGCGCCCATACGACATACGGCTCGAGCAGTGCTTCATTGCGGTCGGAATAGTCCTCCATATAGGGAATACGCCCAAAAGAGTCGAAGAGCAGGTAGTAATAGTACGAGCGAAGTACCTCCAATTCGCCTACGAATTTACCGTAGGTTTCGGGCGACATACTGCTCTCGTTTGCATAGAGTGTTTGGAGCAGGTTGTTGCAGAGTACCGAGCCCGATACCGTACAATTCCATATATTTTTGAATGCTTCGCCGTAGGCGTTCCATTCGTGGGTATTCAGGTATTTCCAGTAGCCGCCGTCGTTCCAGTAGCCGCCTTTGCGGACGGGGCAGAGACCTTCGTCAGCGGTTAGGGTGTTTACGCCCCAATAGCCCCAGTGGTCGTGCATGAAACGGAGGTCGGCATAGGCTTGTCCTACGAGCGAGACCACATTCTCCTCGTTTTGGAGCATGGCATCGGTAGTCGGCTTGCCGAAATTCTCTTCCTCGAGCATGTTGCAGGAGGTGAGCAGCACAGGCACTGCCAGTGCGCCCAATAGTGTATATTTCAGTATGTTTTTCATTGCTTTGTGTATAAAAGGGTCTTCCTTGGTTGGGTAGAATGCATCAGAATAGATTCAAGTTTACACCGAAGAGGAACGATGCCGTCTTAGGATAGAAGTTGTTGATATCCAAGCCCGGATAGTCGATACACGAGGTGTTGATTTCGGGGCCAAGTCCCGAGTAGGATGTGATAGTGAAGAGGTTCTGTCCCGTAGCGTAGATACGCAGCGAGCGGGCGTACTTATTCTCTTTGAACTTGAATGTGTAGCCAACGGTGATATTGTCGCATTTCAGGTACGAGCCGTTCTCGAGCCAGTAGTCCGAGAAATGGTTGTAGTCGGCAAATACCGCACCGTTGTTCTTCGTAGGACCGTTGCCCGAGAGTACATCTTTGGCGAAGAAGTTATAGTTCGTGGTCTTGTCCGTGCCGTCGGGGGTGTACATGAAACGGCTGGCGTTCAGCACTTTGTTGCCCAATACACCGCGTAAAAAGATTGTGATATCGAGGTCGCGCCAACGGATGGTGTTGTTCCAACCATAGGTGACGGCGGGCTGTGCCGAGCCGAGATTTTGTTTGTCGGCAGTAGTCGGTTTCGAGGTGGCACCTCCGTATTGGTCTTCGTACATCCATTCGCCGTTCTTGTTGAAGCCGAGGAACTTATAGCCGTACCATTGACCCACTATGCCGCCCTCGCGAAGTATCTGTGTATAGGAGTCCGAACCGTTGAATTTGTTGCCGTAGAGGTTGCCTTGTGGCGACTCGGAGTAGTTGAATCCCTTGTCGGGGTCGGAGAGTTTGGTTATCTTGTTCTCGTTCCATGCCAGTGTGATACCGCTCGACCAAGTCCAGTCTTTGGTCTTGACGGGTACGCCCGTGATAGCGAGTTCCACGCCGTAGGAGAGCATCTCGCCCGCATTGGCAAGCAGTGTGGTGTACTGATAGGGCGGAGTAGGTACTTCGTAATACCAAAGCAGGTCTTTCGTGTTGCGCACATAGCCCTCGAGGCTACCATAGAGGCGGTTCTGCAGGAAGCCGTAGTCAATACCGATATTGTACTCGTATTTTTTCTCCCATTTCAGGTCGGGGTTCACATTCTGCGTTACCTTGTAGGTGGCGGTCGGTTTGCCGTTGTAGTCGAATACATCGGATTTCGAGAGCAGTGCAACCGACATCAGGTTTTGTCCTACATTGTTTCCCGTTACACCAAAGCCCGCACGCAGTTTCAGTTCGTCGCACCAATCTTGGTCGCTCATCCAGTCTTCGCCTTTCAGTCGCCAACCGGCACTGACTGCAGGGAACCACCCCCACTTGTTGTTCGCACCGAAGCGGCTCGAGCCTTCTGCACGCAGCGAGAGCGAGAGGAGGTATTTCTCGTCGTAGTTGTAGTTCACACGCGCAAAGGCAGCCGCAAGTGCATTGGCGTTGCGCCATGAACTTACCGAGAGGTAGTCTTTCGAGGCGTCGCCTTCGCCGATAGAGTAGTACTTGATAGACGGCATGACGAAACCTTTGTTCGAGGCTTCCATACCGTCGTCCATAAAGTGTTGGTACGAGAAACCCGCTACTGCTACAAGGTTATGCCCGTTCCAACTGCCGGCGTAGTCTATGGTGGCTTCGTAGAGTTGGTTGAGCGTCATGTCAAACTTGCGGTATGCCCAATCGCTCGATTCGGCTTTGTTGGGGTCGGTAATGGTATTGTTGTAACTATGTGAGCGGTTGTCTCCCTCTTCGATAGCGGCAAAGGCGTTCACTTTCAGTCCCGGAACGGCTTTGATGTCCACTGTGGCTTTGAGCGAACCGCGGAAATAGTTGCCGTCTTGGTTGTTCTCGCGGGCGTTCATGTATTCCACGGGGTTGTATTGCCCTGAGTTGCCCGGGATATAGTACGACCCGTCTTCGTTGTAGATAGGCATGGTCGGGTTCAGTTGCGATGCCATGGTAAAGTCGGCAGCCGAGTACTCGTTCTTGTAGTGCATATAGGTTACATCGTACTGCAGGCGCAACCATCCGTTCAGGGCTTTCTGGTCAGCTGCCAACTTTGCCGTAATCTCTTGTCGTCCGTTGTTCTTTGCTATACCCTGTGCGTCTTTGAAGTTGACCGATGCACGGTAGTTGAAGTTGCGGTGTGCGCCGGAGACAGCCAAGTTGTGGTTGTGCGTGATGGCTGCTTTGCGGGCAAGCGCGGCTGTCCAATCGGTTGTTGCACCTTGGTCTATGCCGGCGAGTTTGCCGCCTGTGGCTTCATTCAACGAGCGGAATTGGGCGGCATTTGCCATGCCCACACGGCTGTTAATCCATGCTACATTGACATAGCCCGAGTACTCGAGTTGTGTCTCTGCTTTGTCGCCGAAGCCCTCACCGCGCTTGGTGGTAATGAGTATCACGCCGTTCGTGCCGCGCGTACCGTAGATAGCCGCTGCCGAGCCGTCTTTGAGTACATCCATCGAGGCTATTTCTTCGGGAGAGATATTGTCGATATTGCTGGTCGGCACACCGTCTACGATGTAGAGGGGCGAAGAGCCTGTACCTTGCCCGAGGGTGGAGAACCCGCGGATTTGGATATTGTAGCCCGTCGAGGTAGGGTCGCTTGTCGTGCGGCTTATGTTCAGACCTGCCACTTTGCCTTGCAGCAAGCCGACGGGGTTCGATTTTACGCCCGCATTGAAGTCTTCGGCTTTCACCGAAGCCACCGAACCGGTTACCTCTTTTTTCTTTTGTGAGCCGTAACCGATAGCCACTACCTCCTGTATTTGGTAGGTATCTTCTGCCAAGCGAACTACCATGCCGTTTTTGGCAGGCAGGGTTTGTGTCGCAAAGCCCATATAACTGATTTGGAGTTTTGTTCCCTCCGAGACTTGGAGTGTGAAGTGCCCGTCAAAGTCTGTTATGCTGCCCGAGGTGGTACCCACTTCCAGCACGCTCGCGCCGATGATAGGCTCTCCCGTGGAGGCTTCTAATACCGTACCGGAGATTTGTGCATGCGCCGTAAGGCAGAATGCCCACGCCGACAGCAATCCCCATAGGAGTACTTTGTGTTTCATCGTAAGTAGATTAGATTAAGTTAGTAGTTATGTTGTGTAGTTGTGTGCTTTTCCATGCGACGGTCGCTTTTCCTTATTATTAGGTATACCATTATTAGGTATATCCCTTGGGCTTTCCCTATTTTGCTTTTTGCTCACTCTGCACCGCTCTGCAGGTGGCTGCTCTAAAACGACCGTTTTTCGGCAGCCACTCGCCTAATTACTTCCATTCACCCAATTATTTCCATTCACCCAATTACTTCCATTTGCCTAATTAGTTCCATTCGTCCAATTTCTAATTAGCCGTCAATCAGCGGTCTATCCCCATACCATCACGGTTGATACACGGTAGATACACGGTAGATACACGGTTGATAAACCTTCTTTTGTATAGGTTTTGTAATACCCAAGCATTGCCTTCTCCCCATTCCCTGTCTATCCGTTCCTGTTCCCCTTCCACCCGTTCCCATCCCCCGTCTCCCCGTTCCCATTCCCCTCATCCTACTTGTACAGCAACTATATTCATTCTCTTTGCTGCCCGAGAATGGCGGAAAGATATGTTTTGCAACATATATCGCCGAAAATAGGGAGAAAAACAGCATTTTTTTCGCAGAATTATTTTGCTATGTGCGCAAAAACCCCTACCTTTGTGTGTTGAAATTAAACGGTCGTTTTAGAGCAGCCACCTGCAGAGCGGTGCAGAGTGAGCAAAAAGCAAAATAGGGAAAGCCCAAGGGATATACCTAATAATGGTATACCTAATAATAAGGAAAAGCGACCGTCGCATGGAAAAGCACACAACTACACAACATAACTACTAACTTAATCTAATCTACTTACGATGAAACACAAAGTACTCCTATGGGGATTGCTGTCGGCGTGGGCATTCTGCCTTACGGCGCATGCACAAATCTCCGGTACGGTATTAGAAGCCTCCACGGGAGAGCCTATCATCGGCGCGAATATCCTGCAGAAAGGCAGTACCAATGGTACAATCACAGATTTCGACGGACATTTCTCTCTCAATGTGCCTGCGGGTACGCTGTTGGAATTCAGTTACATGGGTTATAAGACGCAGGAACTGAAAGCCGCACAGGGTATGCGCGTGCTGTTGCACGAGGACTCCGAGCAGTTGGACGAGGTGGTCGTAGTGGGCTACGGTGTCGTGAAGAAGAACGACGCCACGGGTTCCGTTACCGCCATCAAACCCGATGACATGAACAAAGGCTTGACTACCAATGCACAAGAGATGTTGCAGGGTAAGATTGCCGGTGTTACGGTTACCTCTGCCGACGGTACGCCGGGTGGTGCGGGTACTATCCGTGTCCGCGGCGGCTCGTCCCTTTCGGCGAGCAACAACCCCTTGATTGTCATTGACGGTTTGGCTATGGATAACAACGGTATCCAAGGTGTGTCGAACCCGCTCTCGATGGTCAATCCGAACGATATTGAGTCGTTTACGGTGCTGAAAGACGCGTCGGCAACGGCTATCTATGGTAGTCGTGCCTCGAACGGTGTCATCATTATTACCACCAAGAAAGGTAAAGCAGGGTCGAAACCCAAATTCAACTACGAGGGCAATGTGTCGTTTGGTACGCTGACTGCCCAATTGGAGACCCTTACGGGCGATGAAATCCGTGCGTATGCCGCCCAACTCGGACACAAAGCCTCGAAGACCGACGCACTCGGTACGGCGAATACCGATTGGCAGAAGCAAATCTACCGCACGGCTATCTCTACCGACCATAACCTCTCTATCACGGGTGGCGCGAAGAATATGCCTTACCGTTTCTCAATCGGCTATACCGACCAGAACGGTATTATCAAAACCAGTAACATGCAGCGTGTTACCGCCTCGATGAACCTCTCGCCGTCGTTCCTCGATAATCACTTGAATTTCAACCTCAATGCCAAGGGAATGTATATCTACAACCGCTATGCGGACGGTAGTGTGGTAGGCGGTGCTCTCTCTATGGATCCGACGGCTCCCGTGCGTGGCGAACTCGTTAATGGTAAGGGCGAGGTGAAAGGCGCGACGACCGACCAACTGAACCAATTCTTCGGCGGTTACTACCAGCGTACCAAGACGGCGACCTACAACGATGCCGTATGGAATATCACCAACAACGCCCAGACGACGGCAAACCCCTTGGCAACGCTCGAGCAGAAGAAAGACCGTGCGCATGCCGGTTCGTTTATCGGCAACCTCGAGGCAGACTATAAGATTCACGGCTTTGAGGACTTGCGCCTGCATGCCAACTTCGGTGCAGACTACTCCTACGGTAAGCAGCAGACAACGATTAGCGACCAATCGTACTCGAACCATTACTACGGTTGGGATGGCTATTCCGATAAGTCGAAATACAACTTGCAGTTCTCTGCCTACGCACAGTACTACAAGGATTTCAATACGCAGCACCTCGATGTAATGGTGGGCTACGAGAGCCAGTACTTCTATAGCAAGTACAGCACCGACGGTTGGGGATTGTATCAGTCGACCAACAACGACCCCACCCTCGCAGGGCAGCAGTACAACCGCTATACCTATTCGAGCGTGACGGACAATGCTTTGCAGTCGGTCTACGGGCGTATCAACTGGAATGGTTGGAACCAAGTGTTGTTGACCGCCACATTCCGTGCCGATGGTTCGAGCCGCTTTGCCGAGAAAAACACGCACGGCAAGAATGCCCGCTGGGGTTTGTTCCCCTCGGTGGCGCTCGGGTGGAAGATTAAGGAGACTTTCTTTAAGGACAACAGTACTTTGAGCGATTTCAAACTCCGTCTCGGTTATGGTATTACGGGTCAGCAGGATATAGGCTACGACTACTACTATATGCCTACCTACACGATGAGCCAATCGCACGCTTACTATCCTGTCGGTGGCAACAATATCGTCGATGGCACCACGGTGGACGCCAATGGTAATACCATTTACTACTCGTATCGTCCGGGCGCATACAACCAAGACTTGACTTGGGAGAAGACCACCACATACAACGCAGGTGTTGACCTCGCGTTCCTGAACAATCGTATCAACTTTGCCCTCGATTACTACTATCGCAATACTAAAGACCTTATCAATACGGTGAATGTACCGGCGGGTACGAACTTCAAGAACCGTGTGGTATCGAATGTCGGCTCGCTGCGCAACCAGGGTGTGGAGTTCGCATTCAATGCCGTAGCCTTCGACCGCAAGAACTTCAAGTGGGATATGAGTCTCAATGCCACTTGGAACGACAACGAGATTACGAGCCTCTTCGGGTCGGATACCAATCCCGACTATAACATCGCTTCGGGCGGTATCTCGTCGGGTACGGGCAACTATGTTACCTACCACCATACGGGCAATGCGGCTTCTTCGTTCTGGGTATACGAGACGCAGTATCTCCAAGATGCCGAGGGTAACTATGCATACTATATCATCGACCGCAACCACGATGGGCAGATCAACGCTTCCGACCGTTACTACTACAAGTCGCCGGACGCTAAGGTAACGCTTGGTTTCCAGTCCAAGTGGCAATTCTACGGATTCGACCTCGGTATCACGCTGCGTGCGCACCTCGGCAACTATGTGTACAACGATGTCTTGGCAAGCAACCTGCAGTGGGTAGAGTCGGGTAAGGTATATAGCGCACAGAACGGTGGTTACCACGGTGTACTCAAGAACGCATACAATACCTATTGGAAAGACGGCTTCCAGTCCAACAACCTCAAGACGCTGCTCTACAATGCCGACGGCACGACTGCGGTAGGCACTACCTCCGAGTGGTATTTCTCCGACCGTTTCGTAGAGAATGCTTCGTTCCTCCGTATCGACAACATTACTTTGGGCTATACTTTCAACAAGCCGACCATTCAGGCGCGTATCTACGCTACGGTGTCGAACCCGTGCGTCTTCACGAAGTACTCGGGGCTTGACCCGGAGGTCTATGGCGGTATCGACAACAATATCTACCCCCGTTCGATGACGACGGTAATTGGTTTGAGCCTCCATTTCTAAAGACTAAAGACCTAAATAGTATGACTTTGATAACGATTACAGACATGAAAACATACAGCAAACTATTCTTCGTCGGGTGCATAGCAGCCTTAGGACTGACGGCATGTTCTCTGAACCGCATACCCGATGACCCCAATACGATCATGACATTCGACCAAGATGCCGTGTTTACCAAAGTGTACGCCACCCTTGCCACTACGGGACAGAATGGCCCCGACGGCAATGGTGATGTAGACGGCGTGGACGAGGGTACTTCTTCGTTCTACCGTATGCTCTGGGAGTTGAACGAGTTCCCTACCGATGAGGGTTGGTGGATTTGGGGCGACCCGGGTGTAGCCGACTTGCGTATTATGTCGTGGAACTCCTCCAACTCGCTTGTGGAGGGTGTCTATTTCCGCCTCTATTTCGATATTACGCTCTGCAACTCGTTCCTCGCCAATACCGAGGGCAAGACCGACGAGAAGACCCTTCAGCAGCGTGCCGAGGTGCGTTTCATCCGTGCCCTCAACGAGTACTATCTGTTGGATATGTTCGGCACAGTGCCTAACGCCACGGGCGTAAGCGTCGAAGATCCGGAGCCTATTAAGCGTGCAGACCTCTTTGCGAAGATAGAGACCGAGTTGCTCGCTCTCTGCGACGCTTCGAGCGACGAGGCATTGCCCGACAAACGCTTGTCCCTCTTCCGTGTGGATAAGGTGGCAGCCGAGTTGCTGCTCGCCCGCCTTTATCTCAATGCAGAGGTCTATACCGGTACGGCGCGTTGGAACGAAGCCGCCGAGTATGCAGGCAAGGTGATGGCGTCGGACTATAAGTTGCTCACCGAGGGAACGGGTATGTATTCCGCTTATCAGAAACTCTTTATGGGCGATAATGATACCAATGGTGCGCAGAACGAAGCCGTACTGCTTGTCTACCAAGATGGCGATTATACCGAGTCGTGGGGCGGTTCTCGTTTCTTGATCAACGCTACTCGTGATGCGGGTTGGCTGCCGTCGGGTTCGAGCGATTCCTGGTCGTGTTTCCGTTCTTCGCCCGAGTTGATAGCCATGTTTACCGATATTGCCACTGCGGGCAGTATTAAGAAGAATGAGTACAATATGCCTGCCGAGTTGGGCGACGACCGTGCTATCTTCTGTACCTATTCCGATTCGAGTACCTCGCTTACTTGGGCACTCACAGGGCCTATGTCGTCCGAGTTCTACGACTGCTGGGGTATCTGCAAGTGGACGGGCGTCTATTCTACGGCGGCTCTCCCCGAGCAGAGCGTAGGGCATAATGCCGCTTTCCCGGATACGGATATTCCGTTTATGCGTGTAGCGGAGGCATACCTTACTTACGCAGAGGCGGTGTATCGTGGCGGAACGGCTACCAACGGCACAGCCGAGGAGGCAGTGAAAGCATTGCGCAACCGTGCCAACAACACTACGGCATTTACCTTGAGCGACGATTTCCTGCTCGACGAGTGGGGACGCGAGTTCTACTGCGAGGGACGCCGTCGTAGCGACTTGGTTCGCTTTGGGCAATTCGCCGGCGAGAAGGCTACCCGCAATTGGGAAGGTCGTGGCGGTGCCAAGTCGGGTGCTGCTGTCAAAGCCGTAGACAAGAAGTTCAATATCTTCCCATTGCCTTATGCGGATGTTACAGCCAATAAGAACTTGGCAGGTCTCAACGAGGCAAACGGATACTAACGGAAGGCTATATAGCGAATAACAATTGCTATCGAGCGGATTTGTTCAATGACGAATAATGAGCAAGGGCTTTTCAGAACCCCGCTTGACAATTCAATAAAGAAAACAACACACAAAACTAATTATTAACTTTCAAAATTTAAGAAATTATGAAAACAAACAAATTGATGTTGGCTGCCATGCTGTTTGGCGCAGTAGCCCTGGTAAGTTGCGACAAGGAGAAGGGAGATAACAATGTCGTTCCTCCAACGCCCACTCCCGATCCCGAAGTAACGGTACCTGATCTCGACCCGACAGAAGGCAAAATAACGCTGGCTATTCATTTTGTGGCTGCTCCTTGCAATGATGTTATCTTGGCAGGTTCTTTCGCAGAGGGTGCTTGGGATGGTACTTCGCTGAAGATGGAGGCTATCAAAGATTTTGACGGCTGGTACAAGGCAGTGATTACTCCTGTTGAGGCTAACGAGTCCGGTTATACATGTGAGGCTAAGCCTGTTCAACTCCAAAGCGATGGCTCATTCTCCTGGGATGGTCAGTGGTATGGCGATGGCACCAACCTTGTAAAGATTCTTGACGGTGCCGGTTGTGAGTTGGACTACAACGAAAGCAATGGTGAGAGCCAACTTAAGTTCTTGGCAGATGCTGCAGGACAAGTCATTACTGCAGAAGCCTATGGTTGGAAAGTTAACCCCTGCGTAGAACTCCCTGTTGCTGAGGAGGCTTATATTAAGCACGCGTCTGCAGACGAGGCAGAGAACTGGGTAGTAGAGAAGATGGATAAGGTATCGGAAGGTACTTTTACACATACTTTTGTGTATTCTGACAATGGTGTTAATATCGGTATTGATGAGTCTTGCACCGGTTGGTATCCTGCAGACGAGATCGAAGGCTTGGATGCTACTACTATGTCAGGTCAGAAGATTACCGTAACATTCGTTTCTACTTCCGGTACAAAGGGTACTTTGTCTGCTAAACTTGCAGAGTAAATCAATAATAGATGCACTCATGAGATAGATGTGCCTCTTAGGAAAGCCGCGCATTATATGATGTGTAACAAGAAAGAACCTGCCTAACCCAATCGGTTAGGCAGGTTCTTTCGTCCGATATCGATCTCGCAGTTCCCTTCCGGTTTCTGTATGTATCTTGCAGTAATGAGGTCTCCCACCCGAATAGTAATGATGTCTTCTATACCCTCAAATTTAGGGGGATGCCCAAATTCTGCCATTCTGAATTTGCGGGGATGACGGTATTTTGCCCTTTTGAATTTCGGGGGATGACGAAACAGTGACTTAATAGTCATTTTGCAGTCTGTAAAAAGGCAGAACCTCTCTAATAGTCATTTTGC
>CAVEXR010000003.1:0-133372 GCA_963619585.1 Azospirillum sp. CAG:239
CCCAACATAACACTAAAAGAGGCTGCCTAACCAAAACTTGTTAGACAGCCTCATGCCGTATTTTGTTCTCCGTATATTGTACAATTGCAGAAAAATCCGTATCTTTGCCGCAAAATAAGAAACAAGAGTGTAAGAAACAAGAGTGTAAGAAACAAGAGTGTAAGAAACAAGAGTGCCCAACCTGGGGGCGTGGGTGTCCCCACCCGCGGGGCGTAGCCCTTTGACCATGCGATGCGGAGTCCCCCACGCACAAAGAAAAAGAGTACACAAAACAGACGACGAAAGAAATGCCCAACCTGGGGGCGTGGGTTGTGGTCTAAGGAGTTCTAACGAAGCCCACGGGGCTTCGCTCGCTTCGGACACTCAGTGTGCTGCGCACACCTGTCCTCCGCTTCACCTCACCAGCGACAAATGAGCCGCAATGCTCAGTTGACCATACAATGCCGAGTCCACCAAACCCCACACGATACGATGCATGTTAATTGTTACTTGTTACTTGTTACTTGAAATTCCTGTTGGCGTGGGAGTCCCCGAAAAAGAAAGAAAAATCCCCATATTCCACAATTTCGGTTGATTATTCCACAAGCATTTCTCTTTTATGTCTTACCTTTGCAGCGCAAATCAAATCTGCGGCTTTTTGTCTATGGCTGTCGGTTTGGATTATGCGATTTTGAAACTAACTAATTAACTAACAATCTAATTTTTACAAATCATGAAGCACACAAAACTTCTTTTTATGGCTGTCGCTGCCCTCTTCGCAATTTCTGCAATGGCGGAGACTGAGACAAGCGCAATGGGTTCAATGTCGAGTACATCTATTTCCGGCATTTCTTATAGTATGACCATTAAAAGCAAAGGTAACAAGTGTGGTACGATGACCACCGAGGGCGTTAAGGTTTCGAATAAGGGGGGGGAGAATGACAATTCTATTCCTATTGATGTTAACGAGGGCTATGTAATTACTCAAATCGACTTTAATGGTGCTGCTAATAAAGATGGTGATTCTGTTAAATATACTGCGGTAAATGTAGATGGTGAAGCTTTGAGTAATTGGACTTCTGTTACACTGCCTGCTCGAGGTAAAAATAAAGAGTATAGTGCTACTTTCTCCATAAAGGGTATCACTGCTAAGAAAAGCATTGAGATTGTAACAGATAAGGGTACCGCTGAGTCCGTTTTCGAGTTTACGGTTACTTATGGCTATGCCGCAGATAATGCCACTTTGAAATCCATCACTATTAACGGCGAAGCCCTCGAAGACTTTAGTTCTGCCAAAGAAGCGTACGATGTAGAGTTGCCTTTTGGTACAACGGACTATCCGAAGGTCGAAGCGGAAGCAAACAGCGACAAAGCAACGGTTAAGGTCGGTGATTTTACCCCCTCTAATGAGGGTGCAACATTCCCCGCAAAAGTAGATATTATAGTTACCGCAGAGGATGGCAAGACAACTAAAACTTATACGATCAACTTTACGGTTCCTTCGGCTCTAAGCACCGATGCTACGCTGAAGACACTGACGGTTGACGGTAAGGCGATTACGCTTGCAGAAAGTACAATTGAGTATAATTACGAAATGCCTTTCTTAGGAAAGGGTCTTGTAGCAGCCGTTGCAAATGACGAAAACGCAACAATAGCCATTACGCAAGCCACTGAAATCCCGGGCGATGCTACAGTTTTGGTTACGGCAGAAGACGGTACAACAACTCTTACTTATACGCTCAGTCTTACTCGTAAGGCAGGTTTTGAGCAGGTTGCTGTAGCGAAAGATACGAAATGGGATTGGTCAAAAGCAGGTGTAGAAGCCATTCAATACACAGCGACCTCTACCGTTACGAAGAGCGATACTATAGTGTTGGCAAATGCGATGGATAGTACTTGGACAAGCCAAATAGCCAACTCCGATGATTTCAACTCGCAGGCACTGCGCGTAGTAGGTGAGTTTATGGTTCGTAACAGTAAGTATTTCCAGGGTCCGTATGTAAGTTTCGATATAGAGAAAGCGGGTACCATTAAGGTGGTATTCAGCAATACGGGTAATCGTGATTCGGAGGATTTGAGCCGTTATCTGTATGTAAATGGTGAGAAGACAAAATGGGGTTCATGGAAGTCTTCTGAAAACACGACCACGGATACCATCGAAGTTCCTGCGGGCAAAGTGGAACTTACCTTTATGCTTCCGGATGAGACCCAGGGCTGTCAGTACGCTCGTATTTATTCGATAGAATATGCAGTAAGTGCTGCTACCGCCATCGATAATACCTCGTCGGAAGTGAAGGCAGTTAAGGTTCTCCGCAACGGTCAGCTCCTGATCCAGAAGGGCGACAAACTCTACACCGCCCAAGGTACGGTAGTAGAATAACCCTACAAAGCCGGAAATAACAAAGCCGGAATAACAAAGCCGGTAAAAAGCAAAGAAAAAAGAATTTAGATTTAAGAATAACAAGACATAATGTATGTAGAGATAGACCGCCGTGAGGCGGTCTATCTCTATGTTAAGGCCTATGTTAAGGTCTATTTTAAGTCTCATCTATCCCCCAATCCCCGCCCTCAGCGGAGCCTTTTAATGGAACTTTAATGGGCATTAATGGAGTACTCCTGACAGACCCCCCCGCTTGCTACAATCAGAAAAAAGCAGTACCTTTGCACCGCAAATGGAATAATGAACAATCCCCACACAACAATGAACAAACTACTACTGCTCGCCGAAGAGGGCGAGCGCAAACTGATAGACGAAGCGGTTGCCCGTTTGGGCGACTCTTTCCGCCGCTGGATAGCCGACTACGAGGTGCGTATCACAGGCGTGGGCGCACTCAATGTGTTGGCTGCCCTGCGCACTGTCCCTGTCGATACGGAGATACTCAATATCGGCTATGCAGGCAGTGCGAACTTCGACCTTGGGTCGCTTATCTCGGTCTCAGAGGTGCGCCTCAATCACCCTTGCGTGTCGTACCCCGAGCCTACGCTGCCGCTGCAGCCCCTGCCTTTTGCTAACACGCTGCAGCAGGCGGTCTGCTACAGCAACACCGATTTTGTCCTCCAATCCGACTACCGCAACTGCGTCTTCGATATGGAGTTGGCGTATATCTGCGCCCTCGGTTTCCGCTGCGTCCGCTCGCTCAAAGTGGTGAGCGACAACCTTTCTCTTCGTACTTACCATACCGTCGCCAACGGCGTGGACTAATCGCATAGACTAACTGCGTAAACTAACCGCATACCTCAATGACTACTATCGTACTCAAACCGCACAAAGAGGAGTCGCTGCGCCGCTTCCACCCGTGGGTCTTCTCCGGTGCTATCGCTAAGATTATACTCGATGCACAGAACCCGCACGCAGAGCCGCAAGAGGGCGAACTCGTTGTCGTCCGGAGCCATACGGGCGACACGCTCGGCGTCGGGCATTACCAGATTGGCTCTATCAGCGTGCGTATTCTCGAGTTCGGCGCAGACACGCTGCCTGCCGATTTTTGGTACTGCCGTATCGCCGCTGCCTATCGTGTGCGTGAGACGCTGGGGCTGATTAGTGAGCAGAACAACACCTTCCGTCTCGTTCATGGCGAGGGCGATTTCCTGCCCGGCTTGGTGATCGATGTCTATGCCGATACGGCAGTGGTGCAGGCACACTCGGTGGGTATGCACCTCGTCCGCCACGAGGTGGCTGCTGCGGTGGTCTCGGCAGTGCCGCAGGTGCGTAATGTCTACTATAAGTCCGACGACACACTGCCCTTTAAGGCGCAGGTCGAGGGCGAACGGGTAGGGTATCTCGTCGGCGGCGAGACGGCTGCCGAACGGGAGTTCTGGAGTCGGGAGAACGGCTTGGAGTTCCGTATCGATTGGCTGCGTGGGCAGAAGACGGGTTTCTTTGTCGACCAGCGTGAGAACCGTGCCCTCTTGGAGCGGTATGCACGCGGCAAACGGGTGTTGAATATGTTCTGCTATACGGGCGGCTTCTCGGTCTATGCCCTGCGGGGTGGGGCAGAGCGGGTCGATTCGGTCGATGTGTCGGACAAGGCGGTGGCGCTCGTGCGCGAGAATGTGGCACATAATTTCCCCGACTGCACCTGCCATACAGCCTATGCCGAAGAGGCGTTTGCTTTCCTTGCGGGCTGCAAGAACCGCTACGACTTGATTGTCCTTGACCCTCCTGCTTTTGCCAAACACCGTGATGCTATCAAGAACGCCCTGCGCGGCTATCAGCGGCTCAACGCCAAGGCGATAGAGCAGATAGAGCCGGGCGGCATCCTTTTCACTTTCTCTTGCTCGCAGGCGATAGACAAGGAGATGTTCCGCCTCGCAGTCTTCAGTGCGGCGGCGCAAGTAGGGCGCAAAGTGCGTATCCTCCACCAACTCCACCAGCCCCAAGACCACCCCATCAACATCTACCACCCCGAAGGCGAATACCTGAAAGGATTGGTATTAGAGGTGGAATGAGATTAATTAGGAATTAGGAGTTAGGAATTAGGAGTTAATGTGTAATTGTGCATACGCATTGCTCAACCTGGGGGCGTGGGTGTCCTCACCCGCGACAAATGAGCCGTCAGGCTCAGTTGACCATACATCGCGTTCCCCCTCTCTGAGGGGGTAGGGGGAGTCATGAGGGGAAGTCTCCCACCGAATCACTTCCCCTCTCTGAGGGGGTGGGGAGAGTAAATCACAGGCACCACAGTATTCACTATCCACAGTATCCCGGCCGCCAAGGCGGCAGGCACCGATGCGTCGGGCGAGAAATGCCCGAAGACGAAGATAGCCCATGCGCCGCGTATCCCTGCATCCGCCATGGGGATATTAGGTGAGAGGGTTACCAGCAGGTAGTAGAGTGGTATCGCCGTCAGCCACTGTGTAGCAGTGAGTTGCACCCCGCAGAAACTTAATGCCAACAGCAGTTGGAGTGAGAAACAGCCGTAGCGCAACAGCGACAGTCCGCAGACTGAGGCGAACTCTTTGCCGCTTATCTGTCCCAATTCAGCGAGCAGCAACCGCATTTTGTTCTGTTTGTCCGTCGCGCCATATCGTCGGCATAGGCGTTGCAAGAGGGGCGAGAGCAGGAGCAGCAACAGCAGTCCTCCCGCCGCTGCGAAGACGCCTGCGAGCGGCTGCATGTGCGTTGAGGCGAAGAACGCCCCGAGTGCAGGCAGCCCGCATACTACGATAACGAGTGTCAGGGCAAAACTGCCTACCAACGCCATCCCCAATGCCGAGAGCCATTGCTCTTTTTGTTTCAGGAGTAAGATGCGCGCAGGATAATCGCCTATTCGATAGGGGGTTACGAATGCGCCTGCCATGCCTGTATAGACTTGCCGCAGTGCCTCTCGGCGTGTCATGGGGGCTATCCGCCGCAGCAGATACTGCCATTTCCAAGCCTCGAGCCATAGGTTGACGGGCATCAGCCCTACGCACAACGCCAAGCAGATATATTGCCATGCGCCTGCCGTACGCAGACGCTCCCCCAACGCCGCATAGCCGTCGAACACGACCAACTCGTAGCCTACAAAAGCGTAGACCACGAGGGCGAACAGTGTCGCCAATGCCGTATAGAGATGCTTTTTCTTCATTGCGCACCGAGACGGCAATGTGTGCGATTTGGGTGTTCCGGTGTTTTGTGATTGGGATGTGCCAATGCCGTGCGACAGATGGGGCGTAATGTGTGCGTTTAGAATCCTTTTAGGAAGCGGTAGAGGTCTTCGTGCGATGTCGTATCGCGGGGAATGACCAGAATGGTATCGTCGCCCGCCAGCGTGCCGAGAATGAGTTCCGTACCTCGATTGTCTATGTCGTACGCTACGGCGTTCGCAAAGCCAGGGCGGGTCTTCACTACGGCGAATTGCCCGCAGAAATCAAGGCTGCGGATAGACATTTTCGCGAGGTCGGAGTCGATACCCAATACTTTTTTCTCCACCACGGGATTGGCAGGCACTACATATTTCACCGTGCCGTCTTGCAGCACTTTTTTCTCAGCACGCAGGTCGCGCAGGTCGCGGCTCAGCGTGGCTTGTGTTACCTCGTAGTTCTGTTGTTTCAAGGCTTGGAGCAGTTGTTCCTGACTGGTGATGATCTGTGCCGAGAGTACGCTGGCAATGGTGCGCAACCTGCGAGTACGAATGTTCATGTCCGTTCAAATGGTTTATAGTGTTATACTTATGTGTGCAAGTCTATTCTAATCTGTTCTATTCTATGTCTATTACATTATAGAATATCTATCCTATATAGTCTATCTATAGTATCTATTCTATATCTATTCTATTGCGATCTTTGTACCGGTGTATAGGAGTTCGGTGTATTTATGTAGAATACTGCATAATTATACATCAAATACAATACGAAATGCTATGAAAAATTCCAATTATACTACATTTGTCTATTTGCACTGCAAAAGTACACATATTTCTGCATATATGCAAGAATATGCCGAATAATTCTGTATATTTTGCTTTTGGAGTGATAGATTTTCGCTTTTTTCCGTTATATAGATGGAAGGGAAAAAACGAAAGCGTAATTGTGCGCTAAGTAATTGTGCATTGTTCCATTTCGCTTTGGGCAAGGACGATTTTTCCATCGCACTTTCCTTCGGCATAGTATTTGCTCATTATAAAAGAAATCGATAATTATGACCAATCCTCATCAACACCTCAAACGGTTCTATATCGCACTTTTTGTCCTTACGCTTGTGCTGGGCATTGCCAATGTCGTCTATCTTGCTTTTCAGCCCGATGCCACGCTCCATGCGGTGCTGTTTTGCGGTTTGCAGTATGTGGCGATGTTCTTGATCCTCTCTGCGCCTATCGTGCTGCGCAAGCGTTTTCTGCTCAATGTGCCGTTGGTGCTGTCGGTGGTCATAGCGGCGTTTGCGTTTACGGCAATGGTGTTGGGTGACGGGCTTAATTTCTATGGGCGTTACCCGTGGTGGGACTCGTTGCTGCATCTCTTCTCGGGGGCGGTACTGTCTTTTATAGGGCTGTGGATAGTCCATGTGTTATTGTCCGACTCCGACTTGGTGGTCTTTTCCAATAAGTACTTTCTTGCGGTCTTCCTGCTGATGTTTTCGCTCGGTTGTGGCGCTATTTGGGAGATATGCGAGTATACCTACGATGACCTCTTCGGTACTAATACACAGCAGTTTATGGCTACTACCTCCGGGTCGATTATCTCTTCGGACGATGTGCCGCTCGAGGGGCATGAGGCACTGCGTGATACGATGACGGACCTCACGCTCGATTTCCTCGGCGGACTGATTATTGCTATCTATGTCCTTATTCGCCACGATGCGTTTATGGAGAAACACGGCAACGACTCCGTTCTCGACTCCGCCTCGTTGGTAGATGTCATCGAAGAGGAGAACGCTCCCACCCCCAATGCCTAATATTCCACCTCTAATGAGTAATGTGCAGCCTTTTAGTGGGCTTTTAATGGGCATTATATGGAGAGTAAACCTAATTTGGATAATGAGTCCTTCGCAATCAATTAATGGGCTTTTAATGGGCATTATATGGAGAACCCCAAATTTAAGGAGTTACCACAAAAAATAATGAATAACCAAAAAACGGCATGTAATATGAAGATTCTATTAGTGATAGATCAGTTCGATGCTGCCAACAACGGCACAACTATCTCGGCGAAGCGTTTCGCCAACCATCTGCGCAGCCACGGCAACGAGGTGCGTGTCATCTCTACGGGCGCACAGACGGAGAACAAATATGTGGTATCTGAGTGGCGAATGCCTATCGGTCAGGGGCTTATCGACGCACAGGGTATGGCGTTTGCTAAGCCCGAAGTGGATGTGTTGGAGAACGCCGTTTCGTGGGCGGATGTGGTACATTTCATGATGCCTTTTGCGCTCTCTATCGAGGGGCTTAAGGTCTGCCAGAAATTGGGCGTGCCTCATACGGCAGCGTTCCATGTGCAGCCGGAGAACATCACTTCCAGCATCGGGCTTAAGGATGCACCGCTCATCAACAAGACGATTTATATTGCCTTTCGCGATATTTTCTACAACGACTTTAAGCATATCCACTGCCCGAGCCATTTTATTGCTAACCAGTTGAAAGCCAATGACTATAAGGCAAAACTGCATGTCATCAGCAACGGCGTAGAGCCTGATTTCTGCTACCGCCGTGGGGAGTCTAAGCGTCCCGAGTTCGAGGGCAAGATAGTTATCATGATGATAGGTCGCCTTTCGGTGGAGAAACGCCAGGATGTCTTGATTGATGCGGTTAAGAAGAGCAAGTACGCCGATCGTATCCAACTCATTTTTGCGGGGCAGGGACCTTTGCTCGAAGACCTCGAACGCCGTGGTGCAGACCTTAAGAACCCGCCTATCTTCCGTTTCTTTACCAAGGGGGAACTGCTTGATACACTGGCGCAAACCGACCTTTATGTACATCCCGCCGACATCGAGATCGAGGCTATCTCCTGTATCGAGGCGTTCGCTACGGGTATCGTGCCGGTGATTGCCAATTCCGACCGCTCTGCCACACCGCAGTTCGCACTCGACCGCCGCAGCCTTTTCGAGCCGGGCGACCCTGAGGATTGCGCCAAGGCGATAGACTATTGGCTCGACAATCCCGAGGAGCGTCTGCGTATGGAGCCGCAGTATGCTGAGGAGGGCAAAGAGTACAGTATTGAGCATAGTATCGAACTCGCCGAGCAGATGTTCCAAGAGGCGATTGCCGACAACGACCCCACCGAGGAGCGTCGTACTTGGCGTGCCAAATTGGAGGAGGAAGTTTCTCAACTCCGTGAGAAAATGGCGGACACACGCGAGAAGATAGTCGACAAGATACAAGAGAAGTTGTAGGTTCGGCTATCGTCGTCCCCTGTGTAATCAACCTGCTGTGCAATCAGCCTCTTGCGCAATCAACCTGCTGCGCTGTTAGCCCACTTCGAGGTTAACTTCTTTTCGTGGTTAACCTCCTTTGTCGGTAGAGGTTTGATGCTGCAAAGGTACAACGAAATGCTCGTCTTTGTTGGGAAAACATTCCCAATAATGTTGAGTGTTGCGTTGTGCTTTCGTTGCGTTTTTTTTCTCCTTGTTGTTCCCTGTTCGTCCCCTGATGTTACCCTGTTCCTGTTTATCCTGTTTGCTTGACTTGTTTGGTATTGTTTTGCGCTGATTGGGGTGTACCTGACCATCGTAAAAAAGTAGTCTATTCGTTAGGATACGCAAAACTTACAAAACGCAGTGTAAATTATTGATTTGTAGTGATTTTACTATTGTGTATGTGACTTGTTTTTCGTATCTTTGTAGCAAAGTTGACCTATAGGTCGAAAAATGCTAACTATTGATGCGGACCCCAAGCCGACTCTTTGTAACATTTGCCCATCCCAAAAGAAAAGTATAATTTTGCAGCGCAAAATCGTTTAACCGGCAACCCAACAGCCAATGTATATGTTGTATCGAACGCCTTCTACCCCTCGCGCCACTGACGCCCTGTCTCCGACAAATAACCGCCATACGCCTACGCACCACCGCTGCAGCGTGTACCTGCTGCTAACGCTCCTGTGTCTATCCGCCTGCGCATCCTCTACCCCGCCAACGACGGATGAGCAGACTTATACGGTCGCAATCAGTCAGGTGGGCAATGAAGCGTGGTTCCAAAAGATGGATGCGGAAATGCGCCAGGAAGCCCTCTTCCATCCGGAACTACGACTTGTCTTCCGCAACGCGCATTACAACTACGACCTACAATGTCGGCAAATAGATTCGTTCATTGCAGAAAGGGTGGATCTGCTGATTGTGGGTCCAAATGACATCCCAAAACTCTGTGAGGCGTCCAATCGAGCCTACGATGCCGGTATTCCGGTAGTTTTGACAGCCAACTACAACATCGGGGAGAAATACAACGCATTTGTCTGTATGTCTAACTACGACATCGGAACTACCATCGCCGATTATTTGGACAAAGTGGCAGCCGTGGAGAACTGCACACCACAACGCCCGCTACAAGTTATCGAAGTCGTCGGACCGCGCTACATTCTTCCTACGGAACTGCGCAGTCAAGGATTGCACGAGCGATTGAGCCGTTATCCTGCTGTGAAAGTCGTAGCCACCTGCGCCGCCGATTGGCATCGTCAGGAAGCCCACGAGAAGGTGGATTCGCTGTTGGCGTTGTATCCTGAGGTAAGGGCGATAGCCGCTCAAAACGACGAGATGGCAATAGGAGCAGCCGAGGCGTGTAAAGGAACTCCGCATCGCATGCATATCACGGGCGTCGATGCCATGACGGGCAAAGGCGCAGGCATCGAAGCCATTCTGAATCAGGAAATAGAGGCATCCGTCATGAGTACGAGTCGCGGAGATTTGGTCATCCGCACAGCGGCAGACATTCTAAACAACCGTCCCTACGAAGCGCAGCAATACCTTCCTGTTGTCCTGGTAGAGGAGTCGTCGCCCCAACTGATGCTGCGCCTGTCGGAAGACATCAATAGCAGTCAGGACGCCATTAAGACCTTGCAGAAACACATGGACAACTCGCAACTAACGAAGAGTTCACGACTTGGTATTATTTTACTATCGGTGTTTCTATTTGCAGCCGTCCTCGCAGCGGCTTGGTTTGTATTCCGCAATGTGCAGCACAACAGGAGACGGGTGCAAGAACGCTTGGATATGCTCACAGAGGAGTTGGCAAAAAACACGGCGACATCTTCGCTCAACGAGCAGTTTGTGAAGAACCTGCAATCGTACATCGAACTCCATTTGGCGGACACACACCTAACGGTCGAACAGTTGCAGAAACACTTGGGTATCAGCCGCACACAACTATTCCGCAAGACAAAAGAAACCTTGGGAACAACACCAATCGACTTGATACGGCACATCCGTCTTCATCGTGCGCAGCAAATGCTTAAGACCACCGACCTGACCATTCAGGAAATAGCCTACTCGGTGGGATTCACTTCTCCCGCCTATTTTACAAAGTGTTACCGTGCCGAATTCGGAGAAAGTCCGACCCAACAACGCACCTGATACAACACTCCTCCCTACCTACCATAGCGGAATACAGCACCTACCGTAGCGGCATTACAATATCGTGTGTAGCGATATATGATTTCGCTACGCACCAACCATGCACCAACCAAAAAGCACAATTTGTATTATTATACTACTGTTTGGTACGATTGTTATATGCGGGAGGGTATTTTTTGTATACTTTTGCAGCAACTCTTAAAATCAGTACCATGAAGAAAAAAGTCTTACTTACATGTTTCATTACAACGGTTGCCATAGTTGCATCGGCTCAAGGTTTTACCATCACAGGTAAAGTCATGGACGCTGCTACAAACGAACCGTTAGTAGGAGTGAGTGTTTCCAATGCCAAATCGTATGCGGGAACTATCACGGATTACACCGGTGCATTCTCTTTGCAAGCCGACAAAGGGGATGTGCTGCAATTCTTCTATGTTGGTTACCGCAACGACAGTATTCGCGTCAACGATAGCCAAAATGTAGTAATTCGCTTGGCAGAAGAGGTACAGCAAATCGACGAGGTTGTCGTAGTTGGTGCAGCGATGAAGAAGTCCGACCTCACAGGAGCAATAGGCAGTGTCAGTGCCGAAGAACTGACCGACATACCTACGGTGAACCTCAACCAAGCATTACAAGGAAAGGTAGCGGGCGTATTCGTAGTAAGCAGTCCGCAGCCCGGCACCGACGCATCCATCAAAATCCGTGGTAGCAACTCTATTTCATACGGCACGAATCCGCTTTATGTGATAGACAATATCATGATTGACGGCTCAGACATCTCTACGATTAACCCGAACGACATTGCCAGTATCGAAGTCCTGAAAGATGCGAGTGCCACTGCATTATATGGTGCGCGAGCAGCCAACGGTGTCATTGTTATAACAACCAAAAAAGGACAGAAGGGCAAAGGAAAAGTTACCTACGACGGATGGGTAGGCTGGAAGAACTTTGCCAATACGGTACCGACCATGAGCGGAAGAGAAGTATGGAATTTCCGTGTAAACGCTTTTATCAACGGCGAGATGGACACTTACCGAGAGAAGCACCCCGGCAAAGACGAAGAGTATTACCAGAAATACCGCGACTTTTATATAAACCGATATCTCGTTTGCGGTAGTTCACAAAGCGAAAAGTATTCCGATCCGAAGTACATAGACAGCAACAAGGCTTTTATGGACTGGGAGATTGCCGCCTACGAGGCAAATCAGACCTACAACTGGGTGGACGCTATCGCGCAGCAGGGTTTCTCACAGAACCACAATCTCACCTTCTCGGGGGCTACGGACGCAGCTAACTATTATCTTTCGTTTGGTCTCTCGGATGAGAAAGGACAAATCAAGAAAACCGACTATCGCCGTTATAACGGTAAGGTAAACTTGGACTTCAAAGTAAACAAGTGGCTGAAAGTCGGTACCAACAATTCGCTGGCGTTCTCCCAATCGAACCCATTGGTACAAGACAACATGTATTTGTTGGCATTTCGGGCAAACCCGTTGTTCCCTATTACAAGCGACGAGTACTACATGTGGGATGGCAAGTTGGAGAGTCAGGCTTTCCACAACCCGTTGCGCTCGTTGGAAACAGTGACCAAAGATGTGGACAAGTTCCGCTTTCTCACTTCCGATTACATCAACATCAACCCCGTAAAAGGATTGGACATTCGTTCCACCTTCTCGTTTGATTTTGCGCAACAGGAAAATAACACCTATTATGGTGTAGAGAGTACGGAGTGCCACGGCAGCAACACGGCAGGGCAGGCCACACAATACCGCACGCGTTCCATGAATTGGCAGTGGGACAACACCGTTTCTTACAACACAACAATACGGGAAAAGCACCGCCTCGGGGTTATGGTAGGTATGAACATGTCCTACCACAGCGATAACTACAACACCATAACAGCCCTGAATTTTGGCAACGACCTGTTCACCTACAAGAGCATACAAGGTGCCACCGACAAAGAGCATTCTTCTTTCTATTCAGGCTACACCTCCTATTCGCTGATGTCTGCCTATTTGCGGCTCAATTATGTATATGACTCACGCTACTATGTTACCCTTACAGGCCGTGCGGATGGCAGTAGCAAATTCAGCCAAAACAACAAGTGGGGATATTTCCCGTCTGTGGCTTTAAGTTGGAACATAACAGGCGAGCAATTCATGAAAGACCAGCATGTGGTAGATAACCTCCGCCTGCGCTTAGGCTATGGATTAGTCGGCAACCAGAATATTCCAAACTATAGTTACTACACCTTATTTTCGCCGACTACCACATTGGATAGTTACATCTTGCGAAACAGCGGCATTTATGGTAATCCCAATTTGAAATGGGAAACGCAGAAGCAAGCGAACATCGGACTTGATCTGGGCTTCTGGCGCAATCGTCTGAACATGACCTTGGACTATTTCTATACACGGAATGAAGACTTGCTCATGCAACGCAGTTTGGCGTCTTCCTATGGCTATTCGTACATGATAGACAATGTGGGTTGTCTGGAAAACCAGGGCGTAGAGTTCACTTTCAATTTGGAAGCCATCCAAACCAAGGATTGGAAGTGGAACATCGGTTTCAATCTCTCGCACGACAAGAACAAGATTATCTCGCTCTACGACAATGTGGATGCCATTTACAGTTCTTCAGGCACTTCAATCAACCGTTATGGTAACTTATTCGTTGGTCAGCCGCTGAACAATATCTATGTATATGAATTTGACCATATCATGCAGGACACGCCCGAAGACTGGGAGTATGTGAACAGCATGGACTTCGGCGGTACAACGGTTATGCCGGGAGATATCATTCCGAAAGACCGCAACGGCGACGGCAAAATCAGTGATGCGGACAAATATGTCTATGGCAAAACCGACCCGATTATCTACGGCGCATTACAAACCAACTTGAGTTGGAAAGGTATTTCCCTGCAGGTAATATGCAACTATTCCTATGGTGCACACAAGGTAAGTTCTCTGTATGAAAGTCTGATGTCTTCCACCGGTACATCCGCCACGCACACAGACAACCTGAACAGTTGGTCGCCTACCAACACCAATACCAACATACCCCGCGCTTACTATACGACCTCCGGAAAGAGCCGTTATTCATTGAGTTCCGTGGATTTGGGCATTCAAGATGCTTCGTTCTTCAAGTTGTCGGCGGTAACGCTGTCGTATGATTTCCCGCGCACTTGGATGAACAAGATACACTTCGACCATATCCGCGTTTATTTCACGGGCAACAACTTGGCTTGCGCCACCAAATACAAGGGCTACGACCCGGAAAGCGGCGATGACTATCCGTCATCCCGCACCTATGTTGTGGGCTTAAACATCGGATTCTAACGGGAACTTCTATAAATTCTTACGATTATGAAAAGAGTACAAATCATATTCCTATCCATTTTGGCGGTAATGGTATCTTCTTGTGATGACTTCCTCACACAAGATCCACAAAACAGCCTGTCTATAGAGCAGATTTTTGCGGACTTGAACAACATACAACCGTACTTGAACAACATCTACTACGATTTCCGTGCCATACACTCCGACCGTGCAGGTTTCTACACCCGTATGGGAACGGATGAGATACGCATTGGCGATTGTCAGTGCCAGATTGCCAATGAGGGTGCACTGAACTACTACAATGGACTCTACAACACAGAGAACACCTGCATTGCCTCAATGTGGAAGTCGCGTTGGCCGGTAGTGGTGCAGTCTGCACAAGCCATTGACGCCTTGGCAGGAAGAACGGGGGCTGACGACAAGGAGCAACAGACGATAAACTTTTATATCGCGCAGGCAAAGTTCTACCGCGGAGCCGTGCTGTTCGAATTGGCACAATACTGGGGTGCATTGCCATTAACCCAAGTGGAGAATGGCTCGATTATCCTTTCTGCCCGCAAGACGATACAAGAGACTTACCAACAGATTGTAACCGACTTGGAAGCGGCAGCCGCAGACCTGCCCGTAAAGCGGCAGGAGGATGGTCGTATTCCTACAGCGTGGGCAGCAAAAGCCATGTTGGCGCGTGTGTATATGTCCGCGCCGCAAGAGTCCGGATACCACTCATGGCAGAAAGCCTCAGATGCCCTGCAAGAGATTATAGATAGCAATGTATATCAATTGATGCCCAATTATTCGGATTTGTGGGACCCTGCCGTTAGTTGCACGGATGAGGCTATATTTACGCTGTATTTCAACAATGTATGGCCGGACTTGGCGGTTATGCAATGGTACACGGGTTCACGCGCCGTATCCGGCAAGACGACTTGCCCCTTTGGCGGCTATGAATTGGTTTTGCCTACCCAATGGGCTTATAGCAAGACAACCCAAGGCGGTGTTTGGGAAGATGGCGACTTGCGCTACGACGAGACGATTCGTACCGACTTCACCTACAATGGACAGAAGGCAGTGGCGGTTGCCGGCTTTGGCGATGACCAGTTAGACCCTCACATCAAAAAGTACGAAGACAACCGCATAGAAGATGTTTACTCCATCTGGTATGCTGGCAAGAATATCTATTACTTGCGCTATGCCGATGTGCTGCTGTTGCAAGCCGAATGCAAAGCCCAGTTGGGGAAAGAAGATGAAGCCGTTGCACTCGTCAATCAAGTGCGCAAGCGTGGATTCGGAGAAAACTGGACAGATGCCCAAGCGTGGACTTCGTATAGTATCGAAACGCTTATGGACGAGCGCACACGCGAGTTCTGCTGCGAGGAATGGCGTAGAATAGACTTGAAACGCAGCGGGTTATTCATTGACCGAGTAAAAAAATACAACAAGTGGGCCAAGGAGAACAATACATTGGATGAGCATCATTTACTCTATCCGTTCCCACAAACAGAAACCAAAATCAACCCCAATCTCTCGGGCGTACAAAATCCGGGCTATTGATTGAGGATGTAAATAGCAATAATAACTCTTAAAATTTTGTATTATGAAAAAAGTATTTCTATTTGTAACAACCTGCCTGACCTCCTTGATGCTGCAGGCGGCAGCTGCTCCTGTTACATGGCAGAAAATGTCTGATCCTTTTGTAGGCGGCACACCCGCTATGGCAGCCCGCAGTTTTATCTATGGCGATTACAACAACGATGGTTTGTTGGATGTCTTTGTGTATGGGGGCTCTTCGGCATCGGACGCAACGGCGCAATTATGGAAAAACTCAGGCAACGGCACTTGGGAACAAGTAGAACTGCCGTTCTGCGTCATCACAATGTATCTGGCTTGTGCCACATGGATTGATTACAACAACGACGGGTATCTGGATCTCGTTTGCACCGGCACATCCGATGGTGTATTCAACAGCACATTGGTGTTGAAGAACCTTGGAGCGAACAGCGATGATATTTTCGAAGAAGATAGCGACAATTTCTTATACGGCACCAACTGTGAAGGAGCCGACTATTCGAATATTATGCTTACTCCCCTCGATTACGACAATGATGGTTGGATGGATCTTCTGATTAATGGTATGGCAGATGGTTTGTGGGATGGTACGCATGGTCGTATGGTTGCTATCTATCACAATAACCACGGGGTGTTCTCCTTGGATAAGTCGGTAGCCATCGGTTCGGAAACATTTGTACCCATCAATGGCGGCATGGCAACCCTCGGCGATATCAACAACGATGGGTATGTGGATGTCATTGTTTCCGGTTACCAAGACGGCGAGGGCAACGAGAATGTTACTTTCTTGTATATCAATGACCAAAAGGGCGGATTCTCCCAAATGACTGGGATTCCGTTCCAAGGTGCTTTCAATGGTGCAGGCTTAATCATGGATCTCAACAACGACGGATATATGGATATCGTAGAATACGGTCGCGATATCAAACAGAGTTGGGCAGATTTTGCCAATGTCTTCCTCAATAATGGCGACGGTACATTCTCGAAAGTAGCAACACCGGGGATCCCGGGTGGTGGCGGAATCTGCACGACAGGAGATATCAACAACGACGGTTTCATTGACTTTATCTACGCAGGTTGGCCGAATCAGATGTATTGCTACAGCAATGGTGATGGTACCTTTACAACGCAGTCTTATACCGACACCAAGATTGATATTATGTCCGCTCGGAGTGGGTCGGTCAATCTTGTGGATTTGAACGGCGACAATGTGTTGGATGTGGAACAAGGAGGCTACAGCAACGCTATCGGTGATTTCTGCGGTGGTTTACTGTTGAATACCGGCACGACCAACGCTGCCCCATCAGCACCTGACAATCTGCAACTTGTCAAAGGGGACGACAAAGTAACACTCTCTTGGAATACAGTTACCGATGATGACAAGACCTCTGCTGTGGCTATGCGCTACAATGTGTATGCCAAGACGGCTGACGGCAAAGTGTTCTGCCTTACACCTGCAGATCCGGCTACGGGTAAACAGAAAGTGGCAGGGGGTGTGCCTTACTACTTGAACACGACCTCTTACACTTTCCATTCCAACGAGTTTGTAGAGTTCGGTGTACAAGCGATAGACGGTTGCTATGCTTCCTCGGTTTTCTCCTCAATAGCCACAGGGACGGACAATGTTCGCATGGATACACAATTCGCTATCCGCAAGCATATTGAAAACGGTCAATTGTATATCCTGCGTAACGGAAACAAATACACCGTAACGGGACAAAAAGCACAATGATGTATAGAGCATTTCATATTCTATTCGCACTTACACTGGCACTCAGTGTGAGTGCGAATACCTACACCGTAGGTCCTTGGCAGTTGGAGGTGGCTACTACGAATGGGCAGGTATCCCTTTCTAAGAACGGCACGCAACTGCTGAAAAATAGTTGTGCCGTTGTACGAATCGGTAACACCGATTATCGCTTATCCAACCAAACAACCTGCCGTATTACGGAATCTGACCTGTCGGATGCTTTCGGTACAGGCAAACAGATTGCCATTGTCTATTCCCTTGCAGATACCACGATAACCCAAACCTACAATCTCTACTCCACGCTCGACTATATTATTACCCGCGTACAGATTGACGCACCGGTAGTGATACAATCCAATTACATAGCACCGATTGCCTCAAATAGTGCGGTAGTACCTTTGCCTACGGGGGATTTACGCGACTTGTTTGTTCCGTTTGACAACGATGGCTGGGTGTCGTATAATTCCTACGCCTTTGGCAATAATGTTACCAGCAACGAGGTGGGACTGCTCTATAATGCAATTACCCGCGACGGCTATGTCATTGGCTCCATCGAACATACCGATTGGAAAACCGGCATAATAACCCATACGAATTCCAACGGTAGCGTTTCCTCCATTACAGCCTATTGCGGGCATACGAATGAGTGGACACACGATGTATTGCCGCATGGTGCTCTCCGTGGTAAAAGCATTGCATCTGCTCCCATCTTCGTGGGGCGTTTCGCAGATTGGCGGACTGCCATGGAGACCTACGGTGATGCCAATGCCATTGTAGCACCCAAAGCCAAGTGGGACAAAGGGAAGCCTTTTATTTGGAACTCGTGGGGAGTGCTCATGAAAGAGTGCAATTATACCAAAGCCGCACAAAATGCGATATTCATTGCGGACAGTTTGGTTACACGCGGCTATCACAACGATGGGACGGTGTATGTGGACTTGGACTCGTGGCACAACTTGAGTGCTGCGCAAGAAACGACTTTCACAACGACAATCTGCAATCCGCGTGGATTGAAGACAGGTCTGTATTGGTGCCCATGGAGCGATTGGGGTAAAAACGGAGATGTGCAAGTGCCGGGAGCCCCCGAATACACCTACAAAGATATTTGGCTTTATGCCAATGGTAAGCCTATCGAGCGGACAGAGGGTGCTTATAGTTGCGACCCAACCCACCCCGGTACCAAGAAGCGTGCGGAAGCCGAGTTCAAGAAACTGCATGCAAACGGTTATGAGTTCCTCAAAATAGATTTTATGACGCACGGCATCTACGAGGCAGACTCTTGGTACGACACAACCATTACAACTGGTATGCAGGCATACAACTACGGCATGCGGTATTTGGACAGTTTAGCGGATGGTATCTATTTGAATCTCAGTATTGCATCCCTGTTCCCTGCCAACTACACGCAAGGTCGTCGTATTGCTTGTGATGCATGGGGGTCATTGGGAGATGCCAAATATGTACTTAATTCCACGACCTTTGGTTGGTGGCTTGACCATGTCTATTCCTACAATGACGGCGATGAATTGGTGTTCAAAGACCAAACCGAAGCCGTTAATCGGATTCGGCTCATCTCCGGACTTATCACGGGAATCCCTTGCTTGGGCGATGATTATTCCAATTATGGCGACGATATTGCAAAGAAGCGTGCAAAGAAACTCTTGAATAATCCCGAGTTGATGCAGATGGCACGCGAGACAAAAGCATTCCGCCCGATGGGAACGACCTCCGGCACGGATTGCGCAACGATGTATTACACAAAAGTGGCAGACACATCGTTTGTGGCGTTATTCAATTTCACAACGGTTCGCACCACCTACAGTTTTGCCATGACCGATGTGGAGATGTTGGCGGGTACGCCCTATACCGTGAAGGAACTGATGGATAAAAAGACCTATACATTCACCGACTCGGTGTCTATAAATATGCGTCAAAACGCGTTGGTACTGAAGATCTATCCTTACGACTCTTCGGCTGTTGAAGATACTTATTCGTCCTTGACCGACAAGACGCAAAAGTTTATTATGCAGAATCAACTCTACATTCGTCGTAACAACCAAGTGTATAATGCGTTGGGACAACCGGTAAAAGTGCAGTAGCACGACGGATTTGTAAGCGTATAGACTATGGATTCGTATGAATATGTAAATTACAAAATCTAATACAAATAAGTAAAATGAAAAAGCATTTCTTCTTTGTAGCATTTGCCCTATTAGGTGCATCGCTGCTTCAAGCGGCCGGCAATCCGGCGACATTTACAAAAATAGCCAATCCCGTCAAGGATGGGGCTCTGCCCACGGCGGGGATAACGAGTGCCGTTACTATTTTTGGTGATTACAACAACGACGGTTTGTTGGACATCTTTTATGTGGGTGGTGAGAATGTGTACAACAAGCATATCGGGTTGTTCAAGAATAACGGGAACGGTCAATGGGAACCTGTTGCTCTCCCCGCAGACGCCACGCCCTTGGCACAAGCCTCTGCTATATGGATAGATTATAACAACGATGGACACCTTGATTTGATTGTATCGGGTCTTAGCGCAGACAACACCTCTACGATGTATGCGTTAAAAAACTTAGGTGGTGATAATGGCTTTGCCATAGACACCACCTGTAGTTTCGGTTGGGGAGTATATCATGAAAATAACAATATTCAAGGTATGTCCGTCATAGATTACAACAATGATGGTTGGATGGATTTCGTTATCACCGGTACACCAAGTAGTTGGGATATGTGCGGGGATTGGCGTTGCACCGCTATTTACATCAACCAAAAGGGATACTTTAGCAAGGATCAAAAATACACTTCTTTCAACAAACGAAATGGCAATGTCTTCGTATGTGATGCCAATAGCGACGGGTTATTCGATGTATTCAACACGGGTTATGGCGATAATGGTCTGGGTTATGGTGCCAATGGGTACCTGAATACGGGCGATGGATTCTCTAACTTTAGTGGCGTAACTTTCATAGGTTATTCAGCTTGGGCAGCACCCGTAGGGGCAGCCTTCTCCGTAGATGTAAATAATGACGGGTTGCAGGATATTATTCAAATAACACGCAATCCTGCTGATAGTTGGTCAAACTATGCCGCTGTTTGGCTCTATGATGGCACGACCTATTCACAAAAGCAGAATTGCGGCATCACGGGCGGTGAGGCTATCGTGTCGGTAGGGGATGTCAACAACGATGGCTACCTTGATATTTTCTATAGCGGCTATCCGAATGTGCGTTTGGCATACGGCAACGGGGACGGGACATTCACCGAATACGCCTTTACCGGTGATTTGGCGGAATTTGGCAGTCGGAGCGGTATGATTAATTTGGTAGATATCGATGGCGATAATCGATTGGATATTCAGGCCAACGGCTATAACGATACGAAGAGAGGTTATTGCAATGCTTTGGCAAAGAATGTCAGCACGGATATGACCAACGAGGCTCCTACGGCTCCCACTAATCTCACGATAACCACCACCGACAAAGGCTACAAACTCACATGGGAAGCCGGTACGGACGACAAGACACCCACAAAAGCATTGCGCTATAATGTCATTGCAACAACGGACGATAACAAGGTATTTGCCATCAATCCGGCAGACCTGAATACCGGCAAACAGAAAGTAGCCGGAGGCTATACGGCGTATCTCAACACCTTGTCCTACGAGATGTATTCACAGGAGTTCACCACTTTCTATGTACAGACGATTGACGGTGCCAATGTAGGCTCTGAATTTGTATCCAAGAAAGTAGATAAAAAACCTACGGCTTATGACGAAATAAACGCGACCTCAACCGCCAAGAAGATAATCCGCAACGGGCAGATGTTTATTCTGAAAGACGGTAATTACTACAACGCTTTGGGTACTTCTGTGAAGAACTTATAATTCCGACCTTAAGAATGTTTTGCACCTCACGATTCAAAAGTGTCGTTATTCTCCTTTGTGGTATCGCCACCGCCTCTTGTTCCCGAGGCGGTTGGCGTACCCTTTTGATTGACAGGAACACGCCCGTTGTAGTTGTTGACGGAACACCTTATCATTTGAATTCTGCCACACACTACCAACGGACACAAACGACCTTCTCCAACGCCTTAGGCTCCGGAGAAGAAATACATATTACAGGGGCCGTGACTTCCTCTGTTTCCTTTGAGCAAGTTTATTACATTCCGAAGGATGCGCCCTATTTCCTAACACGCCTGACGCTCATTTCCGCAGAACCGATATCGTCCAACTATATCGCGCCGCTTTGCGTTGTTCCCCCTACAGACTTACTGCCGCAAGATAGTACAAACCGCGTACTCTTCGTACCGTATGACAACGATGAATGGATTACCTACTCTTCCAACCTTTTCGGCGGTACGCAAAACAGTTACGAAGTCGGAGCGCTCTACTCTGCTACGACTCGTCAAGGGCTTATCTTGGGCTCTATTGAGCATACGGATTGGAAATCGGCACTCACATCCACGACGGAGGCAGACGGCACCCTATCTGCCCTTACCCTCTATGCCGGAGCCGCCGACTCTATCACACGCGACAGTATTCCACACGGCGCATTGCGGGGGACGACCCTTTCATCCCCGCTGATGTTGGTTGGCAAATTCGACGATTGGCGCACGGGCATGGAAGTCTATGCCGACCTATGTGCCCGACACGCGCAACCTGCCCAACTGTCGAACCCCGCGAAACCTTTTCTGTGGAATTCATGGGGCGTGATAGCGGGAAAACTCAATCGGGATAACGCCTTCCAGAGTGCGGAATTTATCTACACCCATCTCTACCAAAACGGCTTTCAAAACGAAGGCACCTGCTATGTCGGCTTAGATTCTTTCTGGGACCACATGAGCGAAGAGGAACTCGCTGCCTTTGCCCGCTACTGCACCTCGCACGGTATGCAAGCCGGTATTTATTGGACGCCTTTCGTGGATTGGAACACCCGTCCGAATCGTGAGGTTGAGGGGGTTCCCGGTGTGCGCTATAGCGATATATGGCTGTATCGCAACGGACGCCCAGTCAAACGCAACAACGCCTGTGCCTTAGACCCTACGCACCCCGCTACGCGTACGCGGGCGATTTACTACATGAATAAGTTTATCAACTGGGGCTATACCTATCTCAAGATGGACTTTATGATACACGGGGCTCTTGAGGCTGATTCGTGGTATAATCCCGTCATCACAACGGGGACGCAGGCCTACAACTATGGCATGCATTATTTGGACAGTTTGTCCGATGGTCGTCTGTTCCTCAATCTCAGTATAGCTCCCGTTTTCCCTGCCAACTATGCGCAAGGACGCCGTATTGCGTGTGATGCATGGGCAGGACTGAAAGATGCCAAATACACGCTGAACGCCACCACCTACTCGTGGTGGTTGGATCATGTCTATTCCTACAACGACGGAGATCATGTTGTGCTGAAAGGGCAACCCGAAAACATCAACCGGTTGCGTATTGCCTCATCGGTTATTACGGGTGCCTACTGCCTTGGCGATGACTTCAGCCAAAAGGGAGAAGAGGCTGCCAAAGAAAAAGCGGTGCGTTTAGCCACCAATCCGCTCCTGCTCGCTATGGCGCACGACACCAAGGCATTCCGGCCGGTATCTACTCCCATCGGCAACGAGCCTGCCAATGAGTACTACTACGCCACCCCGACTGCAACCTACCTTGCCTGTTTCAATTTCGACGACCAACCTCGTGAGGTGCGCCTGTCGCTTAACGATATAGGCGTGCTGCACCCGACCGTCATCACGGAACTTTGGTCGGGTACCGTTCTTAACGCTCAAGGCTCCACTCTCAATAGTACTATTCCTCCTCAGGATTGCTTAATTTACAAAATAGAAGATTAACCCCATTCCGTATGAACCGTTTCTTGCTTCTGTGCATAGCACTCTTGCCCATCCACTTGTGGGCGACCACCACTATTCGCATCTCCACTGCCGAAACAGACCTTATTTATCGTGTAGGCGATAACCAGCGTCTTTACCAATGCTACTTTGGAGCAAAACTCCTGCACGAGGAGGACATTCCCTCTTTGCCTCAAGGCACGGAGGCGTATTTAACGCATGGTATGGAAGACTATTTCGAGCCGGCCTTGGATGTGCGCCATGCGGATCATAATGCTTCCACACTCTTGCACTATGTATCCCATTCTGTTACGGGAAATCGGACGGATATTACCCTGCGAGACCCTGTATATCAAACGACGGTCATTTTGCACTACATCGTATTTCCGGAGGAGAATGTCATCCAATCATGGACAACCATTACCAACGGTGAGAAGAAGCCCATTCATTTAGCCAAATATGCGAGCAGTATGCTGCATTTTCCTACAGGCGATTATTACCTAACTTCCTTTTCTGGCAACTGGGCACGCGAGGTAGAGCCCGCTACGGAACACCTGACTTTCGGCAAGAAGCAATTGGACAGCAAATTGGGAGCGCGTGTTAATCTGATGATGCCGCCCATGTTCCAACTCTCGATAAATGCGCCTGCTACCGAAACCGAAGGCACCGTTCTATTGGGTCAATTGGGTTGGACGGGTAACTACCGCTTTACTTTTGAGGTGATAGATGACAAGTCTTTGCGCGTTATCAGCGGCATCAATCCCTATTTCTCGGAATACGAACTCGCCAAGGGGGCTTCTTTCACCACACCGGAGTTCTATTTTACACTCTCCACGCAGGGGCTTGGACACGCCTCGCGCTCCCTGCACGATTGGGCGCGGCGTTACCAACTGCGCGACGGACAGGGGGAACGCCTCACCTTGCTCAATAACTGGGAGGCAACCTATTTTGACTTTAACGAAGACAAACTATGTTCGATCATAGAGGATGCCGCCAAATTGGGTGTGGATATGTTCCTGTTGGACGACGGCTGGTTCGCCAATAAATATCCGCGCAACAGCGATACGCAAGGGTTGGGGGATTGGCAGGAAAATACCGCGAAATTACCCCACAAAGTGTCCCACCTGATTGATGTTGCCAAAGCCAACCATGTGCGTTTCGGTATTTGGATTGAACCCGAAATGGTCAGCCCGAAATCCGAACTCTACGAGCGGCACAAGGATTGGGTAATTACGCTTCCGAACCGCGAGGAGTACTATTTCCGCAACCAGTTGGTGCTTGACCTCAGCAATCCCCAAGTACAGGACTTCGTCTTCGGAGTAGTGGACAACCTGATGACCGCCTATCCCGAGATTGCCTTTTTCAAATGGGACTGCAACTCGCCCATCACCAATATCTACTCCCCGTATCTCAAGGACAAACAGCAACATCTCTATGTGGACTATGTGCAGGGGTTGTACAATGTATTGGACCGCGTACAGGCCAAGTATCCGAATCTGCCGATGATGCTCTGTGCGGGTGGTTCGGGGCGTATTGACTACAAGGCATTGCGTTATTTCACCGAGTTTTGGGCAAGTGATAACACCGACCCCATACAACGGCTTAACATTCAGCACAGTTTTTCCATTTTCTATCCTGCCAAAGCAACTTGTTGCCATGTAACCTCCTGGAATGGCGATACCTCTGTTAAGTTCCGTACCGATGTGGCGATGCAGGGCAAATTGGGCTTTGACATTCGCGTAAACGAACTCACGGCGGACGAGTTGGCGTATTGCCAAAAGGCGGTGGATACCTATCGCATGCTTCAGCCGTCCATTGGCGATGGCGACCTCTATCGCCTTGTTGATCCTCATAAGACCCAACACGCCGCTAACCTCTATGTGAGCAAGAACAAGCAACAGGCTGCGCTTTTCTCGTTTGATATCCATCCCCTGTACGATGAGCCGAATGCCTTTGTATGCATAGACGGATTAGACCCCGACAAGCAATACACCGTCACGGAAATCAACCTAATGCCCGGCAAGCAGAGTCCGTTTGCATTTCAAGGTCAGACCTACAGCGGCGATTATCTGATGAAAGTAGGGTTGCCCGTTCTTCAAGCCCAACGCCTCCAAAGTCATGTATTTTTGCTTCAAGCCCGCTGATAGTTGCGTGTATCCGAATAAAAGACTACCTTTGCGGTGCAATACTTTACGGCTCAATACTCAATAAGTAATCTAACTAATACCTGTTGTTTATGAAACGCTTTGTTTGGTTCGCAGTACTCCTTTTCGGAGTTGCTTCCGTTTATGCGCGTGTACAATTGCCGGGGCTCTATACCTCGCACATGGTGCTGCAGCAGCGCGCCGCCATCACCTTACAGGGTGAGGCACGCAAGCATAAAACCGTTACCTTTTCTCCCTCGTGGTGCGACACCACCTACACCGCTAAGGCGGATGCAAAAGGACATTTCACCCTACACTTCACCACTCCTCAAGCCGGCGGTCCCTATACCCTGCGCTTCTCGGACGGGCAAGTAACCCTGTTGGAGGATGTGTATGTCGGTGAGGTATGGTTGGGCAGCGGACAGAGTAATATGGAAATGCCGGTGGCAGGCTGGGGCAAAATTCAGAACTACCAAGAAGAGATTGCTGCGGCAGACTATCCGCTGATTCGCCTCTATCAGGTGCAACGCGCCACGGCAGTCAATCCTAAAACGCAGGTCCGTTCCACCTTGGGCGGTTGGCAACCTTGTTCTCCAACCTCCGTACCCGAGTTTTCGGCATTGGGTTACCGTTTTGCCCTTGAACTATACCGCCATCTCCATATCCCGATAGGCATTATCAACAGCAGTTGGGGCGGTACCCCTGCAGAGACATGGGTGTCCCACGAGGCTATTCGTCAAGTGATGGGCTTTGAGGAAGAGACGGCAATAGCCGAGAGCCTTCACTACGACTCTACGGCTCTGCGTCAGCGTTACGATGTGCTTTATCAGCAATGGTTGGATTCCGTGCGAATGGCAGACTTCGGGGCGCAAGGTTGGGAACAAACGGATATAGACGACCAATCGTGGAAAGAGATGTACCTACCCGACAACTTCGACCGTGCCGAGTTGCCGAACTTTGATGGCGTTGTATGGTATCGCCGGCACATCTCCCTTCCGGACGCGTGGGTTGATAAGCCCGTTACCCTGCACTTGGCAGCCATAGACGATGAGGATAAGACCTATATCAACGGCCGCTTGTTCACGCAAGGCTCCGGTTGGGACCAACATCGTTGCTACCCTGTGCCTGCAGGCTGGTTTCATGCCGGAGACAACATCCTTGCCATTCGCGTCTTCGACCGAGGCGGTAATGGCGGTATCTGGGGTAAGGCGAACGAACTCTCCATAGTATGTGGCACGGATAGTATAAACCTTGCCGGTATGTGGAAATACAGCATCGGTTGCACCTTGGCGCAGATGCCCAAAGAACCCCAGTCTCCTTTCGAGCCGCCATATCCGAGTTGCCTGTATTGCGGCATGATAGCCCCCTTGACCGACTTTCCCATTGCGGGCATAATCTGGTATCAGGGCTGCAACAATGTGGGGCGAGCCGAGCAGTACAAGGCACTCTTCCCCACCCTCATCGCCGATTGGCGCAAGCAGTTCCACAAGCCGGATATGCCGTTCTATTTTGTGCAATTAGCCAACTACCTGACGCCGCAAGCCGTTCAACCCGCATCGGAGTGGGCGGCACTGCGCGAGGCACAAGACGCGGCTTTGGCACTGCCCAACACCTACAGAATGGTTAATATCGACCTTGGCGAAGCCTACGACATACACCCCAAGAACAAGCAGGAGGTGGCACGCCGCCTCGCCCTGTTGGCTTTGCACCACACCTACCGGTTGCCTGTGGCTTGTGCCGCACCGGAGTATGCGGGGTATCGTATTGTAGGCAGTCGTGTGTTGATTGAGTTGCAGTATCCCGATGGGGCAGCACCTCTGTTGAATCAAGATGCCGTGTCGGGCTTTACGATCAAAGGCTCCGACGGGAAATGGCGTGTGGCGCAAGCGCAGTGTATCAATGGGCAGATAGAGGTATGGAGCGATGAGGTGGGGTATCCGGTGGCCGTGCGCTATGGTTGGGCAGATAACCCGACCTGCACACTGCAAACCGCCGATGGCTTGCATGTAGCCCCGTTCCGCACAGACCGCTGATATCTACCCTTATTTTCAAAAAAAATCGTACCTTGTGCCTGCATAAATAGAAAAAAGTATGCGCGTTATAGTACAACGAACAACTCATGCCACTGTCAGTATTGAAAGAAAAATTGTCGGCCAAATAGAGCAAGGTTTTATGCTACTGGTGGGTATCACACACACACACCGATACCAAAACCGAAGCCGACTACCTAAGAAAGTGGTGCGACTGCGAGTATCGGCCCTAATAGTCAAATTGCAGTCTGCAAGAAGGTAGAACCTCTATAGTGGTCATTTTGGACCTATAGGTCAAATTGCAGGATAAAATAGGGTGTAACTATTAGATATACAATTCTTTATGCGGCTCAGGGATGTCTTGAGCCGTTTTTCGTCGCACGAGTTGCCCCTATAGGTCATTTTGCAGGATAAAAATTGGAGTAAAGCCCGAATTGATCTATATTTGGAGGTGTAATAGTCAAATTGCAGTCTGAAATTGTCCGGAAGCCCTGATTTAATAGGCTCTGCAGCGATTCAAGGTGCTTGAGACAAAAATCGATGAACAAAAGTGCTCTAATAGTCATTTTGCAGTCTGAAAACTTGCGCAAGTCCAATTAATTCAGTACATAGGCATCAATTTTGACCTATAGGTTAATTTTTGTTCATTTTATATTTTTCTTGCCTGCAAATATATGAAAATCATTCTATTACAGCAATTTTAGGTACGAGAAATGTCCATTAGCCCGAAATTCCAAATGCATGGAGCCACGCACTGGTATACGAAAAGCGAAAAATGCAGTGTATATTTGGCTATATGCAGAAAAAAGCGTACCTTTGCGGACTTTTCAATGTTGTGCCTGTAAAAACCACCATTAGTATGGCATAGCGGCAAAGCACGCAAACACCCTGTGAATCACACAATAACTCTATGAAACAACCTCATATTTGTATGAAAAAATATAGCCAAATCGCTGTTTTATTTCTTTCTCTTGGTATCTTTTCGAGTTGCGTTACGCAAAAGCAAATGACTTATTTCCGCGGGGTGGATGCTACCACTGCCGATAGTGTAAACCGCACTTTCACTGCCCAGATCGATCCTATTGTCAAGTCTGGCGATGCGCTTTTTATTACGGTCTCTGCCCTTGATATGGAGGCGGTTGCGCCTTATAACTTGCCGACTGCGTCTTATACACAGCCTGGTTCGAGCCAGTTGCAGACTACGCCTTCGTTGCAATATTATACGGTCAATGCCGAGGGAAATATCGAGTTCCCCGTTTTGGGAGTTGTGCCCGTGTTGGGTCTGAAGACTACCGAGGTGGCAAATCTCTTGGAGGAGCGTCTCTCGTCGCAGGTGGTTAACCCGATGGTAATCGTTCAACTCATTAACGCCAAAGTAACGGTCATGGGCGAGGTAAATCGCCCGGGGCAGTATGCTATGACCAATGGGCGTATGACGCTGCTCGATGCGCTCGGTGCGGCGGGAGACCTATCAGTCTATGGTAAGCGTGAGAATGTATTGATTACGCGCGAAACCAACGGCAAACTCGAGTTCCATCGCCTGAATCTTAACTCCGACGAACTCTTTACCTCGCCCTACTACTACCTCCAGCAGAACGATGTCATCTATGTCTCGCCCAACAAGGTGCGGGCTATCAACAGTGCCAATATCAGTCTGTGGCTCTCGATGGTATCGACTGTGGCTAGTGCCGCAACGGTTATCGTGACGGTGGTCAATGCAACCAATACGGCTAAGGCAGTTCACGATTAATTAAAACTCTATTCATAATAAACTAAATTCCTTATTCATTAAGTACTTTTTCGTAAAAAACAACTATGGAGCAAAATTATACGACGGCAAGCCAACAGGCTTCGCAGGCAAACGAGATAGATGTGCGTCGAGTTCTCTCTTTGGTATTGGCGCATTGGTGGTGGTTTGTTATTGGGGTCGTGGTTTTTTTGGGGCTTGGTGCGCTCTATATGGTGCGTACTACGCCTAAATTCACTACCAAAGCCTCTATCATGCTCCGCCAGAAGAACGAAGACCAACTGATGGGGCAGTTGGAGTCGCTTTCTCTGCTTAATTTCGGTGGCAACGGCTTGGCAGAAGACGAGGTGGTAGTCCTCTCTTCGCGTGACCTCATGCACCAAACGCTTGATGCGCTCGACCTTTGGCAGAGCAGTCGTGTGAAAGTAGGCGCACGCTGGATAGGCGAGTTCCCGAAGCGCACATTTGCCGTAGTGCCTATCGAGTTGACGCCCAAGGCAAAGAAAGCTGGCGGCTATACGGTTACGATTAAGTTGCTCAAGAACGGTGGTTATAAAATTAAGGTGAAGCAGGGGCGTTTCCGTCATTCTTCGACCAAGGTCGCTACGCTTGCTGAGCCGGTCGAGACCTGTGTCGGTACGCTTCGTATCGTCCAGAATAAGCCTATTGAAGACGAGGAGTATACTGCATTTCGTATCTCCTGCTCGCAGCAATTGTCGGTAGTAGATTCCTATCGTTCGCAGGTGCAGATTTCGCTGCAGAAAAAGGAGTCGAATATCATTAACCTGACCACCACTTCGGATATGCCGCAGCGTGATGTGGCATTGCTTGGTAAACTCATTGAGCAGTACAACCTCAACACCGTGGTCGACAAGAATATCATCGCCACCAACACGGCAGCGTTTATCAACGAGCGCTTGGCGATTATCACTTCCGAACTGAGCGAGGCAGAAGATGCCGTGGCGTCCTATAAGAGCCAGAACAACATTGCCGACTTGAGCGAAGAGGCACGCATCTACCTGCAGGCCAATAGCGAGGAACAGAAAGAGTTGGCGGGTGTAGAGACGCAGTTGAACCTGGTGGACTATATTGATACATTCCTTAAGGATGATACCAAGCGTTTCAGCCTTATCCCTGCGAATATTGGTATCTCCGACCCATCGCTTACTTCGTTTATCAGCGAGTATAATACCCTGTTGCTCCAGCGTATGCGTGTGCAGCGTACCGCTACCGATAATAACCCTGTAGTCGAGCAACTTAACGACCAGTTGACCTCTATGCGTCAGAATATCATCGCCAGCATCGCTTCTGTGCGCGAGAGTCTGACCATTACGCGCGATGGTTTGCGTCAGCGCGACTCGCAGTTCAATGCCCGTATCAAGTCTGTTCCCACACAGGAACGCCAGTATGTACAAATCAAGCGTCAGCAGCAACTCAAGGAGGCTATCTATCTTTTCCTCTATCAGAAGCGTGAGGAGAATGCCTTGATGCTTGCCTCTACGGCTACGCCGGCTAAGATTATTGACACCCCTAAAGTAGATACCTCTACGGCAAAGCCCCGTCTTAAGATGGTGGCACTCATCTGTCTCGTGTTGGGTCTTGCTTTCCCATCGGGTGTGCTGTATCTTGTCTGCCTCTTCGATAATAAAATATCCGACCCGGAGGAGTACAAGAAGCATATCAATGCACCGTTTGGAGGTATTATTATGAACAACTCCCGCAATGTGCATATCGCTATCCGTGAGGGCGAGAACTCCGTGTCGGCAGAGATGTTCCGTACGCTGCGTACGAACCTCAATTTTATGTTGCCGGCCGATCGCAGCAATGGCATCGTGTTGCTCGTTACCTCCTGTATCAATGGTGAGGGTAAATCGTATATTGCCACCAATACGGCGCTCTCGTTGGCTATCTTAGGGAAGAAAGTGGCATTGGTCGGGCTTGATATTCGTAAGCCGATGTTGGCGAACTATTTCTCGCTCTCTAACAAAGGCTGCCTGACGAGTTATCTTGCTGACGACTCCTATTCGTTGGACGATGCTATTGTGCCGTCGGGTGAGCATAAGAATCTTGATATTCTCCCCTGTGGTGTTATCCCGCCCAACCCCTGTGAACTGTTGCAGCACGAGCGTCTCGACCAACTCTTTGCCGAACTGCGCAAACGCTACGAGTATATTATCGTTGATACGGCACCTTGTGCTATGGTGAGCGATACATTCTTGCTCGACCGTGTGGCAGATATGACGCTCTTTGTCTCGCGTGCCAACTATACGCCGCTCGGTATGGAAGAGTTTATCAACGGAGCAATTGCCGATAAGCGCTTCAAGAATGTGGCGTGTGTACTCAATGGCGTGCAAGGACATAAAGCTGGCTACGGTCATTACGGTTATTATGGTTATGGTTACGGCACCTACGGTTACGGTCATACAAAGAAATAATGCACAATGCATAATGTGTAATGCCATTGTACATTGCTATTGTAGTGTACATTGCACTGGTGTTTAATGCATAGCACTGGGGGCGTTGGTTGTGGACTAAGGAGTTCTAACGAATCCCACTGGGCTTCGCTCGCTAGGAACACCCCACTGCGCGTTGCTTGCGGGGACCCCGTTTGGGCACTCAGTGCGCTTTGCGCACCTGCCCTCCGCTTCACCCCACCTGCGTGAGCCGATAGGCTCAGTTGATCATATAATGCAACTATATCAACTATATAAGTTAGATCAACTAGAACACCATACTCTGCATTCCCCCTCTATGAGGGGGTGAGGGGGAGTTTCGGTATGAGGGGGGGGGAGGTGGAGTTCCAGCAAGTACACCGGCAATGTTAATTGTTAATTAATAAATGATAGTCTGTGTAGCCGAGAAACCCTCTGTGGGGCAAGCGATAGCCGCCGTCTTGGGGGCTACCACACGCCGTGATGGTTACATGGAGGGCAACGGTTATTGTGTTACATGGGTCTTCGGGCATCTCTGTGCTTTGCTCGACCCGCAGGAGTATACCGACCTATGGAAGAACTGGAACCTCAGTTCGCTGCCGATGATTCCCGACCGCTTCTCTATTAAGGTCAGCGGTGATGCGGGGGTGCAGAAGCAGTTTGAGGTGATTAAGACTCTTATTGCCCAAGCCGATGAGGTCATCAACTGTGGCGATGCGGGGCAGGAGGGAGAGTTGATTCAGCGTTGGGTCTATCAGAAAGCAGGTTGCCGTGTGCCGGTTAAACGCCTTTGGGTCAGTTCGCTGACCGAAGAGGCTATCGCTGAGGGATTTAAGTCGCTCCGTGACCAATCCTACTACCAACACCTCTACGAGGCTGGGCTGATGCGTGCGATAGGCGATTGGCTCTTGGGGATGAACGCCACTCGTGCCTATACTATCCGCTATGCACGCGGCGTGGGGAAAGACAGACAGGTGCTGTCCGTCGGGCGCGTACAGACGCCTACGCTTGCGCTCGTCGTGCGGCGTCAGGCAGAGATAGAGAATTTTGTGCCTAAGACCTATTGGGAACTGCGCACCACCTATCGCGCTACCTCTTTCGCCGCCCAACTCGAGGCGGACGAAGATGAGTATGCCATCCCTACGCTCGACTATGGCAATGCCCTTGTGGCAGCCGTTGCGCCTAATCCGTTTACGGTTACGTCGGTGGCGAAGAAGAAAGGCACGGAGTATGCACCCCGCCTCTTCGACCTTACCAGCCTGCAGGTGGAGTGCAATCGGAAGTACGCTTTCTCTGCCGAACAGACTCTCCAACTCATTCAATCGCTTTACGAGAAGCGTATTACTACCTATCCCCGTGTCGACACTACCTATTTGAGCGAAGACCTCTATCCCAAAATCCCCGCCACGCTGCAGGGGATACAGGAGTTCTACCCCCAAGTGAAGCCTCTGCTTGGGTTGAAAGCCGACGGCGGGAAAAGCGCAAGTTCGTTGCCGAAATCGAAGAAGGTGTTCGATAATAAGAAAGTGACGGATCACCATGCCATTATCCCTACGGGGCAACGCCCCGACGCTCTTACTGCCGACGAGCGCAAGGTGTTCGACTTGGTGGTGCAGCGTTTTGCCGCTGCGTTTTATCCCGATTGTGAGGTCTGCAACACGACAGTCTTGGGCGAGGTGAAGACCACCCCTGCGCCGGACGCCAAGGATATACCCGATACGATAGTCTTCAAAGCCACGGGGCGACAGGTGCAGCAACTGGGGTGGCGTGAGGTGTTTTGTTGGAAACGCCGGTCGCTTTCAGAGTGGGTGCATACGGCAGAGGAGACGCAGACCGATGAGGTAGACGCACCGCAAGACAACGCTTCTAAGAATTTGCCTGCGTTCGTGCGGGGCGAACAGGGAACGCATACACCGCAACTTGCCGAACATACCACTACGCCTCCCAAGTACTATACCGAAGCCACGCTCTTGCGCGCAATGGAGACGGCGGGTAAGTTTGTCGACAACGAAGAATTGCGTGAAGCGATGAAGGAGAACGGTATCGGTCGCCCTTCTACGCGTGCAGCGATTATTGAGAAACTCTATCAGCGCAAGTATATCGTTAAGCAGGGCAAGTCGTTGCGTGCCACCGAGGTGGGTATCGACTTGATACATACTATCATATCGCCGCTCTTGAAATCCGCCGAACTGACGGGGCTTTGGGAGAAGAAGTTGCGTGAGATAGAGCGGGGCGACTATGCGGCGGCGCAGTTCCTCGACGAACTGAAAGGCATGACGCGTGAGGTGGTCTACGAGGTCAAGTCCAACAAGGCGGGGATGCTTTGTCCTGTCTGCCGTCAAGGGACGATTATCCGTGGTAAGACCCGCTACGGCTGTTCCCGCTGGCGAGAGGGCTGCACTTACGCAGAGAGTTTTTGACCAATGCTCAACGGAGAACACACCATGACTGATTATGTAGTATGCTTCGATACGGAGACCACGGGGTTGGATGTGCAGCACGATTGGATTATCCAACTCTCGTTGGTTAAGTTCGATTCCTGCACTTTCGATGAGGTGCAGGCACTCGATTGGTATATTCTGCCATCGGGGGCGTACGCTATCGACCCGCAGGCAGAGGCGGTGCACCATATTTCCCGTGCGCTGTTGGAGCAGAAAGGTGTGTCGTTGCAGTCGGTCTATCCGGAGTTGATGGCGTTTGTCGAGGGTTGCGATATTTTGTCCTATAACGGCAATGGTTTCGATGTCCGTATCCTCTACTACAACCTCTTGCGAGAGGGGCTGTCGTTCGATTTCGAGCATCATGTCTTCTACGATGCGTATATTATCGAGACGGCACGCACCTCGCGGCGTTTGGGCGATGTCTATCGACGATATTATGGGCATGATTTCGAGGATGCACACAACTCGTTGGCAGATGTGCGAGCTACTATAGCAGTCTTCCGTGCGCAGACCGAAACGGCGCAATCGCCCGACGAGATACACCGCCCGGAGTTCGATTTCGTATCGGTGGATGGTTTTCTTGCGCTGCGTGATGGGGTGTTCGTCTTTGCACAAGGCAAGTACCGTGGTCGAGCGGTAGCCGAAGTGGCAGCCGTCGATACCTCCTATATAGACTGGGTCAACAAGACCTGTGCCGCCCCCACACGCCAATATATCTCCACCGCCATATCCACCCCGAAGCCGACACTCCAAAAAGACAACTCCGTCACAGCAGTCGCCCCAACAATGCCTACTAAGGCAGAGAATACACCAGCCCCAACAAAGGAAAAGTCTGCCCTCACCGAAGAACCCAAATCCAAAGAAGAAATTCCCACGCCAAAAGTAGACTCCAACGGTCAAACCTCCCTATTCTAATCTATCCAAAGCCTATACCCAACTTGGCTGCGCAGCCTTTTAATGGTCTTTAATGGGCATTAATGGGCATTAATGGAGTCCGATAGAACACTGCCCAACCTGGGGGCGTGGGTGTCCCCACCCGCGTGAGCCGTAAGGCTCATTTCCCTATACTTTGCAATCCCCCTCACTATTTCTCTTTTTTACGAAAGAGGTGTATGGAATTAATAAAGTGCCTCTTTTGTGGGGTATGTATTTGCATATTTGATAGACTCATCGTAATTTTGCGCTGTCTTTTGAGACTATATAGGCACTTTTGATAGGTTGTATCTTAATAATCGGTAATTTTGCAATAATAAAAGAAAGTGCTATTTACACTCAAAAATAATGGCTGTATAGACTGTCGTTGAAACATAATCATGTGAAATAATTTTATTAGGTACAAGTAAATACAAAATTAATTATGAAGAAATTTACTCGTTTAATGGTATTGTTAGTCTGCTGTATGGCGACTACAAAAGTGTTGGCATGGAGTGAAGTTGAGGCTACTGTAGAATCGGAACCTGCAACAGGAGGCTTTGTCTATATAAGTTCCTCCAATTCAGCACCGAGTAGTTATTCTCTAACATCGTCTAAATCAACACAAACTAGACAAGGTTTCAAAACAAAAGTAACTTTTGATTTTTATCGTTTTGCTAAAGCCCAAAACGGATATGTGTTTAAAGGGTGGGCTGATTCTAGGACTACCAATACTGTTGTGTCGAACAGCAATTGGAGTTTGGTCGGTACAAATTTGGTGTCAACTACAATATATACTTCCTACGCTATCTTTGCTCGTATGACAGCGGACAAGAGTAGTGCCAATTTTGGGAATACAAATACAGGAAAGAGCAGTACGCAGACCATTACTATCAGCCATGCCCATGCGGGACAGATTACAGCCTCGCTCTCCGGTGACAATGCGGCTGATTTTGCTCTGTCCTCTACTACTCCTGTCGGCAACTCGGTGAGCGAGGGTACTGCTACGCTGACTATTACGTTTACTCCTTCGTGTATAGGTACGCGTACGGCTACGCTTACACTCAATAGTAATAACGGCTTGAGCAATGTAACCATTAGCCTTGCGGGTGTGGGCGTACTTAATGAGCAGACATTGACTTGGAGCGATGTGGAAGAAACGGTATATGTGGGTACTACACAGACTTTTGGTGTGACAAGCAATTCGGGATTGGCTGTTACTTACACCTCGGATAACGACGAAGTATTGTCTATCTCCGGTAACAATTTAGTTGCCCTCAAAGGCGGTACTGCTACCATTACTGCTACCCAAACGGGGGATGACTGCACATGGGCTGCTGCTACAAGTACAAAGACTTTCACCGTCAAGAAATTTACACCGGCATTCTTGCTCCAATTTGACCCGGCACTGACGGAGACAAGTGTAAATGTATTCAGTAATGTAACGGTGGCTTTGGTGAATACTACAGAGACTGTGTCAGTGGAGTGTGATGAGACGCAGTTGGAGTATAGCATTATAGGTAGTGTGCTGACTGTTAAGGCACTGAAAGCAGGCGATGCGTCGTTTATAGTTTCGCAACCCGAGACTGGTACTACGGAGGCTGCAAGCACTACCTTTACACTTCATGTGAATAAGATAGCCCAGACTATTTCTTGGGAAACGCCTGATACTATTTTGACTACCGAGACCGTTGTTTTCAATGCTACGGCACAAGGAGCAATTGTATATTCCGTTAATAGCGAGGATATTGCGACTTTGGGCGAGGATAATGCCCTTACTATTCTCAAATCAGGTGTACTTGAGCTGACGGCTACGGCTGCTGCCACAGAGAACTATAACGAGGCTACGCTGACCAAAACGATTACCGTAGAGCGTGCTACGCCTATTGTTACTGAATGGTCCTCGTTGGGAGAGATTATCTATGGCGCAACATTAGCAGATGTCGTGCTGGCGGGTGGTTTGGCGGATGTAGAGGGTACTTTCTCCATTGCCGAAGACGACCTTACGCGTATCCCCGAGGGCGGCGAACAGCAGATTAGCGTGCAGTTTGTGCCTGCCAATACCGATTGGTACAACACGCTCACGAACACCCTCACGCTCGTAGTCAATCCCGCCGAGCAGGAGATAGTATGGGAGCCCGCGGATTCTATCCTTACGACCACTACACTTGCGCTGGACGCTACGGCAAAGACAGCACTTTCTTACACTACGGAGGATTCGGATATTGCCACTATCAATGAGGACAATACTGTTACTATCCTCAAAGCAGGCGAACTGCATATCACGGTGAATGCCGCTGCTACTGCTAACTACAACGCCGCTACGCTTTCGCGTACGATCACGATCCAAATCGCTACGCCGGAGATTACCACACTGCCGACTTTCGCCCAACTGACCTATGGACAGAAACTGTCCGAGGCGGTACTTGCTGGTGGTGAAGCCACGGTCGAAGGTGCATTCGTGCTGAACGAAGAGGATGCCGAAGCCGTGCTGAATGCAGGCGAACACAAACTCAAAGTGCAGTTCGTGCCTACGAACGGCGATTGGTACACTGCGGTTGATACTGTGGTGATGCTGACGGTCGCCAAAGCCGAGCAGACCATTGTCTGGGAGACACCTACTGAAATCTCTGTGACAGACCAATTGGTGTTGAGCGCAACCGCAGAGGGAGAGGTTACCTACACTATCGAGTCAGCCGACATTGCCCGATTCAACGACGACCAAACGGCACTTACTTTCGTTAAGTACGGTACGCTGCGCCTGACTGTCGCTGCTGCAGAGACCGAGAACTACAACGCCGCTACGCTCCCTGTAGAACTTGCTGTAGCGAGTGTTACGCCGGAGATTTACACTGCACCTGCCCTTGCGCCGGTCGAGGTAGGCAAGACGCTGGCAGATGTGTCTATCCAACAGGGTACAGCTTCTGTTGCAGGTTGGTTCGGTTGGGCAAGCGATATTGACCTCGATGCGGTATTGGGCGAGACAGGTACCTTTACCTACACACTGGTCTTCACACCGTCCAACACCGACTGGTACAATACGATTGATGGTATCGAGGTTACGCTGCAAGTAGTAGACGGGACGGTTACGGGCATCGACAACCAAACCGTTGATACCAAGGCGGTGAAAGTACTCCGAGACGGGCAACTCTACATCCTCCGTTCGGGCAAGACTTACGACCCCACCGGTCGCAAAGTACGTTAAGACTTTCTGTGAAACCTTGCTGCGCATAGCGCAGTAGAGAGATTGATATACGATTTCGGGCTGCTCAGTTTGCGCTGAGCAGCCCGAAGTGTTTTCAATAGTGTCCTATTGCTACGCTATTGGCGAGTGCTTGCGCCCGATTGCGTATCTACGGGGCAGGTATCCTTTTTCGGGGTTTCACACTGCTCTATGGGGGCAGTCGTAGCAGGTTTGCCTATCTTGGCAAATGCTTTTTGCAGGGTAGGAACATCGGTCTTGTTGGCGTCGTAGGTTACGAGTACAGTCTTCTTCTCTATGCTGCACTGAATATCCCGTACGCCTTTCTCATAGGCAATGTTGTGCATTATCTTGTCGATACACCCCTGACAATGGATATCGACATAGAAAAGCACTTGTTGTGGTTTTGCTTTCGCATACGCCTTGGCGCACCACACCATAGGCAGCAGCGCCAATAGAATAATAAGAATTCGTTTCATATACTTTCGGTTAATAAGTGTTTGTAGAATAAGTATAAAGTACCCTTACCCAACCAGGGGGTGTGGGTGTCCCCCTATTCCTTTCTATCTATCGACCAGCGGAAACCTGCGTATAGTTTCCACCCCGTAGTAGGTGCCCACGCCATCGAGGCATCGAAGCCTTGCTTATATGGTGCGTCTGCGCCTATTACGGGCGAGTCTTGGCGAAAATTGGTCATGTTCTCTGCCCCGAGATAGATACTGCAGGTGCGGAAATTCTTGGTTATCTGCGCCATCAGTTGCGGATACCATTTGTAGTAGAGGTCGCCGTTTCGCTCCGTGTATTGCGTAGAGCCAAGTTGCGTGAGTAGTAGGTCGTTGAAACCGTCGGGCATACGCCCTCCGCCGTTGAACTGCGCCGTGAAGTCGAACTGCCATTTCTTGAGCGGTGTTTGATAACTGGTCGTGATAAGTCCTTTGAACTGATTGGTCAGCGGCTTTAGGCGCAGCGTCTTCTCGCCCGCAGCATTGAACGAAGTCTGGCGTGCGTCGGTGTAGCGGAAAGCCGCTGTCAGTGTCCAGCCACGGAGTATTTCTATAGTCGCCTCTATTTGCGCATTGTGCGCATACGACTGTCCGTCCACATCCCGCAGGTTGTAGAATGATACCGCCTGCGTGGCATGGTCGTAATCCGCTACGAGGGCATTGAAGAAGCGGGTGTAGTAGTACTCCATGGTCAGTTGGAGTTCACGGCTTGCGATAGGGATATAGAAGGTACTGCTTACCCCCGTATTGAGTGCCGACTCCTGCTGCTCTTGCCATTGGTTGATGTGCATACGCCTGTGCGAGGGTAAGAACGAAGCATTGTCTGCCAATAGGTTTGGCGAGCGATAGCCCATACCTACCGAAGCCCTTAGCGACCACCATTCCCACGGTGAGTAACGGATATTGAGACGCGGCGTGGCGAAGAACGAATAGCGTGTGGAGTAGTCGGTGCGCAGTCCTGCTACCAGCGAGAGACGCTCAGTTGCTTTCAGCGTGTATTCGGCGAATAGCCCCGCGGTTAGTTCTTGTCGTGAGAAGTCGAGCAAATCAGGCGAAGAAATCGTGTCGAGTAGGGTCTCCGTGTAGCGGTCGTAGTTGATTGACACACCCGTAGAGAGTTTATGCTCTATGTCGCCTTGCGTACGGGCTTGCTGCCAATTCTTTTCGAAGATGGTGTTGAGGTAGGCGTTCGTCTGTGCAGCGTCCCATTGTCGTGCCCCGTAGTGGTTCTGTTGGTTGTGGTACGAAGCCGCGGCTATGATACCCAGCGAGGTACCATGTACGGGGTCGAAGATAATGCCGTTCTTTACAAATCCGTCCACTCGATAGGTACGCAGGTCGATGCGGTAGAGGTCGATATCGTCCTCGTGGCGCGAGGATATTTGCCCGCCTTTTCGGTGGTCGTACAGTCCTCGTACAAGGGCTTGCAGGATATAGTCGTCCCGCTTATAGTACCAGCGATTGGCTAAGTTGGCGTTTTGGCTGTGGGGCATATCGGCAAAGCCGTCCTTGTTCTCGTCCATCGATAGAAACCCCTGTTCGTAGTGTGCCATGATGCCCGTAGCGAGCGTCTCATCCGGCTTGGCGTTGCGCAGAGGAATAGACCACCCGCCCTCTATGTTCGCTTCGGGGTGTAGTTCGCTATTGAGCATGGCATTCAGCGAGAGGGGCTTCTGTGTCTGTGGTTTGAGATACTCTACATTTATCTGCCCTGTGGTCGCCTCATAGCCGTTGATGACAGAGGATGCCCCTTTACTTACCTGTACCGACTGCATCCATGTGCCGGGGATATACGATAGCCCGAAAGACTGCGCCAGTCCACGCACGGCAGGGGTGTTCTCGGTGAGCAGTTGTACATAGGTACCACTCAACCCGAGCAGGCGTATCTGCTTTGCCCCTGTGGCGGCATCCGCATACGCTACATCCACCGACGGGTTGGTCTCGAATGCTTCGCTTAGGTTGCAGCAAGCGGCTTTGAATAGTTCGCCCGTCCCCATCGACTGCGTATCGAATGCCGAGAGACGGCTGCGCAGTACTGCCATTTGTCGTTCGGTGATAGTTACTTCGTTGAGTACCAGGTCGCTGACAAGTACAATGGTCAGGGCTTGTGTGCCGCTTACGCGGGTGGTGTCGTTGTGGTAGCCCATATAGGACACAATGAGCGTCTTGGTTGAGCGGTCTTGGGGGAGGGAGAAGTGCCCTGCCGCATCGGTGGTTGTGCCGTGTGTGGTATTCGCCCAATAGACATTTGCGCCGGCGAGCGTCTCGCCCGTGTCGTCCAGTACGGTACCTTCGATGTCTGCCCGCAGGTAGAGAGAAGATAGAAAGAGTAGGGAGAGGAGGAGAAATCGTTGCATAGTGTGTTCCTTTTGTTTTCGAGTGCAAAGGTACACCCAAAAGTTGCCTCGCCCGTTACATAATTATGGAAAAGACTAACAAGTAATAAAACAATCTCGTAGTATAGAACACCTGTTCGTGTCTATCCCCTCCTTTGGCGGGAGTGGGGAGGTCTGTTGTTACGCCATTGCGCCATTGACTTGGATTACCTGTCCTGATACATACGAGGCAAGGTCGGACGCAAGGAAGAGTGCCACTTTGGCGACCTCTTCGGGGTTGCCGGCACGCCGCATAGGGATTAGCGAAACAAACTGACGGAGTGTATCTTCGGGCAGTGCCGCTGTCATATCGGTTAGGATAAAACCCGGTGCAATGGCGTTTGCCCGTACTCCACGGCTGCCTAATTCTTTGGCAGTGGATTTCATCAGGGCGATGATTCCTGCCTTCGAGGCGGCGTAGTTGGCTTGCCCTGCATTGCCGTTCAGCCCTACAACAGATGACATCGAGATGATAGAGCCGCTGCGTTGGCGTGCCATAAGGGGTGTAACGGCGTGGGTGAAGTTGAAGACGGATTTTAGGTTGACGGTCAGTACCTCGTCCCATTGTTGCTCCGACATACGCATCAGCAGTGTGTCGCGTGTGATTCCCGCATTGTTGACCAATATATCGATCTTACCGAAATCGGCAACTACTTGTTGTACCACTTCGTGTGCGGCATCGAAGTCGGCTGCGTCGCTTAGGTACGCCTTTGCTTTACGCCCGAGCGCAATTATCTCTTGACATACTTGTTCCGCAGGTTCGCTGCTGACGATATAAGTGATTGCCACATCGCAGCCCTCGCGTGCGAATAGCATGGCTATTTGCCGCCCTATGCCTCGGGCAGCACCGGTGATGAGTGCAGTTTTTCCTTCCAGTAATGCCATTGGTTCGTGGAGTGTTGAGTGTTTCTGGTTTTGTGTGGAGCGGTTGAGCGTTCCTACTCTTTCAGCGGAATAACGCCTGTGGGGTGCATAATGGTGTAGCGGGTCATCTCTTGGTTCGACTCAAAACCGACGCCGACGATGACAGAGTTCTCGCGCGTAATGCGTATCGTCGAGTCCGAATAGACCCGTTCGTCTTTTTGGTTCCAGTAGAGCAAAGGTGTCTCAAATATCTCACCCTCTTGATTGACGGCATAGACATTCCCCTCGAGCCGCCAAAGTTGAGCATTCTCGTCGTAGTGGGCATAGTCGGAGCGCAGCGAGGCATTCACTTCGAGTTGCTCGTCGAACCGCTCAATGTAGATACCCTGTGGAAAATCCCAGTACGGGGGCTGCGCTTTGTCGTATATCTGCCACCGCCCTGCGCTGATACGGTAGCGGGTAATGCCCGAGTCTGAGATAAGGGTCGTTACCTCGTTGGCATCGAGCATCGGCACTGCCGAACGCTCTGCCAGTACCTCGCGTTGAATCTTTACCTCGTTCTTACGGCACGATGAGAGCAGCAAGAAGAGCAGACAACAACCCATGCACAGTGTACGCTGAATGATACACTGTGCATGGGCTATTCTATGCGAATGACGCGGGTTCAAAAAGAAGAAAGTAGGTTCTACTTCGGGGTGAGTTTAGGTCGAGTCTTGCCGCCTGATTAGTGCGCAGCGCGGCAGGTTGTGGTCTCGCCTATCCATCCACCGACAAAGAATGTGGCACCGCCGAACTCGTTGGGCAGGTCGAACATTTCTTCTTTGGTGGGGAAGTATTTGCTGTAGGTGGCAATCAGTTTATCTGCATCGGCAGCGCACGACGGGTCGATACGCTTAGCCTGTACGAACTTATCTACCGCCGCCCAGAAAACGGTCTTGTTTAGGATGGCTGCCTTGGCTGCGGGATAGTCGTTGGTAGAGTACGGCTGTGAGCCGGCGTAGCAGACGCCTATCAGGATGTAGCAGCGACCTTGGTCAGGTTGTGCATTGAGCGAACTACGAGCGTAGACGCGTGCTTGCGGGTAATTCTTGAGGTTGTAGTAGATCGAAGCGATGCTGAACAAGTAGTCCGGTATATCTTCGTCGTTTTCGTCGAGTGCTTGCGCACGCGAGATAGCCTCCTCATAGTAGTTGATAGCCTCACGATAGTCGCCTTTCTTGGCAGACATCTTTGCGCAGCCGGCAGCCGATTCCTCGGTGGGTTGCAACTTATGCGCTCCCTCGCAGGCAGCAAAATAGACTTCCGATTCGGTGCAGCGTACACGCTTGTAGAGTGCGCCTATCTTGGTCAGCATATCGAGGTTATCTGCGTTGGCAGCAACTACTTTCCCGTATATCTCGTCCATTTTGTCGCAGTCGGCTGCTCCCGAGGCGGCAAAGAGACCGTCTGCATACTCTTTTTGGCGGGCAGCGATAGAGGCACGCTTGTTGTTTGCGTCTGCCGCTTGTGCGCTTAAGTAACTTGCGGCTTTCTCGTAGTCCATGATAAACTGCTCACCGTATTGGTCTGGGTTGGACTTATAGACATTGTACGATACTTCTACCAACTTGGCGAGGACAGCATCCTGGCTCTTCTGTCCCATACCGTCCACCGATTGGCGCAGCCACTCGAGGGCAGGGAGTTTGAGTTCGTCGCTCTCGAAGTACTCGCAGTAGTCGAGTGCCTTTTGTCCGAGGATATACGCCGTCGGGTACTTGGGATCGTCGCCGAAGTATTTGATACGCTTGTCGTGCATCTCGAGTATGAGTTGGCGGAGTTGCGCCTTCTCCTCTTCGGTGGTGGCGTTCTTGTATTTCCAATCGAGTATCTTGCTACCCTGTGTGTAGACAGCCTTGTTGGCGTTCGGGCAGGTTTGGTATACCATCCACCACGGTTCGTAGGCGTCGGCGTACTGTTTGTTCTTTACGCTCTCGTTGAAGAGCGACACATTGATGATACAGTCTTCTGTGATAGTGGGCTCTGCTTCGTCGTTGACGGGTGCAGCCTGCTCTTGTGGAGCGGGTGCGGCTTCAGCAGTTTTCGGCTTCTTTGCAAACGCTACAGCGGGTACGGCAGCGCAAAGAGCGATAGTCAGGATTGAATTCAGTTTCATTCTATTGAGAATTAGTGTTTTTTATATTAGGTTGTCGATTGCAATAGTTTCGTATGTCCTTAAGCCTCTGTGATACATACGACCGCAGCGGGGCGGTTATCAGAGTTTGCGCTTGAAGAACCAGTCCTCGGAGATAGAGGCGTTGAAGGTCAGTCGCAGCGAGTTTTCTTCTAATGCACCCTTGTCGCCTCTGTGTCCGTATTCGAGTGTCGCATTGAAGACCGTCGCCGAGGTACGCAGCGGAAATCCGATACCGATGCTGGCGGTAATGTCTTTTGCCCCGGTGGAGAGCGAGTACGAGTCGGCAATGTTCACGCCGCAACGCCACGACATTCGGTCTACATATTTGCGTCCTTGCGGGTTATGACGGTATTCGATACCTGCGCTGTAGCGGTTGCGGTCGCGCAGTGTGCCGCGTATGCCCTGATAGAGGATGTTGCCCGTGCTTTGGTGTTGGTAGTCGAACGCCAGGGTCAGTCGGTTCGCCCAGCAGTAACTTGCGCCCGCACCATAAACCATCGGTGCTTCGAAATCTTTACCCGTGTGGTTGGCTACGGTGTCCGAGGTGTTGCTCTCTATTAGCGAATAGGTGCTGTGCAGTTTTGTGCGGTTCTCGAAGATGCCGCCCACGGCGAACGAGTGGTCGCCGAAAGTATGGAAGAACTGCGCCCCGTAGCGGAAGCGTGCGCTGCTTACTTTGAGCGTGCTTGCCTGCGATGTGCCTGTCAAGCCCGACTCCGTGAAGGTCAGCGTGCGGGTGTTGCTTGTGCTGCCGAACATGTAGTAGATATTCGCACCCAGCGCAAACCAGTCGCAGATGTTGAAACTCAGTCCTCCGTATACTTCGCTGATGCCCCCCGTACCCGTGTAGGTTTTCGTATAATGGTAGTCCGAGTCGATAGAGTCCGACAGGGTCAGGTCGTAGCCTACGGACGAGTAGGGCAGAATACCTGCCGAAAAGGCAATATAGCGTCGCCAGAGCGGGAATTGGAGCGTTAGGTATTCCAGACTGCCGTTGGCTTTGTTGCGTGTGCCTAATGCGTCGCCGTAGTTCGACCACATTACGCTTGCTGCCAGGTCGAACATGAATGTAAGGCTGTCGCAGGCGGTGTACGAAGCGGGTTGTGCCGAGCAGATGACTTTGTTGCTACGCATACCGATTCCTACGCCGCCCATGGCGCGGTAGGTGTTCGGCACATTGTCGTTCAGGTCGCCGTATGCATAGCGTGAATAGGGCGAAGAAGTACCCGTCTGTGCCTGTATACTGACAAGGGGAAACAATACCAAGACACCAAACAATATGTAGGAGAAAATCTTTTGCATAGCCATTCGGGCTGCAAAGGTACAAAAAAAATACCAAACTGCGAAATAGTTCACAAGAAAAGCGTAAAAAAGAGGTTTGCCCGCTCATTCAGTCAGTGGTTGTCTTGCTGTTGCATGCCAACTACAATATGCATCTGCAGAGAGAATACAATGAGGTTGCAATGAGGTTGCAATGTGGATATAGGGTGGATATAGGGTGGATGGCGAACAAATAGTCCTATCCGCCGTGGGGAGGACAGGACTATTTGTGAGGGGAATGTATAGAAGTTCCCGTACTATTTTCCCAAGTCGGATGGTTAGACGGTGGCCTCGATGTTCCAGACAAAGGCACGAACACCGACTTCCTTGTTGCGGAGGTCGAGTTTCTCGACTGCCTCGAGCAGCGGCTGCACCTCTTGGTCCTCCACTACCGTGATGACGCACGAGTTCATCTCAGGCCATGCGTGGGTGCCGCGGCGAGGGTCTCCGTCGTGTGTGCCACGCCCCTGCACCTGCTCGAAGAAAGTGAATCCGCGGATATGGAGCATATCCAACATATATTCCACGCGCTCGGTATTCGCCTGGTTGAATACTATCATGACAGACTTCATAGACAATGTGTAAATTGGTAAATGTGTAAATTTGTAAATTGGTAAATGCAGTGTGCCGCTCGGTGCGTGCCGTGCGGCGCACTGCATTCCGTTTGTTATTTCAGTTCCGTCGGAGTGGTCTCGGGGAAGACATGTGCCTCCGATTCGCTGTTCACATCCTTCGGCTCTTGGTCTTTCTTCAGTTTGATATTCATGAAGATAAAGCCCTTGCGCATACCGCTGATACGGTCACGCTCGCCGTGGCGCGACATGGCTGCATAGAGCGTCGGCACCATGAAGAAAGTAAGCAGCGTCGAGACAAGCAGACCACCGATTACCACGATACCCATTGGCTGCCACATCTCAGAGCCTTCGCCCGAAGAAACCGCCATAGGCACCATACCGAGAATGGTCGTGAACGCCGTCATCAGCACGGGGCGCATACGGCTACGGCCTGCAGCCACCACTGCCTCGTTGAGTTCTACGCCTCGCTCACGCAGCAGGTCGGTGTAGTCGATCAACACGATACCGTTCTTGACCACAATACCCACCAACATAATTAGACCCAGCGCACCAATCATATCGAGCGAACGACCTGTCATCCACAGCGCCATTACCACACCCGAGAGGGCGAAAGGAATGGTGAACATGATGACAAACGGTTTCTTGAACGACTCGAACTGGCTGGCCATCACAATATACACCAGAATGACAATCAGTGCGGCGAGCCAACCCATCTTGCCGAAGGTCTCCTGTTGGTCTTCGTAGTCGCCGGCGATACGGATCGTAACGCCTTGCGGTACATCGAGTTGGTCGATCACTTGCGTTTGGATGGTCTGTGCCAACTCGCCCAGCGGCACATTGTACGGCGTAACGGACACTGTCACAATACGCTGACGCAGTTTGCGCTCGATGGTAGGCGGCGTCCAGTACTCGCCTATACTGCATACCTCCGAGAGTTTGACGCTCTTGCCCGCAGGGGTAGGAATGGTGAGGTCTTGGATTTTCTCTATCGTGTTGCGGTCGTCCTCTTGCAGACGGCAGACGATGTTGTACTCCGAGCCGTCCTCCTTGAGGTAGCCGCACGCCATACCGTTGATACGGTTACGCAGGTAAGAGGAAATGGTGGCAGGGGTCAAGCCGAGGCGGCTGGCCTTCTCTTTGTCCACCACAATTTTTATCTCCGGACGCTCATCGTCACGCGAAATAGTCGCATCACGCGCACCCTTTACATCGTGGTTACATTTTGCCTGAATCTCTTCTGCCAGCAGCGAAGTGGCGTCGAAATCGTAGCCGTAAATCTCTACATCCACCGAGTTGGAGGCCATACCGCCACCGCCCGTCGAGGTGCTGACTTGGTAGTCGGTTATCTCCGGATAGCGGGCAATCTCTTGACGGATGACTTCGGCAATCTCGAAGATACTGCGATTACGCTCGTATTTCTTGTTGCAGCGAATGGTCATCGAGATGGTGTTGTTCATCGTCGAGGTGAACATAGCCGACACACCCGAGTCGTCGTTCGAGCCGGCAGAGGTACTAATCAACTGAATCTCAGGCACCAGTTCGGTGAAGCGAGCCTCCAGTGTACGCGCTGTCTTCAGGGTCTCCTCGATACGCGTACCACGCTGCAACTTGATGGTGACGGACATACGCCCGTTATCCTGTTGCTGCATAAAGTCCGTGCCGATTTGCCCCGTCAGCGCAGGTATCATCGTCAGCGCAAAGAACAGGAACAACCCGCCGAATGCGATTGCCTTGTGGTGCAGGCACCAGTTCAGTCCTTTGGCATATTTGTCGTCCACCCAGTCGAGTCCGCGCACCACGGTGCGGTCGTACCACGACTTGCGGTTCTTGTCGTCGTCTATCAGTGTACCGTTCTCATCCACATGTACTTGGCGCGGCTTGAGCAGTTTGCTGGCGAGCATAGGGGTCAGCGAGATGGCAATCAGCGTAGAGGTGGAGGTGACGATGGTCACAATCCAACCCAACTCACGGAACAGAATACCCGACATACCGGTCAGCGTGGTCAGCGGGATAAATACGGCAGCCAACACGAGCGTGGTGGCGATAACCGATACCCACACCTCGTTGGTGGCGTAGATAGCCGCCTCGCGGGGGTTCTCTCCACGGTCCACATGCTTGGTGATGTTCTCGAGCACCACAATGGCGTCGTCCACCACCATACCAATAGCCACGGTGAGCGAACAGAGCGAAATGATGTTGAGCGACGAACCTACCAACTTCAGGTAGATAAACGCCACAATCAACGAGATAGGAATGGTCAGACCGATGATGAGCGTTGCACGCCAGCGTCCGAGGAAGAACAGCACCACCAAAACGACGAAGAGCAAGGCGTAAGCGATAGACTCTTTCAGCGAGTTGATAGAGTTCTCGATGGTCTCCGACGAGTCGTAAATCATTTTGAATTTGACATCTGCCGGCAGGGTCTTCTGTATTTTCTCTACCTCTTTGCGCACATCACGGCAAATCTGCACGGTGTTCGCGCCGGTCTGTTTGGTTATCATCAGACGCGCACATTCGACACCGTCGGTTTTCTCGTCGAGCGACAACTCTTTTATGGTATCGCGCACGGTGGCAATATCGCGCACGAACACTTGGCGTCCGTCAGCCGTGGTGGTTACTACGAGGTCGTTTATCTCCGACGACTCCACGAATTCCGAGCGCACCTCCATTTGGTACTGCTCTTTTTTCAGTTTCACCGTACCCGACGACATGTTCAGGTTGTTGGCGGAGATCACATTTCCCACTGCTTCCACGCTCAGCCCGTAGGCATCGAGTTTCTGTTGGTCGAGATAGACATACACATAGCGGTCGGGCGCACCCGATACGGTCAGGTTACCGATACCGTCCACACGGTTTAGTTGCGGGATTATCTCGTCGTCGAGCAATTTGTCCAGTGCGGGGTAGGTCTCGTTGGCGGTGATGGCGTACTGAATGACCGGCATCATCGAGGTAGACAGACGCAGGATGATAGGGTTGGAGCATCCGTCGGGCAGGTCGTCCTTTACGAGGTCCACATAGGTACGCACATCGTTGATTATCTCGTCGAGGTTCGTACCCCACTCAAACTCCAGCGTTACTTGCGAGATGTTATCTTTCGATTTGGAGGTAATCTCCTTTAGGTGGTCGACCGAGTTCAGTGAGTTTTCCATCACTTTCGTTACATTGGTCTCTACCTCCGAGGCGGACGCACCTGCGTAGGTGGTCATCACCGTGATGTACGGCGGGTCCATCTCAGGGTATTGGTCGACGGGCAACTGCACATAGCAGAATATACCTATTATTATCACAGCCACGAATATCAGGGCGGTGGTAACAGGCTTTTGCACGGCTGATTTATAGATTGCCATAATCTTCTAATTAACAATTAACATTTAACAATTAACATGCATGTTCTTGTCCGGTAAGTCATAAACATACCATAACATACCATACCATGAACATACCATTATTCTGCTGCGGTCGTTATCTTCACGCCGTCTATCAGGCGTGCTTCGCCTTTCGTTACGAGTTCTACGCCGTCTACTATCTCCGGTGCGCTGATTTCCACATCGTCGCCGAAGCGTTGTCCCATCTCTACGCTTACACGCTGTGCGTAGCCGTTGTTGTTGATGAATACATAGCGGTCGTTTGCGCCCACCAGTTTGAGTACGGTGGAGTAGGGGGCTGTAATGACTTTTGCCTTACCAAGCCCGAGGGTAGTCGTTACATACATACCCGGACGGAGCAATCCGCTCTTGTTGGGAACTACCACTTTCACTTGGAAGGTGTGTGTCGTTGCATCCACTGTCGGATAGACCACCTCAATCGTGGCAGGGAAAGTCTTGTCGGGATATACATCCGATTTCAGGCTTAACTGCATGCCCTCTTTCACGAGCGGGATATACGATTCGGGGATAGCCACGAGGGTCTTGAGTTTCTCCACTTGCGTCAGTACCAGGATAGCCTGTCCGCTGTAGAGTTCGCCGTCCTCGTAGTTCTTGGCGGAGATAACGCCGGCGAACGGAGCCTTTACATAAGTGTTCGTCTCGAGGAAAGTCAGGTTCTCCTTCGTCTGGTCAAGCGACAACTTCGTTTGGTCGTATTGTTGTTGCGATACCGAGCCGGTGGCAATCAGTCCTTCCATACGCGCCATCTCGGTCTCGAGGTTGGCGGCACTCAGTTTGGTGGTGTTATACTGTTGTTGGTCCATGCGTACGAGGTCGCTTCCTTTCTTCACTTTGTCGCCCACTTCTACATAGATATGCTCTATTTTTCCGGTGATAGACGGGGCTACATTGACGGTCTCGTAGCCCAGCAGGTTCGACGAGAGCGAAATCTCTCGTTGTATCTCGCGGGTGTGGAGCGTAGTCAGTTCCACCACTTCCGTGCGCTCCGCCGCATCCTCGGTGGTCGCTGTTTTCTTGTTGCCGCAACCGACCAATGCCAAGAGAGCGGTTGCAAGAATAAGTTCCTTTTTCATATTTGATTGTATATTATTGACTATTGACAATTGATAATTGTAGAGTATGGACAATTCCTAATTCCTAACTCCTAATTCCTAATTATTTAAGAATTTATCCAATTCCACTTCTGCATTTACCAGTGTCAGCACGGCCTGCACATAGTTCGACTGTGCGGTGATGACATCGTTGCTTGCGTTCACCAGTTCGAGGTTCGACGAAGTACCGTAGTTGTACTTGTTGGTGGTCGATTGGAATACGCGTTGGGTTACATCGAGGTTCTCTTTCTCGGTCAGGTAACTCTCAAATGCGTTCTGCAGCGTGTAGCGCAGTTGTTGGTCTTGTATACCGAGGTTGTCGGTGGTCTCGGCGAGGGTGTTGCGTGCCTCTTCGAGGGCAATCTTTTTCTCCACTACGCCGGCAGCCCGTTTGCCCGACGACCAGAGCGGCATCGAAACCGACACCGACACCGAGTGGGGCGGGGTCATACGAAAACCGCCTTCAGCGTAGTAGTGTTGGTTGCTGTATTGGTAGCCTGCGCTGACGGTAGGTCCGTATGCCCATGCCGCCATGTGTACATTCGCTTTGGCTAGTTCCACATTTTTTTGCAGGGTCTGGTAGTTTAGGTTATTGGCAATGGAGAAGTCTTGTCCCAGCAGGTTGAGTACCGCCTCGGCGGACAACATGTCGTCGAGCGTGGTGGTCAGCGTCAGTTCCGTTTCCACGGGTACATCCAGCAGCACCTTGAGCGACGCAATCGCCAACTGCGTCGAACGCTTGTTGGAGTTGATGTTGTTGCGCAGCGTGTTCACCCGCACCATTATCTGGTCTGCGCTGGTCTGTTCTGCGGCTCCTACATCCACCGAGCGTTGTGTCATCGCCGCCAGTTTTTCTACATTCTGCAGCGAGGAGTCCAACAGGGCAACCACATCTTGCAGCACGAGTACCGAGGCGTACGAGGTCTTCACATTCGCCCGCAGGTTGTCTTCCGACTGTTCCAACGAAATTTTTTGCATGTCGATGGCGATGGTGTTCAGCACAGCCCCCACAACGGCTGTTCCGCTGATACCCACCGAGGCACTCACGCCCGTGGTCGAGTAGTCCGGCATGGATATTTCCATACCCTGAAAGTCCATTTTGTAGCCGCACATACTGCTGTAGCTCCAACTGGCATTGGCTTGCGGCAGCATTTGTGCGATAGTCTGCCAGCGTTGTGCGTAGGCTTCCTGTACAGCGAGGTTGGCGTTACGCAGGCTGCGGTTGGCTTTTACGGCGTAGTCTTGCGCTTCTTCGAGGCTTAGGCTCAGTTCGGCGGGTACATCGCGCGCAGGGGCTTTTTTTGTTGCCGCCATCACATGGTCTTCTGCTACAACGCTCACGCTCATCAGCAGCGTCAGTGTCGGTAGTAAGAATCGTTTTTTCATTTTTGTATAAGTGTATTATTTGTTATCCGTGGTTTTGTTGTATAGTCCGGTTCCCAAAGCGTTCGCTATCATCTCGCGACTATCTGCTTCGATGCGTTCTTCCATTAGTTTCTTTCCCGTTTCCGAGAGCATACCGCAGATTATCAGTCCCATGCCGTGGCAGCAGATGGCGGATAGTTCCTCTAATTGGTCTTCTTGCTCTGCGATTTGTTCTAGTAGGTATTGGTGCAGGCGAGCGAGGAACTCTGCGGTCAGGGGTATATTGATATGAGAGAAGAATACTTTCTCATCGATGCCTCGTTGCAGGAAGCGGATGATGTGCTGCTTGGTGGCAACGAACACCACTTTCTTGTGCGCCTCGAACAATCGGGGGTAGTATTTCATCAGGTCGTGCAGGAAAGGCAGTGGTTGCAGCAATTTGGTGGTGCGTTCTACGATGATGTCGATGTTTTGACCTATTATATCCAGCACCGACTCGGCATGCTCTATTTGCTGTGAAACTTGCTTGTCCATTTGTAGTTCCTGTTCGTGCAGAATGGCGGTTACGAGTTCGTCTTTGGTGGCAAAATAGACATAGAAAGTCTTCTTGCTGATGCCTAAGTCTTTGCACAAATCGTCTATTGACACGGCGCGTATGCCCAAGCGCAGCATGCTTTTCGTAGCGGTTTCAACTATTTTCTCGCGTATATCTTCAGCCATATATTATATTGTGCCTTTAGCATTGTTCTTTTGCAGCGTGTGCTCTCTGCTCATTTGTGTATCGTGGTTCCCTGCTCACTGCATTCGCGAAAAATAGAGAAAAACCGGTTTTTTCTTATTTTCTTCTATTTTTCTTGCTGCTTTGCGGCATAGGACACCTTATAAGTTTCCCTTCCTCTTTGTGCAAAAGGTGTGCCAGAGAGCATAAAAATACCCTGTAAATGGAAACTTTTACACTTTTTGAGTTTCCGAGTGCGTGTAGCAACGGCATAAGTCTGTTTTTTAACCAAAGCCGCCTGCATTATTGTTCTTTACGCCTTAGCCCTGCTTTACGCCTCATATCTGCGACAAGTGCCCCGCAAGGCTCGCTTGCCCCGATAATGCACCTATAATATAATCCCCCTCTCTGAGGGGGCATGGGGAGTTTTTTGAGGAGGGGGCATGGGGAGTCTTGTATTCTCAGCAAGTTCCCTTCTCTGAGAGGGGAGACAGGGGAAGTTTCAATGAGAGTTTCTTGCAGCCACTAATCAGCCACTAATCTCGGACGTATGCCCATACCATTACCTTACCACACCGATACATAACCGAAGCATAACCGAAGCATAAGCAGAACATAACTATGTGGTGGGTAAGTGGTGGGTATGTCATAGATATGCGATTCGATAGTCTGTATAAGGGTTTTGTATGGTGTTTATAGATGGATGCCCTTTGCGTTTCCATTATACAACCCATATACAATCCCCTCGTTTTGCACTCTTCTCCCAACACACACACACTTCTCCCGTCATCCACATCTCTCCTCCCCGACTCAATAAAAAGAAAACGCCTTCTCTTCCTAACAAATAAGCCTTCTCTCCTTATATAGGAAAAATCCATTATTTTCGTTCAATCCTTGCCTATGTCCGCAAAAACAACTATCTTTGCAGCAATTTACAACCAACCCCGATATTCCTATTGGTTAGGCAAGGTCTATGATGCACTCATTAATGTAGCCCCCCCCATTCGTATAACGAGAAAAATCCAAAATCTATCACTATAACAAAGAAAAAATTGGCGAAGATATAACCATCAAACATCAATTCGTATGAAAAGAACTATCCTGATCCTATGTAGCCTCATGGCTATAATGATGACTACCCACGCACAGGAGGCAGAGAAAGACGCCGTCTATGCGTGGGTGAACGGCACAAGCAAGTGCTACCGCCTGACGGATATACCCAAGGTGAGTTACGAAAATGGTGACGCCATACTGACTATTAACGGCGTAGAGCAGTTGCGTGTACCCGCTGAGCGTATCGACCAACTCGTTATCGTCTATGGCGTGTACAAAGAAGATGATACCCCCACCTCTACCGACCCTGCGGAGAGCGCAGAGAACAGCCCTGTCCGTCAAGTGGACAAGTATATCATTGGCGGACAACTGATTATCGTGGTGGATGGTGTGCAGTACGATGTACACGGCAGACGCATCGATGTAAACCAATTAGCGGATTAACTGTCTCTATTATGAAAAAACTACTCTTCTTATTATCAGTAGTGCTCAGCACGCTGCTGCTCCATGCCCAAACCAACCAAGTCGTGTGGCTGAATGGTAAGGTGTACTACCAGCAACCTGTTACCGCCATCGACAGTATCACCTACGATATGAACAACATGATAACGGGCGATACACTCCAACTGATACTGCCGCGTGCCACACAGCAGAATCCTCCCTCAACCATTACCCCGAAAGTCAAACTGCTGGATGCCCAAACCAACCAGGTAGTGTGGCTGAATGGTAAGGTGTACTACCAGCAACCTGTTACCGCTATCGATAGTATCACTTACGATATGAACAATATGCTCACGGGCGATACGCTCAAACTGATTATGCCCCGTGCCACCCGAGAGATTGTTTACAAAGAGATACACGATACGATAATCAAAGAGATACACGACACTGTCTATATTGACCGTCTCGACGAGAATCTGCTCGCCGGTGTATTTTCCGTATCGGCAGACAAACAAGTCGCTTTCTCGCGAGGCAATCTGCAGTACAGGCAATCCACCGCCACATGGTCGTTTACGGAGACCCAATACGATATGCTCGGCGAAGCCAATGTCAGCGGTTCTGCTCTCGCCGACAAGATAGATCTCTTCGGTTGGAGCGGCAGCACAGGTTCGGCACAGTGGGGTATCAGTACTTCTACATCTTATTCCGATTATTCGGGCGATTTCGTAGATTGGGGAACAAACACCATCGGTACTGCGGCTCCGAATACTTACCGCACACTCACTAACGATGAGTGGGCATACCTGCTCAACACCCGCACCAATGCAAGTGAGAAGAAAGGTGTAGCGCGCATTAACTTTAATAGCGACGGCACACAGTATGCGAATGGACTAATCCTCCTGCCCGATAGTTGGACTTGCCCTGCAGGCATAACATTCAAGAGCGGCTTTGCAAGTGAACTGCACATAGAAGCCTACGCTACTTACCAGACTTTCACCCTTGCCGAATGGCAACAATTAGAAAACGCAGGCGCAGTCTTCTTGCCTGCTACGGGGAATCGCTTCGGGTCGAGTATTTTCAATGTGCATTACGGCGGACACTGTTGGTCTGCTACGGCGTACGGCTCGAACCACGCGTACTTCCTGTATTTCCACTCGAATGAAGCGATCGAGAGCCGTTACACCGATCGCCGAAGCGGGCGGGCAGTCCGTCTTGTTAAAGACCTGTAAAGAACCTGTAATAGACCTGTAAAGACGAACTGCTCCATAAGTCTATCCCATAACTGCACTCCCTAACTATTAGAAACAAACCATTATGAAAAAACTACTCTTCTTATTATCAGTGACATTTAGCACGCTGCTGCTCCATGCCCAAACCAACCAAGTCGTGTGGCTGAATGGCAAAGTGTACTACGAGCAACCTGTTACCGCCATCGACAGTATCACCTACGATATGAGTAATGTGGTGGAACGCGACACACTCAAACTGCTACTGCCCCGTACCATCCGTGAGATTGTCTATCGGGATGTCATCCAAGAGGTGCACGACACGATCTATGTCTATAAATGCTCCGGCGATGACAGCAATGTGCTGATGGGTGTATTCTCCGTATCGGCAGACAAACAGGTTGCTTTTACCAAAGGCAACCTGCAATGCTCGGGTGTAAACACGGGCAACTATGTATGGTCGTTTGCGGAGAACCAATACGACATGCTCGGGACAGACAATGTCAGTGGTTCTGCCCTTGCCGACAAGATAGACCTCTTCGGTTGGAGTGCAAACAACACAACTGCGAAGTGGGGTATCAGCACCTCCGAAAACATTGATGACTATGCAGGCGACTTTGTGGACTGGGGAACGAATATTGTCAGCACAAGTGTACCCAATACTTACCGTACACTGACGAGTGATGAGTGGAAATACCTCTTCAATACCCGCACCAATGCAAGCGAAAAGAAAGGTATAGCCCGTATCAACCTTAACAACGATGGCTCGCAGTACGCCAACGGTATTATCCTCCTGCCCGACTGGTGGACCCTCCCTGCGGGTGTAACCTTCAAGAGCGGCTTGGCAGGTTCGTATGCTGACTACCAAACCTTCACCCTCGCTGAGTGGCAGCAATTAGAAGCCGCAGGCGCAGTCTTCTTGCCTGCTGCGGGGTACCGTTCCGGGTCGAATGTGGACGCTGTGCAGGTCTACGGCTTCTATTCGTCTGCTACGACATATGACAACTCGTACTTCCCGAACTTCGCGTACTTCCTGCGCTTCACATCGAATCAAGTGTTAGCAGCGACCGGTGGCACCGGTCGCTACTACGGGCAGGCAGTCCGTCTCGTAAAAGACCTGTAAAGAACTTGTAATAGACCTGTAAAGACGAACTGCTCCACAAGTCTATCCCATAACTGCACTCCCGGACCATTAGAAACAAACCATTATGAAAAAACTACTCTTCTTATTATCAGTAGCGTTAAGCACACTGCTGCTCCATGCGCAAACCAATCAAGTCGTGTGGCTGAATGGTAAGGTGTACTACCAGCAACCTGTTACCGCCATCGACAGTATCACCTACGATATGAACAACATGATAACGGGCGATACACTCCAACTGATACTGCCGCGTGCCACCCAACAGATTGTTTACAAAGAGATTCACGACACTGTCTATATCTATGAATGTCCCGACTATAATGTACTCGCTGGTGCTTTCTCCGTATCGGCAGAAGGTAAAAAGGTCGCATTCACCAGAGGCAACTTGCAGTACAGGCAATCCACCGCCACATGGTCGTTCGCGGAGAACCAATACGATATGCTCGGCACAGCCAATGTAAGCGGTTCTGCTCTCGCAGACAAGATAGACCTCTTCGGTTGGAGCGGCAGCACAGGTTCGGCACAGTGGGGCATCAGCACATCCAAAAACAACGCTGACTACGCCGGTGACTTTGTGGACTGGGGAACGAACACTATAAGGACAGGTACCCCGAACACCTACCGCACACTCACGAAAGACGAGTGGGACTATCTTATCAATACGCGCGCCAAGGCAGACAGCCTGAAAGGTATTGCCCGTATCAACCTTAACAGCGATGGAACACAGTATGCGAATGGTCTTATCATCCTGCCCGATGATTGGACTTGCCCTGCAGGCATAACCTTCAAGAGCGGTTTTGCAGGTACTAATAGTGATCAAGCGTATGCCGACTATCAAACCTTTGCCCTCGCCCAATGGCAACAATTAGAAAACGCAGGCGCAGTATTCTTGCCTGCTTCGGGGTACCGCAGCGGGTCGAAGATGTGCGATGTGCAGGGCATCGGCGGCTATTGGTCTGCTACGGCGTTTGACAACTCGAACTATGCGTTCAACCTATCCTTCTACTCGCATAGAGCGTCTGCGTCCTGGAGTTACGGCGATCTCTACTACGGGCAGGCAGTCCGCCTGGTAAAAGATTTATGATTAACCCTGTAGCAGCCACTCTACGAGATGGCTGCTACAAACTGCTTAGTCTGTCGATACTTTCCATAGTAATGGCGGACTAATCCGCTCGCTATTGCAAAACAAAAGAATCTGCATTTCCCCTCTTTGAGTAGAGTGGGTAGGAAAGTCTTGCGAAATAAAAATAGGCATGAAATTTTGTGGTACGAAAAAAAAGTCGTACCTTTGCAGCCAAATATGCGTGGTATCCGCCTTGTATCAGGCTGCTGCGAAAGGGGCAATGTCCGTATGGAAGTCCCAATAATAAATAAAAAACGGGAAAGATAAAAACGAAATAAACAGATAAAACTATGTATATTTTCATTACTATTTTGATTGTAATTGCAGCCATTCTGCTTACACTCTTGGTGTTGGTACAGAACAGCAAAGGCGGAGGTTTGGCTTCGGGTTTTGCGGGTGGTAACCAAGTAATGGGTGCGCCTAAGACTGCGGATTTCTTGGAGAAAACCACCTGGACGCTTATCGCTGTTATTGCCGTACTGAGCATTGCCGCTGTAGGCTTCAGCAAAGGGCATGAGGCAACTACCCCCAACGATAGTGCCATCAAGACCCAAGTACAAGAGGCAGCAGATGCTCTGCAGACTTCGGCTCCCGCTGCGGATTTCAATGCTGAGCAGACAGACGCTGAGTAAATGGCACTGCTCCTGCTATGGAGTGAACGAGACAAAAAGACAGCCTTCTCGTGAAGGACTGTCTTTTTCTGTGTTTATGTCCGTCGCGTATCGGGGCGACTGTTTGGGTGCGTCTTGGCAATCTTTCCTTAGTCTTTCGATAGGCGTTGTGAGCGCATAGGCGTATGGTGCAGAGTGTGCAATTTTGTGTGCCGGTGGACTGAAAATTTGGATATATAAAAAAAAAGCCGTAACTTTGCGGGCTTTTAGCCGGCGTGTTGCTGGAGATAATAAGGCAATGCTCGATGTATAATGCACAGTGCGGTGGTAAGGATGATGTGCGCTCGAGTATGGCAATTTACGATATTACAAGGTATAAAGGTATAAAAAAGAACTTGCAGGAATATGCAGAAAATTAGAAACATAGCGATTATTGCGCATGTCGACCACGGAAAAACGACGCTGGTCGATAAGATGTTGTACACGGCCCATCTGTTTCGGGATAACGAGCAGAAAGGCGAGTTGATTTTGGATAACAATGACCTCGAGCGTGAACGAGGCATAACGATTCTTGCAAAGAATGTATCGATTGAGTACAAAGGCTACAAAATCAACATAATAGATACTCCGGGGCACGCTGACTTCGGTGGCGAGGTGGAGCGCGTTCTTAATATGGCAGACGGCGTATTGCTGTTGGTGGACGCTTTCGAAGGTCCTATGCCACAGACTCGTTTTGTGCTGCAAAAAGCATTGGAACTCAACTTGAAACCCATATTGGTAATTAACAAGGTGGACAAACTCAATTGCCGCCCCGATGAGGTACAAGAAGAGGTGTTCGATCTGATGTTGAACCTCAATGCTACCGACGACCAGTTGGATTTCCAGACTGTCTACGGCTCGGCGAAGAACGGTTGGATGTCGACCGATTGGCATAATCCCACTACCGACCTGACCGCCCTGATGGATGCTATCATCGAGTATATCCCCGCACCGCAGGAGTTGGAAGGTACGCCGCAAATGCTCGTTACGAGCCTCGATTACAATTCGTATGTAGGGCGTATCGCTATTGGGCGTGTGCATCGCGGTGTGCTGCGTGACGGCATGAATGTGACGCTCGCCAAGAAAGACGGCTCGCTCGTCAAGACCAAAATCAAAGAACTTCACACCTTCCAGGGTATGGGGCATGTGAAAACCGATGAGGTCAAGAGCGGCGACATCTGTGCCTTGATAGGTATCGACGGCTTCGAGATTGGCGATACCATATGCGACTACGAGAATCCCGAACCTCTGAAACCCATTGCTATCGATGAGCCTACCATGTCGATGGTGTTTACGATCAACGACTCGCCTTTCTTCGGGCAGGACGGTAAGTTTGTTACGAGCCGTCATATTCAGGAGCGACTGAATAAGGAGTTGGAGAAGAACCTCGCCCTGCGCGTGGAGCGTGGTACGGACGAGAACTCGTGGCATGTCTTCGGGCGTGGTGTGCTGCACTTGAGCGTGCTTATCGAGACCATGCGCCGCGAGGGGTATGAGTTGCAGGTAGGGCAACCGCAAGTAATATATAAGGACATCGACGGCGTGAAATGCGAGCCTGTAGAGCAACTGACGGTCAATACACCCGAGGATTGTTCCGGCAAAATCATCGAGTTTGTCTCTACCCACAAGGGCGAGATGGTCAAGATGGAGATGGTCAACGACCGTGTACAACTCGAGTTTACTATCCCCTCGCGCGGTATTATGGGTATGCGTACCTATGTGATGAATGTCAGTGCGGGCGAGGCGATCATGGCACACCGTTTCTTGGAGTATCAACCGTATAAGGGCGAGATCGTCAAGCGCAACAACGGCAGCCTTATCGCCATGGAGGCGGGTACGGCATACGCCTATGCACTCGACAAACTGCAAGACCGCGGACGCTTCTTTATCTATCCGCAAGAGGAAGTCTATGCGGGTCAGGTAGTGGGCGAGAGCAACAAAGAGGGCGACATTGTCATCAATGTAACGAAGTCGAAGAAACTGACCAACATGCGCTCCAAGTCGGCGGACGATAAGGCGGTATTGCCCCCTCCCGTTATCTTCTCGCTCGAGGAAGCACTGGAGTATATCAAGGAAGACGAGTATGTAGAGGTTACGCCCCACCACATGCGTATCCGCAAAATTATCCTCGACGAACTCGAACGCAAACGGGCTAACCGATAAAGACTCCCCCAACCCCTCAATGAGAGGGTTCGCAGAGTAGGGCGAGACTAGTTAAACTAGAATAAATAGAATATCTAAAAAAGAAAAATATAAAACAAAGATAATCATGCAAGTAAATCAATCTGAAATCAAGGACTTACAAGCAGTACTGACGCTCACACTCGAGCCCGCAGACTACCAAGATGCTGTCCAGAAAGAACTGAAACAAATCCGCCAAAAGGCGAATATCCCCGGTTTCCGCCCCGGTATGGTGCCTGCCGGTTTGGTAAAGAAAATGTACGGCAAAGGCGTACTCGCCGAGGTACTCAACAAAACCATCGGTGAGGAGTTAAGCAAGTATATCTCCGACAATAAGTTGCAAGTACTGGGCGACCCGCTGCCCAACAGCGAGCAGACCCCGGAGAATGACTTGGACAACCAAACGACTTTCACTTTCGCTTTCGATATTGCCGTTGCACCGGAATTTGATGTGAAGCCGACTGCCAAAGACAAACTGACCCACTATACCATTACCGTCAGCGACGAGATGGTGGAGAACCAAGTGAAGTCCTATGCAGAGCGTTTCGGTGAGTACTCCGACGCAGAAGTAGCCCAAGAGGGCGATGTACTGCGTGGTACCATCAAGGAACTCAAAGAGGACGGCATCGTTAAGGAGAACGCTATCTTCAGCCCGCTCTATGTACAAGACAAGGAGCAAGCCAAATTGTTCGACAACGCCAAGAAGGGCGATAAGATCACCTTCAATCCTCTCAAAGCCTACGGTAACGAAGCAGAAGTGGCATCACTGCTGGGTATTAAGAAAGAGGAGGTTGCCGCTCACGACGGTGACTTTGAGTTCGAGATTACCTCTATCTCCCACCACGCACCTGCTGCTATCGACGGCGAACTCTTTGCCAAAGTATATGGCGAGAACAATATCAAGGACGAAGCCGAGTTCCGTGCAAAAGTAAAAGAGGAGATTGCACAGAACATGGAGGAGGATAGTAAGTACAAGTTCGGTCTCGATACCAAAGCCGCCATCCTTAAGAAGATGGAAAACCTCGTCTTCCCCGATGCGTTCCTGAAACGCTGGGTACTCACTACCAACGAGAAAATAACCGAAGAGGAACTGGAGAAAGATTATCCCCAAATGCTCGAGTCGCTTAAGTGGAGTCTTGCCAAAGACCAACTGATGAAGGAATACAACATCGATGTACAGAAAGAAGATGTCGAGGCGTATGCCAAAGAGGTAGCGCGTATGCAGTTCATGCAGTATGGTCTGATGCATGTAGAGGATTCGTATCTCGACTCGTATGCGCAGGAAATGCTCAAGAAAGAAGACCAACTTCGTGGTATTGTAGAACGCGTGGCAGAGAACAAAATCTACGACGCTATCAAGGGTATAGCAAAAATAGAAGAGAAGGAAATTTCTCACGAGGATTTCGGCAAACTGTTTGCTTAATCGGACAAACGGAATGCCCTCGGCAACCGAAAAAGAACTAACCAAATAAGATAACAAGATGAATATCAAGGTAAGTAATGTGAATCAACCACAGTGGAAAGAGGTGAATGTCCGCGCAAAACTGCCTCAGAACTTGGATAAGTTACAGGAGATAGCCTATAACCTGTGGTGGGTATGGAATGCAGACGCGAAGAACATCTTTCGCTATATAGACAACGATGCGTGGCATCGTGCGCAGTCGAACCCTATCGTGCTGCTCAATATCATCAGTTATGAGCGCATGGTCGAACTGAGTAACGACAAGGAGTTCATGGAGCAACTCGACCACATCTATGCCGACTTCCGTAAGTACATGGATACCCCCAAGGATAGCAAGAAGCCGTCGGTAGCCTATTTCTCGATGGAGTATGGTTTGAGCCATGTGCTGAAAATATACTCGGGTGGTCTGGGCGTACTCGCAGGCGACTACCTAAAGGAAGCTTCTGACAGCAATGTGGATATGACGGCTATCGGCTTCCTCTATCGCTATGGCTATTTCACACAAACCCTCTCGCCGGAAGGACAACAAATTGCCAACTACGAGGCACAGAACTTCAGCAACCTGCCTATCACGCAAGTGAAGAACGAGGACGGTACGCCGTTGGTTGTAGATGTGCCGTATCCGGGACACATCGTTTATGCGTATCTCTGGAAGGTAGCCGTAGGTCGTATCAACCTCTACTTGCTCGATACCGATAACGAACTCAACTCTGATTGGGATCGTCAGATAACCCACCAACTCTATGGCGGCGACTGGGAGAACCGTATCAAACAAGAGATTTTGCTCGGTATCGGTGGTGTGCTGGCTCTCAATAAGTTGGGCATCAAGAAAGATGTTTACCACTGCAACGAGGGACACGCTGCACTGATGGGGCTCCAACGCATGGTAGACCTTGTACAGGGCGAAGGTTTGACCTTCAACCAAGCCAAAGAGGTGGTTCGTGCAAGCGGACTCTATACCTGCCACACGCCGGTACCTGCTGGACACGACTACTTCGAGGAAGGACTGTTCTACAAGTATATGAACGAGTACGCAGGAAAACTCGGAATAGAATGGCATGACCTTATCGGTATGGGGCGTCAGAACCCCGACGACAACAACGAGAAGTTCTCGATGTCGGTTTTTGCACTCAACACCTGCCAAGAGGCAAACGGCGTAAGTTGGTTGCACGGCGAGGTAAGCAAGAAGATGTTTGCTCCCGTATGGCCGGGCTACTTCCCCGAAGAACTGCATGTAGACTATGTGACGAACGGTGTACACATGCCGACCTGGGCTGCCAGCGAGTGGAAATCGGTTTATAAGAAGTACTTCCCCTTGGAGTGGTGGGACAACCAGTCTGACCCCGAGATGTGGAAGAACTACAACGACATACCTGATGAGGAGATTTGGGCAACCCGTATGTTCCTCAAGAACAAACTGATTGACTATATCAAGGAGAAATTCCAAGACGACTGGATGAAGAGCCAGGGTGACCCTGCGCGTATCGTTCGTGCGCTCAACGAGATGAACTCCAACAACCTGATCATTGGTTTTGGTCGCCGTTTTGCTACCTACAAGCGTGCACACCTGCTCTTTACGGATCTTGATCGTCTCGACAAGTTGGTCAACAATCCCAACTATCCGGTGCAGTTCCTGTTCACGGGTAAGGCACACCCTGCCGACGGCGCAGGACAAGACCTCATCCGCCGTATTATCGAGATTAGCCGTATGCCGCAGTTCTTGGGCAAAATCATATTCCTGGAGAACTATGATATGCGCCTCGCCAAACGCCTTATCAGCGGTGTGGATATTTGGCTCAATACGCCGACCCGTCCGCTCGAGGCGAGTGGTACGAGTGGAGAGAAAGCACAGATGAACGGCGTGCTGAACTTCTCCGTGCTCGACGGTTGGTGGTATGAAGGCTATGTGAAGGGCGCAGGTTGGGCACTCACCGACAAGCGTACCTACGAGAATCAGGCACACCAAGACCAACTCGATGCTGCTACGATCTATCAGATGCTTGAGGACGAGATTATTCCGCTCTACTATGCGAAGAACTCCAAAGGCTATTCGCCCGACTGGATTCAGACGATCAAGAATTCGGTTACCAAGATTACGCCGCGTTTCACAACGAAGCGTATGATGGACGACTATTTCGATAAGTTCTACAACAAACTCGCAAAACGCCATGCCCTCTTGGTGGCTGACAACTACAAAGTAGCCAAGGACATTACGGCGTGGAAGGAGAATATTGTGGCACACTGGGATGAGATTGAGGTACTGAAGGCAGACCTGCCCGAACTCGGCACGCCCAATGTAGGTGAGAAAGCACTCGTTACCGTTGAACTGGATACCCACAGCCTGAACGATAAGGGCATCGGGGTTGAACTCGTGGCTATTCGTACATCGACGCACAACAACGATAAGTTGTACGAGGTAGAGCCGCTGAAGTTGGTTAAGGCTGAGGGAAGTCACCTCTACTTTGAGACCACCTATCAGTTCGACTATGCCGGCGGTATGAAGTTCGGTCTGCGTATGTATCCGCAGAATGACCTGCTGCCACACCGCATGGACTTCTGCTATGTTCGTTGGCTCTAAACCTGCTACGACAGAGAAGAGGAAATAATTTCCTGATAGAAGACAAACAAGACGGCTGTTCGTTTGGAGCAGCCGTCTTGTTTGTCTTTCTTTCGTCTATTCTTTGTGTCTTCTTTGCGTCTTGTTTGTCTTGTATTTGTGTCTTCTTTGCGTCTTGTTTGTCTTTTACCTGTGTCTTTTACCTGTGTCTTATTGGTGTGTTTGCCTTCCCCTGTTTTTCCCTGTTCGTCCCCTGATGTTACCCTGTTCTTAATTCACTACACAATATGAAATGCAATACAAAATGCACAATACAAAATGTATAATGAGCAAAATGCCTAACGAGTAAAGAAAGGCATGTTAATTGTTGATTATTAATTGTTAATCGGACACAGATTTGTATAGTTGCACAAAAAGTTGTATCTTTGCAGGCAAAACAAGATCGCAAGATCGGTTCCTGCTTATGGAAAAGAAGAAGTTTCGTCGCACCTTGCCGAAAGACATCTTTCGCATTGCTGTCTTTGTACTGTTCGCAGCCCTTGTGGTAGTGCTCTTTCCCCGTTATACCACCTCGTTCCGTTACCATTTCGAGGTTGGCAAACCCTGGGGCTATGAGTTGGTTACCGCCGAGTTCGACTTCCCTATCTACAAGTCCGACCAACAGATTCAGCAGGAACAACGCCAACTCCTATCGGGCTTTGCGCCCTGCTTCCGCTATGTGGACAATGCGCCCCGCACGCCGCTTATCATCGCCCTGCAGGAGAAAGAGGCACTCGAATCCGACGGCTATTCGCATCTCAGCGTGGTGCAAGATAAGGTATCGAAGACCTATTTTATCTCCGAGGTCTATACTCCCCGCGAGGCATACGAACACCTTGGGCATGCTTACGAAGATGCCCACCCGAACATCGTACCAGATACGGCACTCACGCGCGTTATGCGTGATAAACTGCTCTCGTCCATTGCGCCTACGCAGGGGATTGTGCAGGCAGGCGAAAAGATAATCGATCGTGGTGAGATTGTAACGGATATGGACTACCGCATTCTCGAGTCCCTACGCCGTGCCTACGAGGACGAAAACATTACCCAGCACCAACGGATTCTCTCCATTGTGGGAGAGAGTATTATGGTCTGTTTGTTCCTGTGTATGTTCATTATCTACCTCTATGTCTTCCGCCGGCAGTACATGAACAGCACCTCGACCATCCTTTTCTTCTGTATCAATTCTGCCATTGTGGTTGTTCTCTCGTGTCTTGCGCTCCGCTATACCAATCTCAGTATCTACCTCATTCCTTTTGCGTGGGTGCCGATACTGACCCGTATCTTCTTCGATTCGCGTACGGGACTCTTCCTGCATTTTACGACGATTCTTATTGTGTCGCTCTTCGTACCTACGCCCGTTGAGTTCTTCTTTATCGAGATTACGGTCGGTATGGTGGCAGTCTCGAGCCTGAGCGATATGACGCGCCGTGCCCAACTGGCGCAGACGGCAGGTTGGATATTCCTTACCCAGTCGTTGGCGTATACCGCCTTCACTTTTGCCACATCGGGCGACTACCACGCCATCGAGCCGATGATGTACCTGTTCTTCCTCGTCAATGCGCTGTTGATTATTGGTGCATACGGGCTAATCTACCTCTTCGAGCGGGTCTTCCATTTCATTTCGTCCATTACATTAGTCGAACTGACCGACATCAATTCGGAATTGCTACATACCCTCGCCGAGAAAGCCCCGGGGACTTTCCAGCACTCCATGCAGGTGTCGAACCTCGCGACCGAGGCGGCAAAAACCATTGGCGCGAACGCCCTTTTGGTGCGTACGGGTGCGCTCTACCACGACATAGGTAAACTCACTAACCCGTATTATTTTACAGAGAACCAACAGGGTATGCCCAATCCTCTATCTGCTATGCCCCCCGCCGAAGCGGCAAAAATCATCATCGCCCATGTCGCCGACGGCGTAACGATTGCCCGTAAGCACCACCTGCCCGAGGTGATCGTGAATTTTATTGCCTCCCACCACGGCGATTCGCTGACCCGCTATTTCTACAACACTTACTGTAACGAACACCCGGGCGAGGAAGTCGATAAGTCCCTCTTCCGCTACCCGGGTCCCAAGCCGACGACCAAAGAGGGGGCAATCCTGATGATGGCAGACGCTGTCGAGGCACGCTCCCGCAGCCTCTCGACCTATACCGAAGAGAGTATCTCCGATGCCGTTGACCAGATGATAGACCAACAGATTGGCGAGGCGCAGTTCTCCGAAACGCCGCTCTCGTTCAAGGATGTGGAGGATATACGCCGTGTCTTCAAGGAACGCATCATCTCTATTAACCACCATCGTATCACCTATCCGACCATTCAGCAGTAATCCATGCGTGCTTATCCGCTTTATCTGGCTCCTATGGAGGATGTTACCGACCCCGCTTTCCGTCTGCTCTGCAAGCGGTTTGGTGCTTCACGCGTCTATACCGAGTTCGTCAATGCCGATGCCTTGGTGCGCGATGTGGCGTCCACCACGCGTAAACTCCAAATCTCCGACGCCGAACGCCCCGTGGCTATACAGATCTACGGGCGCGACCCCGAGTCGATGGCAGACGCAGCGCGTATCGTAGAGCAGGCACATCCCGACTTTATTGATATTAACTTTGGCTGCCCCGTCAAGAAGGTGGCAGGCAAAGGTGCGGGTGCAGGGCTGCTGCAGGATGTGCCGAAACTGCTCGCTATCACGCGTGCCGTAGTCAGTGCCGTCCATACGCCTGTAACGGTCAAGACCCGCCTCGGCTGGGACGACGACCATCGTATCATTGTCGACTTGGCAGAAGCATTGCAGGACTGCGGTATTGCCGAACTGGCTATCCATGGGCGTACCCGTGCGCAGATGTATCGGGGTGATGCCGATTGGTCGCTCATCGGGGCAGTGAAAAGCAATCCCCGTATGCATATCCCCATTATCGGGAACGGCGATGTTACCACCCCAGAGCGTGCAAAGGAATGTTTCGAACGATATGGTGTGGATGCCGTGATGATAGGGCGCGCCACTTTCGGTTGCCCGTGGCTCTTCGAGGATATACAACACTACCTGCAGACGGGCGAATGCCTGCCACGCCGCCCCATGCAATGGTGTGTCGATATACTCAAAGAGCATGTTCTACGCTCGATAGAGTGGATAGGCGACGAGCGCAAAGGCATAGTCCACAGCCGTCGCCATTTCGCCGCATCGCCTGTATTCAAAGGGCTGCCCGATTTCCGCCAAACCCGTATTGCGCTGCTGCGTGCCGAGACCTGCGACGAGGTGTTCGGTATTATGGATGCCATCGTGGCGCAATACGCTCAATAGTCTGTTTCTTAAGGGGACTTCTATAAATTGCTTTGTAGCGTTTTTTTGGAATTTTGGGTAGCAGATACTTGGTTGGAGCGAAGGAGCAATGCGGGCATTGTGACTGAGTGAGAATCAAGTAGATGCAGTCAAAAAACGAAAAGCGCACAAAAGTCTTTATAGTTCCTATTTTGTTAAACTTATTATTAAACGGGGAATTTATAGAAGTCCCCTAGTGTATGTCTGTCGTCCGTACCTTCCGTAAGTACCTACCGTTCTACAAACGCAACCTCAAAGTGGCACTGCCTATCATGCTTACTCAGATAGGCGGGGCGTTGGTCGGCATATTCGACTCGATGATGGTAGGACATTATGCCACGACCGACCTTGCTGCCGTCAGTTTCTCGAACGCCATTTTTTTTACGGTGATGGTCTTCTCGTCGGGGGCACTTATGGGGCTTACACCGCTTATCGGGCTGCAGGACGGTGCACTATCCGAACATCCGGAGCAGGGGGATACGCTCCGCCGTCGTATTGCCTCGCTCTTTCAGAACGGGGTCTTCTTTACCCTCCTGATTGCCTCGCTCTCAACGCTTCTGCTGGCGGCGGTTATTCCTTTCTTGGATCGTTTTGGACAAGACCCGGAGGTGATTCGTGTCGCTCGCCCGTATTATATCCTAATTGTCGTATCGCTCTTCCCGTTTCTTTTCTTCTGCCTGCAGAAGCAGTTCCTCGAGGGGCTGGGCAATACATTAGTGGCCATGCTCATCGTGCTGGCAATGAACCTGCTCAATATCTTCCTCAACTGGGTCTTTATCTACGGGCATCTCGGTGCAACGGCGATGGGTGCTACGGGGGCGGGTATTGCTACGCTTATCTCCCGTATCGGTATGCCGCTCTGTATGTTCGCGGCAATAGCCTGTCGGCATGAGTGGCGGCACTATCTCTCGCTTTTCTCCCGCTCGCTCTCTTCGCTTGGCGAAATACGGCATATCGCCCGAATCGGTTTCCCGATTGGGTGGCAGACATTCTTCGAGACGGTTACTTTTACCCTCTCTTTCATCGTAGTGGGCTGGATGAGCAAAGAAGCCATTGCGGCGCATCAAGTGGCACTCCAAATATCCGACTTGACCTTTATGCTCGCTATGGGTATCGGTGCGGCAACAACGATCCGCGTCTCGCACCAATTGGGCAAAGGCGACATCGAGGCGGTGCGTATGGCGAGCAACGCCAGTATTCATCTGGTGCTGTGTATCAATACCATAGGTGCGGCACTGATGATTAGTCTGCGCCATTATATTCCCTATCTCTTTACTGAAGATGAAGAGGTGATCGCTATTGCCTCGCAGTTGCTTATCTTTGCGGGTATCTACCAGTATTCCGACGGATTACAGGCGGTAGGGGCGGCTATGCTGCGCGGTATTACGGATGTGCGTGTGCCGATGTACATTGCCTTCTTCTCGTATATCCTACTCGGGCAGGCGGTCGGTTTGCTCTGTGCGTTCCCGCTCGGTATGGGGGCTACGGGGATATGGATAGGCTTTATTGTCGGACTTACTTTTGCCGCCATTCTCTTCCATACCCGTTTCAATCGTCAGTACCGCCGTATCTGCCGTTCCGTCCGAGAGCGGGAATAGGTAAGACAATGCCTATAAGGGACTTCTGCAAATTCCCCTATAGGCTATGAATACCCCTATAGGCATATAAAAAAAGTGGATTGTCTCCCGACAACCCAATCTTTTACTTAACCTTAAATCTAATACCATGAAAAACACGGTGCAAAAGTACTGCATATTTCTGATATGACCAAATGTTTTGGTGCAAAAATGTGTTGTACAACATGTTTTTCTCTGTTTTGCTATCTCTATATAGCAGAATTGCCTCTTTTCGGGAACCATTGAACCGCTTTGGCACTTTTTCGGGGACTTCTATAAATCACTACAAATCACTTTATAGAAGTCCCCTTATGGACTCAATCCCTAATCTACATTCCAACGAGGGAAAATAGTCGGCGTCTGCCAGGTGCGCAGCGAGAGACGCAGCGGGAAGAGATAGTGATATATCTTCTCTGCCGTCGTGGGAGCAGGGTCGGGGACTATGCGTTCTGCAAGCAGCGAATAGTCGGTGGCAGAGACGGCGTAGTAGCGGGTATCGTGTGCCGTAAGCAGGCGAATTGTCCAGTCGTGCGGGTTGCCCATAATGAGGATCGGCATCTCTTGCGGATTGTATTCCGGTATGTCGATCAGGCTGAGCGTCAGGGTCTTGGCGTCGATAGCGTAGAGACGATGGTCGGTAGAGACAAGAAAACCCAGATGACGCATATTGTCAAACTCCGTTACGAAAAGGTTCTGCGCTTTCACGCCTTCGGGCAGAACAATATCCCGCACTGCAGGGCTGCCTTTTTTCATACGCAGGTTGAAGACTTTGCCCGTGCTGTCGGATAGCAGATAGCCGTTGTCGTATGCCTTACGCGTCGAAGGATTGCCCGCAATCAGACGAATGGGGAACACGCAACCGTGCGCCCGCAATACGGAATTGAACATCCGAGATTTCTCTGTGTCTATGCGATTTGTGGCCGCTGTGATAAATTCCAATCCATTGTCGGTCAGCCGAAAGACATCGGTCGGCAACTGCAAGTCCACCCGTCCCGATTCGGCATCGAGCAGTTCGTATAGGGGCGTACGCGGTTTGTTTATCTGTGCGGGGCTGGTCTTGAATGTGAACGACTCACGCCGCAGTACCTTGGTGTCGGCAGGCTCTCCGAAAAGCGTATCGGGTAAGCGTTTGTCCGCCACCAGTTGGCGATAGAAGAAGTACGGCAGCAACGAGTCTGCTTCTGCGTTGGTATAGCAGTGTCCTTGGCAATCGCAGAACCCATCGGCGTTGCGCACGATAAAGTCCTCGGTATAAGGGCTGTAATAGACAAAGCCGTCGCTACCTGTAGCAGGCAGCAGAAACGAGTACAGCCACGGCAGTACCCACAGTGCCAATACTACTGCCACAAAGATGATGGCGATCTTGTAGAGTCTCATAATTTGTAAATTTGTAAGTTTGTAAATTTGTAAATGACCATTTCCACATTTACAAATTTACCCATTGTTTATCATAGTCCTTTCCCCTCTTTGAATCGCTCTATGCTGAGCAGGGGCAGTCCGCAGAAGAGCAGCGTGAACGCACAGAGTAGGGGCAGAAAAGCGTTATAGGTCTCAGGCATGGTGCTGATATAGAACATCCGTAGGCTGACGCCTGCGAAGAGCAGTTCGGCCATGCGCATTTTCCATGTCGGCTCCAGTATGACCCATGTCGTGAAGAGGTATGCCTGTATGCCGGCGAGGTACCACACTGCCACGGTAAGGAAAATGTGTTGCAACATCTCCCGTGGCAGCCATATCGCCATTACACCGTAGCAGAGCCCGAGGTTGGTTGCTGCCAATCCTACCATTACGGCGATACCATACAGTTCCATTGCCCCGATGGCTTTCCCATTGGCAATAGGCAAGTGAAGCGTTAGTTTGATTCGCTTCTGCAACATCTCTGGCAACATTTGGCAACAGCCGAGCAGCACGCCCGCTATGAGCGGTACGAACTCCAACCACTCGAGCAGCAGCGTATCGCGACTGAGCAGGTTGTCCCATACAGGCATTATGCCATGGCTTTGCAGCAGTTGATGCGTCGAGAGCAGCAGGTAGGCGCATAGCCCGAGCGACACCACCAGTATCGCCGCTACTGCAATGCGCGTCTTGAGCCACTCCTTAAAGAATATACTTCGCAGCATGAGAATATCGAATTTGTAAGTTTGTACATTTGCAAGTTTGTAAATGGGCATTTCCTAATTTATACATTTCCTACTTTACACATGGTCTAATACTTTCCGGTCAGTTCAATGAAGGTATCCTCCAAGGTGGAGGTGGGCGTAATGAGTTCGCTTACGGGGCATTGGCGCAGTATGCGTCCGTAATCCATAATGATACAGTCATCCACCAGCCGCTCCAAGTCTTGGATAATGTGCGAGGTAAGGAAGACGGTCTTGCCTTTCGTCTTGCAGAAATCGCGTAGGTACTCTACGAACAGGCGTCTGTACCCCGGGTCCAACCCCAACGAGAAGTCGTCGAGAATGAGCAACTCGGGGTCTTGCGCCATCAGCAAACCAAGTGCCACCTGAGAGCGTTGCCCGTTCGACATTTGCTGAAGCCGCTGGTAGTCTTTGACATGCAGCAGGCGCATAAGTTCGTAGTACGCCTCGCGGTTCCAGCGCGGATAGAAAGGCGCGTAGAAGCGTTCTATCTGCCGGATGGTCATAAAGGGGTACTGCACATGCCCCTCGAGCAGCAGCCCGATGCGTTGTCGGACGGCAGCAGGCATGGTGCGTGTGTCGTATCCGAGCAGGCGGCAACTCCCCGCCGCAGGGCGTATGAACCCGCTCAGTATGTTGATGGTAGTGGTTTTGCCCGTACCGTTTTTGCCGAGCAGCCCGAGTATGCGTCCGCGGGGTACGCTGAAACTCAGGTCTTTGTAGATGAGGCGTTTCCCATAGTAGTGCGTCACATGGTCGTACGCTATCATGATGTCTTCGTTTGTAGGCATACAGCTTTGAATTTGCTGCAAAGGTACTATTTTCTTGGCATATTTGCAAATGGCTGTAAGGTGGCGCGTGGTATGCTTGGGTATAGGGTGGGGGAGGGCGTTCGGAGTAACGGATTTGTGTATGTCGATATTTATGCGTACTTTTGCATTTGTGTTCGGTTCGGACATCCTGGCATAGACTTTGTCTATGCTTTGTGGAATAGTAAACTGCATATTTGCAAAATAAAGGATACAACTTTTTATGGGAAGCGGAAAATGGATATTAGGCGGATTGGGATTCGTGCTGGGAGGTCCCATCGGCGCATTGATTGGTGTCTTTGTCGGCTCGTTGATCGATATGTCGGCTCATGCACTGACGAGCGGAACGGAGGATACGACCTTTGGCGAAGCGAATACCACCACCAACAGCAGACGGGCTACCGTGGGCGACATCCGTGTGTCGATGGTCGTGTTGTTTGCCTGTGTCATAAAGGCGGATGGTCGTGTGCTGAAATCGGAGGTGAACTATATCAAGCCTTTCCTCCTGCGTAATTACGGCGAGCAGGGCGCAAAAGAGGCACTCCACCTGCTCAAACAATTGCTCGAGAAAGACATCGACGAGCAGGCGGTATCGGAGCAGATTGGGCAACATGTGAACTACTCTACCCGCCTCGAAATAGTGCATTTTCTCTTCGAATTGGCAAAGGCAGACGGAGAGATTAGCCCCGAGGAGGTGGATGTTATTGCGCGTATCGCCACGCATATGGGGTTGACAAATGCGGATTATCAGTCGCTTGCCGCACTCTATCAGCGAAAGCAAGACCCCAATTGGGCATACACTGCGCTGGAGATTACACCCTCTGCGACCGACGACGAAGTGAAAAAAGCATACCGCCGCATGGCGATGAAATACCATCCCGACAAGGTTGCCAATGCGGGCGAAGAGGTGCGCCAACAAGCCACCGAGAAGTTCCGTGCCATCAACGAGGCATACGAGACAATCAAGTCTGCCAGAAACCTGAGATAATAATTTGTAATGTGTAATTTTTAATTTGTAATGGATGTCCTGCTTGCTGCACTCACGAAAGATAGAGAAAAAGACGCACAACTACAAATTACACATTAAAAATTACAAATTAGATGATAGCGTATAGAGTACTTATCCATTGCTCATCCCTTGCTTATCCCTTGCTGCGGGGTGGCGTATGGATAACCATAAAAACAAATTAATGTAGCGTATGCGTGGGAGGCGATTATGCAATGTATTTGACTTGCCGCTTGCGTAATGTAGAAAATAATACTTTCAACCAATGAAACATACCCTTTCTTTTGTGCTGCTCGCTGCGGCTGTGCTACTCTCGGCGTGCGGCGGGAAAAACGAACGCCTGCTGACCAGTGCTACGGGCACTATCTACGAGTGTTTGGCGGTTATCCCCAACAAAGCCCTGTCCCAAGCGTCGCTCGACCGCATAACGGCAAGCGAGGTGTTGCACCCGACGGGCAGTGCTTACCAACAACCCGTAACGACCGACTACGATGTTGTGAAGAGCATTATGGCTGCCGATATGCCGTGTATGCCGCAGATGGAGCCGTATTTTGTTATGAATCAGGTGACAATGGCCAATTTCGACAGTTACCTGAAGCCGACCCGCAATATCCTTATTGTGGACATTGACGCCGACAAGTACACGCAGACCAAGGCGAAAGTGTCGACCGATGTGTGGGCTACCCCGCAGGCAGTGTACCGCATTCAAGCCCCCACGCAAGAGGCGTTTGTAGACTATTGGCTACAGAACGGAGAGGCGGTGCGCGAGTGGTTCGTGCGTGAGGAACTGCGGCGGCAGACCCTGTTCTATCGTGCGAACACCAATAAGGACGCACGGCAACGGCTGCAAAGCGAGTTTCGCTGCGATATGCTTGTGCCGGAAGATTACCGCTTGATTATGGATACAACCCTTTCGGACGATGTGCGCCTGCTCTGGTGCTGCAACAACAAAGGGGCTATGCGGCGCGACCTGGTGGTCTACAGTTACCCCTATACCGACGATAGCACTTTCACCGCCGGCTACCTCAACCGCAAGCGGGACGCCGTGCTGTCGCAAGTGGTCAGCGCGTCCGTACCCGGTTCGTACATGGGGACGGAATATCGCATCATGCCGCCCGAAGTACAGACGATTGCCTCGCTCGACCCGAAATACATAAACGGATTCTACGCCACAGAGGTGCGCGGACTCTGGAAAATCTACCACGGGGAGGCAATGGGAGGTCCCTATGTGAGCCACACGCGTCTCGACCAACTGCAAGGGCGGGTTATCACCGCCGAGGCATTCCTCTTTGCCGCCGGGCAGAAAAAACGCAATGCCCTCCGCCAGTCCGAAGCCATTCTCTACACCCTTACTTTGCCTACCGATACCATTCGATAGGAGAGGGATGGAAAAGACCCAAGAACGCCTTCTATTGCCTGCTCAAATAGCATGAGTTCGCAATAGAAGGCGTTCTTCTTGTAGTACACTGATTCGTAGTGAAATATAGCGGGTTTCTGTCGTTTCCCCAAAACTTTATCCGCGTTTGGGTAATGGAGCGTGTGCCGGTTACTTGTTTAGAGCAGCGATGGCGGTGCGGAGTGAATCTTGGACGCTTGCGGAGTTGGGTACGAGCGGCAGGCGGAGGTGATTCTCGATAGTGCCTTGCAGGGTAAGGACGGTCTTGATACCGCTGGGGTTTCCCTCTGCGAAGAGTAGGCGAATCATCTCGGCGTACTCGTCTTGGAGTGCGCGGTCTTTACGATGTACCAAGCGGCGAAATGCCTCGGGGAAAGCATTTGATGCTACCGAAATAAGCCCCGCTGCACCGGCTTCCATCAGCGGGCAAGCGATACCGTCATCGCCCGATATAACGAGGAAATCGGCGGGTGCTTCGTGGATAAGTCGCTCAATCTGCTCGATGTTGCCGCTCGCCTCTTTCACTCCGCAGACTTTCTCAGGCACGGCGGCATGGATACGCAGCACAGTCTCGGGCAGCAGGTTCACTCCCGTGCGCCCGGGGACATTATAGAGCAAGACGGGAACAGGCGATGCATTGGCTACGGCACAGAAATGTTGGTACAGACCCTCTTGCGATGGCTTGTTGTAGTATGGGCAAACGGATAGAATAGCCGTAAAATCCTGTAGCAGAGCGTCGTGCAGGGCGTTGAGTTGCGCTACGACAGCGGCTGTACAATTTCCTCCCACACCGAGGACAAGGGGCATGCGTCCGGCTATTTTGCGTACGACGAACGCACGGACTTCTTCCCGTTCGGCTTCGGTCAGCGTCGCCGCTTCGCCCGTCGTGCCGAGGACGACCAGATAGTCTGCCCCGCCTGCGAGTTGCTTGTCGAGCAGGCGTTCGAGCGCAGGGTAATCCACTTGCCCGTCCTCGAGGAAAGGCGTAATAAGCGCAGTGCCTAATCCACGGAGAGACAGGCTTGCTGTACGATAGGCTTTAGTCATGGCTATGGATAAGTTTCAGGTAATGAATACTTTGACCGAAGAGAAAGGTCGGGTCGGCTTGCGGCTCGGTTTGGATAAGCAGGTCGTAGAGCGGCTGCGGCTGTGGGTCGGCTTCGGCAGCGGGGGGAGTCGGCTGCGGGTCGATGCGTCCTACCTTGAACGCTGCGGCGGCATAGAGTACCACATAGCGAGAGGATAGGGTAGGCTGCTGCGTGAGGTCGATGAGCAGGTCGAACGGTTGCTGTTGCAGTCCCTCACGGATAGCCCGTTTCGGGTTGCCCCATAGCGAGAAGTCGCGCTTGCCGAGCAGGCTGTCTTGCGCACCGATGTCGGCCGTTTCTTTCAGCGGGCAGATACCCAGTGTGTAGACCTCTTTGCCCTCTTGCTCCAGGCGGCGACGGCATTGCGCTATCGTTTCGGGCAGGGTGTTTTGTGCAGCCTCGTAGAGGAGCAATACCCGTCGCACACGCTCCCAATGGGGAAAGCGGGTTTGCCGCTGCGGCTGCCGTGACGCTATAAATCGGAATAGGTATTCTTTGAGTTTCATAGGCTTTCGGTAGGAGATTCGTTGATTAGGGCGAGGAATTCCTCTTCGCTTACCATTCGTACGCCCAGCGACTCGGCTTTCTTGCGCTTTTCGGGACCCATATTCTCACCGGCAAGGATAAACGAGGTCTTTTTGCTGACGCTTCCCACATTCTTACCGCCGTTTTGCTCTATCATAGCCTTGTATTCATCACGGCTGTGCTGCGAGAAAGTGCCGGAGATAACTATCGATTGCCCTTGCAGCCGATCCGATACGGGAGCGTTCTCTTCGTTTGCTTCCATTTGCAAGCCCGCTGCTCGCAACCGATTCACAATCTGTTGATTGCGCTCGTCTGCAAAGTAGGCAACAATGTTCTCGGCTATCTGTTCGCCCACATCTTCCACTTCCGTCAGTTGCTCCCGTGTAGCAGCCTGCAGCAGGTCTATGGATGGGAATCGGCGTGCAATTTTCTTTGCCGTAGTCTCTCCCACCATACGAATGCCTAAGGCAAACAGCACCCGTGCCCACGGCACTTGCTTCGATGCCTCTATGCCCGCCAGGATGTTCTGCGCCGATTTCTCGCCCAACCGTTCTTGTCGTGCGAGGTCTGTTGCCCGCAAATCGTATATATCAGCAATCGTGTGGAGCAGCCCTTGTTGATAGAGCAAGTCGATGGTCTCCTCGCCCAGTCCGTCTATATTCATTGCTTTTCGGGACACAAAGTGTTCCATTTTGCCCTTTATCTGTGGCGGGCAAGTCATATCATTTGGGCAGCGCCAGGCAGCCTCTCCCGCCACTCGCACCAGCGGTGTCCCGCATTCCGGGCAAACCGTAGGGAATGCATACGACAACCTTATTCCATTGAGTAGTGAATTTTCACCATTCTCTGCGAGCCCCCTCTCTGTGGGGTCCCCACAAGTCCCTACGCAGTGGGGTACACTCGAGGGGGTTTGGGGAGTCGGAATCTGATCCGTTTCTTCTTTCCCGACTATCTTCGGAATAATCTCTCCACCTTTTTCCACCCATACCCGGTCGCCCTCTTGTATATCAAGCGAGCGCACAAAATCCTCGTTGTGCAGGGTGGCTCGTTGCACCACTGTGCCTGATAGTTGCACGGGGTCAAGATTTGCCACCGGCGTCACCACCCCTGTGCGCCCGACCTGATAGGTTATTTTTCGCAGCGTAGTCAGTTGTCGCTCCGCTTGGAACTTATAGGCAATCGCCCAGCGAGGTGTCTTGGCGGTGTAGCCCAACGCCTCTTGCTGAGCCAGACTATTCACTTTCAGCACGATACCATCCGTTGCCACAGGCAGGTTTTTCCGCTCGGTGTCCCAGTAGGCGATGTACGCCATCACCTCATCCAGCGAGTGACACACTTGTATCGCATCGCTCACTTGGAATCCCCATTTTTTAGCGGTCTGCAATCGGTCGTAGTGGGTGTCTGCAGGTAGGTCTTCGCCGAGCATATAATATAGGTATGCATCGAGCCCTCGCCGAGCCACTTCCTTAGGATCTTGCAGTTTGAGTGTCCCCGAGGCGGCATTGCGTGGGTTGGCGAATAGGGGTTCTTCCTGTTCCTCCCGCTCCGCATTCAGTCGTTCAAAGTTTGCCCACGGCAGCAGCACTTCTCCCCGCATTTCAAAGTGTTCAGGAATGTCTTTTCCTTCCACTCGCCACGGAATGGTGCGTATCGTTTTGATGTTGTCAATAACATTATCGCCCTTTTGTCCGTCGCCGCGAGTCACCGCCTTGGTCAGCACCCCCCGCTCGTACCATAGCGAGATACTCAGTCCGTCAAATTTCAGTTCGCAGACTATCTCCACATCGTGCGGCAATTTTCGTACCCAGTCCTCCACCTCCTCGCGCGAATAGGTATTGCCCAGCGAGAGCATCGGATAGCGGTGTTCCACTTGTTCAAATCCTTTCTTGCCCAAATCCGAGCCCACATGTTGCGTCGGCGATTTGGGGTCGTATAGGTCAGGGTACGCCGCCTCCAAGTCCTGCAACCGCCGCATTTTTTGGTCGAATTCTTGGTCGGACATAGCAGGTGCATTCAGCACATAGTACTTATAGTTCTGCTCCTCCAACTCTTTTCGCAGCGTCAGCAGTTCTTCCCGCTCCGGGTTTTCTATTTCCGAAAACAAATCCACCTTGGTTCAAATTAACAATTAACAGGTAACAATTAACAGGTAACAATTAACAATTAACATACCGGTCTGCCATGGTTCAGTGTCCTCGCCCATTTACAAATTTACCAATTACAAATTAAAAATTACACATTACAAATTGTCCTCCTACGGCACCAGTATCTTTCTCTGCCATACTTTGCCTTGTGCATATACATATACTATGTACAGCCCCTGCTCTGTCGGCATATTCACTATGTATGGACTCGTGTCTATCTGCCCTTGCTCTACGAGCACGCCTTGCGGGGTGTAGATTGCATAGAAACTGCTCTCTTTCGAGTCGTACGCGTTATATATAGTGATAAATTCGCTGAATACCACCACTTGTTTTCCGTCTTGCTCCGCCACCGAGAAGTTATTCACTATCGGGTCGGTGGTAGCCTCGGTCTGTGTCTTGTCCAGTTTCAGTCCCACCAACACGGGGTCATGGTCGCTTGAGCGGAACATCGTCAGGTCGTTCGATTTGTCGTAGGTGTAGTCGTCCGACTCATCCGAGTTGATGTGGTACGCCGCCATGCCGGTTATCTGTTGGCGCAGGGATGAGTTACAGATCGCATGGTCGAGATACCCCGCCTGTCCGTGAAAAGTGTAACTGTAACTTGTGTCCGCATGGAATGCTCGGTGCAGGTCAATAAATCCGACATTCGTAAAAGCCGTTATCGGGTCTTCTTTCCCGTAGGCGTTCAGGTCGCCCATTATCAGCACATCGTTGTCTTTGTATTGCGAGCGCAGGCGGTTGTATTGTTGAATCACCGATTTTGCCTCTTGCGTACGCGAGTAGTTGAATTGCCCCTGTCCGTCACCTTGGTCTGCATCCAATCCCGAACCACTGCCGGACTTAGCCTTAAAGTGGTTGAGCGAGAATATGAATATCTCCCCGGTCTCTATTTCCTCAAACGCCTGTATCTTCTTTCGGTTCTGCACTTTTTCGTTGTTCGAGTATAGTTGTCCGTAGGGGCGTACCTTGTCGCTGCGATATACATAGCCCGACTTGGTGTACGAGCCGCTTGCCGACCCGCCGTCGTCTATATAGGTGTAGGTATGTCCCGTGTGGGTCGTCAGGTCTTCGGCTATCTCTTTGAGCGCACTCTGTCCCTGCTCTATCTCCACCAGTCCGTAGATATCTGCGCCTATCTTGGCGAGCGCCGTTCCGGTTTTGGTGCGTTGTTTTTTGTGTGCCGCTGCGTTGTCCGGTCCATAGCCCGTGCCGAGATTTTCCACCAGGTAGTACTCCAAATTCATCGTGCAGACTAGCAGCCGATATTCGCCGAGGTTGGGCAGTCCTGCCTCCAGATCAGCACGCGTATTGCCTACAAAGTCACCGCTTTTGTATTGCAGACTGGTTGTGCTGCTCACTTTTACGGTCAGGTTGTATATCTTTTCGCCCATGCGGTGATAGCCCGACACGCCTGATAGCGACATCGTTCCGCTATTGTTGAGCGAGACAATGGTGTTGTATTCCGTGCTGCGGGGTAGTGCTTGATTGGTGCCGGCGAAGATGCGGCGTGGTGCAATGGTCAAGTCGCCGTAATAATTGTTGGTAACATACATCGGACAGTCAAAAACAATCGTTTGTCCGGTGTATCGGCTCAGTTCCGAGGTCGTCCAAGTGACGGGGTCTGCAATGGTAACATGCGTTTGCGCCGAGAGAGTCAGCGTTAAGAGAGTGGCAAAGAAGAGAGAAATGCGTTTCATTCGTAATAGGTAAAAACCTTAATGTGTATTTTTTTTAGTTTGTAATGGGTATTATAGATAGGATAAAAGTCTATGATAAAGTCTATGGTGTAAGTTTTAGCATGTAGGGAGCACATAGGGAGGATACGATGAGGATACAAGGACGATGCCTTTAAGTAGCGTCTCTTGCCGCACTATTTTCGAACCACCTTCGAATCACCTTCGAATCACCTTCGAAGAAACTACGGACGACAAACATCCACCCAACCAACCATATAGAATATGCCTCAATTCCTAATTCCTAATTCCTAATTACTAATTACTCGTGGTGGTACGGTTCGCCGCGGAGAATGGTCATTGCGCGATAGATTTGTTCTACGAAAAGCAGGCGTATCATTTGATGGCTGAATGTCATGCGGCTGAGCGAAATTTTGCTGTTTGCACGGGCGTATACCTCTTCCGAAAAGCCATAAGGACCACCTACTACCAGCACTACATCCCGTCCTGCCAACATTTTCTTCTGCAAGTATTGCGCAAATTCTATCGAACGATATTCCGTGCCGTGCTCATCGAGTAATACCATATCCGCAGTGGGCGCAACGGCACGCAGAATAAGGTCGCCTTCCGTATGTTTCTGTTGCTCCTCGGTGAGCGACTTGGCATTTCGTAGTTCGGGGATAACCTGCATTTGAAAGGCAATATAGTGTGATAGCCTCTGCTGATAGTCGTCTATCAGCGATTGCAAGCGCGCGTCGGTCGTCTTCCCCACAACCAGCAGTGTTATCTTCATGTAATTTCTGTATTTTTCACAGTTGGTGTATTTCAGCGGGTGCGTACATCCCATCTCGCACGGTTAGATTAGACAATGCTCGTTGAGCATTGTACATTGTACATTGCCTATAGCGATCGGGCATTGTATGCTGTATTTAGTTTGCAAAGATACGACAAAAAACGCATTTGCACAAGTTTTTTGCGTAAAAATGCACGGAAAGTTTGCGTAAGTCAAAAATTTGTCGTACCTTTGCACCCGCTTTTTCGGAAAGCAAGCCCAGATGGCGGAATCGGTAGACGCGCTGGTCTCAAACACCAGTGGAGTAATCCGTGCCGGTTCGACCCCGGCTCTGGGTACTATTTAGCGCAGTGAGGAACGAGGTTTCCGCATTGTTAGTGTAAAAAAAACTGTAAAAGGTCAGGCGGGAGACTTAAACATCCGCTACAAAGGAGTGCCTTTAGAGCACTCTGAGCGAAAAGGAGGTGTATGCAATGATTATTGTACCGGTAAAAGAAGGCGAAAACATCGAGCGCGCAATTAAGAAGTTCAAGCGTAAGTTTGACAAGACGGGCGTGGTGAAAGAACTGCGTAGTCGTCAGCAATTCAACAAGCCGTCGGAGGTGAAGCGTATTAAGATGGCACATGCAAAGTATGTACAACAGTTGCATGCGCACGATGATATGTAATTCATGGCGTCTATCGCACAGTCCGAATAAGCCGAGATTATCCCCATGGTAGTCTCGGCTTCTTTTTCTATTATGAATTGTGCATTTAGCATTGTGCATTGCCTCGGCTCTTGTATATATCTAAAAAAAGTAGTACCTTTGCGCAGTTTTTATGGGTTGCTCTTTCTGTGGTACGCCATTGGTATGCAGAGAAGAGCCCTTTCGGACAATAAAATAAACATCCAATATGAATGCAAGATTTTCTTTTTCTGCTTGGGTAGGCTGCTTGGCTTTGCTCCTGCTCGGCGGATGCAAGGCTGATGTTAATTTGAATAACATCGACACAAAGACCCAACTTGACCTCGGTGTCGCTCTCCCTATTGGCTCTATGAGTGCCACAATCGGTGATTTCTTTGGCGATGGTCAAGTAGATAACATCTATATTGATTCAATTGACAACAAGGGTATATTAACATTCAAAGATACTTTTCATGTTGAGCGTAAGTATCATCAGGTGGATCTAAGCCAATACATCTCAGAGACAACACTCTCGATGAATGTTTACGACAAATTGGATGGGCTACCCATTATGCATGACCATCAAATTATGGGTAACGATAATTATCCTGTTACGCTTGATTTCCCGTTGACGCTGCACTTAAGCGGTATCAATGACGACGAGGACTACGAGCGGTTGGATAGTGCTTTGATTGCGAATGCAAAGTTCGTCAGCACAGTCAATGCCACCGACCTGCCGCTTGAGTGGGAGTGGATTAACTATATTACACTCGATTTGGGCAAAGAGTTCTCTCGCGAAGGAGGCAATTCGGTAGTGGTGTATCGTAAGGGGGACGGCTATGGCTATGGCTATGGCAAGGAAATACCCATTGATATTGCGCAATTTTCGCTCAACTTGATGAAGAATAGCCACCCATCATCGTGGGAGGGCTATGTGAAGAATGTGATTGATACATGTGGTTTTGTGATACATTTCAACTTTACGGTGCCAACTTCTGCGGGCGTAATTACCGTGCCGGAGACGGCTGCTTTCGACTACAAACTGGCGGTGCAATTTATCGACTACACGGCTATTTGGGGAATGTTCAAGCCCTCGGCGCAGATGAGCGACCACGATACGGTCTATATTGCCGACTCATGGGATATGTGGCACTATATCAAGCGTGCCACGCTGCCGTTTGCCGAGCCGGTGTTGGATGTGGACATTACGACGCAGGTTGCGGGTGCGTTGCAGTTGCAAGGCGATTTCCTCTTTGTGGCGACCGAGGACTATGCTGAACAGCGTTTCGCTTCGTTCGACGGGCAGCAGACTTATTACCGTAGTTTCCATAAGGGCGAATATCTACCTGTATCGAGCCAAATAGGCGACTCGGCGACTATGCGGGTGAAATTCGATAAGGACGCTTCACGAGGGCAGATAGATAAACTATTCGAGATACGCCCCGATGTGGTGGGGTATAAGTTCGAGATGGATTTCAACCGCCAAGAGGAACCGCAGTTGCGTATTACACCGAATACGGGCGTGCGTTTGGATGCTATCGTTACCCTGCCGCTCATCTTCAACGAGGGGACGGCAGTCTCTTACGCCGATACATTGCAGGATGTGGATTTGAGTGCAATGACGCTCGATTCGCTGCTTGCCTCGATAGATGCTATTACGGTAGATTCGGTACACACGAGCGACCTGAAACTGCTTGTGCAGTTCAAGAATACCATTCCGCTCCAAATCAAGGCCGTGTTGCGTGCATTGGACGAGAACAACCAACTCATTATGGATCCGGATGACCCCACGCAACCGCTCCGACTGACAGCGCAAGATACGATTCGAATTGCAGCACCGAAAGTGGAATACACAGGCGGACAGTTTATTACAACTGCTTCGGAGACAGTTCAAGTACTTTCTGTCAGCAAAGCACACTTTGATGTGTTCGATCGTATCAAATCCATTCAGTACGAGGCAAGTATCGACGACGAGTCGCTGCAGAGTGCGTTCGATGCGGGAAACTATAAGGTGCGTATTGCCGAGGATAATAAGTTGACCATACAAATAGGCGTAGCAGCATATCTGGACGCAACCTTTGATTTTAATACGGATAGCAACAAGTAAGCAAGGAGGACTACACAATGAAAAAGAACATTCGTATTTTGTTGGGAGTAGCTCTACTTGCTTCTACCCTAACCGCTCAAGCGCAACAAGTGACAACCCTCTATTTCTTAGAGAATGCACCCATGCGCCACTTGGTAAACCCGGCTTTTCAGCCGGTGAGCAACGGGTATCTTAACTTGCCCGTTATCAGTTATACGAGTCTCTGGGTGGGTAATAACTCACTTACAATGAGCGACTTGATATATCGTGACCCGCTGACGGGAAATACCATTACTGCGCTGCACCCAAATGGCGACAAGCAGGCGTTACTTAAGGCGTTCCGCAAAGCCACACTCGTGGATGGAGATATCAGCACAGAACTATTCGGTTTCGGCTTTCGCGTAAAAGAGAACGGGTACTTCCATTTTAATATCATGGAGCGTGTGGATGCTGGGGTGTCGCTGCCATACGGTTTATTCGACTTTGCACTCGGCGGAGGTATGAAAGACCTAAATGGTGGCATAAATACTATCAACCTCTCACAATTAGGCATCACGGCAAATGTCTATACAGAAGTTGGCTTTGGCTATGCGCATCGGATAAACGAACAATGGACGGTCGGCGGAAAGGCGAAGTTCCTACTCGGAACAGCTCATATAGGGCTCAAGACCAAGAACTTGGGTATTGACGCCTCATCCACAGAATGGCGCATACATGGTAATGCAGATGTCTATATGGCAGGACCTGCCGATTGGGGACAATTGCCGGAACAAATCAATAAAGATAACTATGAGGATATTGATTACGATAAGTTGATTGATACCGATGTAGATACCGAGACGCTTGTCAAAACGATGCTTAAGCCAAGCGGGTATGGTGCTTCTTTCGATTTAGGTTTTACCTATAAGCCTATTGAGCAACTGCAGATTTCTGCCGCCATCACGGATCTCGGTTTTATCTATTGGAACAATGCACGACGCTACACGGCAGCGATAGATACTACCTTTACAGGGGCAGGCGATTTCGAATATAACGACTATGTTTACGACGGCGAGTTCAATACCGATAGCCTTATGGCGGATGTAAAGGACAATCTCTACGGCATTATTGAGGGTTCTACGCTCGACCGCAAAAGCAACGGATTTGCCCGTATGCTGAGTGCGAAACTCAATGTGGGTGTAGATGCCAATTTCTGGGACAACCGCATCGGCGTAGGTGTTGTGTCAAAGACACGCCTCTACAATAGTCGCCTCTATGAAGAAGTCACCTTGGGTGCTGCGCTGCGTCCGTGCAACTGGTTCAATATGGCAGTAAGTTATTCGCTTGTAAATAACGGCAAATATAGCAACATCGGTGCAGGCCTAAGCATTATGCCATACGATGGTATCAACCTGACGCTCGCTATGGACTATATCCCCACCTCGTATGCTTACTATGATGTAGAGGATAATGGTGCGACACATAGTTACCCTATTCCTTACAAGGCGAAAGGCGTTAATCTTGCTTTTGGGCTGAATATCGTATGGGGTACGAATAAGAAGAGAGACTCGGACAAAGACGGTGTCTATGACAAGATCGATATGTGTCCCAATACGCCGAAAAATGTGGCTGTAGACGCACTTGGTTGCCCAATTGACAGCGATGGTGATGGCGTGCCTGACTATCTCGATCTATGTCAAGGAACTTCAGAAAAGGCATACGGATTGACAGATAGCGTGGGTTGCCCAATAGATAGCGATGGTGATGGTGTACCCGACTATTTGGACGAATGCCCCAATACACCTATGGAAGCACACGGCATGGTGGATGAACACGGCTGCGAGATAGATACCGACGGAGACGGTGTCCCCGATTGGAAAGACGAATGTCCCGGTACACCAATAGAGGCACGCGGCTATACCGATGACAAGGGTTGCTTGCTGGATACGGATGGTGATGGTATACCCGACTATCTCGATGAGTGTCCCGATACTCCCGTTGAGGCATACGGTATGGTAGACGAGAAAGGTTGCCCGAAAGATACCGATGGAGATGGCGTACCCGACTACTTAGACGAATGTCCGGATACTCCTGCCGAAGCGCTAGGATTTGTGGATGAGAAAGGTTGCGAGATAGATACCGACGGCGATGATGTTCCCGATTGGAAAGACGAGTGTCCTACCGTAGCCGGACCTAAGCACAATAAGGGTTGTCCCGAAGTAAAGCGAGAGGTACGCAACCTACTCAAGAAAGCGATGCAAGGTATTCAGTTCGAGAATGGTAAGGCAACGATTAAGAAGTCATCGAATGCATTGCTCGACCAAATTGCACAGACCTTTATCGACAATCCGACCTTTATCATTGAGGTTCAAGGACACACCGACAATGTGGGCAAAGCTGAGTTCAACAAGAATCTGAGCGACAAGCGTGCACACGCCGTAATGGACTACCTCATCAAGAAAGGCGTACCCGCTGAGCGGCTGAGCGCACACGGCTATGGTATGGAAGTACCTATTGCAGATAACAAGACCGCCAAAGGTCGTGCGCAGAACCGCCGCGTAGAGTTCAATATCACATTCGAGGAGATTACCTACGAGACTATTCTCGACCATGCAGACTCTACTTTTCTGCAGCAAATGGACACCATTCCTGCCATTCCGGCAGACTCGGTTGTCAGCCAATAAGCATACTATAAACAACATATAATCAACTAAATAACTAATAAAACAATATGGGACGCGCATTTGAATATCGCAAAGCAACCAAATTGAAACGCTGGGGTCACATGGCCCGTACATTCACCAAACTCGGTAAGGAAATCACTATTGCAGCCCGTGAGGGCGGTGCTGACCCGGATGGCAACCCGCGTCTTCGTATGCTGATTCAACAGTGCAAACGCGAGAATATGCCTAAGGACAATATCGACCGCGCAATCAAGAAAGCAACCGATAAGTCCTCAGAAGGTTATAAGGAAATCAACTACGAAGGATACGGACCACATGGCGTGGCCATCTTTATCGAAACCGCAACCGACAACAATATGCGTACGGTGGCGAACATCCGCTCGTATTTTACCAAGCATGGCGGCACTCTCGGAACACAGGGCTGTCTGCAGTTCTTGTTCGATCGCAAGGCCTGCTTCACGGTGAGTGCTAAGGACGGCGTTGACCTGGATGAACTCGAATTGGAGTTGATTGACTTCGGAGTAGAGGAGCTCGGCAACGACGAAGATGGTAACATCATCATCTATGGCGATTTCAATCAATATTCACAAATTCAGAAGTACTTGGAGGACAATGGTTTCGAGATACAAAGTTGCGAATTTGTTCGTATTCCCAATGACTACAAGACACTGACCCCGGAGGAGAGAGAGTCTGTACAAAAACTGCTTGATCGTATCGACGAGGATGAGGATGTACAGAATGTATTCACCAATATGGCAGAGGAATAACTTACATCGTATGACTATGGGTATCGAATGTATCCAACAATACTTCACTCTATCCGCACATCAAGAGCAGCAGTTCGCTGCTCTTGATGTGTTGTATCGGGAGTGGAATAGCAAAATTAATGTCATATCCCGCAAGGATATTGACAACCTGTATGAACACCATATTTTGCACTCATTAGCCATCGCCAAAGTACTGCCCTTTCTGCCCAAGACACAGGTACTTGATGTAGGTACCGGTGGCGGTTTTCCAGGTATTCCGTTAGCGATTCTGTTTCCTGAGTGCACATTCACGCTAATAGACTCTATAGGAAAAAAAGTACGAGTAGCCTACGAGATTGCCGAGGCTGTCGGCATTGATAATGTAACCTGTATTCAAGAGCGGGCAGAAGAAGAAAAAGGCAAGTTCGACTTTGTTGTATCGCGTGCTGTAATGCCTATGCCCGACTTGGTACGCCTTGTGCAGAAGAATATCAGCCGCACACAGCGTAATGCGGTGCCGAATGGGCTTATTGTATTGAAAGGAGGCAACCTGACTGAAGAGTTGCGCCCCTACCAAAAGCGAGCAGAGGTAACGCCTATCAGCAGTCTGTTTCAAGGGGAGTGGTTCGAGACCAAACAAGTTATCTATCTGCCGCTATAGCGAAAATTCCGGTAGCTGCATATACTGCTTATCCAAGATGCTTATCCATGAAGACGATGTGCTATGACGAGGCTGTCATAGTATGGAAGTTTTTCTGCAATGCGGCAAGGGCGCGACGATGTAGATTGTAGAAATTCGGTAAGGTGATGCTCATCTCGTCGGCTAATTGTTGTGGAGATGAGTGCCTATAGTATATCCCCTCTAAGATGTATTGATAACGCCGGTTAGGCAGGCTGTCCAATGCTTTTGCGATGGATAGCAATTTCTCTTGGTGCTGCGTGGTAGTTTGGTTATCTTCCTCTGCCAATAACGCAGCCATCTCGTCATCGTCTATTGTCGTAACGATAGAATCGGCATTCAAACGCGGCAGAAAAAGATGAGTAGCTACGGTGGTGAGCCATGCTCGGAGTGCACCGGTCGGGCTGTATTGTCGGAGAGCGTGCCAATCCTGCTGCTTGAGGTGCAAATAGAAATCGTTGGTCAATTTCTCCATCGGTTGCTCTCCCCGAAAGAATCGTCGATTGATGGATTGCAGAATAGGCGCACAATATACCGAGAAAAACCACGATTCCATTTCGTAGTCGTAGTGTTGCGTAAGTCGTTCAACGATTTGTTGGTCAGTTAGGTTGTCATAGGTTGTTGGGTTCATAATAGTGTTGGGTTGATAGGTTAAACTTGTTTTCTCTACTTCGTGTAGTGGAGGTTTCTATACTTGTAGTAAGGATTTCTTCTCCCTCCACTTATATAACGGAAAAAATACAAAATCTATCACTCAAAACGAATATTTTTTCGTTTTTTTGTATGCCAGTACGGAACTGTTAGGTGTAATCAGTTAACCAGATAATTGTCCAATTCTGCAAAAGTGGTATCAACAAAACTATACAACTTGGCAGATTGCATATCTATCTTACGAAACTGATCAAAATAATGACGATGGAATTTCAGCGTAAATGCCAAGCGCATATCATTATCAAGGTCGGTGGATATTTGATGTGCCTCTCTGCTTGTAATAGTGCGCACTTGGGTTATCTCATACACATCTCGAATGCCCTTGCCTTTGATAATCGGCATAAAGAAATGCAAGTCGTGCAGCGAAACGGATGTCGGGAAATGTGCCCCTGTGTAATATAACTCTGCTGTACCTTCTTCGAATGTCTCAAAATATCCTTTTCTAACGCTCGGTTTTACCAACCCGAGCAGCACCCTATTACCTACTTCGACAAAAGTACCTTTCTGTGGAATAACCTGTTCGATAATCTGTGTAGCATTCTTCTGTATTAAGTCGTAGATGAAATCCCGCAACATTGCGTGTGCTTCGTCACCAGGCAACATAGGGAATGCTCCTATATTCACCTCGTCCACCGATTTGCGGTAAATATCTCTGTCGGACATATTTCCGGGAAAAAGAATATATCCGCCCAGCACTTCTTTTTTAAGTCCGTCTTCTGACTGACTATAATAAATGGCATCGCGGTAACGGTGCATTTGGTTGATGGTGTCCTGCGGAGGCATCTCCCGTCCTGCTCCGTCTATCTCAACGCGGTATTTGGCATCAAACAGATAGGTCATGTGCATTCCGCGCTGCACATCATCTTTGGTCAATTGCAGCACTATATCCGGGCGTTGCGGCACGGTATAAGTCCGCAAACCGTGAATACCTCTCACGCCGTTCACACTATCGCCGTGCTGCGGATTGTAGAACAATTCGGCAAGTGTGATATCCCCTTGTTTGAACACTATCTTGGATTGTTCACCCCGTTTCAAATCACGGGTGAACAATCCATTCATCTCAGGACGGCTTGGGTGCTCTACCTGAATACCTCCTTCGCGCACCTCTTGGAACAATTCTTTGACTATTTTTTCCACTTGGATAAAGCACCATATCTCATAAAGCGTGGCAATATCTTTCGTTTCCATGCGGTACAATCCGTCGTTGAGATTGAACGACTTGCGCAGGATGATATAGGTACGGAATACATTGGAGTAGTTGACATCGCGTTGGAGTACGAGCGATTCCTGTTTCAGTCCTTCAAACTTACCGATAGTACGGAAGAACGGATTGCGCGACAAGTGCTGCAACTCATCGCGTGTCTGCCGTATTCGCTCTTTCTCGCTGTCTGCAATTCGGTATACAGGATTGGACAGTATCCTATCTGCCAACGAATGGTACCGCTTTTCAATAATGCCGAGTGTGTATTTGAGAAAACGGTTCTCCAGAGTATTCTGCGAGGTCTGTTGCTCTTCTACATAATAGAGCTGCTGCTCCTCTGTGCGGTGCTCTGCAAACTGCTGCTCCAACAAAGGCGTGAACCGGCGTATTTGGTTGGCGCGTTTGTAGGTATTGACAGCGCGCAGACGATGACGCGGACGCTCAATGATGTTTTTACAAGCACGGATATAGGCATCTTGGAGAGAATGGAAAATGTTCCACCATATTAGGTCAAACGAATCTCCCTCTCCTTCGGATATACCATGGTAGGTCTTGCGCAGATAGTCCAGCGACAACATTCTGTATTCTGACTCAATGTCACGCAGGATGATTTTCCAATCGTGGTGGTAATCCAATTTGGCGGACAGTACATCATAAGAGAACACAAAATGTTTCTGTTCGCCGTTGCGTGTGTAGGAAACCGGAAAATCCGCACGCCCTATCTCGTTGCCATAGTTGATAAATCCTGTCAATACATGTTTGTCGCGTTTCCATAAGAAACGCTCGTTCACATCGCTTTGAGGAGTATCTATGGCAGCCTGTGTGGTTCCCTCTTTGAAATCAATCCACACACAATAATCGGTCTGCTCGAAAAAATAGGCATCACTATTTGCAGCGCCGCATACCAATTTGCCAATATGCCTTTCCGCATCGTCCATCCGCTCCACCACACAATCATCCGACCACATATAAGTCGAGGTCAGATGATGCGCACCCCCGAGTTTGAGACAACCTTTCTCCCAAATCTTTTGCAGGTTGTTGCACTCGAATGTAAGCGTGAAATCACTATGTGTTATGCGGAGTATATCCATTTTACTATATGTTACATCTTTTCAAATTGTATAACATGTTGCGATGATATGTCACATTTTTCCCGATTTTGTAACATGACATATTTGATGTGTTATATTTTTGAGAATTTTGTAACATGAACAGAATCTATACTATCTGCTTCGGAATGTCGGGAATTATCATTATACGCCATAAATAGTTCCACCAATAATAGTTTTCTTTGCCTTTCCTTTGCTTTTGCAAAAGTCCGAGGGCAACGATTCTCTCCAAATAGCGGGATGCCGTTTGGCGGGAAACCAGAAGATTTTTCTCTACATATTCTATCTTTGTATAAGGATGATAGAACATACCGTTAAGCAACTCATGATTATTCTATTTACGTCCAATAACTGGTGTAGCCTGATTGGAGTTTGCGGGTCATCTCCTCTATCTTGCGGAGCGAGATGCTCTTTGCCGCATAGTCACCGAGTGTCTCCTTGAGCAACGCCTCCAGACCGCGCAGCGGTTTCTCGCAACGCTCGGTGTCTCCCTCAATACGCGAGAGAATCTTCATAGATGTCATTTCGTCCAGTGTCTGCCACAATTCAGACTCGGGCGCAAAGGTCTTACGATTGACGGCATAGAGCAGGAACTCATTGCGTGTGCGATACGCAATCTTGAACGGCGTGCCATCCAACACTTCGTTTACGCGCTCCAGATAAGCAATCACCTCGTCACACATCGGCTGGTTGTCGGCGTATATATCGCCTCCCTCGACCGCCTGACCAATCAAGTCCGAACTGATATAGCCCAACTCGTTGTTACTATTGGCATCTAACCCTGCTTTGAGTTTTACATCGTTCATCTCTATCGTCATCGCACGATCAAGTACTTTGCGTGAGAACGAGAATGTAGTCTCGTCCATATTGACCGTACCGACGACAAACAGGTTCTGCGGTATAGTCAGCCGTTTGCCTCCTTCTTCTATCTTTTCTGTCTTGTAGGTTTTGCGTTCTTCGTCAGATTCGAATAACTGGTCAATCAGGCTGCCATAGGCTTCCGTGTTCTCATACGGTACAATCGGGTCTGTAACAATCTGACCATCTTGCAGTTTGCGGCTCTCAATGACAGAAAGGAACTCCGCGAAATACTGCTCAACAGGAGCGAGGTTCATCTCATCCAAACATAGGAAATATGGACGGTGCGGCTCTTTCAGAGCCTGTGCAATGAAACGCAGGAATGGACCGACAATGTATTTCTCGCCGTTGATACGGCTGACATAACCAATCAGTTCCGACGAGTCGTGCCAGTTTGGTTTGACCTGTACCATACAGAAGTTACGCGGACAGTGATTGCCATAGTCTTCCTCGCCACTTGCCCAGCATGCTTTCGCCATCTCACGCACGATACGGCTTTTACCCGTTCCCGAGATACCTGCAAGCAGCATAAACGGCTTCGTACGGAGAGCGGTCAAATAGGGGAGGTAAGGAGTATTATCAGTCACAGAAGAAATGGAGTAGTTTGATTTATTTTTGACAGAAGCCCAACCTCTCCGTTGTAATAATGCATACAATTTTATAGCTGTGTCTAACTCTGTTTGAAACGATTCTCCAATAGCTGATTTTTGAACAATCTCTTTTGTCTTGTAATTGTTGCTCAAAATACAATCCGCATATTTTAACCCAAAGAAATAGACATTTGCAATACCTTCTCCAGCCCTTTTCCCCTCTTTATATAATTTCCCTAAAATAGATGCCAGTTCGTCAATGGTGTATGCTGGTGTGTTTACCAAGTCTTTCCATTCTTGTGAACGCTGTTGACTTTTTCCACTATACACTTTTGGCTTCTCACTATCAACAATTTTTGCCGAAAAATGTAACTCGTCCTGGTTTTTGATAGATATATCGTAAACAAACCAGCATCCTTGTGGTTTACAGCCAATGGCTGTTCTCATTTTATCAATTGCTTCACCATTGTTTTTTCCGTTATATACTATATGTGGAGAATAGCACAATTGTACCCTACCTTCGTGTGATTGTGATGTTTCCCTTAAGAGAAGCAGGGTATATGAAGTATCAGAAAGAAATACAGAGTTAACATATATTTTATCAAAGACCGAACACATCAACAAGTTACCACTTATTCCCGTCATATTGAGTTTTGAAATATCACCTACGATTTTGTAAGTCATACCTACGACAATATCAATAACACCAGGAACATCTGTTTCTATACGACATGCTTTTGTCTTATTCTGCCCCAAGGAGGTTCGCCATGCAGGTGTTGCTGTTTGTCCATCGATAGAGGAATTGAAGAACATGGAAGTAATATCTACTCTCATAATATGATGAAATTATAATTGACTAAAGATGTGTTTGATAAGAATGCCAACAAGATTTACATCCCATCCATTACCAGCACGCCTGCCCAATTTGGTATAATTTTGAGTAGGGGGGAATTTTATTTCTTTCTCTTCATCATTCATAATGAAACCCATAAAGCGGAAATGCTCATCAAGAGAAAGCTTTCTAAACCTCTCTTTTCCATCTACCATCGGTTCAATAATCCTAATAACATTGTGTTCTGGTGGCGTTACAGTCATACACAAACCATCATAACGAATTTTGCGATTGTAAATATCGTAGCACAAAGGCTCCTCCACATCAAATGTATCATTATTATGTATTTCGTGAATTCGCTTAATTTGCGCTTCAGAACGATACAATTCAGGATCAGGATGTTTATCCAGAAAGTCTTTTAACCGCAAACTGGATTCTACTACGGGAGGTACCAATTCAAAATTCTCAGGTAGAACCCCTCTGTAGGCGAATATCCACAACCTATCTCTAGTCTGAGGTATACCATAATCTTTTGAATTCAGTACGGCATATCTTACATCATAGCCAATTCTATGTAGTTCAGAAAGGATTTTTTGAAATGTCGCTTTATGTTTTTTCCCCAATAAACCACGGACATTTTCAAGCAAAATATATTTGGGCTCTTTTGCTTCACAAACACGAATAATATCGCCAAATAAAGTGCCACGAATGTCTAACTCGCCTAATCCTTTTCCTACTGTAGAAAAAGGCTGACAAGGGAATCCTCCTGTAAATAGGTCAAATTTCGGTAGTTGCTTTTTCGGATTTGTGATTTGAGTTATATCTCCATAGTTTTTAACTCCTGGAAAATTATATTTGTACAACTCTATCGCATCTGAATCTATCTCAGAATATCCTACAACCTCGTATGGAATACTAGACCTTTTTAATCCAAAGGAAGCACCTCCATATCCTGCGAACCCTTCAAATACTTTTATTTTCTTCATTTCTTTATAACATCATCAAGACGACGGAACAAGAGACTTAACAAATGGGTAAGCCATTGGGCTCTATCACATATTGCAAGAATTGTTCCATATCTTGCATTGTTTGTATTTCAAAAGTTTTCATTGCTTTATGATTGCATATCTAGATTAAAATATCTCAAACTACTAGGAATAGCAGGGACGCCAATCTTTCCAAAAAATGCTATGAATCTTTGACGTAGTTGGTGAATATACATACATTTGTGTGTATGGAATTCTATAAATGCTTCACTTTTGTAATCTGCAAATTTTTCCACAAATGCATTGTATTCGTTCAATAGCCTTTCTGGCTGAATAGGCCTTGTTTTTACACGCGTGATGAGAATTGCGATAGGGTTAATGTCGGTACCAATAGAAGCATAGCCCTGTGCTTTAGCCTCAACCAAAGTAGTGCCGCATCCCGCAAAAAGATCAGCAATCACTCCATCATTTTGAGGATGATATAGTTCTATCAATCTTTCCACAACATTGGGCAGAAATTTAGCAGGATAACGATGATAGCCATGAGTCCATTTTGAAGTGGATCTTTCTTGGACAAAAGCCCATTGTGGGTCTGCTTGAATACTATTGAACTTTTTTGCATATAGGTCTATTATCTTAGGAAATACTCACTCGGTTACCAACTTTGAACATTATAGGCAAAGTTCACGCCGGCGATGACATCTATACCTGCTTGGCGGAGACCACAGGTCATACCGCCTCCACCACAGAAAAAGTCTATGGCCTTGAACAGAGGATTATTTGCTTGGTTTGCTCTTAAGCTCATATTACTTAACTATGTACTGAAATTCCATACACTTTTGTGCTGTCGGAATAAATACATCATCCGCATTATGCAATATTCGGGCGTAAAGGTACGAAAAGTTATTGATATGTACAAATGGATTTGTGTTTTTGCTGGGCAATGGTTACAGAAATAGGTAACTTGTACTATCCAACAATAAGTGCAATTCTCAGCAAAGTTAGCAAATGTGTTTGTGACGGCAATCGATGGTATGTATGATTTTAATTTTCTAATGGCTGATGGTCTCAGTTTCTTCTATATAGCCATGATCATTGCTTCGAGAATTGATTAAATTTGGTCTATATACTATGTGTGGCGCTTTGATAGGCTAATGATAGATTGTGTCTTGGGTCGTCGGATACAATGCAGCTACTTTTTTTATTTTTTTTGTTGTGGTAAGTTGCTGATAATCTACAATAGTTACCGAAACGTAACTAACTGATTGTCAGGTGCGTTCTTGTGTGTTTGAGTAGATCACACTACCTTTGCGGCGAATTTGAGAATACAAACAACAAAGCAATAACAAAATAACAACAAACCAAACAACAAAACATACAGGAAAAATGAAAAAGACAGTAGTAACACTATTGAGCGTAGTGGCGCTCGGTGCCTCGGCACAAGCAAAGACCCAAACGGAAAATGCAGCGGCAAAAGGAAAAATGGAGGTGTACGATTTCGACACATTCCGAATCCATGTGTATTACACCAACGATGCTTTGGGAGATGCAAGTTTCATCATTGAGGGGAAAGACGGACTGGTATCCCTCGAAACACCGCTGTTCCTCGACAACATTGCGGAATTCAAAGCCTATATGCGGAAACTGGAGAAACCCGTCGTAGCGCGAATTGCAGATTACCATTTGGGCGGAACCGACCAACACGACATCATTATGGCGGAGGGTATGTCTTCGTTCACGAAAGGAGAATTATATAGTGGTATAATGAAACACTTTGCCGAGGTATGGGGCAGCAGCGTAACCGGATTACCCACCGGCAAGATACAGGAGGTAGCCTTCGACAAGACACAAGAATATGCCGGCATCTCGTTCCTATTTCAACACGGAGCGACAAGCGATTTTCCGGCGGCAAGTATTCTGATAGGCGGCAAAGTGTATTACACACATTGGACACCCGTAGAGGCACACATAAGTCCGCTACAAGTAAACTCGATAGCCGCCATAGAGGCTGAAATAGCCGAGGCAGAAAAGTCGCTACAATCGGGGGCAGAACTATTTATTGGTGGACATGGTGGGGCAACGGAACGCAAAGCCGTAGAGTTTAAGATTGCATACATGCAGACGCTCAAAAAACTGGCTACGGAATGTACAAACGCTGAAGCCTTTGTAAGCGCAGTGCACGAAGCATATCCCAACTTGAACGGAGAGGAGAACTTGCAAGGGCTAGCGGCAGCACTATACCGTTAAAAATAATAGGGTATGATAGCCCACGAAAGATGGCATAATTATTGTGGGAACGCGGACAAAACCAATATGGATTTGCCCGCCTTCCCGACTTATATGGCAACACAGAAGACTATGCCACAGAACACTGAAATTCAAGATACACGATTCCCTACCTGTCCGGTACGGAATATATTGACACGAGTGGGCGATAAATGGTCGCTGCTCGTACTCCACACGCTATCTGATAGCGGAGAGGCCATGCGATTCAATACCCTACAAAAGGCATTGCCGGACATCTCGCAAAAGGTACTGACAACTACCCTGCGGAATCTTGAGGAGAATGGTTTTTTGGTACGAACGGTCTATGCGGAGGTGCCTCCACGAGTGGATTACTGCTTAACCGAGAGAGCCCAATCGTTTATAGAGGTCTGTGAACCGGTTATTCAATGGGCACTCACTCATTTCGACGAGATACTCAGCGACCGTCAAGCACATAGGCGGTAGGCGAAAGCGTAAGGCGGTCGCTGTCTTACCACAACATTTGGTACCATCTATCAGCACCACCCAAGCGGCTTCCTATTTCAGTTCAAGCAGTTCATCGGCTATTCGTTTCCTGTATTCTATGTCGAATTGTGGAGTTTGGAGACTTTTCGTTGTAGAGTTTGTGGATTTTTATTCCGCTGCAAATGTCCAGGGTTTTAGGCAAATACGCAAATTATGATTAGAGATTCGGCACTTAGAGGTTAGGGATTAGAGATGTGAGGGCTGGCGGGGATAGTAAGGGTGGCTTATGGGTATGGTCAAAGTATTACGAAAGTATTCATATCTATCGGTTATGTTTCGCTTATGTATCGGTTATCTAATACGCAGGTATCAAGGAAATGTTAGGGGATAGGTGTTAGAGGTTAGGGGAAGCGGGCAATGGTATTGCCCTGCTAAGAAACAATATGCCCAATAAGGCAAATAAGTCCAATGGGGCGAATACATCCAATGGGGCGAATACATCCAATGGGGCGAATACGTCCAATGGGGCAAATAAGTCCAATGGGGCAAATAAGTCCAATGGGGCGAATATGTCTAATAAGAACCGTTGTAAGACAGGTGAATAGGGCTGTCTTACAACGGCAAACAATTACACATTGCACATTACAATGCTACGAATTGGAGAGCGGCTACAAGGTTACTGCTTGCAGTTCGGCGAGGGCGGAGTAGTAGTCGCGTTGGGCGGTGAGGGCTTGGGCGGTGGCGTCGTAGTAGATAGAGAGTTCCATCATATACTCGAGCATTGATATTTGACCGGCTTGCAGGGCTTCCAATAGCAGGTCGGCACTATTGGTGAGCAGCAACGCCTCGTGGTAGCCCTGCCAGGTCTTTTGCAGCCCCATAACAGCCGCATACTGCGTGCGCAGGGTGGAGAGAAAGCGTTGTTTCTGCTCGTCTGCCCGCAGTTGCGCCGCCTCAGCGGACGCTTTCGCCTGACGCACACGGTGGCTGTTCTGCCAGAGCGGCACACTGATGCCGACCGTAATACCATTGTAGTAGTTGCCCGTCAGACCCTCCGACATATAGCCTACGCTTAAGTCGGGCAGCCACTCCGCCTTGCTCAGTCGGGCATCGGCTTTCGCCACCGCCACCTCCTGCCGCACATACGCCAACATCGGGCTGCGTGTCTCTGCCTCGGCATACCAACTATCGAAATCCGCCGGGGGCAGTACGCCCTCGAACACACTATCATTCAGCGCAATCGCCTCGCCACCATTGAGCGATGCCAACTGCTCCAAGAGGGTGTTGCGCTCGGTGAGCAAGCGTTGGTATTCGCCCTGCGCCGTAGCGAGGTTGAGCCGCACTTTGTTGTACTCCAACGCATTGGTATTGCCTGCTTCAAACTTCTGCTGATACGCCTCCGCCAGCGTCTGCGCATGTGCGAGCCGCTTGCCGTACTCTGAGAGCATGGCATTGGTATAGACAATGTCGATACACATCTGCTGCGCCTGCAGCAGCACTGCCGTGCGCTCCACTTTCATGCGCAAGTCCGCCCGCAAGTCTTGCTGCTTGGCGAGGCGCGACTGGTAACCGAGAATAGTACTCAACGGCAGCGACTGCGATACCGACAAGTCCATACGGCTGCCCTCTTCGGTACCATGTCCCCAAAGGTAACTGAACTCCACTTCCGGGTTGGCGGGGGCAATGCCCACATGGTTGGCGGCTTTCTCTGCCTCTAGCTCTTGACGCAAGGCTTGCAGCGATTGGTTGTTCTGCTCTATCTGCGACAGGATTGTGGTCATATCTTGTGCATAGGCACAAGATATAATTAACAATGAACAATTAACAAGTAATATCTTCCGAATGTTGTTCATAACAGGCGTTATTTTGGGGTGTTGATATGCGGGTGACGCGCTTCGACGAGCGAGTACATAATGGGAATAATAAAGCCGTTGAGCAGCGTAGAGGAGAGCAATCCCAAGAGTATCACTTTTGCCATAGGGCTCTGTATCTCATTGCCAGGCAAGTCGCCTCCTAAGGCCAACGGGATAAGCGAAAGAGCAGTAGTGAGTGCGGTCATAAGAATAGGATTCAGTCGGTCTGCCGAGCCGGTCATAATACGCTCGTGCAACGATACTCCCTCGCGCGACAAGTCGTTGTAGCGCTCAATAAGCAGCATGCCATTGCGAGTGGCAATACCAAACAGCGAGATAAAACCGATAAGAGCCGGAATACTCAGTACACCGCCGTCAAGCAGTACCGCCAACACGCCGCCCATCAAAGCAAGCGGCAAGTTGCACAACACGACGGTGGCTTGGCGAAGGTCACGGAACTGCATAAAGAGAAGTAAGAATATAACCAACAGGGCTCCGACTGTGGCAAGCGCAATGGTTCGGGAGGCTTTCTGCTCGCTCTCGAACTGTCCGCCGTACTCAATATGATAGCCTTCGGGCAGCGTAATCTGTTCGCCGATAGTCTTTTCGATTTGGTTCACCGCACCTCGCAAATCGCCGTTCGTGACATTGGCGGACACCACGAGCTTGCGGCTAACATTCTCTCGGTTGATTGTATTGGGTCCCATGGCAGAGCGTATATCCGCCACTGCCGACAGCGGGACTTGTGCCGTACGGGTAGAGATACAGAGGTCGCGGATAGCGTCCATACTCTCACGCGCCGAGGGTGCCACACGCACCACAAGGTCGAATGCCTTGTTCTCCTCATAGACCTGCGACACCACGCTCCCGCCTAACAACACACTAATTTGCTCGGAGAACTCCGCCGGCGAGATACCATAGCGGGCAAGCATATCCCGACGGGGTGTGATAAGCAACTGCGGGCGTTCTACCTGCTGCTCGACATTGATGTCTGCCACGCCCTCAATAGGCGAGATAGCGGTCTTGATTTGTTGCCCGAGTCGGTACATACGATTTAGGTCTGTGCCGAATATCTTAATGGCTATGTTCGACTGCGTACCCGATAGCATGGCATCGATTCGGTGCGATATGGGTTGACCAATTTCAAGATTAACACCCGACAGCACACTCATACGATGGCGTATGTCGGCGATCACCTCTTCTTTTGAGCGGTCTGCCAACACAAAGGGGGCTTCTATCTCCGATGCATTGACACCGAGCGCATGTTCGTCCAACTCGGCACGCCCCGTCTTGCGTGCTACGGTCTGTATCTCCGGGATAGAGAGCAGTATTTCCTCTGCCTTGCGTCCTATCGCATCGGACTCTTCGAGCGATACGCCCGGTAAGGTGCTGATGTTAATGGTAAAAGAGCCCTCGTTGAATGCCGGCAAGAAACTATGCCCGAAGCAGCAGAACACGACCACAGCAGCCACAAAGAGCGAGAAGGTAGTACCAAGCACGCCTTTCTTATGACGCAATGCCCATTCGAGCGCACGGCTATACCCTTTACGCAGCCAAACTACCAGGCGAGGTTCACGGTCGGCGTGTCGCATAGCACGCTCTGTGCCGAGCAGGTAGGAACAGAGTACGGGCGTAAGCGTCAGTGCCACAAGGGTGGATGCGAAGAGCGATACGATAAACGCCAAACCGAGTGGTGCCAACATACGCCCTTCCATGCCCGAGAGTAGGAACAAAGGAACAAAACTGACAACGATAATAAATGTAGAGTTGATGACCGGCATACGCACCTCGTAGGAGGCATTGAATACCACCTCGCATATCGGCAGCCGCCGGTCTTTGGGTAGCAGTGCGTTCTGCCGCAAGTGTTTATAGACATTTTCTACATCAACGATGGCATCGTCCACCAACGAACCTATTGCTATCGCCATACCGCCTATGCTCATCGTGTTGATACTCAGCCCGAAAATACGCATGACGAGTATGGTGATAAGTAACGACAGAGGAATGGATACCAGCGAGATAAGCGTGGTGCGTCCGTTCTGCAAGAATATGAACAGCACGAGAATAACAAACAATGCACCCTCCCAGAGCGACTGCTTTATGTTGCCGATCGAGCCGTTAATGAAGTTGGCTTGGCGGAATATGTCAGTGGATACCTGTACATCCGCCGGTAGTTGCGAGCGTATTTCGTCCATCGCCTTATCCAGATGCTCGGTCAGTTCGAGTGTGCCCGTGTTGGGCTGCTTGGTGACGGTCAAGAGTACGGCAGACTTGCCCCGCACCGAGGCAACGCCGAGCCGAGGTGTCTGTGCGCCGATAGCGACCGTGGCTACTTGCTCCAAGCGTACCATACCGCCGGCGATAGTAGGAACAGGTGTCTGCCCCAGCAAGGTCATATCGTTGGTCGATAATGCACCACGGATAATATATTCGTTGCCGTACTCGTATAGTACGCCGCCCGATGCATTTTGGTTCATATTGCGTACGGCAGCCAGCAGGTCGTCGAGTGCAACTCCGTAGGTACGCATACGGTTGGGGTCTATCTGTATTTGGTATTCCCGAATGTCGCCGCCCATGACGGCTACTTGTGCCACACCGCCCGTAGCCAAGAGGCGTGGACGAATCGTCCAATCTGCCAGCGTGCGCAGTTCCTCTTTGGTCGTGGTAGAATCTGCCGTCAAACCGATAATCAGCACCTCGCCTAAGATAGATGACTGAGGTCCCAAAATAGGCTTACCAACATAATCGGGCAGCGACTCGGATACGGTTGCCAATTTCTCACTGACCACTTGGCGGGCACGATAGATATCCGTTCCCCAGTTGAACTCTACCCATACCACGGAGAATCCCGTAGTAGAAGACGAACGCACACGACGCACATCGGTAGCGCCGTTCACTGCTGTCTCGATTGGAAAAGTAACCAACCGCTCCACCTCCTCGGGCGCCATACCCGTGGCTTCGGTCATAACGACCACGGTGGGCGCATTCAAGTCGGGGAATACATCCACATCCATCTCCCGCACGCAGTAGATACCTGCAGAGAGAATAAGCAACGCTGCCAACACAATGGCGAGCCGATTGCGCAAGGCAAAAGATATGATTTTATTCAACATAGTCGATGTTCTTAAACCTCTTTAGAGATACCGCCGTACATTTTTACAATATGCCTCATATTCTGCTCCGAATATGGCACGGCAGTATGGCTCTTCCTGCAAAATCTGCAAGTGAAGCATTATCATGGGGAATAGGGCGAATATCGCATGCAGTAGGTTTGGGAATGCTATCAATAGACCTATGTACACCAAGTCAAACCCGACAAAAGCGGGGTTGCGACTGATGCGGTAAATACCCGTCTGCACCAACTGTGTTTCGTCTTTCTCGGGTATGCCTGCCCGCCAACTATCCGCCATGGTCAGTATAGCGGTGATAAAGAACGCCACACCCAATGCGGCAATTATCAGTCCTGCCCATTGCAGTGCGGGGCAATCAGACAACCAAGATAGTAGCGTCCATTGCGGGAAGACGGCGATACTCACTACTTCCACAGGTACGACCATAAGTGTTGCCACGCCCATCAGCCGCTCTATCCGCAGTACCCGCTTGGGCTTGCTGCCCACACCGATTTGGTTGGTCTGTATGCCTTGTTTCTTCTGCGCTATCTTCTTGCCGAAATATGCAGCGTAGAAGATACCCAACAGGGCAAACGCTATTATCTTGGTCAGTATCATTGTTATTTATTGTTTGTTGGTTTCATCCGCAGTATCGGGAACGGCTGTTCCGGCTATTGGTCTTGCAGTACTCACTCCAAGAACAAGTCGTCAGCGGCAAAGTCTGTCCAATCATCGGAGGCATAGACCATCTCAGTGGCAGCAGGTGTGGCGAAATGTTGCAGCGTGGCACCTAACCCGACCAACAACAGCACGGATGACACCATCGCCGTCATCCAATAACTTACTTTGCGTTTGGCAAGGCTGTAGTTCGTTTTTACGGCACCTATGGTGGATTGCGTAACCAAGGCTATCTCTTCGTATGACATATCCTCGTGGTAGCGCAAGTTGAATACGGCGCGTTGGGTGGGCGAGAGGCGCAAAACGGTCTGCTCGAGCCGTGCCAATAGTTCTTGTCCGGGGGCTATCTCCGGCTCGCATCGGAGTGTCTGCAATACTGCCTCGTCCACTTGGTCAATGGAGTCTGTAGGCGGCTCGTTGCGGAGCCACATATAGGCACAATTGGTGGCAATGCGATAGAGATATGCCCGCTCGGAGGACTGATTGCGCAGTTCTCCGAGGTGGGTATATACCTGCAACCAAGTGTTCTGTAGTACATCCTTGGCGTCCTCTCTGTTGCGGAGCATACGCCTTAGGTAGCAGTACAGCGGTTGGTTGTATGTCTTGACTAATTGGTCAATCATTCTGCTTGCCGTTTTTGTTCGAGGCGTTCTTTGCGTGTCTGCTCATCGTCGTAAATCTTTTGTATCTGCGATGGAGCAAGTACGGTGCGCAACTTGTGGTAGTATTCTTCGCGAATGTTCAGAATATTACGCTGGCGGTCGAAACGACTGCGAATGGTTGCCTCGATCTGTTCTTCGGTGGGGGCTGACGCTGCTTTCTCTTTCTTGTAGAGCAGTTTGATGCCTTGCAGTTTTTTGCTGTAGTCCATGTAGATGTTGCGGAACTGCTCTGCTTTCTCGCCGCTCAGCCCAAAGGACTGAATGTAGGTGTTGGTCTGCTCGGTGAGTTGTTTCTCGCGTGCTTCACGCTTTTGCTCTTTGGTCTGAGTGTTTTCTGCAACCATGCTCATACTGAATACCAATACAAGCGCCATGATAAAATACCGTTTCATTGTTTTTGTTGTTTTGGAATGTGTGGGGTAGTGGTTGCTGCCCCACGGGTTACACAATAAGAGAAGTACTTCTATCAGTATGATGCAGTAAAAGCGAAAAAGTTAAATATGCATGATGTTTATTTTCTTTCCGTGGTGTATATATATGCCTTGGGCTGTGGGGCTATCATACCGCCGCCCCGAGAGGTCGTACCACGAATCGTCTTCGGTATTTATGGAGGGGGTAGCAAGGTCGGTTCCTTGTCCTCGACGGTGCGCGAACAGCCAATTTAAGCGGAGAGTGGAGTAACTTTGAATGCAGGTCATCTCGTGTGTCCAGCCCCGCACAACATCGTAGACGACATCGTCGCCCAAAGTCTGTAACTGTGAGACCATGGTCGCCACCGCTGCACGCACATCGCTGCCCATAACCTTATCCGCCAACCCCATTACGGTATAGACCGGCGTAGAGGCGATATCCTCCGCCTTCGCATCTTTGGGATTGCCTGCGCAGGGCATTGCTGCCGCAAAGTAGTTCGGGTAGAGGGAGAGCAGCCGCCATGTACCTGTGCCGCCCATACTGCCACCGAGGAGATAGATACGGGTGGTGTCGGCTACCGTCTGTTGCACCACATAGTCCAAGAGTTGTTTCACTTGAGCAGCCATACCGCTCCAACCTTTTGTCTTGTTGCTGCATTGCGGCACGATAAAAACAACAGGTGTGTTTTTCGATAGCAGGTAGTGTGCTATCGAATCGATACCCGCCTCATTCATTTGGGCTTCGTTGTCGGTGCCGCAACTGCTGCCGCCATGCAGGTAAATGACTAACATCGGTTTCTCGCCCTCTATCTGCATTTGCCGGTATGGCAATACCGAACCATCGCTTAAGGAAAGTTGCTCGTAACTGAAATTCGGCGTGGTGTCGGCATAAACGGTACAGAGACCGAATAAACACAGTATTGCAAGGAAAATTCGTGTCATAAAATTATTGGTATATGGGTGTGCTCTTTTATATTTGTTTATTTTCTGTCGGTTGCCTATCCATTGCTTATCCCTTGCGTATCCCTTGCTGACAGGTAGGCGGGTTGTTCGATAGAGGTATGTAGATATTTTAATGCTTCCTCGGTAGGTGTTCGGCGGGTGGGGCTACCACCTTGGGGATTTTTACCACCTTCCCCCCTTGTAAATAGCGAATGGGTATTTGGACTATGGCAAAAGTGTGTGCTATCTGTTGCGAGTAAGCCCCTAATCCGTCAAGCCCCCTCTTTGAGGGGGTTGGGGGAGTCCAGCCTAACTCCCTTAGTGGTTATGCGTATGTCCAGGAATGACCATTGCGCTGCCTGCGAGTTTCACTTGCATCGCTCCGACCGTGACAACCGATTCGCCTGCCGTAAGTCCGCTGCGCACAAGAACACGCTCGCCGTTGCTCTGCCCCAAGACGACCTCGCGCTTGCGGTAGCAGTCCTCATCCAGACGCACATAGACAGAATATATGCCTTGCTCCTCGCACACTGCCGATACGGGAACAGACAGTGCCTGTTGCTTTTCTTGCAACAACAGATAGATGTCGGCGTACGAGCCTGCAATCAGCCCCTCTTTGTTCTCAAAAGAGAAAACTACCGGCACATAGCCCGTTTGGTTGTTGGCACTTTGCCCGATAGAAAGTAGTTGCCCGTTCAGGTCGGCAATGCGATAGGTCGTGCTGCTGTAGGCGGGTTTGAAGTTGGCGCTTTGTATCTTGCGGAGGCTGCTCCAATAGCGTTCCGGTACATCGGCTTGCAGCAACAGGGTCTTCGTTTGGTTAATGGCAAGCAGTGCCTTTCCTGCCTCAACATAGTCACCGTTGGCGAAATCAAGACTGCTCACATAGCCGTCTTGCGGTGCGACCACTTCGATGCAGCCGTCCTCGGCTTTTTTGTTGCGTAATGCTTCGTATTGCGTCTTTGTGGTTTGGTAACGCAGTGTGATTTGCTCCATCTCTTGAGCGGATACTATTTGGTTGCCAGTCAGTCGGCTCGCTCGTTCATATTCCTTGCGGGCGGCTTCGTATTGCAGCCGTGCTGTTTCCACGGGGTCTGCGGTTGCCATACCCTGTACGGAAATGTGTGCCAGCACCTGCCCTTTCCGCACCGCCGTACCTTCGTTGAGTGTGCGTTGGAGAGTAATCACGCCGTCCATTGCTGCCACCACTTGCAGTGTCTTGTTTGCCGGTGTCAGTATCTGCCCCGATACCTTAATGGCTTCGGCAAAGGGTGCATAGTCTATCGTCTCGGTCTGCAACCCGATGGCTGTGGCTTTCTCCTCCGAGAACACTATCTTGCCCGCTGTATGCGCATGCGCTTCGTGCTCGTGTTCTTCGTGTTCGTGTGTGTGTGTATGCCCGCTGCAGCCCGTAAGTACAGCAAGCGTGTAGGCTGCCAATAGGAGATAATTCTTTTGCATAATCGTCTTTTTGTCCATTTACGCTGCAAAGATACTGCTTTTGGGCTGCAACTCGGTTGCATAGTACGCCGACAATAAAAAAGGGAGCATGCCCCGTGTAGGACACACTCCCTCTTCGCTCGGCGGGGAATAGTACAGCGAAATACCCCCGCTACGACGCTATTCGCGCTCGATACGGCTGCCACCGATGGCCATATTCTGCTCTATCTTCGGGTTGCCGGCATACTCAATATGGCTCGCCCCGACGGCCTGTGCCCAGAGTGTGCGTTGCGCTTGGATATCGGCAACGGAAGCCCCTGTGCAGGAGATATGCATATCCTGTACCGCAAAGTCCTCGGCATCTACCTTGCTTGCGCCTGTCAGTTCCAGTTGGCATGCCTCCGCCTGCCCCGTCAGTTCGAGTTTGCTTGCCCCTGCACAGTCGATGGAGAGCGTCCGTGCGGTGAGGTGCAACTCTGCATCTGAGGCACCGGCAAGGGTAATATAGAGCGAGTCTGCCGCAAAGCCCGTATTACAGTGCAACTCGCATGCCCCGGCGGCTTCGATGGCGGTCAGTTGCGGTATGCCAAGGAGTAATTTCGCCCGTGTGTAGCGGGGCGCATCGATGTCGATATGGAGTATACCGTCTTGTACCGTGGTGGTTACTTTGGTAAGGTCGGTGGCACGCACCTCTACGCATTGGCTGTCGGTCTGCTGCAGGGTGATGTCTGCCGCACCGCTCACTTGAATGGCCGAGAAAGGCGCAAGCGTGCGGGTCTCGTGCTGCAGGAAGATGTCGTCCTCGTCCCAATCGTTCTCGTCCATCGTCTCGAGGCGTTGTAGCAACCCCATAGGGTCATCGATAGCCTTGCATTGCTCGATGCCCGACCATACCAAGCCGCCCAACGAGAGCAGCCAGGCGATAACGATAATCCACCAGAAATGTGCTTTAGGCCCTCGGCGCGTGCGCATATAGGAGACGATAGGCACTATAATCATCACAATAGGAAGAATAATAACCAATGCCAAGAAAATGACTACCAGCGCAGTAAGCCAACCGCTACCGAGGAACTCGGGCAGGAAAGCGGCTACGCCGACACTCGCCCCGAACAGCCCTAAGATAAGGGAAAAGGCAATAATCAGCACGATAAACAGCACGGGCAGAGCGCAGATGATAAGGAATATCTTCAGCGCAATGCCGAGTGCCCGTCCGCAGCCTTGGTTGTTGGCTTGCGGGCGTACTTTGGGGCGTTTGTTCTCGCCGAAATCGGAGGGCGCACCGATACGCTGCTTAAGGTCTTCGACCATTGCGATGGTGACAACCTGCTGGTTCTTGGCGAATAAGGCAGACTGCAGCAGTTCGCAAATGCGCGCTTCGAGGTCGCTCATTACCTCTTTGCGCTCGTCGGCGGAAAGGCGCAGTTCGATATCCTGCAGATAAGAAGACAGTGCCAAGTAGGCATCGTTGTCGATATGGAACACTTGTCCATTGAGATTGATAGTTCGAGTCTCGTTCATTGTTTCTGATTATGAATGATGGGGAATGGATTGGGTGGGAGTGTTGCCGTATGGCTGTAAACCGGCTACGAAGGCAGGGCACATTGTACATTCGCTATGCCGTTGATAGAGCGGCTGATAGCGTCCCACTCCTGCCGGAGTTCATCGAGCAGGGCGAGGCCTTCGTCGGTCAGTCGATAGTACTTGCGGGGAGGTCCGTCTTTCGATTCCTGCCAGCGGTAGGCAAGTATGCCCTGGTTCTTCATGCGGGTAAGAAGCGGATAGATAGTGCCCTCTACCACCAGCAGGTCGGCCTCCTGCAACGCACCGAGAATATCCGAGGTGTATGCCTCGTCGGTGCGGTGGATGATGGTCAGGATGCAGAACTCCAATACTCCTTTCCGCATTTGGCTTTTGATGTTCTCTACCATAGTCGGTCTATTCTTCGCTGTTGGGCATAATAATGAGCAGAAGCAGATAGAGCAGCAGTCCGGGGAAACCGGCGGAGAACACGCTGAAGGCAGCATAGACGACACGCACAAGGGTGGGGTCGATGTCGAAATACTCTGCCAGTCCGGCACATACGCCCCCGAGCATCTTGTTCTGAGAGCGGGTTAGTTTCTTCTTTTCCATAATCTTTTTGTAGTTTTAGTTATTGGGGTGCGTAGTTTCCGCTGCGCGTATGTTATCCGGTTTCCCGTCGTCTGCTGCGCTTATTTTGCGTAGTTGTGTGTATGTTTCGTAGTTCGGGCGTTACCAGTCGTAGCGCACGAAGTTGCCGTTCTTGTCGAACTCTATCTCGATATGATTGTCGAGTTCTACTTCGAGGGTGCGTTTCTCCACATTGTATTCGGTAATGAAGTTCTGCGGGTGGTTGGTGGCGACATAGGTAGTAATCGCTTGCGGTACAATGCCGGCGGGTACTTCCTTGCCCTGGCAGTCCACAAAGTCGAGCGCACCGTTGTGGTCGAAGCCTATTTTCGTGCCGTTGTTGAGGCGCACTTGGTATTCGTAGTGTACGCCCTCACGCTCTTTGATAACGAAAGCGATGTCGGCTTTGTCGAAATAGGTGGTGAAGAAAGTTTGCGCTTGTGCGGGCAGGGTCTCGAAAGTGCCTACTTGCGGTTCGCCAGAGCAGGCGGTCATGCTCATAACGAAGCTGACCAATAGAATCATTGCTTTTTTCATAACTGTTTGGTATTTAATGGTTTTCGTTTTGCGTATGTTCGCAGTGCATATACTCGCTTTGCGTATGTTTCGTGGTTACCGTAGTCTGACTTCTATCCCTCGCAATGGGCTTATATCTCACATCCGTAGGACGGTCTTTCCTTATTTCCGCTGCAAAGATACTACTTATTTTACTACTATGCAATACAAAGTAGTGTTTAATGCTCATTTCTCTTTATTTTGCAAACTCTACTTTACAAAAACAGGGTGCAGACTAGTATCGTCCACGCCCTGTTCCTTATAGAGGGTAGTTTTGTCTTATTCGGCAATGGTGCCTATTTTCTCGCCCATTATGGTGTAGATAGTTCCGCCTTTGACGATATAGAGTACGCCGTCCGAGATGTACTTGTATGCCTTTGCGTTGTCGCCGGTCGTTTGGTCGATAGCGGCTGCAAGCGGGCCTTCGTACTCAATATGTATCGGCAGGTCGTACGAGTTGACAGCGTCGGCAACGATGCGTATTGTCGTCTCGTTCACCTTGCTGACGATCACCTTACCCGATACGAAGAAATACATCTTCTTCGAGGTGCCGCTTTCGGTCAGTGTGGTGTAGTACGACGGGGTAAGTTCGCTATCGGAGTTGATACCCGTCGAGGTCTTCACTGTCCAGTTGTCGTAGGTGTCGTTGATGGTGTATTCGCCTGCGGGGATGATGATGTCCGCATCGGTGTCATCGTTGTAGAAGTAGAACAGCACCTTGTCGCTTCGGTCTGCCTTGGTGGCAGTGAATAGTTTGAAGCCACGCTTGGCGGTATAGTCCTCGGTGGCTACATTGTCTTGCGAGGTGTAGGTTTGCGATACTGCGCCTTCGGTGGCGTCGTAACGCAGGTGGCTATGGTCGCAGACGATGGTGCTCGTAGCGGTCTTGCTGCCACAGGTAGCGGTGAATACCGCCGTGCCTTTGGCTTTTGCCAGAACGGTAATGGTCAGGTAGTCGTCGCCTACGGTCTGCTTGGCGATAGTAGCCGCTGCCGAGTTGCTCGATACCGTGATGTCGCTGCCCTTACCGTTGATAATCGTAAAGGTTACATCCACCGAGTCGCCGATGAGCAGGCTGTGGCTCTCTACATCTACGAGCAGAGCACCTGCCTCTTTCTCGTACCAAAGATAGGGACTTGTACCGAGTACCCAAGGCGCTGCTTCGGTATTTCCGCCCACGAAGTTCAGCCCGGCGAAGAAATCGTTGGTCAGTGCAGCGGTAGCGAGCGTAGCACCTTCGGTGGTGGTATCGGTTGCTTGAATGGTGGCATCGATGGGCTGCATTTGGGAGATGACATAGTTCTTGCCGAGAGCCGTCTCCGGTGTGCCGTCAAGATAGGGTGGTTCTTTCGTACCCTCATAGTATGCATTCCAATCCTCTTCAGTCCAACTATTCATGGCATCGTAGTCAATCTCCTTGTCGTCTGCGCTGGTCTTGCCGACAATACGGTGTGCATATTTTGCCGTCGGGTTTATGGCGCTGAGTGTATCTATACCGACAAGGTTGTTGGCAATAATTTTGGTGGTCGAGGTTTCCCAAGTGCTTTCCAGCGAGCCTGCAATACCACCGGCTGCCGCCGAGCGAGCATCGCCCTGCGTCTCTATTTCGCCCTCTGCGTAACAATTGGTTACGGTCGAGCGTGCGTTGCTACCGATGATACCACCCGCAACGGTTGTGCCTGCGAGCAGTGCGTCGGCGTGGCAGTTGCTGATGCTCTCGTCGCCGCTGTTGCTCTGTCCGACAATACCGCCGATAGTAGCCCCTGCAATCAGTCCGGAGAAAGCGCAGCCCTTTACGACAGAGCCCGTACGCAGTTCGCCGACGATACCGCCTGCTGTGGCATCAGCAAGGTCGAGCCATGTCTCTTGCGACGAGCAAAGACGGATGGCCGAAGTGGTGCTTACGCTGCCTGCAATAGAGCCGAAAATGCCGTCGTAGCCGCTCGGGGCAGTCGCCTCGGCGTTGTAGATATGGATATTCTCAATAGTCGCTGTGCCGCCCATGGTCTGGTCTGTTACGACGCTGCCTGCCACAAAGCCGGCCTCTTGTGCAGTCGAAAGCGTAATCTTGGGTGCATAGAGGGTCAGGTCGGTGATATGTGCGGTGTCAAGTACATTGGGGAACAGAGCGTTGTCGCTCAGTACCAGATTGGTAATCAAGTGATTCTGCCCGTTGAGTACGCCCGTGAAGTTTGCATCTACGCCTGCGTAGGGGATTGCCTCGAAGTCGAGGTCTGCCACAACGCTATAGGTAGCCGCAGGGTGTTTCTGTATCTGTTTGAAATCGCCCGCAGTGGCAATCTGATAGGGGTTCGCTTTTGTGCCTTGTCCCGCCAGCGAATTGAGCGGCAGGCTGACAAAGGTTGGGGTGTATTTCGAATAGTTGTAATAGAGAACCAGCAGTTGCGGGTTGGTTTCCGGATTGAGCAGCGAGATACCCGACAGGTTGCCTTTGGTAGTGTCAGGGCCGAGTTCGAGCAGACGCTCTCCCTGGGTGTTGACCACATAGAGCAACTCATCCGAAGCCGAAGAGCCGGTTGCTTGGAGTCGTTTAACGAGGAACATATACTCTCGGTTGTTGTCTGTGTCAAACAGCCACGGGTCGAAAGCCGCCGCACTGATATAGGGCAGTGCCATTTGGATGTTTGTGCCGAGGTTGATATTGTCGTAGTGGTTGACCGAACCGTCTTGGTTGAGCCACAGAATCGGGTGTATGGTGTTGCCGTCAGCGTCGTCCGAGCCGTTCGAGAGCGCAATCACATACTGATAGCCGCCCTTGGTGGGGTAGCGGTCGATGCTCGACGAGAGTTGGTCGCCTTTGTATACCGAATTGATGTCCAGCACGGTCTTGCACGAGGGCAAGGTGACAAATTGGAAGTGTACCGAGTCGTCTTTGGTGTAGGTGAAGCAGTACTCTTCTTCTTGCCCTGCGATGTCGGTCAGCGGCAGATAGTCGTCCGTGAAGGTAGCGATGGTGTTCAGCACATTCCCGCGCAGGTCGTAGACATAGTACGAGGTGATGAATTCATCGGTGCTGGTGTAGTGGTCAAATGACAAGATGTAGGCGGTGTCGGCGCTGAATGTGTTGAATGCCAAGTCGTCGTTGTAGCGCAAGCCGCCGATGTAGGGGAAGGTATAGAGATAGCCCGCTATGCTGTCGCAGGGCACAGAGGTCGTGGCGATGGTGTCGTATTTGCTGTTGTACATCGTCAGCAAGAAATGGTTGTCTTTCTGCACTACGGGGTCTTCGTTCCAAGGGGTGCTTGGGTCGAAGAACTCTTTCTCGTAGTGTGCCGTCACATAGCATACCTCTTTCCCGTTCTTGCCCATCAAGATAGGCACGGAGTTGCCGCCTGAGCCGGAGATGAGGGCGTAGTCCAACGAGAATGTATGGGCGAGGGTAGGCGTGGTTGCGCCCCAGCCTGCTTTGGTGTAGACATCAAAGTGCAGCCAGTAGTAGCCGTTGTCGCTTGCGCCGTCGCCGTAACTGATCGAGTCGCGTTGGAATACGAGGGTATAGTTCTCGCTCCAACTGTCGGTGGCGGTGTTCTGTGCCAGCACTTGGTTACCGGCAATGGTGCAGATTTTGTCCGCTTTGCCGAGCGAATAGACATCGTTGTATACTTTACCCGTGTAGTCTTTGGTTACGCCGTGTACATAGAGCATCACCTCGTAGTTGTTGTCGGTGTTGAAGAACTTTTTGGTTACGAGCGGGTTTAGTTCCACTTGGTTGATGCCCACGATGGTGGTGTCTGCGGCAAAGTTGTCCGTAAATTCGCCAACTAATTTGTTTTCAGCGTCATAGACTTTCACCGTTGCCGCAGTGTAGTACTTGCTGGCGTTGAGGGTGTAGTCGATGGTGTATACCCAAACCGTTCCGTCCGGAGCGCTCAGCACGCCGCAGGCATTCGTAGCAGGCAGTTCGCTGGTTGGGTTGGTCGCAGTTTGTGCGGCACGCTGTATGCCGTTTGGTTTTCCCCATTCCCGTGCAGGCAGTTCAAATCGAGAGGGGTTTGCCTCTAAACAATGGAACGGGTTCGCCTTCGTTCCCGCCCAAGCAGTAGCAGTAGTCGAAGAAGCAGCCGCAGTAGCAGTAGCCGAAGCCGAAGAAGAAACAGCCGCAGTGGATGTAGTGGTTTTTGTAGGAGTACTTGTGCTTGTTTGTGTAGTTAGAGGGGTGGCACAGAGTGTCGCGCCTCCGACCGCCAAAGCAGCACCAAAAAGGAAAAATCTTTTCTTCATACCGTATATATTATGTGTAGATTATCAAATAGATTACAAAATAGAATATCAAAATAAATAGAATACGCTTCCCGTTGGCGACAGATGAGCCGCCGGGCTCATCTTCTAATGCAATGCAACTATATAAAATAGAACAACTATATTAACTATTCCAACAGAACCCACACCCAACTCTACGCTCCCCTCTCTAAGGTAAGGAGGAGCAGGGGAAGTCTGTACAACATTTCGCCTGCAAAAGTACATAAATTCTGTCACTCTCGCAAGCAAAAAGGCGGAAAGTTGTGTATTTTTGTTCTATTTTTGTATAATTATGCAATAATCTGTTGTTATTCGCTGTATATTTGTCATAGAATGGACACTATATAGCGCATATATGGGATATTTATAAACCATTGACAGGAAATTTAGACCTCCGAAACGGGCAAAAAGTCCCCTCGAGAAATCTACCTGTTACCTACCTGTTTTCTTAGTGTAAGTAAGCCGACAAGTCTATGTGTTTAGTATGTGATTTGTATGTGATTCGTATGTGATTCGTATGTGATTCATTGGTGAGTGCCTGAAGTTTCTCGAAGGGCTACCCGGTCGAAACAGACCCGAAACCGACCTCTTTCTGTACCTCCGTCTGCCCCAAGCCGACCTCTACTCATTCCATTCAAAGAACTTTATGCAATCCGCTTGCAAATATACAGAAAAAGCAGTACCTTTGCACCCGAGAACGAAGACACTACTGACCCAACGAATAGCCTATGCATCTGCCCAAATTACAAAATATCCGCCTTTTCGCACTGCTCTCGCTGCTGTGTGCGCTCTGTGCGGGCTGTGAGCGAAATACGGTTTCCGACCCTGCCTCTGTGCAAACCATTGGCGTTTTCTCCGTGTCGAGCGACAAGCAAGTCTCTTTCTGCAAAGGCAACCTCCAATACACGCAATCCACCGCCCGATGGTCGTTTGCTGCAAATCAATACGACCTGTTGGGGACGGATAATGTGTGCGGCGAGGAGGTCGAAACCGATGCTGTTTATGGGGAAAGGAAGTATGGTACTGCCCTTGCCGACCGCATAGACCTCTTCGGTTGGAGTTCTACGGGGGCAGCAAAATGGGGAGCCGGTGTTTCTACGCTCAATAAAGACTATGCGGGCGATTTTGTGGATTGGGGAACGAACATAGGCGACGGCAAGACTTTCCGTACGCTCTCATGCGATGAGTGGAATTACCTGCTGTCTGAGCGCACCGATGCGGCTGATTTACAGGGTCTTGCCTGTATTCGGAAGAGCGAAACCGACTATGTGAACGGCTTGGTTCTCTTGCCGGACGATTGGTCCTGTCCCAAGGGCATTGCTTTTACTGGCGGATTTGGTGCGCAGTATAGCGTTCAAGCCTATGCAGACTTGCAGACCTATTCGCCTGCCGAGTGGCAGCAATTGGAGTCTGCCGGTGCAGTCTTTCTGCCTGCAGTGGGCTATCGTGAGGGGGCGGACGCTTTCGGCGTGCAGAGTGGCGGTAATTATTGGTCAGCCACGCCGCGCGATGCGAATAATGTCCATTACCTGCTTTTCTACCCGTTGGGAGCACGCATGGCGCATACCTCTCGCCCCACCGCCCATTCCGTCCGCCTTGTAAAAGACTTATAAATACCTGCCAATACCATATATCTGTCCTACCAACACCCCATAATTTTCATACCGCAATCATGTATCGAAAAGAACTTGGTTATTATTTTACTACGCCCATTGCCTATATCGTCATTGGGTTGTACCTGCTCGCTGTCAGCCTTTTTCTTTGGGTGTTGCCGGGTGAGTGGAATATCGTTGATTCGGGTTACGCCCAAGCGGACGGGCTCTTCCAACTCTCGCCGTGGCTGCTGATGTTGCTCTGCCCTGCGTTGACCATGCGCCTTTTTGCAGAGGAGCGACAGAGCGGTATGTGGGATTTGTTGCGCACCAAGCCCATCTCCCTCGGGCGTATCGTGGGGGCAAAATATGCGGCGGCGTGGACGCTGATGCTCATCGCACTCCTGCCTTGTTGGGTACACTATTTTCTTGTCGCCGCCATTGCAGAACCGATAGGCAATATCGACAGCGGTGCTTTTGCAGGCTCGTTTGTGGGATTGGTCTTGCTCAGTGCGGTGTTCTTGGCGGTGGGAATGCTCGCTGCTACATGCAGCCGCAGCCAGATAGTCTGCTTCATTGTTGGTGCGTTAGGCAGTTTTGTACTCTATTGGCTTACTTTGCAAGACCATTATCGCAGTCTCTCGCGTGGGGTGATCGACCTTCGCGATGTGGTCTTGCTTTTGAGCATCGCCGCAGTTTGCTTGTTGCTTTCGGGTGTAGTGCTTCACTTTGTAACCCGCAAATAAAAAGCGAATAACCGGCAGACAATCAGAATCTAAAAGGTTAATAACTTGCAGATAGTCAATACATAATCCACAGACACTATGACTCGTATAGGACTTTTGAGCGATACTCACGCTTATTTGGATAAGCGTATTTTTGAGCATTTCCGTGATGTGGACGAGATATGGCATGCAGGCGACATTGGCTCGATGGAGGTACTGCAGGCGTTGCGGGAGTTTCGTCCTACGCGAGCCGTGTTTGGCAATATGGATGGGGGCGATGTACGCTATTCGCTCAGTGAGTTTTATCGTTTTCGGGTAGAGGGTGTGCAGGTGCTGATGACGCACATAGGCGGCTACCCCGGGCATTATAACCCGTGGCTACTCCCGATGTTCCGTAAGAGTGTGGAGTGTGTGGAAGCAGCAGAAAAGAGGGCTACTCCTTATAATATAGAAGCAACAGGTACTAATACTATAGAAGCAGCAGATACTATAGCAGCGGCAGATATACCGGACACGCAAGCCAAAGACCGAATAGACCTCTTTGTCTGCGGGCATAGTCATATATTAAAGGTGCAATACGATTCAGTCTATCGTTTCCTGACGATGAACCCGGGTGCAGCAGGTTTGCAAGGTTGGCAGACGGTGCAGACGCTCCTACGCTTCAGTATCGATGGCACGGCCATCAAAGATTTGGAGGTAATAGAATTGGAGAGACGGTAGAGGTGAGACTTTCATCTGCTGTAAGAATCTCATCTACTGTAAGAAATTCGTCTGCTGTAAGAAATTCGTCTGCACTTCAGTCAAAAGATAGACTGTCATACCGGTGTGTGGATAGAGGCATATTGTCTTAACGAAAGAGCCGCAAGGCAAAGGAAACTATGCCACGCATCTAGATTAACTAGAATAACTATACTATCTATAATATCTATAATATCTAGATCAACTAGACTATATAGACTATCTAGATCAACTATATTATCTAGAGCATCTATATCAAATAGAACAACTAAAAACCGCTCAAATAGTCAAAGAAATAGTCCAAAAAGCGGAGTAGCCCCTAAGTTTAAGCAGCAAAAACGCTCATTTTTGCCAAATAGGTGTTACATAACATAGAATTTGCTATTGCGGGGGTGGCAGAAAAGCAGTACCTTTGCACTCGAAATCAAAACAACAACACAATCTTTTTTGTACCTTAAATAAACAGACTAATACCTTGGAAAAATAGCCGTCGCGATGACGGCTTTTTTCTTGTATTACGGAGCGATTATGCCCTAAGACAGTGCCGAGAGACGGTCTTCCATGGCCAACATCTCATCGCGCAGACGGGCAGCGTTGTCGAAATCCAGTTCTTTTGCTGCAGCGAGCATCGCGCGACGCTTCTGCTCTATGGCTTTCTCCAATGCTTTTTTGTCTAACTTCTGCCAGTCGGCAGTCTTCCATGATTGGCGTATAGCCTGTTCTACTTTGCGTTTCTCTTCCTCTGCGTCTTTATAGAGTGATGCCAGTGCGGAGGTGTTAATCTCTTTGTGGATGGCAGTAGGCGTGATGTGGTGCGCTTCGTTGTATGCCATTTGAATAGTACGCCGACGATTGGTCTCGTCGATAGTAGCCTGCATGGCCGCCGTTATCGTGTCGCCGTACATAATCACCCGCCCGTTGACATGGCGTGCCGCACGCCCTGCTGTTTGTGTCAGGCTGCGTTTGTCGCGTAAGAAGCCTTGTTTGTCTGCGTCTAATATGGCGACAAGGCTCACTTCGGGTAAGTCCAATCCTTCACGCAGTAGGTTCACGCCAACCAACACATCGTATATGCCCTTGCGTAAATCTTCCATTATCTTCACCCGCTCAATAGTATCGATGTCGGAGTGGATATAGGCGGAGCGCACTCCGTAGCGGCGCAAGTACTCGTCTAACTCCTCTGCCATACGCTTTGTGAGTGTAGTTACCAATACTCGCTCGTCTTTCTCTATGCGCAGACGGATCTCTTCCATTAGGTCATCTACTTGGTGTTCGGTGGGGCGCACCTCTATCTTGGGGTCCAGTAGCCCGGTGGGGCGAATGACTTGGTCGATGACAATCCCCTCTGCCCGCTGCAACTCATACTCTTCGGGCGTAGCGGAGACATAGATAGTCTGCCCTGTCTTCTGTTCAAACTCGTCGAAAGTGAGCGGACGGTTATCACGCGCAGCCGGCAGGCGGAAACCATAGTTGACAAGGTTGTCCTTACGCGCCTTATCGCCCCCGTACATACCCCGAATCTGTGGAACTGTTACATGGCTCTCATCGATCATCAGGAGCATATCCTTGGGGAAATAATCGAGCAGACAATAAGGAGGAGACCCCGCTTCACGCCCATCGAAATAGCGGCTGTAGTTCTCTACACCGGAGCAGTAGCCGAGTTCCTGAATCATCTCAAGGTCATACTTTACCCGCTCTTCGATACGCTTTGCATAGAGTGGTTCGCCTATCTCTTGAAAGTAATTGATCTGATTGGCTAAGTCTAACTTAATCTGCGACATTGCCGCATTAATACTGTCGGCACTTGTGCAGAAAATCGTTGCAGGAGAGATATTATACGCCTCGAACTCTTCTAAGACCTCGCCCGTAACAAGATCGATAGTCGAGAGTGCGTCTATTTCGTTGCCAAAGAACTCCACCCGCACGAGGTAGTCGGCGTAGGCAAGAGAGATGTCCACCGTATCACCCTTTACACGAAAACGCCCACGCGCTAACTCAATGTCGTTGCGTATATACTGTGCTGCAACCAACTGTTTGAGGAATGTGTCCATTGCCAGTGTCTGTCCGCGGTGGAGCGCAATACAGTTCTGCGAGAAGTCTTGCGGAGAGCCTAGACCATAGATACAACTGACCGACGACACTACGATTACATCTTTCCTTCCGCTGAGTAGTGCCGCTACGGCAGAGAGGCGTAGACGGTCTATTTCTTCGTTGATGCTCAAGTCCTTATCAATATAGGTATCTGTCGCAGGGATATACGCCTCAGGCTGATAGTAGTCGTAATAGGAGACGAAATACTCCACCGCATTGTGTGGAAAAAACGCCTTCATTTCGGAGTACAATTGGGCAGCAAGCGTTTTGTTATGGCTCATGATGAGCGTTGGACGATTCAGGCGCGCGATAACATTCGCCATAGTGAATGTCTTACCGCTGCCCGTAACGCCCAATAGTACTTGTGCAGGTGCGCCGGCGTTTACACCGCTCACAAGTGCATCGATGGCTTGTGGCTGGTCGCCCGTTGGTTGGAATTTACTCTCTAAACGAAACACAATACAGAGGAGATGTGTGAATTTGTAAATGTGTAAATGTGTAAGTTTGTAAATTATGCAATGGAGCATTAGGGATCAGTTACACATTTACAATTTACAAATTGTCTTATGGCAGGCACTGCCATAAGACAAAAAAAAGAGCCTTGTGGCTCTTCTTTCTCTTTTGTTACTTAACTCGACGCTCAGGAATACGAGCCTTCTTACCTGTGAGGTTACGGAGGTAGTAAATCTTCGAACGACGAACCTTACCGTACTTGTTGACAACAATGCTCTCAATGAAAGGGCTGTCCATCGGGAAGATACGCTCAACGCCCACATTGCCCGACATCTTGCGAACCGTGAAACGCTTCTTGTCTTCGCTGCCGTGGATAGCAATTACATCCCCACGGAACTCCTGAATACGCTCCTTGTTACCCTCTTTGATACGATAAGCGACAGTGATTTGGTCACCTGCCTTGAATGCCGGGAACTCTTTCTTCTCGCCGGCGAATGCCTCTTCGGCAATCTTCATCAAATCCATTTCAGATTGAAATTTAGATAGTTATGCGCGCAGAGTATACACTACTATTCGGCAGACCGAAACGCCCCAACGGGCAAGCCTCCTACTGCAATCGCCAGAGACTCTACGCAAAATCGGCTGCAAAGGTACAAAAGAAAAACGATATACACAAGCGAAGACTGCTTAATAGACACATTAATTGTATTTTTATGCCATTTTCCCAATCCGTAGTCAATTTTTCTCTGTCGATAGGACACAGAATAAGGCGGATTTGCAAGCCGTACCCGACAAAAAAGTTTTATTTGCCGAAATGTTTGGACAGACAAGAAAAAAGCATTATCTTTGTGGGCGAGTTTTGGGCTATTGGAAATAGCACTTGGAGACGCGCTCTATTATGATACAAAGTGTAACAATTTACCCTTAACTCACGGACTTAAAATGTCCTCTAATAAAACGGAAATAAATCTATCTATTGTTTAATATCAAAACAAAAAAACACAATGAAACCAACGCATATTGAGCATCTTGGTATCGCTGTAACCAGTTTGGAAGACGCTATGCCGTTCTTCGAGTTCTTAACAGGCGAAAAATGCTACTCTATCGAAGAGGTAGCCGACCAAAAAGTGCGTACCGCATTCTTTAAGGTTGGGCAAACCAAAATCGAACTCTTGGAGCCTACCTGCCCCGAGTCGACGATCGCTAAGTTCATCGAGAAAAACGGTGGACGCGGCGGAGTACACCATGTCGCTTTCAATGTAGAGAATGTAGAAGAGGCTCTCAAAGAGGCAGAGGCTGCCGGCTTGCAACTCATCGACAAAGCACCCCGCAAAGGAGCTGAGAACCTGATGATTGCTTTCCTGCACCCGAAGAGCACCAAAGGCGTACTGACCGAATTGTGCCAGCAACCGAAGTAAAATAATCTGGAATTTCTAGAGCTTCTATATAATCTGGAAATCATAGAATAAATAGAAAGAATCATGAACACGGATAATTTGCAAAAACTGATTGACAACCGCGCTAAGGCACAAGCAGGCGGCGGCGAAGCAGCAGTAGAAAAACATCACGCCAAGGGTAGTTATACCGCCCGTGAGCGTATCAATCTGCTCCTCGACGAGGGTTCGTTCGAGGAGGTAAATATGTTCCTTACCCATCGTTGTCACGACTTCGGCATGGAGAAGAAAGTCTTTCTCGGAGATGGTGTGGCAGTCGGTTCGGGTACGATTGACGGACGCCTTGTGTTCGTTTTTGCGCAGGACGCTACCGTTATTGGTGGTTCGCTGAGCGAGACTATGGCGCAGAAGATTTGCAATGTCATGGATCAAGCCATGAAACTCGGTGCACCTATCATCGGGTTGAACGACTCAGGCGGAGCGCGTATCCAAGAGGGTGCTTGCGCATTGGCTGGCTATGCCGAGATATTCGAGCGTAATATCCTTGCCAGCGGTGTGGTACCACAGATTAGCGTTATTTTTGGTCCCTGCGCCGGCGGTGCAGTCTATAGCCCTGCGCTGACCGACTTTATCATGATGACCGAGCAGAACTCGTATATGTTCATCACAGGTCCGAAAGTAGTAAAATCCGTTACGGGCGAGGATGTCAGCGTCGAAGACCTTGGTGGTGCCAAAGTGCATGCTACCAAATCGGGCGTTACCCATTTCGTGGCCGCTACCGAAGAGGAAGCACTGCAAGAGGTACGCCGTCTGATTAGTTTCATCCCGCAGAACAATATGGAGGAAGCACCGCTCGTACAATGCACCGACGACCCGCTGCGTGTGGAGGAAGCACTCAACGACATTGTCCCCGACGACCCGAACAAGCCCTACAACATGAAGGATATCATCAACCTGATTGTGGATAACGGCGACTTTATGGAGGTGCAGAAAGATTATGCCAAGAATATCATCTGTGGTTTTGCACGCTTCAACGGACGCTCTACGGGTATTATCGCTAACCAGCCGAGTTGGCTTGCCGGTGTGCTCGACTGCGACGCCAGCCGCAAGGCAGCACGCTTTGTTCGCTTCTGCGATGCATTCAATATCCAGATACTCACGCTCGTCGATGTACCGGGATTCCTTTGCGGTACCGGACAAGAGTATGCGGGTATCATCGACCACGGAGCCAAACTGATGTTCGCTTTCGGCGAGGCTACGGTGCCTAAGGTTACGGTAACCATCCGCAAATCCTACGGCGGCAGCCATATCGTGATGAGTTGCAAGCAGTTGCGTGGCGATGCATGCTATGCATGGCCGAATGCTGAGATTGCCGTTATGGGTGCGAGTGGCGCAGTAGGCGTGCTTCAAGCCAAGGCTATCAAGGCTATCGAAGACCCTGAGGAGAAAAAGAAATTCATTGCTGAGAAAGAGGCAGAATATCGCGACCTATTCGCCAGCCCCTATCAGGCAGCCAATCGTGGATATATCGACGACATCATCGAGCCGCGTAATACACGCAAACGCATCATCCATGCCTTCGAGAACCTGCAGACCAAGCGCCTGACCAATCCGTTGAAGAAACACTCTAATATACCTCTGTAAGTATGATACTATTACAAGCAGCAGCAACGGAAGTGACTGGTATCACTCCGTTTATATGGATGGTGACGGGTATAGGTTTTCTGCTCGTGTTGGTGTTGCTCTTTGTCTTTGTCTATATCATGAAGTTGATGGGTTGGATTATGCAGCCCCGTGTTAAGGCAAAGAAACAAGAAACCGACACCCACTCGCAGACGGTTGCCCACACTCAAAAAGAGGACACCGAGCATATCACGCTCACTGCCGATAGTACGGCAGCCATTGCGTTGGCGCTCCACCTCTACTATAATGGCGTGCACGACGAAGAAAGCACCAAAACGATTGTTCAACCCCACCGTACCCAATGGAACAATAAGATGTACGGTATGAATAACTTACACAGATGAACGCAAAAACATTTCAGTTTACCATTGACGGACGCAAGTACGAAACGACTGTCAACGAAATAGAAAACCATGTAGCCGAAGTAACGGTCAACGGTACGGTGTTCCATGTCGAGATAGACAGCGCCAAGAACGCCACTGCCATCAAACCTGCTGCCGCGCGCGCTACTGCAGCCGCTCCTCGTGCAGCACAACCTGCAGGCACCGTGGTGGTGAAGAGTCCGCTGCCGGGCAGTATTGTTAAGGTAGTGGCTGCAGCCGGTCAAACAGTCAAGAAAGGCGACCTATTGCTCACCATGGAGTCCATGAAGATGGAGAACCAAGTTTGCAGCGAGTACGACGGCACTATCAAAAGTGTACTTGTACAGCCCGGTCAGAATGTGATGCAGGACGACAAACTCGTTGAGATTGAGACGGTTGCCGTAGCCGCTGCGCCTGCCGCTCCCGTAGCAGCGCAGAAGCCTGCACCCGCTCCTGTAGCCGAAGTTCCCAAGGCGGCAGCGCCAAAAGTAGAAGCCCCCGCAGGCGGCAAGAAAGTCGTTTCTCCGCTCCCCGGCTCTATTATTAAGGTGCTTGTCAGCGAAGGACAATCGGTTAAGAAAGGCGACACCCTACTCACCCTCGAGTCTATGAAGATGGAGAATGCCGTGCAGGCCGACTGCGATGGCGTAGTGAGCAAGATTGCCGTAGTCGCTGGGCAGAATGTAATGCAGGACGACCTGCTTGTTGTACTTGGCTAATCGGTTGCAACTATGTGGAGTGATGTATTAAATTTCTTCCAGACAATGGGGTTCATGAGCGCAGATTGGCGTCAGATAGTGATGCTTTTCGTGTCGTTCCTGCTACTCTATTTGGCGATTAAGAAGCAGTACGAGCCGCTGTTGCTCCTGCCTATCGCCTTTGGTATGTTGCTGACCAACTTGCCAAATGCCAACATGTACCACCCCGAACTCTGGGCGGCTTTCCTCGACGAGACAAGCCCTGCCTACCATAGTTATGGAGCGATTCTGAAAGACGCAGGTCTGTTGGATGTACTCTATATCGGTGTGAAAGCGGGTGTCTATCCGTGCTTGATATTCATCGGTGTCGGTGCTATGACAGATTTCGGACCGCTGATTGCCAACCCTAAGTCGTTGATGTTGGGTGCAGCAGCACAATTGGGTATTTTTGCTACTTTCCTTTGTGCCAATGCCCTCGGTTTTACACCCGCAGAGGCAGGTTCTATCGGCATCATCGGTGGTGCAGATGGTCCTACTTCTATCTTCTTGACCTCTAAGTTAGCGCCACATTTGCTTGGCCCGATTGCCATTGCTGCCTACTCGTATATGGCATTGGTACCGGTTATCCAGCCACCTATTATGCGTGCGCTGACCACGAAGAAAGAGCGTCAAATCAAGATGAAGCAACTTCGCTCCGTGAGCAAAACCGAGAAGATTGTCTTCCCTATCGTTATCACGGCTATCGTGTCGCTCATCTTGCCGGATGCAGCACCGCTGATTGGCTGCTTGATGCTCGGTAACTTGATGAAAGAGTGCGGCGTAGTAGACCGTCTGAGCAAAACGGCGCAGAACGAACTGATGAACATCGTGGTTATATTCCTCGGTTTGTCGGTCGGTGCTACCGCTACGGGTGCTACTTTCTTGAATGTCAAGACTTTGCTGATCCTTGCGATGGGTATCGTTGCCTTCAGTATCGCTACCGCAGGTGGTGTGCTGTTCGCTAAACTGATGAACCTTTTCTCGAAGGACAAAATCAACCCGCTTATTGGTTCTGCAGGTGTGTCGGCTGTGCCGATGGCAGCACGCGTGAGCCAGTTGGAGGGACAGAAAGCCGACCCGAGCAACTTCCTGCTCATGCACGCCATGGGTCCGAATGTGGCAGGTGTGATTGGCTCTGCCGTAGCCGCAGGTATCCTGTTGAGCATGCTTGGATAATGCACAGATAATGTGTAATCTTGTAAATGTGTAAATTTGTAAGTTGGGAAACCGTCGTACAAGTTTACACATTTACTTTTTCTTACTTGTCCCGCCCGCAACGAAGACGCCGTAAGGCGTAATCACTACTATACCCATTTGCTAATTTACAAATTGTCAGTATTATGGACACACAGACTGTTATACACCTATTGGAACAAAAGGAAGTCAAGCCCACCGTCAACCGCATTCTCGTCTATCAGACGCTCGTGCAGTTGGGGCGACCGGTGAGTTTGCGTGATATGGAGAACGAGATGCTCACGCTCGACAAATCGAGTATATTCCGTGTGCTGACACTTTTTGCTGACCACGATGTAGTGCATGCGTTCGAAGACGGGCGCGGTATTCTGCACTACGAACTCTGCCACCACCACGAGGGCGAGTGTCACCATACCGAGGGGCATCTTCATTTCTATTGCGAGACTTGCCAACAGTCTTTTTGCCTCGAAGACACGCCCATCCCGCCCATCCATTTGCCAGAGGGTTTTGCCCCGCATTCTGTTTCCTTTGTTGTAAAAGGCGAGTGCCCCACCTGCGCCAGCAAACACAAGTAATACGGTACAAATTTGACCGGTCCGCCCGATGATTCACTCTATTTAGCCTTAGGGGGGACTTATTTGCACTTCTTGCCGAGTGCCACCAGTTGTGTGGCGAGTTTGTCGAAGCACTTGTTGAGTCGGTCGTTGGGCACAAAATCCTCGTCGCCCGCAAGGTTCTGCACCGTTACGGTCAGCACGGGTTCGTTGGTGGCGGCATCAAACACCTGTATTTGCCCCGTCACACGAATGAACATTCGTCCCCACATCACCCAGCCTTGCTTGCGCTCCAGGTTGTCCACTACGACCACCATTCGATAGGCCGCATCGCCCGAAGTGGTCGCCCGCAGCGTCTTGCTTGTGCGGTTGAAGGCCTCCGTGAAGGTCGTCAGCGAGTTGTCCACACGCACTTGATAGTCGTCGCCGCAGAAGTCTTTGTACGACTCCTCTTGTTCCCAGCGGGTGTGCGAGTAGTCGAACACCACCGAAACGGTCGTGTCCTGACCGAGCAGCGAGCAGATGTCGCCGTCTGTTACTACCATTGCTTTCTTGGCATAGCCCATGCTTGCCACGAGCCATAACGCAGCGGATAGAATCATCCATTTTTTCATTGTCTTTTGCTCTGATTCGTGTCGAGCGCAACTGTTACGATGGGCGTAGATGGCTCTTGCGACTATTTCCCGCCCACCAATTTCTTTATTTCGTTCAGTTTGTTGAGTGCATCCAGCGGTGTCAGGCTGTTGATGTCGAGGCGGGTCAGTTCGTCGCGTATCTGTTCCAGCACGGGGTCGTCTAATTGGAAGAAACTCAGTTGCATACCGCCGTTACCCGCTTGCGAGCTGATAGTCTGTGTATTGGGCTTAGCGTTTTGTGTGGCGAGCGTATTCAATACCGCCTCTACGGGTTGAGTGGTCTGTGTGCTGCTATCCCCTTCTTTTTTGGAGGCAAGAGAGCCCTGTTTGCTGTGTTCGCCTTCCAACTCCCGAAGTATCTGTTGCGCCCGCTTTACGATTATCTCCGGCATACCGGCCAATGCGGCCACATGAATACCGAAACTATGCTCCGAGCCGCCCGGCACCAATTTGCGCAGGAATATCACTTTCCCGTTCACTTCGCGCACCGACACATTGTAGTTGTGGATGCGCGGGAATGCCTTCTCCATCTCGTTGAGTTCGTGGTAGTGGGTGGCAAACAGGGTCTTGGCGTGTCCTCGTTGCTCGTGGATGTATTCCACGATGGCCCACGCGATACTGATGCCGTCGTAGGTCGAGGTGCCTCGCCCGAGTTCGTCGAATAGCACGAGGCTGCGTTCGCTCAGGTTGTTCAGTATGCTTGCCGCCTCGTTCATCTCCACCATAAAAGTCGATTCGCCCATGCTGATGTTGTCGCTTGCGCCCACACGGGTGAATATCTTGTCCACGATACCTATTTTTGCGCTCTCTGCCGGCACAAAACAGCCCATCTGCGCCATCAGCACAATCAGTGCCGTCTGCCGAAGCAGTGCCGACTTACCCGCCATGTTGGGACCCGTGATGATGATAATCTGCTGTCCGTTGTTGTCCAGCAGCACATCGTTTGCCACATATTCTTCGCCTATGGGCAGTTGCTGCTCTATCACGGGGTGTCGCCCTTGTCGTATGTCTATCACGAGGCCGTCGTTTATGTCGGGGCATACATAGTGGTTCTCTGCCGCAGCCGCTGCAAAACTCAGCAGGCAGTCCAATTGTGCCACCACATTGGCGTCGGTCTGCATCTGTGGCACATACCCGCACAGCGCCACAATCAGTTCAGCGTAGAGCCGATTTTCGATTACCTGAATCCGTTCCTCGGCGGAGAGGATACGCTCCTCGTATTCTTTCAGTTCGGGGGTGATGTATCGCTCTGCGTTCACCAGCGTCTGTTTGCGGATCCAGTCTTGTGGCACTTGGTCTTTGTAGGTGTTGCGCACTTCCAGATAGTAGCCGAACACATTGTTGTAGCCGATTTTCAGGCTCTGAATGCCCGTCTGTTCTTGTTCCCGTTGCTGAATGCGCAGCAGGTAGTCTTTTCCGTTGGCGTGTATGTCACGCAGTTCGTCCAGTTCCTTATCCACACCGTCGGCTATCACATTCGGACGCCCTTGCACAGCGGGCGGAGTGGGGTGAATGTCGTGGCAGATACGCTCCCGCATCGCCTCGCATAGGTCTATCTGTTCGCCGAGCAGGCGCAGGTATTCGTTGTCTTCCGCTTGTAGGCACACCTCCCGAATTGTTACCAGTGCTTGCAGCGCTTGTGCTAATTGCACCATCTCGCGGGGAGCGATACGCCCGGTGGCTATCTTGCTTACGATGCGCTCCATATCTTGTATGGCGCTTATCTGTTCCGTGATAGCCTCTCGCTCATCGGGGTGGCGGAAAAAGTATTCTACCACCATTTGTCGGTTGCGTATCGGGCGTACCTCTTTCAGCGGCAGCGCCATCCATCGGTGCAGCAGTCGCCCGCCCATAGGGGTCACGGTGTGGTCAAGCACATCGAACAGGGTCTTGCTCTCGTCTGTCTGTCCGCCCATCAGTTCCAGATTGCGCACCGTGAATCGGTCGAGCCACACATATTTCTCTTCCTCAATGCGGCTCAGGTGTTGGATGTGTCCCGTCTGCAGGTGTTGCGTCATGTCGAGGTAGTGCAGTATGCCGCCTGCCGCCACCACGCCGTTGGGCATTTTGTCCAGTCCGAATCCTTTCAGGTTCTTCACCTGCCATAGTTTGCACAGCCGTTCTTCCGCTGCCGATGGTGTCAGCATCCAGTCTTCCAACTCAAAGGTGAAGTACTTGTTGCCGAATCGTTCCTCGAATTCGCCTTTCCTACCCCGAAGGAACAGCACCTCTTTGGGCGCAAAATCGGTCAGCAGTTTGTCTATGTAGTCGTCGGTGCCTTCTGCAGCGAGGAACTCGCCGGTGGATATGTCTAGGAACGCAATACCGATGGTCTGCTTGTTGTAGTGCAGGCAGCCCACCCAGGTATTCTCTTTCTGTATCAGCGTGGTGTCCGAGTAACTCACGCCCGGTGTCACGAGTTCCGTCACGCCTCGTTTGACGAGTTTCTTGGTCAGTTTCGGGTCTTCCAGTTGGTCGCAGATGGCTACCCGCAGCCCCGCACGCACCAGTTTGGGCAGATAGGTGTCTAAGGCATGGAAGGGGAACCCAGCCATCTCTTGCATCTGATTGACGCCGCCTGCGCCGTTGCTGCGGTGGGTGAGCGTGATGTTGAGTATCTTGGCGGCACGCACAGCGTCTTCGCAGTAGGTCTCGTAGAAGTCCCCGCAGCGGAATAGCAGCATCGCATCAGGGTATTGTGCCTTGATGTCCCGAAACTGCTTCATCATCGGAGTCACTTGTTCCTTCTCTTTTGCCATTTTTCCAATTAACAATTAATAATTAACAATTAACATGCGGGTTCTCTGACGGTATATTCCTATTTCAAATCCACCGTTATTTTCAGGTTATATCGCCGTCCGGTCAGGTAGTTGGGGCTTGCCCACGACTGATTGTACGCATCCGTCACCCAGAAGTACGAATTCACATTTTTCCAATCCACCAGGTTGAATACCTCGAACTGTATCGCCCATTCCGATACATGTTTTGCGCTGTATCGCCGCATAAATTTCGCCGTTTTTGCGTTGAATGCGTAGGTGGCACCCAAGTCGATACGCCGATAATCCGTCATGCGCGAGTACTTCGTGATGTTGCGTGGCAGCGAGAACGGCATGCCCTCGCTCCATATCATTTTCACATGAAATTTCAGTTGTGGGAATTGCGGGATGTAGTCCTGAAACAACATCGAGAACGAGTAGCGTTGTTCGTTCGGCGAGGGAATCCATCCGGCAGCGGGGTAGTCTTTTAGCCGTTGTTTGGCTGACATGGTCGAAAAACTGATCCAACTGTCCGCTCCAGGCACCAATTCGCCGTATAGTTTCAGGTCGAGTCCTACGGCGTAGCCGGTGGCGTCGTTTTTGCCCGAGTAGCGCACCCGCACATTGTCCACCGTGTAACTCTCCATGCGGTCAATGTATTTGTAGTATCCCTCAGCGGTCAGTTTGAAGGGTCGTCCCCACGCACGGAAATAGTAATCTCCGCCCAGCACCACATGCACCGAGCGTTGCGCCCGCAGTTTGTCGTTCAGTTTGATACGGGTCACGCCGCTCTCATCGGTCAGCGTGTCGCGCAGTTCTTTGTAGAAGGGGGCTTGATAGTATAGTCCCGTAGCAAGACGGAAGCTAAAATCTCGTTTCCAGCCCGGAATATAGACCACGCTTGCTCGTGGGCTGGGTAGCACTTCGTTGGTGTAACTCCACCAGTTGAGTCGCCCGCCGACGGTCAGCAGCACTTGCCCTTTGTCGGTGTTCCATTTGTGCGTGTTCTGTATGTAGCCTTGTACCCGTCCCGACCGCATGGTTGTCGTGCCGGCGAGTGCATAGTAGAGTCGCATTTCTTGGTCGTTGTTGGGTTGGCTGTAGCCCATCGAGTCGCGCCATTCCCATTCGCGTATGCGGTCGCTTATCAGTTCCGCTTGCCCGCTCACGCCCCACCGCAGCGTGTTCTCTTCGTGTTTCCATTCGCCGGTGTGCGATAGCGTTATCACACCTGCTTGCAGCGTGTTGCGTGCGTGCTGATGATAGACGCCCGTGCCGAGCACCGATTCCGTTGAGGTGCCGTCCAGCAGTTCGCTTTGTATGCCGCCGGCGGTTGTGCCGCTCGCCCCGTTGCTCAGTATATATTCGCCCGATATGTCGTAGTTTTCCTGTTCGTAGGTGTAGAATCCGCTCAGGTCAAAGCCTATCTTCACTTCCGGTGCTACATGCCCGTGTGCGCTCAGTGCGGCAAATCCGGTCGTGAAGTTGTCCCGCTCCTGCCCTTCGTAGAATATGAGCAGTTGTTTGGTGTCCAGTCCGCCCCAACTGACGCTCGACGAGTCCGGACGGAAACGGTAGGTGTTGCGGCTGAAGTTGCCGAGAAACGACATCTGCCAGTCGTTGCGTGCGGGTCGTCCTTTGTGTTTGCCGAGCGACCAGGTCATATAGGTCTGATAGTCAATGTAGTTCGGTTCGTAGTTGCCCGATGTATTGAGCGAGCCGAGCATGTATCGGCTGGTCTTGTAGCGTATGCCGTGCATCTGCGAGAATAGGCTGTCGCCGTGCCCCACATACAGGTTTGCCCCGAGCAGGCTTGCGCTGAGGCTTGCCTCAAAACGCTGTGGTTGTTTGTATTCAATATCCAGCACCGACGACATCTTGTCGCCGTATTGGGCATCAAATCCGCCCGCCGAGAACTGCACATTTTCCACCATGTACGGATTGACAAAACTCAATCCCTCTTGTTGTCCGCTGCGGATGAGCAGGGGGCGATGTACCTCTATGCCGTTCACATACACCTCGTTTTCGTCAAAACTGCCGCCTCGCACATTGTATTGGCTGCTCAGTTCGTTGTTCTGATTCACGCCCGCAAAGGTGATGAGCAGGCTTTCTATGCTGCCGCCTGTGGCGTCGGGCATGATGCGGGTTGTGGCGGCTTCTATGTGGTCCATGGTGTTGGTTTGCCGCTTGATGCCGCGTACTTCCACTTCTTCTATCCATTGCTCGTCGGTGGGCAGTACTACATTCAGATTCACCACTTCTTGCGGTGCCACGATACGCTGTTGGGTGGTGGTGTATCCTATCATCGAGAACACCACATCGATGGTGTCTTGTTGGTCGAATAGCAGTTCGTAGTATCCGTTTTTGTTGGTGGTGGTGCCTATTTGTGCTGTTCCGTTTTTGTTGTTGGTAGTGCCTACTTGCCCCGTACGGGTCTGCGCATTGGCGAGTACGACATTCACCAGTTCAATGCCTCGGTTGTCGCTATCCACCACATAGCCGTACAGTCGCATTGTGCGTGCCGACAAGGGCACGCACAAAAGAAACGGTATCAGTATGCAGAGCAGTCTTTTCAATGTTCGTGTTTGTGGTTTTGTTTGTCTATGCCCGAACAAGGAGCAGCATGTGTCTGTCTAAGTCCGAACAAAGAACGGCATGTTAATTGTTAATTATTAATTGTTAATTGACACTTGAAGCCACAAAGGTACGCAAAAATCCGCAAATGCACAAAACTCAACCGCATTTTCTGCACATGTACAAATGGTTTACAGCCGTACCTCGACGCTCAGTTTTGCCCACGCTCCGGGCTGCAGGATGCCGCCATAGTCGTAATAACGGCGGTTGGTGAGGTTGGTGCAGTCGGCGCTGACACGCACAAAGGCGTTCTGCCAAAAGACGCTGGCGTCGAGCAACCACACGGGACGGTAGTCCTCCACCTCGCCGTACGCATTGTTGTACTGCCCCTCACGCTGCTGGTAACGCAGCGTCCAAGAAGCACCCAGCCCCTTGTAGATACCATGCTCCAAATGTAGCGTGAGTTTGTGGCTCAGATAGTCGAGATAGCGTGAGCCCGACTCGCGGACATCCAAATCCAAATAGGTGTAAGCATAACTGGCAGACACGCAGCGTATCCACTCGTTCCAACGATACGAAACCGTCGCCTCCACACCCGTCGCATTCACTTTCTGCTGATTCTCAGCGTGGTACGGACGCTTGGTATCCTCCGGCGTATAGACCCAATCGATGATGTTGCGCCCCCAACGATAGTACCAATCGCCCTCGACATGCAGCGTACCGGCCTGCCCAAACGAGCGGTTGTAGCGGGTACCTACGGACAAAACCCACGCCTCCTCCGGCTTCAGGTTGCGGTTGCCGAGTTGGTTGCCCGCATTGTAGTACAGATCCGTGAAGGTCGGCAAGCGCAGGGCACGGTTGGCATTGATATAGACAGAGGACTGAGGAAGGTATTCGTAGCCGATATTGGCGTTGCCCGTCGCGTTGTGTCCGAAGCGGGTGTTGTAGATGCCGCTCACACCCAACGAAGCAGAGAGGCGATTCCAATAGAAAGTCTGCTGGGCGTAATAGTTGATATTCAGGCGATTGCCGCCCTTGACCAAGTCGAGTACACGCACATCGTGCAGGGGAAATCCGTCTTGGTTCGGGACTTGTCCGGCAGCATTGATGGTATCGCCCAAATTGGTGGAATGCATATTCTCGTTGCGCACCTCAATGCCCACAGTGGTCGTCCCTATCTGCGAAGCGTAGTGAGCCGCCAAAGCAGCGGTAGTGGTCTGCGAGAAATGGAAATTGCCATAGAGGCGCTGCCCGCGATGCCACTCGTAGCGATCGTAATTGGCACGGTAGGACGCCTGCGCATCAAGACTCCATGCGCCCCAATGATGGGTATACTTAGCCGAACCGAAAGCGGTGCGTGTGGCATCGAACTGGTCTTGTGAGCCAAAACCATAGTACATGCCCGCACCGGCATCCTTCCACTGTGCGCCGAGTTGGACATCCAACCCACGGTAGCGAGTCTGCAGATAGAGGTTCGCCAACTGATAGTCGGAGTTGTCCAAAGCGGTTTGCTCCTTCTCGTTCGCGCGGGGAGCGTAGTAGCCCTCGGCACGATTGTACTCGACAGATAGGTTGGTCGACACATCGCCACGGCGCCAACTGCAAGTTAGTTCGGGATTGGTAAGGGAATTCATACCCGTCGTGAGGCGAAGGCTGTATTGGTCTTTCTCGGGCGTACGAGTAATGATATTGACGGCTCCCGAAAAAGCACCATAGAGATTGGCACTCGTACCCTCCAACACCTCGATACGCTCGATAAGCGAAGCGGAAAGCGGGAGATTGAGCGTGTAATGCCCCGTGTGCGCATCGTTTAGGCTCACGCCATTGATCAGAACCAACACCTGGTCGAATGTGCCGCCACGCATACTGATGTCCGCCTGCGCACCGTTGGCGCCACGCGTACGAATATCCACACTCGGCAGATATTGCAGAATATCCGCTATGGTCTGGATGGGCAGCGCCTCGATGTCCTGGTGGGGAATCTCCGTGATGAGTCGGTAGGCACTCGATTGAACTTCAGCTTTGCGAGATACAACCGACACCTCCTGAAGACTAAGTTGTCGGGCATCATTGGCCTCCGAAGACTGCGCCGAGAGAGCGGGCGCGGAGGCATTAGGCAGCGGGGATGAGCCCGTGTCCGTCTCGTCGGCTTGTGCCAGCGCTGGGGTCGCCAACAGCAGGGTGGCGAGGGCGATGGTCTTGCCTTGCTTGAGCAGCTCGAGGTCCGCCATATAGCCTGCGATACGCCCGATGGTCACCTCACGGTGGAGCGATGCGAACGCTGCATACGACTTGTGGCAGAACCGCTTGAAACGGAACGACTGCTTCGATGAAAAAGTTAGAAACATAGTGTTTTTGTTATCTTTTTTACTACTATTTATGCGTATTCCTATAATTGGTAATTGTTCATTCCTGTGATTTGCAATATCTTACTCCTATGATTGGCAATTGTTCATTCCTATGATTGACAATTGTCCATTCCTGTAATTGGCAATATCCGATACAAAGGTACGACTATTTGGACGGATATGCAAGTTATCGGCGTTTTTTTAGTCTGTTATATCTGACCTATACGCCTTATGTTTATTATCCGTTTTATTGCCATTGTATATTATCCTTATTTATTGCCATTGTAGTAATTCCGGTACAAAGATACAACACAAATCGACTTTTTGCAAGGACGCGCGTCACTTAAATGCACTAAAAAAGCATAAAATATGGACGCAAATCGATATTTTATGCTTATCGGATTGATTATGAATAGACTATAAGAATGCTTTTTCTTGCTTTTTTCGTTTTTCCATCTATCCATCTATCCATCTATCCATCTATCCATCTATCCATCTTTCCATCTATC
>CAVEXR010000003.1:133382-148305 GCA_963619585.1 Azospirillum sp. CAG:239
TATTTGTTGTATGTATTGTAAATGTAGATTGTATCACTAGTGTCCCAAGAAAATCGTTTTTTGTTCTTTGAAATGTTTGTAAATTAATTAATTACGGAGACTTTGAGAGTAAACGGATTGATTTTTGCTGCGTTTTTCAAAAGTAAAAACAATGCAAAAACCCACATTTCTCCAATATGCGAAACTTTCTCAATCAGGCTAATTTGCAAAATGTCAATGAACAATTTGATTCTATCGGGTGAGTATTTGTTAAATACGACTAAACTAAATTAATGCCACTTTTTTCTTGGGACACTAGTGAGATTGTATGTATTGTAAAAAATGTAGATTGTATGTATTGTAAATGTAATCCTATAAATCAGCCACTAATCTCGGACATATCCCCATACCATTACCTTACCACTCCGATACATAACCGATACATAACCGATACATAACCGATACATAAGCAGAACATAACTATGTGGTAGGTAAGTGATAGGTATGTGATGGCTGTGTGATTTTATAGGGTGTGTAAGGGTTTTGTATAGGGTTTATAAGGACGCGGTAAGACCGAGTAAGATCTGTTCCTATCCTTTGCCTATCCCTTGCTTATCCCTTGCTATGTCTTTCCCCCATTCTTCCCCTGTTTTTATCCCGTCCAAACTCTCCATTTCGTAGTCTCGGAAACAACTGGTATGCCCATCCATCCCCTACTTATTCTTTGTTTTCTTCCTCTTCTGTAACAAAATTGCCCGCCCTTGTCCCAAAAAACTTGTATTTCCCCAAAACTTTTTGTATCTTTGCCGCCAAAATGTGATGTGTTGGATAGATACCCTACACAGAAGATAGTTATTTGCGATACTATATCACCACAAGTCATAATAATAACAACTAAAAACAGTATAACCATGGCAACAGTTACATTAGAGTACGATTCGCGTAACAGTAACCTCAAAAAAGTATTGGACTTGTTTGTTTCATTAGGTGCTAAAGTAATTTCTGCACCACAAAAGCACCAAGAGACCAAGACCAAAATGTCTTCTATCGATATATCACTCAAAGAGATAGAGGAGGGGAAAGTGCATACCTACAGTAGTTCAAAAGAGATGTTTGAGAAATTAGGTATCACCCTATGAGTATGTACAAAGTCGTTACCTCAAATAAGTTTGAAAAATCGCTGAAACGATGCGTCAAAAGAGGGCTTGATATAGCACGCTTAGCCAATGTAATCGCTATGTTGGAAGAGTCGGGTTCTGTTCTTCCGGCACAATATCGACAACATAAGTTGTCGGGGAATTACGCTGATTGTTGGGAGTGTCATATACAGCCGGATTGGCTTCTCGTTTGGAAACAGAATGATACCGAGTTGGTGTTATTACTAATTGATACAGGAACACATTCCGATATATTCGGATAGTATGTCTACTCATTTTCAAATCAAAAAAATCAAGAAATACTTATAGATATATAAATATTAACTATTTACAATTGCATAGTTGCGGTTTATCGCAACAGCAGTATTTTGGTCTTTTAGAATAACTATACCGAGCACGAACGCCTGTCAATCCTCTCATACACCTTTATGCCTGCCCTCACTTCTTCCTCCCGCGAAATCAATCTCTCCCAATCGATGAATGTGTGCCGTGCCTCGGCGGGTACGGGCAAGACTTTTACCCTCGCTGCCTGCTATGTCGGGCTGCTCTTGAGCGGGGAGAGTTACCGCAATATCCTCGCCGTTACCTTTACCAACAAGGCTACTGCCGAGATGAAAGAGCGTATCTTGACCTACCTTTACGCCATAGCCACCGAGAATCATGCCGAGGACGCTTTCCTCGACAAGGCACGCTCGTTTATGATAGCCAACCTTACGGCTACCGAAACCCAATTGCGTCAACGCTCGGAGCAGTGCTTCCGTGAGATGCTGCAAGACTATGATAATGTGCAGGTAAGCACCATCGACTCGTTCCTCCAAACGCTCCTCTCCGGGATGGCGAAGATGCTCGGCAAGGGGGCGGGATACGCTACCGAACTCGACATCCATGGGGCTATCGCCCGTGCGGTGGATCAAGTGCTCAGTACCGAAATGGACGGCGAGACATTTGCCATTATGAACGACTATATCTCCGAGCAGATAGAGAACGAGAGCAATTGGGATTTCCGTAAAAGCCTTATCGATACCGCCACCCACCTCTATGGCGAGGAGGCACAGATGCTCGATGCCGACGGCGAGATAGAGTTCGACCCTGCGGTCATTCAGCGTTATAAGCGTACCCTCGAGCAGTGGCGTCGTCGCCCCGAGTTTGAGCGTTTGGGTCTGCTGACCGACCAAGTCGAGAGCCGGTTCAACGCCCTTGCACAGCCCAAACCATCTGCGAACGGAAAAGGTATCCTCTCTGCCGTGGAGAATATCCGCAACTCCTTCGACCATGCGCGGGAGGTGAAAGCAACCGAACGCTTTCGGGGTATGTCAGCCCCCAAGTGGCGCGACCTGAATGAGAAAGCCGACCGCTGGCAGCAGGAATTCGGCTCGCTCTGCGATCTGCTGCGAATGCTGCAAGAGCAATGTGGTGTATGCCGCCGTATCTATTGGGAATGTGTCCTGACGGCAGAACCCCTCTCCGATATGCGCCTTATGCGCAGTCTGCTCCGACAACTGAACACCAACCTGCGTGAGGACAACCGTACGCTGCTTGCCGAGACGGCGTGTACGCTGCGTTCTGCGCTTCGTCCCGGCGATGCGGACTTTATTCTCGAGAAAGCGGGCATACGCTATAAGCATATTATGATAGACGAGTTCCAAGATACGAGCAAACTCCAGTGGGGGGTCTTTCTCCCCTTGCTCGAAGAGGTCCTCGCCGCCCATGGGAACACGCTCCTTATTGTGGGCGACATCAAGCAGAGTATCTACCGTTGGCGTAACGGCGATTGGCATATCATGGGCGCACTCGGTACGCCTGCCGACCCGCTTTCCCCGCATTTCAATACGGCGTTCCGTCCTTTGGTGCGTAACTTCCGTTCCCGCCGCAATGTCGTGGCGTTCAACCTCGAGACCATGCGTCGTATTACTGCCACCGAGCAGCATGCCGATCTCTACGCCGAGGGCTACGACGGAACGAACCTCGCCGACTACTATAACGCCAAGAACGCCGACGGTTATGTCCGCCTGCGCCTTTACCCGAAGACAAAAAGTACCAAGGCAGCCGCGACTGCCACACTGACTTCCAAGCGTGTACAGCAGGATATTCTCGACAGTATTTTCCTGACGATAGAAGACCTGCTTGCCCAAGGCGAACGCCCGTCGGATATTATGATTCTTGTCCGCCGTAACCGTGAAGCGCGGCAGGTAGTGCAGGCGTTCTACAGTCTCGACCGTGAAACACTGCCCCGCCTTGCCGCTACACAGTTGGTCTCTGCCGACTCGTTCAAACTCAATCAATCCGCCTCGGTCATGGTGGTGGTGAATGCTCTGCGCTATATCGACACGGGTGATACCGTGGCACGCGAGTATATCACGCTTGCTTTGGGGCGTAACGATTGGCAGTCTGCCCTCGCCGCCCTCGACCGTCAACTGCCTCTCTACGAGATGTGCCAAGAGATAATCCGTTTGCTCGAGTGCGACGCAGAGGGGCTGTTTGCCGCCACCGATATTGCCTACCTCAACTGTTTGATGGATAAGGTACGCGACTATGTCGGCTCTTACGGTTCTTGCCGTGCTGCATTCTTGCAGTATTGGGATGATACGCTCGCTACCTCTGCCATTCCTGCACCGGACACCGATGCCATACGCATTATGACCGTCCATTCCTCAAAAGGGTTGGAGAGTAAGACGCTCTTTATCCCTTTCTGTACTTGGGCGATAGAGGATAGTTATCGCAACCAAATCTGGTGCCAAAGTGTCCCGCCGGTGGGCAATGCACAGCCTATCCGCAAAGTCCCTGTCCGAGATACGGCCGTCCTTGCCGAGACCGGTTATGCCGATGCGTATCAAGCCGAGCATGCCGACTTGCGTATTGATAGTCTGAATATGCTCTATGTCGCTCTCACCCGTGCAGCAGACAACCTCTATATCTATGGCGACCTGCAGGTATTGGAGTCGGGGATACGCCTCGATACGGTAGGTGCGTTGCTGATGGAGGCGTACAGTTTGCCCGTAGAGCAACTCTATCGTGATTACGCCGACCCGTCTGCACCTTGCTATGCAGAGTACACGGTGGGCGATGCCCCGTATATACATACCCCAAAGTCAGAGAGCAAGGTCGAACCGTTCGGGTTCCGCAATGCCACAGCCGTGCCTGCTACGATACACAGCGACAGCGGGCAGGTGCGTTTCCGTCAGTCGCAGGAGTCGGCACTCTATACGGCACTCGGCAAACAGGCAGAGGTGGTGTTGGAGCATATTGACCAAGGCAATGTCTGCCACGACATACTCGCCCATATCAGCGTGCGCGACGATGTAGAGGGGGTAATAGACAGTTTCTATCAGAAAGGGATTATCGAGAGTGAGGCGCAACGCCGCCGTATTGAACAACTGATAGCAGGGGCGTGGAGCAGTCCCGAGATGTGCGATTGGTTCAGTGGCAATTGGCAACTGTTGCGGGAGCAGGCCATACTGATAGACGGTGAGGAGGTGCGTCCCGACCGTGTGATGCTGCGAGGCAACCAAGCCGTGGTGTTAGACTATAAGTTCGGTCAGCCCAAGGCGGACTACCCCAAACAGGTAAGGGGCTATATGCACGCCCTGATGAAATTAGGTTACAAGGATGTAACCGGCTACCTATGGTACGCCAATACCGCCACTCTACTCCCGGTCAAAGCATAATGCACAATAAATAAAGCCCAAAGCAGAATTAACAATGCCAATAAACAATGCGAAATGCTAAAAGCAAAATGAGACAGAACATGCATGTTGATTATTAATTGTTAATTATTAATTGCCTCAATTCCTAATTCCTAATTCCTAATTAAAAAAATGCCCTCTTTCTTAGAATCGGTAGCTGCTTCGCTGGTCGCCAAACACGGCTGGCAGGATATGCGTTCCCTGACCCTTGTCTTTCCCTCCCACCGTGCGGGGTTGGCTTTGAAGAACGAACTGAAACAGATACAGCGCCGCGAGGGGCTGCCTGCTATTTTCCTGCCCGAGATTACTACGCTTACCGAGTTGTTCGATTCGCTCAGTCCTTTGCGTGCAGAGGAAGAACTCGACTCGGTCTGCCGCCTCTGTCGTATCTATCGTGAGTTGACGGGCGAGACCCTTACGCTCGATCTCTTCTACGGTTGGGGACGCCAACTGATAGCCGACTTTAATAACATCGACAAGAGTGTTCCGTCCGATGGGCTGCGGCTCTTCTTCGAGAATACCATAGAGGCGAAGCAACTCGAGACCGTCGAGTTGGACGAAGAGGTGCGCCAACGCCTTGAGGATTTGCTCCATAAGGCGGACTATCCTGCGGCGGAAGAAGACTCTATCCGCCATAAGTTCGACCTTATCTGGCAGCGTATGTACGACATCTACCTCCGCTTCAATGCCGAATTGAGCGCAGAGGGCAAAGGCTATGAGGGCGCACGCATGCGCGGTGTGGTGGCTCATTGGGAGCAACTCCGCCCGCAGTACGAGGGGCGGCAGTTTGTCTTTATTGGTTTCAACTACCTGATGCCTGTTGAGCACGACCTTATGCGCAGGCTCTACGACCAAGGGCAGGCACGCTTCTATTGGGATTATGTCCCCGATTTCCTTCCCAACGCAAAGGCTTATGCCTTTATCCGCCGCCATATAGCCGAGTTTGGTAACGAGGCTTCGCCTACAGAGTGGGGCGAGCCGCACCCCGTAGAGGTGGTGTCCGCTACTACCGCCAACGCCCAAGCCCAGTATGTACACGATTGGTTGCGTACGCATTATACCCGTAAGGGGCAGCGTACGGCGGTCGTTATCTGCGACGAACAGATGCTCGAACCGGCTATCTACGCCCTGCCGGCTATCTGTCCCGAGGGGGCAACCGAGTGTGAGCCGATTAATATCACCAAGGGTTTTCCCTTCTCGAGTACGCAGATTTTTGCGGACATCATGGCGTTCTTGACCGATAAGCACAACGACCATCAGACGACAGAGACCTATGCCGATGTGCTACGCCGCCTATTGCAGCAAGTGGTTGTCCCTGCCGAACGACAAGCCCATCGTCGTACCGAAGACCCCGCCATGCCCCGTGATAACTGGCAGTGGCTGCTTATCCAAGAGTCGCTCTATCAGGCACGCGTGGCACTCAATAAGTTCATTCATCTTCTCTCTGCACCCGAGTGGCAACAGGAGATACACTCGCTCGTGCTGCTGCGTAGTCTGCTGCGGCGTTATATGGAGGGTATCAGCCTGCCTTTCCACGGTGAGCCGATTACGGATATTTCCGTCATGGGTGTGTTGGAGACGCGTGTGCTTGATTTCGACCACTTGTTGCTGCTTAATGTGGAGGAGGGTGTTGTGCCGCGTAAGCAAGCCGACCTCTCGTTTATCCCGTACTATCTGCGTAAGACATATACCATGCAGACCCGAGACGAGAGTGCGTCGGTCTATGCCCACAATTTCTTCCGTCTGTTGAGCCGTGCGGGGCAGACGACGATGGTCTTCTCCAATGCCGATACGGCACTCGGGCGTAAGACGATGTCTCGTTTCTTGATGCAGATACTGGTCAGCCTCCGTTATTTCTCGGTCAGCCGGTATGTATTGGCGGAGGACAACCGCCTTCGCCCCGCACTCGAGATGGATATGGCATCTGCTCCTTCGTTGCTCTCCCGCCTCGAGCAGCACTCCGACGGACGGCTCTACTATGCAGGCACGGAGCGTCCCTATACCCTCTCGCCCAGTGCGCTCAGTACCTATATTGCCTGCCCGCGCCAATTCTTCCTTCGTTATGTGGTCGGCATCGAGCCGACGGTGCGTGATGGGCTTATCTTTCAGTCCAACGAGTTGGGGTCGTTTGTTCATAGTGCCATGGAGCATATCTACCATGCATACTGCCATTGTTCGGGCAGTACCCGTCAGCCTGTCTCGCCCGACGACCTGCAGCGGGTGTACGACAATGCTCACGAAGAGATAAAGCAGGCAATAGAGGCGGCATACCGTAAGCAGAATGAGGATTATGCCCGCCACAACCACCTCCCCGAGGATACGCAACACTATGTCTACGCCGAACACCCGTTGGAGAACCGTGTTATCTTCGAGACGGTGCGCAATCTCCTTACGCACGACATAGCCGATGCCAAGGACGGTCTGCAGGTGGTTTTGCTCGAGCAACGCCGCGTGTTCCCGGTCAATTTGGGTATAGGGCAGGGCAGTATACAAGTAGGGGGTACGATAGACCGCCTCGACATCTGTCGTGGTGTGCTGCGTGTAGTAGACTATAAGACAGGGCATTATAGTGCCAAGAAGATGGCATCGGAGATGAGCAAACTCTTCTCCGACCCGGACAGCCGCTATGTGTTGCAGACGCTTATCTATAGTGAGACCATAGCCAACGCAGACAGTCACGAATATCCTATGCCGTTGCAGCCGAACCTCTTCTTTTCGCAGCGGAAGCGCAACAGTGAGGATACGCTTATCTCGCTCGATAAGTCGCCCGTTGCGGACTATCGCTGCTTGCGCAAAGACTTTGTGCCTGCGTTAGAGGAGAAAGTGTGCGAGGTACTGACCACGACCTCTTTCCCCCAAGTGGAAGAGTCAAAATGTTCCTCTTTCTGTCCTTTCCTCGAAATCTGCGCCCGAACAGGCAAGAGTTATTAAACCCCGGTAAACACCAATAAACCTCACTCCCCAATGCGCCGCATTGCATAATGTGTAATTTGTAAAGTGTAATGTGTAATGTGTAATGTGTAATGTGTAATGTGAGTGGATATAGTTTCCTTTTCGGAACACAACTTGAGTATAACTCACTAAAAAACAAAGGAGAGAACCTATACAGATTCTCTCCTTATGCAGGCGAAAGCAGGACAAGCAGTCCCTCCTTCCAAAATTTAAGAGCCACTGGGCGGACTCGAACCGCCGACCCACGCATTACGAATGCGTTGCTCTACCAACTGAGCCACAGTGGCATTCGCGTTCGGCAACAAGACAATATCGCCTTCTTATTGCGAAAAGCGGGTGCAAAGGTACGCTATTTCTGTGAAATACGCAAATATATAGGCGATTTTTTTGCAATATGGAACTATTTTTGTACTTTTGCACAGCAGAACTGCATTCAACTTACCTAATGCCCTATGAGAAAAATCTACCCCATATTCCTCATACTATTCGCCTTGTGTTGTGCGGCGCCATTGCAGGCGCAGTATCGCACGAAGATACTTGACCCGCACATCCGCACGCTGCGGGTGCAATACGCCACGGCAGACAAAGTGGAGCGGCCGTTCCTCGTGCTGACAGACGGCGTTGTGGACGGACAGGACTATGCGAACACACTCGAAATCTCATTCGACGAGATGAGCCACGATGTGCACCACTACACCTACACCCTCCTACACCTCGACCACGACGGGCGAGAGAGCCACCTCAGCAGCGGCGAATATGTGCACGGCTTCACCACACAGGACATAACGGACTACGAACACTCGCTCAACACGCAGCGCAGTTACACGCACTATCGGTTTCAGTTCCCAAACGACGACATGCAACTGACGGCAAGCGGCAACTACGCACTGAAAATCTACGAGGACGGCGACACGGAGAAGGTCGTGGCGTGGGTGTGTTTCTCGGTTGTGGAGCCTATCGCAGGCATCAGTTCCACCATTCGCCCAAACACGGATATTGAACTGAGCGGGCGTTACCAACAACTTGATATTGAGGTAAATACAAGCGCACTGACCGTGAACAGCCCCGACGAAATCAAAGTGGTGGTGCGGCAAAACGGGCGGATAGACAATCAAGTATTGCTCACGCAGCCGACCTATATGGAGCACAATCGGTTCCGCTATCAGAATCAAAAAGCGTTAATTTTCGAGGGGGGCAACGAGTACCGCCACCTGGATGCCTACTCGGTTTATTTTGCGGGGACAGGCATTGAGCAGGTGCGGTACGACAACCGGGACTATCATGCGCTGCTCTTTGCAGATGAACTGCGGGGCACGGGGGCAGTGTATGCAGGCGATGTGGTGACGGACAAGTGCGGGACACCCTATATGCATGAATACGATGTAGACGGGCAATATCGCGTCAATGCGGAGCGCACCGACGACAGCGATACGGAAGCGGAATATATGTGGGTGCACTGGACACTGCCGCGTCAAGAGCCGTGGTTCGACGGGGTAATCTATGTAGGAGGCGACCTGTTCCTCAATCAGTTAGGGACAGCCAACCGTATGCAGTACGACAACGAGAACCGCTGCTACTATCTGACGGCGTTGGTCAAGCAGGGCGGCTACGATTATCAGTATTGGTTCGTGCCAAAGGGGCAAAATGTGACGCTACAACGCACGGAAGGGTCGCACTGGCAAACAGAGAACGAATACACCGTCTATGTATATTACCGGCCATTCGGCTCGCGTGCCGACCGATTGGTAGGGGTGATGGTGCAGAAATCTACGGAGTAGGTTCGGGAGTGGTAAGGCAAGGAGTAATGTGCAAAAAGAAAAGGAGAGAGCAACCCTAATAGGTAGCCCTCTCCTTTTTCTTTCCCTTGTCCAAAACGAGGATGTCTCTGTGCCTATTTTACATCTTGAACGAGACGGACGGTTTGTCCGATGTCGCAAAGGATGAAGGATGTGGATGCGCCACGTACCCCGAAGCTAAAGTAGTGCGCGAGGTTCGGGTCGTGGAACGCTGTAGCAGACCAATAATAGCCTATGCACTGCACATATTCCACCCCCAACCTGTAGGGGCACGCCGTACCCGAAGCTGGCAGGAGTACAGCACCTGCGGCTTCTAAATGTTGCCACTGTGTGAGCGAGAATGTCTGATAAGTAGCGTAGGCTTCTATGCCCCCATCATTTGCAAAACCACCCTTGAAGGTTATGTCAGCAGGGCAATTCCAACTATCGGGAAGCAGGATAAGACCGTTGGCATACTCCGTATTACTTAATTGAATACGGGCAACACCGATAAGATTACTTGCATTGGTACGAGTATTGATTAGGTAATCCCACTCCTCGTAAGTCAGTGTGCGGTAAGTATTGGGTGCATTAGTGCCGATGGTGTTTGTTCCCCAGTCCACAAAGTCGCCTGCGTAGTCAGAGGGGTAATTAGAGATACTAATACCCCATGGAGCGGTTGTATTGTTCGCACTCCAACCGAAAATGTCTATTTTGTTGGCAAGGGCATTGCCAACCATCGAATAGCCGTATGTGGCGTCATATGACTCTGTACCACCTGTTACATTGGCAGTACCGATTATATCGTATTGATTCTCTGCAAACGACCAAATAGTGTCGGTGCTAGAGAGTGTGCATTGCAGATTGCCTTTCGAGAAACGGACTTGTTTATTTGCCGATACGGAGAAAACACCCATAAGCACATCGCTATCGTCATCTTTTTGGCAGGTGTCAATATAGACCGTGTCGTGCACTTCTTTGATAACATTTTGAATAATCGTATCGTGTACTACTACAGGAGGTTTCGGCGTGCCTATGGGCGAGTAGAGAAAGGTAACGCTATCGATAGCAGCGGTGGTGAACTCAGTATAGAGATTCCCCTCCCAGACTTGCATCTTGCGCTGTGCGGAGAGCGAAAGGGTTGTGGCAAAGAGTGCTATAAAGAAGAATAACTTTTTCATATTGAAGTGTGTTTTGAAGTGTGAGATGGTTATTGTTTTACGAAACGGATTACTTGCATGCCTACTTGCAATAAGTAAGTGCCTGCGGGTAGGTCGCTGACGGATATTTGTGTGCCTTGTGCGGTTGTAACCAACTGACCGACAGTTGAATAGATGCGCAGTGTGGTGTTGCCTTCCACTCCCTGTATGCAGAGTATATTGTGTGTAGGATTGGGATACACGCACAGCGTATTACTTTCTGTGTCGTCGGTCGCTGTGGGCGTGGGGGCTTCTTCTGTGAAAGTAATACGACGGATATTCTCCATATATTCTTCGCCGAGCAGATAACCGCTGTGGTCGATGAGTTGCACACGGTCGTCGGCAAAGACCCACTTGCCGATAGTGACAATGTCTTCTGTGCGGTCGGCACCAAAGTAGCGGTGCTCAATAGTAAGTCGGTCAGCCATCATCGGCAAGCCATAGAGTAGGAGAGCGAACAAAAGGATTTTTCTGTTCATAGCAGTGAATGGGTATTGGGGATTATCGCTCCTGACAATCAGGAATGGGGTACAGAAAAAGCGTGGAGCCTTATCGTTGCTTATCCTCTGACTATAAGGTTCCTGCAAGACCCTTCCATAAAGAATAAACAATAATGCCCACGCCCGATATGCAATAGGGCTTGCGTCGTGTGGGCGCAAGGTATATACATACCACGAGGACATTTATTGCTCTCTTGTCTCGGATGGTTGAATTTTGCAGGATTCTATAGTCCCAAAACAAGCGCATATAAACGCCTTTTTATTATGTCTGTGAAGAGAGAAGCAAACAATTGCGGGCGCGGGTAGTCCCTCCCACGAATGCCCTCCTTTCTCTTCACAGCGCAAAGGTACAACTTTTTTGTAATATATGCAATTTAGTATACAATTTTGTTGAAATAAAGGCAATGGCAAAGATACCAAAAGGATAAGAAATAGCCCATTCCCGACAAAAAACCAAGATGGGCGATATGCTTTCTGCATATCGCCCATCTTGCGGAGAAAGGGGGATTCGAACCCCCGGTACGGTTACCCGTACGACAGTTTAGCAAACTGTTGGTTTCAGCCACTCACCCATCTCTCCATTGCATCAGTTTTCTTCCGGAAATATACCGTTCTCTATTGCCCGGCATCCCATTGATAACCCCCTGCTTGACAGTGCTTGTCTGATTAAGCCCCTCGACACTCTTGTCGAAAGCGGCTGCAAAGGTAAGGCATTTTTTCGATTTGTGCAAATGTTAGGTGCGTTTTTCTGCTCTTTTTTGCTAGTTTGGCATTTTTATTGTACCTTTGCACCCGATTTCGATACCTAACCTTTCGATGGAGTGGGGAGCGATTTCCCGAAAAAGTTTGGAATGATTTCCCGAAGGAGTTTTGAGCGATTTCCCGAAGGAGTCCCGAACCAACTCTGTAATTTTCCCACCTAAACCAATGAAAACACCCCAATAACTATGCACAATACAGAAATAGAACGCAAGTTTCTCGTGACGAGCGACTGCTTCAAGTCTATGGCTATTCGCCATTTTGAGATTCAGCAAGGTTATCTTTGCAAGGATAAAGAGCGTACCATCCGTGTCCGCATTCGTGATGCGCATGCGTTCCTTACCATTAAGTCCACCGAACTCTCGTCGGGTATCGCCCGTTTCGAGTGGGAGCGTGAGATAGACCTTGCCGATGCCCGCCAATTGCTAACGCTTTGCCTGCCCGGGGTGATAGAGAAGACCCGCTATGTGGTGCCTGCTCAGGTGCCCGACCCGCAGCCGGAACAGCCGCTGTTTTGGGAGGTGGATGAGTTTCATGGCCGTTTAGAGGGCTTGACCCTCGCCGAGTTGGAACTACCCTCCGAGCAACAGCCCTACTGCAAGGCGGCTTTTGTGGGCGAAGAGGTTACAGGCAATCCCCGCTATTACAATGCCAATATGTAATGCGGGGCAGGGTTGAACGAAGGTACAAAATTATGACAAAACAGAACAAAACAAAAACCAAACGCATTATTCTTTTTTCCGTTGCAGCAGTGATAGCCCTTGTGGGTGTCGCTTGCGTGGAACAATACTATCGCCTCCATGTGCGCAACCTTACTGCACACGATGGTGAACAGCATGCTTACCGAATCTACCCCGAAGCAACGCTCGATTCAGTCCTTACGATCGTCGAGCAAGACTATACGGTTTCGTCGGAGTGGAACTTACACTATCATATCCGTCAGGCTAATCTGAACGAGCCTAAGCCCGGTTACTATCGTTTTCCGGCTATTATGGGCGACAAGTATTTCCTTCGTCGCCTCCAACTCGGTGAGCAGACGCCCGTTCGCCTTACTTTTAACCACTATATACGCACCCGTGAGCAGTTAGCGGGAAAGGTGTCGGCCAACTTGTTGCTCGATAGTTTGGATGTCCTGCAACGCTTGAACGATGATGCCTATATGGCGCAATATGGGCTGAATAAAGAGACGGCTATTTGTTTGTTTATTCCCAATACCTATGAGGTTTATTGGACTATTTCGCCCGACCAACTCTTTGAGCGTATGTACAAGGAGTACAACCGTTTTTGGAACGACACGCGCCGTCATAAGGCTGACTCGTTAGGCTTGACTCCTGTAGAGGTGGCAATCGTGGCATCTATCATTGAGGGCGAGAGCCACAATCCCGAAGAACTGCCGATCATAGCGAGCCTTTATCTCAATCGTGTGCATCGTGGTATGCTGTTGCAGTCGTGTCCGACAGTTATCTATGCCACGGGCGATTTCAAGTTGCGCCGTGTCTTGCGCCGCCATTTGGAGATCGACTCGCCGTACAACACCTATAAGTATCCGGGACTTCCCCCCGGACCTATCCGTTGCCCGGCACCGGCTTCTATTGATGCGGTGTTGAATGCGCCGGCTACGGATTATCTCTATATGTGCGCCAATCCCGATTTCTCGGGCACCCATATATTCTCCTCGCAGTATGCACAGCATGCGGCTGCAGCCGTGGAGTATCGGCATAAGTTGGACGAGCGCAACATCCGCTAACGGACTATTCCGCAAAGAACGAAGCCTATATAGTTGAAAACTCCCCTGTAAAATATGATTTGGGACAATAATGAAGACATACGCGTGATAGAGTGTCACAACGCTTCGCGTGTGGTGCAGCGCCATCTCAACGATTGCCGAGAGGAGCGCCGTCCGTATCTGTTCATCACCGATACGATGACTATCAAGCCCTTGCACCGCTTGTTGGTGCCGGTGTCTATGTTGGAAGAGGAGGTGTATAAGGCGGAGATCTGTACCTATCTAGCCCGCAAGACGGGGGCGCATATTATTTTGCTCAAGGCGCACGACTATGGTAGCCATGCGCAGCAGAATGTCAACCGCATTGTGACGCATATTACATCGGTGGCTGAGCGTACGGGGGAGACTATCTCGTATGAGGTGGTAGAGGCGCATAAGGACAGTTTCTCGCTGATACGGGAGGCGAGCGAGCGTCAGCGTGATTTCCAACACGATTTGTTGATTCTTACGGCGAGCCGAGAGTATGGCTTGGATGATATATTGTTCGGCTGTCCGGAGCGTCACGCTATTCGTCGTTCGTTAGTGCCGGTGTTGTTGGTCAATCCCCGCGCCGACTTATTCTCCCTCTGCGATTAATTTGTAAATTTGTAAATGTGTAAGTTTGTAAATTTGGGTCTATAGGTCATTTTGCAGGCTGAGGAATGGGGGGTATGTCTCTATGGGTCAATTTTGCAGGCTGAAAAAAACTGCTATAAACACCTCAAATTGGGGTTGCGTAGTATGCGGCTTTGGGAGCCGCGTAAACATTGAAATTAGTCCTATATACGGAACCGGACTGCAAAATGACTATTAGAGAGGTTCTTCCCTTTTACAGATTGCAAAATGACTATTAGAGAGGTTCTGCCTTTTTACAGACTGCAAAATGACTATTAGGTCAGTCCTTTTGCCCCATACATTATTCATTTATATGGTATTATACCGAGAACGCTCCTTGTTTCGTGTAACAAGGAGCGTTCTTTTCTTTAATGCATCCGCCTAATAGACATTTTCGATCTAATACACCTTTCGGCTAATAGCCTTTCTTGTACCCAAAACACACCGCTTGTGGTCGTAATAGACCTTTCTAATACCTAAAAACAGGCGTAATAGTCAAATTGCAGTCTGAAATCGTCCGGAAGCCCTGATTTAATAGG
>CAVEXR010000004.1:0-105576 GCA_963619585.1 Azospirillum sp. CAG:239
TCGTTTCAGTCTGTGGGTTATCCGCAAAAGCGGATAACACTCATAGTGGTACCCCCATAACTGCGAAAAAACAAAGACTGCCTAACAACTTTGCATTGTTAGACAGCCTCCCTATAGTATATAAGTAAGAAGTATCTAAGTCTAAGTAAAAAGTATTCGTCTTAGCAGATGCCCCTTAGAACAAACTCAATTGGTCATCGTCCGACTTATGAGGGGCGGGTTGGGTCTCTTCGGGTACCTCGTTGGTAATCGTCAACGGCACACCCTCTACCTCTGTCTTGACGGTCTCGCCTGCCGCGGCAGGAGGAGTTACCTCCGCTGTGGTCGTGTTCGCGTCTGTGTCTGTACCTATAGCAGGGTCGGTTGCAGGCTCTTGCGTGTTCGTAGCAGGTTCCGGTGTGTCTTCTACAGGCTCTTCCACTACCGGCTCGGGCGTGATATCCTCTATGCGTTCTATATCGAGCGTGGTAATGCGTTTGCCCTTGGCTTTGGGGGATTTTACATCGATGAATTCGGACATATTGAGGTCAAAATCCGCCTTGGTCTTGTCGGCCAGACAGATACGGAAGACCGCATCCTCACGGTCGAGCAGCACGACGATACGCGACTCTTTGTTGTCGCCAAGCATACTCTGCGGCTTGGCAGTCGCATCGTCGGCGAGGGAGAAACGCTTGGCATAATAGTACTGCTGGTCGGCATTCCAAAGTGCCAACGACCACACTTTCTCGGGTCGGTACTTCTCGATACGCAGGATATTCTGCTCGAAATGGGCGGTAAGGTCAAAACCCGTAAGGTAGTAGTCGCCCGTACGGGTGATGACGAGAATACGGTCTTCGTCCCAGAACTCACCGAGATAATTGCCCTGTCCGTCGTAGTTGATACGCAGCACATCGGGGTCGAACCATACCTTACGGCCGCCGAGGGTAGAATGCCCTTTCTGCTTGAGTGTGATAGACTTCACCTCGTATTTGGTCAGCACATTGCCGCGCACGGTACGCCCTTTGACTGCCAGTTCGCTCAAGTCTTTGCAGACCTCCACTTTCTTCAAGTGCAGGGCAGGCTTGAGTGCGACGCGTATCACCTCTGCCTCGCCGTTGGGGTTCGCCGTGAAATACAGCACTTTCGAACCCGGTTTGCCTTGGGTGAGGTCGTAGTCCTTATCACGGGTAACCCCCATGACATTGAATCGCTTCATATAGTAGATTCCGCCCTTTCCATCGCGATAAACGGCGTTGTAGACCGTGCGGTCGTCGTTCTTCTTGAAGATGGCAATATGCAGAATATCCGTGCCGATAAACAGTTTCTCCGCCACCCGCATGATACGGTACTTACCGTCCTTGTGGAAGACAATAATATCGTCTATATCCGAGCAGTTGCAGAGGTATTCGTCTTTCTTCAGCCCCGTACCGACAAAGCCCTCCTCACGGTTGATATAGAGTTTCTCGTTCGCCTCAACGACGGTCTTGACATTGATATTGGCGAAGTTACGCACCTCGGTACGACGGGGATAGCGAGCCCCGTATTTCTCCCGCAACATACTGAACCACTGAATGGTATAGTCCGTCAGGTGGTCCATATTATACTGCGCCTCGTGTATCTTATGGTCGAGGTCTTTCATCAGTTCGTCCGCTTTCTTGGAGTCGAACTTCGTGATGCGTATCATGCGTATCTCAAACAACCGTTCGATGTCTTCGGTACGCACATCACGGATGAGTTTCGGTTTCCACGGCGCAAGTGCCTTATCGACAAACGCCACCAGTTTCTCCTTGTTGGGAGCGTTCTCGTAGCCTTCCTCTTTGTAGATACGGTTCTCTATAAATATCTTCTCGAGCGAGGTATAGAAGTACTTCTCCTCCAGTTCGGCTTTCTCTATCTGCAACTCACGGAGCAGCAGGCGTTTGGTGTTCTCCGTCGAGAGGCGGAGCAGGTTGCTCACCGTGGTGAAGATAGGCTTCTTATTCTCTACCACACAGCAGTTGGGCGAGATATTCACCTCGCAGTCGGTAAAGGCATAGAGCGCATCTATCGCCTTGTCGGACGAACTGCCCGGGGCGAGTTGGACAACGATACGGGCACTCTCGGCGGTGAAATCGTCCACTTTGCGCACCTTAATCTTCCCTTTCTGGTTGGCACGCAGAATGGTCTCAATGATTTTGGTAGTCGTCGTACCAAAAGGTATCTCGCTGATAACGAGGGTCTTATTGTCGTCTGCCTTCTGTATCTTTGCCCGTATCTTAATCACTCCGCCACGCTCACCGTCGTTGTAACGGCTGACATCTATCTCGCCGCCAGTAGGAAAATCGGGATAGAGCGCAAAGTCTTCGCTCCGCAGGTATGCCAACGAGGCATCGCAGAGTTCACAGAAGTTATGGGGGAGAATCTTCGAGTTAAGACCTACGGCGATACCCTCTACACCCTGTGCGAGCAGGAGAGGGAACTTAACAGGCAGATGGACAGGTTCTTTCTTACGCCCATCGTAGGAGAGCATCCACTGCGTCGTCTTGGGATTGAACACCGTATCGAGGGCAAACTTGCTCAAACGCGCCTCGATATAACGGGGAGCGGCGGCACCGTCGCCCGTAAGGATATTCCCCCAGTTACCCTGACAGTCGATGAGCAGGTCTTTTTGCCCCAACTGAACGAGGGCATCGCCTATACTGGCATCCCCGTGCGGGTGGTACTGCATCGTCTGCCCGACAATGTTTGCCACCTTGTTCATCTTGCCGTCGTCCACACACTTCATCGCGTGGAGAATACGGCGTTGCACGGGCTTCAGACCGTCCTCTATGGCAGGCACGGCACGCTCGAGAATGACATAGGAAGCATAGTCGAGGAACCAATCCTTGTACATACCCGTGAGGTGATACTTAATCGCATCGTTGAATGCCTCGGGCTTATACGAAGAATGGGCAGCCGTATCTTCTACAGCCGCCTCGCCACCGACCTCTTCGTCGGTAACCGTTGCTTCATTATCAGCCGCGTCAGGGGTATCTATTGCCTCTGTTTGCTCGGCTGCTTCGTCGTTTTGCGCTATGTCCTTTTCGTCGTCTTGCATGCAGTGCTACTCCGAGAGGGATTAGTCAATGCGCTTATTGACAACGATATAGACTACGATACCGATTACCTCGAGCAAAGCACCCACGAGCAAGAGGGCGTTCTGCTGCACAGCAAAATGGTATACTACGAAGCATACTACACCCAAGAGAAGAATGATAACTCCGAGATTTTTCAATAACTCTTTCATACTATGTAGATTTTATGATATTCTTTTCGGTTCGACCAATTCCCCTCCTTTGGAGGGGGTTAGGGAGGTCTTTTGGAGGTCTTTTCCAACTCCCTGCAAAGGTACGCATTTTTTCCGATAGTACCAAATATAGGCGTGTAATTTTCCGTACTTTTATCGGGTACCGGGGGTATATCCTACGCTGCATGTATACCTCAAAATCCCGTTGGATTCGAGGTTTTTTGCGCCTTATTCCATTAGAATGCGCTATGAATTAAGGCAGGTAGAGAGATGTATGGACAAAAGACCTACGGGCAGGTCGGGTAGGTCAGGCAGATAAATCTATATAGAGTTTTCTACACAAATGGGTGTATACAATATATAGGAATTGACCTACCTGCCTGCCCGTGCTGCCCGACTAATCTCAATTACTCAATTAGGAATTAGGAATTAATTTGTAATGTGTAATTTGTAATGTGTTACTTAAAAAATAATGTGGGTACAATGAGGATAGGATAATTCCTCATTCCTAATTCCTCATCGTATCCTCACTGCTTTGTATCTTTTAGAGTGTTTCAGAGAAGGGATTAGGGAAACAAACGGATAGGGTAAGAACAGGGTAACATCAGGGGACGAACAGGGAACAATTAACAAGTAACAATTAACATGCATCGTATCGTGTGGGGCGTGGTGGACTCGGCGTAGCATAGTCAAAGGGTTTGTTCCAAACCCCGCGGGTGGAAACACCCACGCCCCAAGGTTGGGCACAATTTGTAAATTAGTCAATTTGTAAATGCATTGCACAATTACACATTACAAATTACTCATTACAAATTAAGTGATAGACGCATTATTGCGCACTACGCGCAACAAAAGACGCCAAACGGTTGTACCTTTGCATCGTTTTTCGGCAGGCGGCGAATGGGTATGCTCCTACCACGGGATACGGGGGAGGGGTTCTTCGCCCGAGTCGGCAGGGACACTGCCCCATACAGGGAGGGAACCATGGAGAATGGCGAGGTACACCTGCTCGGGCTGACCGGGCGTAGGCACGACATCTGTCTTCGTATAAAGCACTCCGAGAGCCGCCAAATCCATGATACTCGAATAGCCCGACCGGGAGATAATCCACCCGGCGGACAAGAGTGCCGCAGCGAGGTCGGTGTCGTTAAGGTGCGCCACACGCGTGATATTGCCATATTGCAGGCGGGTCGGCGGGCAGTTAATCTTCCCCTCCACAATCAACACTCGGGCTTTTCTCCCCGCATAGAGGCTGCATATACGCTCCTCAAACAGAGTGCGTTGTGGTTCCAACCCACTCAAGACCGCCACGATGTCGTAGCCCTTATAGTCGCTCTCCCACTCCATCCCCCGGCATCCCTCGAAGCGGGAAAGCGGCCCTATATAGCGAATGCGTTTGTCCTTACGGCGTATATGGCTCATCGTACCGCCCAACGCCTGCGTGGGGTCTTCGTAGTCCGGCACCCAGACTTCGTCGTAGTGCCGCCACACCTGTCGGTGCGCCCATATAGCGATGGATTCGAGCATTTTATTCCGCCCGGGCATGGGGATACGGAGTTGGTGCGTGATATAGACCGAATGCACCCGACGACTCCAAAAACCGAAAAGGTTGTCGGAGATAACAAGGTCGATAGGCTCCCTGCGGAGCAGACGACGCAGTATTCGGTGCGCCCCTATGCTCTGTCGGACTATCTTCGGCAAGGCACGCAGCACGGCGAATACCTGACTGCTTCCGCTCGAGTACGAGAGTTCGAGAGGCGGCAGTTCGACCACCCGCAAGTCGGGGAAATGGCGGCGGAGCAGCGATAAAGACTCCCCACAGCCGGCGAGCAGCACCTCGTCGCCTTGGGCAAGGCGGCGGCGGACAAGCGGGACACAACGCGAGGCATGCCCGAGCCCCCAGTTAAGTGGTGCGATAAGGACTTTCATAAGCAGACTGCACTGCGGGTTGGTAGAGGTCAGGAACTGATAATAACCTTGTAGCCTTTGTCTATCAGAGGTTTGGCGATAGCGTCCATCTCCTCACGCGAGACTTTCTCCAAGGTCTTGACGGGCGTGGCACGGTCGATGACATACATCATTATCTCTTGCGGGCGAAGCCTATCCACTGCCGCATACCACGCCTGTACCTCATCGGGGGTGGTGTTGTCGATACGCTCCCCGTTGTGCGTCCCCCTCAAGAAGCAGGTCTGGAGCGTAAAGTCGCCATCGAACTGCGCCAAGAGAGTCTCTATCTGATTGACCGTCAGCGACTTATTCACCGGTTGGTCGATAAGGCACATGGTATGGTCGACGGCAGAGTCGAGTTTCAGGATACGCTTGTCTGCCATACGCAGTGCCTCGACTACATCCGCCCGCCCGAGTTGGGTAGAATTGGACAGCACGGACACTTTCGCCGCAGGGGCGTAGCAGTCGCGCAGGGCGCAGGTATCGGCGATAATCGACCGAAAATCAGGGTGGAGCGTCGGCTCACCATTGCCGCTGAATGTAATAACATCTATCCGAGTACCCTCGGCTTGGAGCGAACGCAGTTTCTCTTCGAGGGCAGCACGCACCTCCTCACGGGTGGGGAGGACGGGGTGCAAGACCGGTGTATTGAATCCGCACTCGCAGTAGACACAATCGAATGTGCAGAGTTTATGCTCGATAGGCATGAGTTCCATACCGAGCGAGACCCCGAGCCGCCTCGAGTGGATGGGGCCATAGACTATTTGGGAAAAGAGCATAACGGTAAGACCTCCCCTGCCCCTCCACAGGAGGGGGTTCGGAGTATAGTAAGTGATTGATTATCTTTCTTGTGGTACTTTCTCCTAAGTAAGGGGAGGGCGTTCAGACCATCCGCCCCAATTGCTTGCAGACTTCGTTGCGGTAGGACTGGAGTTGCTGCGCAAGGGTCATCAGGGGGCGAAGACTCTCAAGGTCGCCCGACGCACTCTTCTCGCGTATCTGTTGACGAACCTCGGCGATACGCTGCTCGGCGATAGTGAGTTTGAGTTCGAGCAGGAACTGCGGCACAAGCGAGGGCAGTTGCTCCTCCTCGTTGTAGACCGGCTCGGGCTTCTCTCCCTCCTCGGCAACAGGCACGCTGAGCAAGTAGCGGTCGGTCAACATATCGAACGCAAAACGGCTGACCGCCTTGTCGTCGTCGGTCTCGATAGGCAAAGTCTTGAAGTAATGCTCTGCCGTAAACCCCTCGTTGTGGCAATGAGCGCGATAGAGGTCAATAATACGGGCGTAGAGCGGGTCGGCAGGCAGGGCTTGGTCCTGCTCCAACTGACCAAGGATATAGTCTGCCACCGTCCACAGACTGCCGTCCTCGCCCCGGTAGAGCGGGCGTTCGCCATAGCGGATAATCAAGCGCAGAAGGTTCTCGTAGTTGGTTTCGATACGGCTCTTTGCCACGGGGCTGCGCAATGCCTGCCGTTGGAGCGGGCTCTGCTCTTCGGTACGGGGCGTAGTGGCGGGCGTGGCGGGCTGTATGGGTTGTGCCTGCTGCCCACGCCGTGCCGCCTCCACATAATCGGCTATCTCTTTCTCTTCCCGATGCAGTTGGGAAGCAGCCGAACGAATATAGACCATACGGGTGATACGGTCGGGTATGCAGGCGATAGAGGCGACCACATTGTGTATCAGTGCCGACTCTGCCTGCTCGTCGCCCTGCGCCTCGCGTTGGAGAAGGGTAATCTTAAAGCGGATGAAATCGGTCTGGTGTTTCTCGATATACTCCAATACATCGGAGGCATTGTGCGTACGGGCAAACGAATCGGGGTCTTCGCCGTCGGGCAGCAGCACCACCTTGGCGTTAAAGCCCTCGCGGAGGAACATATCCAACCCCTTGATGGCCGCCTTAATGCCTGCGCTATCGCCGTCGTAAAGAACGACGATGTTCTTGGTAGTCATACTGCGGCCGATGAGCGAGACCTGCCCTTGCGTAAGCGAAGTACCACCGCTCGCCACTACATTGCGTATGCCTGCCTGGTGGAGCGAGATGACATCCATCTGCCCCTCGACAAGATAGCAGACACTGCGGCGGCGTATCTCCTCCTTCGCCTGAAAAAGCCCGAAGAGTTCGTTCTTCTTCTTGAAAATAACCGACTCGGGAGAGTTGACATACTTGCCCACATTCTCTTTTGGGCGGAGAATACGCCCCGCAAAAGAGACCGTCTTGCCCGAATAGGTCTGACAAGGGAAGATGACACGATCGGAGAAGCGGTCGAAGAGCCGCCCGTCGGCAGCACGGCAGCAGACGCCCGTACCGATACCCGTCTCGGGGTCGCAGACCATATACTTCTCGGTATAGCCCTCGCGTTTGAGCGCGGCGGGAAGCGCACTGCCACGGGGCGAGAAACCAATACCGAAGCGGCGTATCGTCTCGTCGGTAAGCCCTCGCTCACGGAGATAACCAAGCCCGACGGCTTGCCCCTCCTGCGTGTTCCACAGTTGGTCTTGGTACCACTTGGCACAGTACTCATTAACAAGGAACATCGACTCACGGTCGTCGTGGCGTTGCTGCTCTTCGGGCGTGAGTGCACGCTCCTCTATCTCAATATGGTACTTACGGGCGAGGTGGCGGATAGCCTCTACATAGGAGCAGTTCTCTATCGCCATAATGAACCCCACGGCATTGCCCGCCACACCACAACCGAAGCACTTATAGATACCCTTGGATGGGCTGACCGTAAACGAACCCGTCTTCTCGTTATGGAAAGGACATAGCCCGATAAGGTTCGCTCCCCGCTTACGCAGCGTAACATAGTCGCCCACCACCTCTTCTATCTGCGCGGCGGACATCACTCGTTCTATGGTCTCGGGAGGAATCAAGGGAATTAGGAATTGGGAATTAGGAATTAGGAATTATTTTTTTTTTGGGGGGGGGCTATATTTTCTAGATAATCTGGATTATCTGGTTTTTGAGGTTAGCGTTTCTTTAGTTGTTTTGTGCCGGTCTTGGAGGGAGTGGGTGGCTCTTGGGGAGTAGCGGGCGTATCGGTCGTGCCGGTCTCCGCTCTCATAGAGGAGGCAGGGGCAGTTCTCGGTGTCCGCTCCGTGCGCAGGAAAATATCTTCGGGGCGACGGGGACGCTCCTGCTCCGCCCAAAAGAAACCGCCAAGGCGGTCTAAGCCTGCGGGTATTTGGTCAAGGGGATAGAGTACCCCGTTGGTCTCCGTCGTAAAGCGGATATGGTGTATCTTCTGCGCCTCGAGGTAGACCGTCACATAACTCGACTCGGTGGTGTTCATGCCAATATAGGTGCTATCGTCGTCCTGCGGATAGAAAACCGTCTGCGCATTGCCATTGACCGCCACCTCGCTCAATTCGCCGTTGCGGATATAGGCAGTCATCTCCTTGCCCGCCATCTGGTCGTAGTAGTCGCGGGTCTCCTGCTTGACGGTCAGCGCATTACCCGTACCAACGGCGTAGTCCACATGCCCGTCACGCATATAGACACGGATGGTATCGGCGGAGATTTGGTTGTTCTCACTCCAACAGACGGGCTGCGTATAGAGGGTCATCACAGAGTCGCGCCCTATATAGTCCGCCGAATCGCACACCGCCTGCATGTCGGGGCGGTAGAGACGGACATTGTGGAACGCCCGCATACGGCGGTAGGTCGTATCGATACGGAGCGTGTCCTCACCCGAAAGGCGCAATGCGGTATAGGAAACCTCCTCGGTAAATAGCGTGTCGGCGTGCATATAGCCGACCATGGTCGAATCCGACCAATCCTGCATCTGTGCGCTGTCGGTGGCATAGCCCGAATGCCCGTCGTGGAACATCTCGCCCCGGTTGCCAAGCAGCGTAGCGTGGTTGGCGGTATCGCGCATCTCCATATTTCCGAGGATACGCCCGTAGCCGATTCGTTTGTCGTAGAAGATGGTGTCGCCCGTCATCTGCTTGCCGTCGGCATGCTCCACTACCGAACGCAGCAAGAGCATAGAGCGTTCGTTCTGTGTATTGTACCAGCCGAGACGGGTGCGTATGGTAGTCTCACCCTCGTAGACGATAGTCGTCGGGCTGACGATGTCGGCGATATGGGTATCGGTATTGTAGAGCAGGGTATCGGAAGTCAGCACAAAGCGGGCGGGTGTGAGGGAGTTAATGGTATTCTTGGGATTACGCAGGACGACCTCACGGCTGAAGACGGCTTGTTTGGTGCGTGGGTAATAGTTACCGCTGACCGAAGAGAGAGTGTTCAGGCTGTCTGCTATCGTGCCGCCGGCGAAATAGTACGCCACATCCCGAAGACGGTCGTAGTTGAGGCTGTCGGTAGTCAGTATCGTAGGATTGTCCACACCATGCACAAGGCGAACATTCCCCCGTAGGCGGGCGAGACGGGTATTGCCGTTGTAGTAGAGGCGATTACCCGAACCCGACAGCGTATCACCCTGCTCGAAACGCACATGCCCGTAGGCATCCACGGAGTTGGTGCGCTCGTAGAAATAGGCAGAGTCGCAGTACATATAGGCACTGTCGTGGCGGAAGATGACATTCCCGCGCAGGATTTGTGCATCGGGTGCAAGGTCTTCGTCGAACGCCAATGTCTCCGAGTGCTCGAGATAGACCATACTCTGCGCAGAAGCAGAGAGAGAGAACAGAAGACAGAACAACAGGACTCCCCCTAAACTCACGACTCCCCCTACCCCCCTCAGATAGGGGGAATGCAATCTACACACCCTTTTGATAAGAAGGAGTAGAGAAGATATGGAGCATGAGGTATGCATGGCGGTGCTGTTTGTCGACTTACGAATATGGGGCATGGTGGACTCGACACAGTATGGTCAAAGGGCTTCGCCCCGCGGGTGAGGACACCCACGCCCCCAGAGCATGGTGCATTGAACTACCGCTGCCAGAGGTAGATACCTAAGCGGATGTTCCACTGGTCGAGACGACCACGGGTGTGACGGTCAAGGTCGTAGCCCATCTTATTGAAATTGGTGTCCTTATAGGGGTTAATCAGTCCGAAATCGTAGCCGCCACGGATAAAATAGCGTTGGTACTGGAAGCCTGCGCCTACACCCCAAGTGAGGTTCAGGCGGCGGAGGGTATTGGTATATTCGTGGTCGTTCGTTTTCTCAAACGGCTCAGTGCTAAAACGGCTCGTCTTATCTCCTTTCTTTATGTCGCCGCCGAGTTCTTTAATGTCGGTGCGGTTCTGCAGGGCAAGAGCGCACTGGATAGAGGGACCCGAATAGAGAATGATATAAGTCTCTTTGGCTATCTCGAACTTATACTGCCAATCGACAGTCAGTTCGGCTTGGTGGTACCAAGTGTAGGTGCGCGACTGCGGGAAAGTATAGACGCCCACCTGTTTCCATGCAGTCTTGGCCGCACCGAAAGTGTAGTTCACGCCTATGGTAGCACCGAAGCCCTTGACGAACGAAGCGTCGTAGACCACGCCAACCTTAAAGCCGTTAAGCACCGTCTTGTCGGCGAGGGAGTCGGCTTTGAGTGCCGAACGGGGAGTGTTGAGGCGGAGGATAGGCTCAGCGAACCCAATCTGGATACCCAACCCCTGCGGCAGGGACTGAGCATACCCCATTACGGTCAGTACACTGAGTACGAGAACGGTATAAATGCGTTTCATTATCTTGTTGGTATGTATTCTTTGTTTGTTGGCGGGGACACCCACGCCAATAGGTAGGGCATTATCCCTGCTTTCACTCCTCCTCCTTTGGAGGGGTTAGGGGAGGCCGGAGGGATGGGGTTAGGGGAGGCCATTCCTTTCGGCTTACTCATGTACCCAACCCGGGTATTGGAAGTCGCAGCCTTGCCACTGCGGGTCTATCCGGATGTAGGTAGCCTGCTGTTTCTTGAGAATCCAATCGTGGAGGAACTCGGCGGACTCTTTCTGCTCGAGCATAGAGCGAATTGTCTGGAAATCATCGGTGAGGTTCGCACGGTGGACATCGGTCTTCTTACGCAGGCGGACAATGGCGCAGACCTCTTTGTTACGCGTAGCGTCCATCATAACGAACGGTGCACTGATGTCGCCCTCCTGCATGTTGTATATCTGCTTGGCTATCTCGGGGGCGAGGTCTTGGTACTCAAAGCGACTGCTACCCGTATTGGGATTGGTCATCACGCCCGCATTGAGTGCCGTCTGTTTGTCTTGCGAATAGCGCAGAATAGCCTGTTCGAAAGTTATCTCTCCGTTACGCACTTGGTCGGCAATGGTATCGAGGCGGAGGAGTGCCGCCTGCTTATCCGCCGCACTCACACGGGGACGGAGGAGGATATGGCGACAATTGATACGCTCGCCTTTCTTCTCAATGAGTTGGATGATATGGTAGCCGTACTCAGTCTGTACGATACGACTCACACGCTTGGGGTCGTTGAGGTTGAACGCCACATCGGCAAACTCGCTGACAAGTTGCCCCTTGCCCACAAAGCCCAACTCACCGCCTCGCTTGGCCGACTCCGTGTCTTCGGAGTAGAGACGGGCAAGCATACCGAAGTCGGCATTGCCACTATTGACACGCTCGGTGAACTCACGCAGGCGGGTCTTAATACGCTCCGTCTCTTCGGGCGGCACAGGCGGCTCAAAAGAGAGTATCTGCACCTCCACCTGGGCGGGCATCATGGGGATAGAATCGGCAGGCAGGGAGTTGTAATAACGGCGTATCTCGGCGGGCGTAGGCTTGATATGCTCCGTCAGTTTCTGTTGCATCTGCTGGACAATCATTTGATTACGCACCGAGGTCATCATCTCTTCGCGTATCTCGCTGCTCGTCTTACGGAAATACTCTTCCATTTTCTCTTTGGAACCAATCTGGGAGATGTAGTAGTTGATACGCATATCCACTTGGTGGCTCACGGTAGACTCGTTGGCAACCACAGAGTCTATCTCGGCTTGGTGCAAAAAGAGTTTCTGCACGGCAATCTGCTCGGGGATAACGCAATAGGGGTCGCCCGCTATCTGCTGCCCCTCGTACTGCGCACGGAGGCGTTCTTCCTCCACTTCGCTACGGAGAATAGCCTCGTCGCCCACTATCCATATTACCTCATCGATGGTGTTGTCGGCGTGTGCCATTCCAAGCCCGCACGCCAAAAAGAGTAGTATCAGTGTCCGTTTCTTCATTTGTCGTAATTTTATGACTATTCCTATCCGATCCGACTCCCCCTGCCCCCTCAAAGAGGAGGACTGCAGAAGGGGGTGTTTCTTTTCAGTCCTAATAGGGTATGCGCCCAAAGGGGTCTTATACAAATATCGTGCAAAGATACTGCTTTTTTCCCGAATAGGCAATATCGCCCGGTTTTTCGCAGGAAATTTATCGCTGCAGCATATTAAACATATTATTAGGAAACTTCAACAAATTCCCCGTAAGACAATAAATTCAACAAATCAGAAACTATAGATACTTTTGTAGCAATTTATAGAAGTCCTCTGTATATACAGTGTACAATCTGCATAAAAGCCTTACAAAACCCTTATAAAAGTCTTACATGGTAGGATAGTGGTAGGGTAATGGTAGGGGGATATGTCCGAGATCCGTCCTATATCGGGTGCAGAATATACTATAATTATACAGTCAAATTATACAGTCAAACCAATCACATAGGGTACTGAACCCAATCATATAGGGTGAGGACACCATAGAACGAGGACACCAACGCGCTACGGAACAATCCGATTTCAAAACTTGAGAAAACTATACCACATAAAAAAAACACGCTTGCTGAGTCGCCAAAGAAGGGACACACAAGACAGCCATATAGAACATCACTACGCAATTTATAGATATATTGCATATACGAACTGACACTCCATCCATACATCTCCCGCAAGAAATGTAGAAAACTCACTAAAATATGCTGCACAACATATTTCCAACACAACAGGTTGTATAAAGCGGAAAAACATACACTCATAAACGCCGGAACAATGTTCAATTTTACCCCCCCCCGTGAAAAATATACCGCAAAAAGCGGCAAAAAAGCAGAAAAATAAGTAGCAAATTTGGGTATATAAGGAATATATAGTACCTTTGCGCCCTGTTTTAGAAAAAATACAAAAATTCCTGCCATAGATTCTCCCGAGAACGACTGTGTAGAACGCCTACACGGCAGTGGAAGAATGCGTGCGTAAAAAGAAAGTCATGAGTTTTTCGACACAAGCAGGGCAGTCCCCTGCTACACAGATGAACGCCCAAACCTACACCGTTGCCGCCCAAGCCCATGGGAAGGCTGCATCGCGCATTGACGGAGCGTTCCGCAGCACAAGTGCCTACTCGAGCAGTTGGCGCAATCAATCGACCACAGGCAGCGGGAGTACCTACTGCCCGCAAGATTTCCTGCAAGCATCGGGGCAACTCGTAGCGCGTGCTACCGGCTCATTCACAGAGATGAACAACGAGGTCGTGAGTGGCACTATCGAGGAGATGAACACCGTCGAAGAAACGAACGGGCTGATGCGTATCAAGCGTCCGCACACCGACCCTATCGGGCAAGTAACGCCCGTGGGCGATGCGCTGTTGCCACTGCTGCTCTGCGCCGCAGCGTACTGCCTGTTCGAGCGGCTGCGACTGAAAAAAGCGAAAAAATAGCACCAAAGAAACGAAACAGACCCCAACTATCACAACACGAAGCAAAGTTCCAATATGAAAAAGCAGAGCATACTTATTATCAGCCTTCTGACCATAACCATTACCCTAACAATAGCACTACGCCCTCTCGTAGCCGGCAGTTGGAATATGCCGAACGCAGCGGGGCTTGTCATCGAGAGAAGCAGTACCTCGGCAAGCATCCACGCCGTAGCCGCAGGCGACACTGCTATTTTCGGTTATCCGCTTGCCTCGAGTACTACCGAGATTACCAAGTCTTCGTACGACACAGAGAGTAAAGGCAAACCCGCCATTGGGCGCAGCCTCTTCTACTATACCGACACCACAACGACCGACGGCAAAAACACCGTTCACTACTACCGCTACGAGGTTCACTTTGTCTACCTGAGTGCGGTTTATCAGTCGGACGGCTCGTATGCGCTCTCCTCTTCGACGCTACCTAAGGATAGTTGCCTATGGCGTGTAACACAGAAAGATGGCGACGGCACGAATGTCCGCCGCTATCAGCATATCAAGACGGGCAAGTGGGTACGCTACGAGGTGAATACACAGAGCGGTACCGTCTCCATCAGCCTGGTAGACAACGAGAACCAATCGTCTGCCTTTACGCACCAATGGACATCCGTGCTCGACTACACACAGCACCACCGCACCTTTGCCTACCCGCTCGTAACGGACAACGCCACGAACTACTACCTATACTACGACCGCACCAATGCCCGCTGGGCACACACCTCGGACTCCAAGAGTACCGACATCTACCCCGCCTACTACGAGAAATACTCGTTGCGCAAAGATGCCGACACACTCGAGATAACGGACAGATACAATATGGGGGCAAACTATTTCGCCTACCAAACCGATGCCGCTACGGCAGAGAAAGATACTTTCAAACTCGAACTCTACCCTACTCTGCAGATTTACTCAGGCTACTACTCCGTAGCGGGGCAGGCAGACGGCTTCGATAGCGAATATCTCTATACCGCCTTCGAGTCCACTTCCGATTGGGCAAAACTGAAGAAGCGCGGCTATTCCTACACCTCCTCGCTGAAGCAATACAACGGCGAGGCGAAGAATGTCTATACAAGCGTAAACGGCATTACGGGGGCAGGTATCTACAACCAACCCACCTATAGCAGCGGCTACAGCGACGCCGCACGCACACTGCTCTCTCTCGGGAGTAAGGAGACAAACGACACGGGGACAGACGCTGATGCAGACCTTACTGTCACAAAACTTGAGTTCCGTGTAACACCCAAAGGCAAGAGCCCGCTCAACTGGATAACGGGCATGGACTACAGCCAAAAAGACAGCGTCATATGGGCAAACTTCACAGACTCGCTCTGCGTGTGTTTCTCGAAGAACGGCACAGTCGTAGAGTGCTACGCCCTACCCGTTATCCGAGAGTCGCATCACTACTATGAAGAGGAGAAACTCGTACCGACGCTCTCCATAGCGCAGCACACTTTCCCCGCCACGGGTGGAAGCGTAACGGTAAGCTTCGATGCGATGACCATCGAGCATACCATTGGGCTATACGACTATCTCCGCCATCTTAAGAGCCAGACGGATGTCGAAAAAGAGAGCCTCACACCGGGCTCGCAGGAGTGCCTCAACAAGATAAAATTCAGCGCACAACTCGACAACGAGAACTGCGACTGGCTGACTATAAACAAAGACAAAGAGATGAGCGAGGGCGGCACATGGGTAACGCTGACCGCCTCTGCCAACACACTCAACACCACGCGTTCGAATACACTTGTGCAGTCGTTTACCTACAAAAAGAACAACAAGACCACTACATGGGTTATTCCTCTGACACAGGAGAGCCGCACCTCGGCAGGTGCTGTCAAATACCGCCCGCAACAGGGCTTCGGCTATAGCGACCTCAACAGCGAGGGACGCCAGCGCGTGCATACCCACGAGACGACTATCTACTACTACCCGGGCGAGGTTGTCGAACTGCGCCCCCGCGAGCGTAATTTCTTCGGCTACCAACGCTGGTACGACTATGCGACTGGGGCAGACCCGCGTTTCTACCGCAGTACCAAAGACAGTGAGATGAAGGAGCAGACCGACTTTTGGCATCGCCCGCCGCTTAAGAACATCAACGACAACGGGGTCAGTTGGTGGCTATTCGACTCCATCAACCACACCGCCGAGACCTCGCAGGGACTCTACTACACGATGGAGAAAGGCAAATGGTGGATGTGGAATGGGGCAGACAATGCCGGCAGTTTGAGCGAACTCGAGGGTGGATTGTCCAACTATGTTATCCCGCTCGTATTGGGTTGGGACACTACCGGTACAGACTTACCCGCCAAGCGCGACATTGCCGTCGACCTGAGTAACTACACCGACTACTCCGTTACCTCCGAAGCCGTCCAAGAGCCGACTATCAGTTATCGCCAAGTCTATCACCTGCGACCTGCGAGCCAGATGGCGGACAGTCTCTCGGGCTACACCGTAGCAGAAGGTAAGTATTTCGAGGACTACACCATTACAGGACCTGTCAATAAGAGCCTCCTGCTCCAGACCCGTTACGCTTCGGCATATCCCTATAACGACAATGCGACGATGAATCGCCCGAGCGACCTATGCTACTATATCAATGTGCAGATTAACACCCTCGGCACACCGCGCGACACCATACTGCGCCTGACGATGAGCGATAACCTCGATAAGGTGGCGGTACAATTCTATAAGAACGGTACGCTCCAAGACTCCACCGCACAGGTAGCCGACGGTACGAACTACCAATCCGTAGCCGCCAACCATCCGCTCGGCACGAAATATGACTACCGTGCCGTAAAGAGCAGTGCGGCAGGCTCGGCCACCTACGAGTACCGCATTATGGCTCCGGGCGACGACACCTACGGAGGTTCGTTCGGCAAAGAAATATGGGAGAAATACAACGGTATCCGCATCGTCAACAACAAGAAGAACAACACCTATAACAAAGATATTCTGCTTGCCCGCTGGACAGTAAATTTTGCCAATCGTAGCGACCACGGTCCGTCGACCACTGCCCTTATTACGGCCGAGGACATTGCCCGCGACTATGTGTTGCTCGCAAAGAAAGACTTCAACTACGACAAGCCCGGCACGACCAAGTGTACTATCTACCCAGTGCCTCTCGGCGAAGAGGAGAGCACTTTCGGCTACTGCTACCCGTACTCGAAGTCGCAGGGCAAGTCATTCCGTGGTACAGCCGCCATGAGCGGCGAAGGCGACACTATTCCTTTCCCGTTCTACGGCGAGTACGCCATCGTGAACGCCGTGGGACGCAGCCATCCCACCGAACGGGGACAATACTCTTTCTGGGGATACAACATCGAGCAACGCGGCGGAGCGGAGAACGGCTACTGTCTCTATGTGGACGGCTCGCTCCAGTCCGGGAAAGTCGTAACCCTCTCGACCGACGCCACTATCTGCTCGGGGCAGCAACTCTACTGCTCGGCATGGGTAGCCCGTGCCAATTGGAGCAACGCTTCGCCTGTTCTGCAATTCGACATCGAGGGCAAGAACACCGACGGCGAATGGGAGTCCATCGGCGCATTCTGCACCGGAGAACTCGAAGCCGAAAAAGGTGCATGGCAACAGGTGAATTTCCCGATTGTCGGTAGCCAGAACTATACCGAGACCCGTATCAGTGTACACAACTACGCTTCGGACAACAGCGGTAACGACTTTATGTTGGACGACATCTATCTCTACGCCACGCCTATTCCGCTCGAAGCATTCCAAGCGACCACAAACTGTAACCGCAACGCCAAGGGCGACCAGATGGTAACCGTCATCAAAGCAGACTATACGCAGTTCACCAATGTGGACAAATACGGCAAAACACTCTACTATGACATCTACGATATAGCAAAGTCAAAAGCCGTTACGACCAACTACTACCAGGGCGACAAGTCTGCTACCGCCGACTACGGCTACCTCGTAACGCCGGCAGAGGACTATACTCCCTCTACAGCCGAGACAGTTCTCTCGGTACAAGCACTGATAGACAGTATCGGGCAATACGACAACGACACCACCCTGCTGCGTTATATCCGAAACTATGAGACAAGCAACGAGCGATGGGTACTCTATCTCGCCCAACTCGTACACCAAAGCCCTCTTTCGGCAAAGAAGAGTTATGAGGTGCGCACCGCCTATTCGGAGGCAGACCTCGACAAAGCGGAGTGCGCCATGCGTACCAAACTGCCTATCTTCGAGAAGACAGCCTTTCTCTTCAACGGGGAGACCTACCCTGCAGCCGGACAATGTGCCAACGGACTATACCCGCTGGAGATACTCGTAACGGACACCATTACCGATGGCGACAAGAAAGTGAACCTACAAGCCTACGCCAAGGGCGATTGGCTCATGGGTACAGAGGGCGACGACCCGTGGTACTACTCCTATCTTGACCCCGAGGAGGAGCCGGAGAAGTATCAGGAGATGACCGAGACTGTCAAGGCTGTGTGCGATGCTGCATTCGAAAAGGCATACGGCTACTCCCGCACACAAGTGGATAACGCCATAGCCGACCTGCGCCGCGACACAACAGGGAACAGAAAGTCGAACTATCTTGCCACAAGCCTCGACGAGGTGAATGCAAACACAGAGTATTGGGACGACCATTCGCACTACGATATTATCAAGACTCTTGTCAACCAGGGCAAACTCATCCTCTGGCAGGAACGCCAACAGATATACATGCGCTCGCAGGATACCTGCCGCTATTGGATATACCCTATTGCGGGGACGGCAAAAACCGTATACAACGGCAATACCTATATTCTCAATGAGTGCGCCAGCCCAACCTACATCATGGTCTTCAGCGTCGAGAGCGACTATGTACTCAACCTGAGCAGAAAGGCACTCAAGGACATTACGGGCAACGAAGTACCTCGTGTGCGTATCTCGGAGTCAGATGCCAACAAGCAGTTTTGTATCCCTATTCAGGAGATAGGTTCGGATGTGAATATCTGCTACGACAGTACGCAGGTAGTACTCTCCACCGACCCCGTTGTCAGTCCGCTGATCGGAACAGCCGCCCTCTCAATGCACTATACACAGAACCTCTTTACGGGCAGTACGGGCGAGCAGAAATACTACGAAAGCGGCGACAGCATCTTCTTCCGCCCTATCGATCAAGCCCATGTGGACTCTATGCGTACGCTCTACGCCCAAGGAGGCTGGGCAAGCGGACACCCGGGACTCTGGATTGTCAACACGCACCCCATGCGTGCCGGCTACGAGTACACGCTGCGCCTTCAGATGATGACCCGCACGAGCAACGCCATGGACGACCCGAAGAACGAAGGCTGCCTTATCGGCTACTCGTACATCAATGTAGTGGTAGTGCCCGATACGCTTATCTGGACACCTACCGCCATGACGGGCGACAGCATCTACCTCTGGGGCGACGACCGCAACTGGCGCGGTATTGTAGACGGACAAACGCTCAGTTGGGGCTACACTCCGCTTAAGAGCACCATGGTCATCCTGCCCGAGCATAACAACGACTTCCTCAACGAGATGAAGTATCCCACTATCATGCCCGACGAGGGGGATAACATTCTCTACCCGGAGGATGTCCACTACCACACCAATGTCTGCAAGAAAGTGCAGTTCCGTTCGGGCGCGAAGATATTGGGGCAAGAGAACCTCGCCTACAGCGAAGCCTATGTCAACGCATCGCTGAAAGCAAACGGCTGGTACACCATCGCCTCGCCTCTGAAAAGCGTCTATTCGGGCGACCTCTTCATTCCCCACACAGGTACCTACGGCAGCGGTTCTTCTACGGAGAGCGGCAACGATTTCGAGGTACGCGGCTTCGCAGGCTCACGCGACAGCCTTGCCGCCTATGCATTCTGGGCTTCGTACTATAACCAAGATGTGGTAACTATGCACGATTACGGCAAGGAGACCATCGAGAGTACTACCGCCAACTTCACCGAATCGAACTCACTCGGCGTTGCACTCGAGGCGGGGCAGGGCGTTTCGGTAGCAGGCTTCGGCCCCAATGACGACGAGCAGACCCTCACACTCAAACTGCCGAAACCCGAGGCTGCATACAACTATTACGACCACAACGGCAACCCGACGGGGCTGGTAGAGACACTCAACCGCGACTCGGCATACCGACTGGGCTTTATTCCCTCTGCAGACGGTGCCATGCACATCGCGCTGTCTATCAAAAACGAGAAGACCGACGGACACGGCACACCTATCGCAGGGCAACAAGGTTTCCTCTTCGGCAACCCGACCATGGCGTACATCAATATGCAGAAGTTCCTCTCCGACAACCTCGATGTTCTCTCGCAGAGCGGCTATCAAATACAGGTAGACGGCGCTTGGAAGAGCATAATCATAAACAGCACCACTACCGACTATTTCTTACAGCCTATGCAGTCGGCGATGGTTCTCAGCAAAGACGCTACAGGCAGTATACGCTCGCTGACAGTGAAGTTGCTGCCCGAACACTTGAGCCTTGTACCACGCAGCCGCACCACCACAGCGGCGTCTGCACCCGCTCGCGTCAAAGGACGCACTTTCCGCTCCGAGCGCATGACTATCACGGCGGTATCGGGCGGACAAGACACCTACGGCGATTGGCAGTACCAACGCGGCGAGACCAAGTTCGCTATAGTAGACTTCTCGAGTAATGCCTACGACCCCGATGAAGACCTGCCGTTTATTTCCTCGGGTGTAGAGTATGGGGTGAACGACGCTACCTCGACCACACCGGTCAATATCTACACCATGGCGGGAAACAAACTGCTCAACGCCGACCTGCGCCCCGAGATGAACACCGTGCCGCTCGGCTTTGTATTGCACAAGGACTACCGCTCCGACAGCCTGACGCTCTTCTTCCATACCGGAGCGAACTGGACGGAGGAATGCTACCTTTGCGACAGCAAGACGGGAGAGAAGACACGCATCTACAACGATATGCGTATCCGTATCGCCTCCCCCGCTAACCACGAAGTGCGCTATTACCTGCAAGGCGAGGCATACGACCCCAACCCCACGCCGACCGACAACAACACCCCGACTATCGATACCGACAAGACGGGCGACCAAGTAGAGGCGTTCTCCAACGCCAAAGAGCAGATAGTGGTAGTAGCCACGAGCGACATCGCCGAAATACGCCTATACGATACAGTAGGACGCCTGCTCACCACGGCTACGCCCTCTGTTGAGACGGCAGTCTATACGCTCTACGCCCCCACGGGTTTGGTCATAGCCGACATCACCCTTCGCAACGGCGCCACCGCACATAAGAAAGTGATGGTACAGTGAGAATTAGGAATGAGGCATTAGGAATTAGGAATTAGGAATTGAGAAAGAGAGGGTATAATACCTCTATCAAGTGACTATATTAAATAGAATCTCTATATCTATATAATATAGGCTATCTATATTATCTATGACAGGCTCTCCTCCCCGCTTGCTTTCGCAGCAAGCGGGGAGGAGTATTTATGCCCCATCCATGTAAAATATCGCAGTTCTACACCACAAAACCATGTAATTTATCGCAGTTTAAGCACCCAAAACCATGTAAAATATCGCAGTTTAGTACAGAAAAATTTGGCAGTTCAAAGAAAATACCGTACCTTTGCAGCGGATAATCAAGGCAATACGATGATGAAAAGCGAAGAACTACTACCCATCGTGGCAGAACAGCGAGAGGAGTTCCTCAAAGAGGACTTCCTACACACTATCACACGCCCCGAAGAGGCACTCATAGACCTGCAAAGCCAACTGGCACAAGTGGTGATAGGTGTGCGACGCAGCGGCAAATCAACCCTCTGCCGCAAAGTGCTGCGCCAAGCCGCAGTGCGTGCCGCCTACCTAAACTTCGATGACGAACGCCTCGTGCGCCTCGAGACAGAAGACCTCAATACCCTACTGAGCGCACTCTACACCATCTACGGCGATTTCGACTACCTACTGCTTGACGAAGTACAGAACATAGACGGATGGCCGCTCTTCGTGAACCGTCTGCTACGACAAGGGCTGCACCTGCTCGTTACGGGCAGCAACGCCAAACTGCTCTCCAACGAACTGACAACCCACCTCACCGGACGACACCACAAAATAACCCTCTACCCGTTCTCCTTTGCCGAATACACCCAAGCCAAACAGATAGACACCCACTCACTAACCACCAAAGGACAAGCCCTCGCACTGAACGGGCTGAACGACTATCTGCACACGGGCGGCTTCCCCGAACTGCTACACGAGAAAGGCAGTGCCGACTACATCATGGGGTTGCTAAACGCCATCATCCGACGCGACATTACCGAACGCTTCAGCGTACGCTACCCGGAAGTACTTGAACGCCTCGCCACCTACTTGATGGATAACTTTGCACAGGAGTACAACGCCCACACCATCGCCACCACTTTCGGTGTATCCGACCATACGATTGATACCTATTGCCGCTACCTGCAGGAGGCATTCCTGCTTATAGCAGTCCATAAGTTCTCTTACAAAAGTACGGAACGCATACGAGGCGAGAAACTCTATGTGGTGGACAACGCTTTTATTACCAACCGCACGAACACTTTCTCACTACAGAACCTCGGTTGGCGGTTGGAGAACACCATTCTCGTAGAACTGCAACACCGCTCGGGACGATACTACGCCCAAGTGTTCTACTACCGCGACCGCACTTTCGAGGTGGACTTCATCGTAGCCAAAAGCGGCGTAGTAGAGAGCCTCTACCAAGTCTGCTACAACCTGAGCGACGACAAGACCCGCAAACGGGAGATAAATGGGCTGCTGCAAGGCGCACGCAAGTTCCGCTGCACAGACCTTACGATCATCACTTTCGACCAAGCGGAGGAATATACCGCCGACGACCTCACCATTCATATTGTCCCCGCCACCCGCTGGCTCACACAACAGTAGAAAAACATTTGCCTATATGCAAAAAAAGCAGTACCTTTGCGGGGCATACGGCACAAATTACAAATTACACATTCTCCCACGATGAGCGAGCAGAAAGGACTAATATATCAGCAGACAACCATCGAGTTTGTTACCGTGGCGGCACAGTTGTGCCTGCTGCTGGAGCATCTGACCGAGCATGGGAAGGATGAGGCGGTAGACCAACTTCTCTGCCTGCTGCCCTTGCTCTATCTTAAGACCCGCCTGCTCGAGCGGAAACTCAATCCTGCCACCGACAAGAGCCTGGATACCCACACGCCTGCCGATACCGATACCGAGCCAAAAGAGGACTGGGAGGACTACGACGAGGCACAACGCTTTGTCATGGAGGAGGACTACAACTACATCGCCGAGGGCATGAAGCAACTGCTTGGCAGCGACGATGCCTATCTTGAGGTCTTCGTAGACGATATGCGCTATAGCGATGAGCCTGTTACGGCGTATATATCGGAGAACATAGCCGACATCTACCAAGAGGTAAAGGATATGGCGGCGGCTTTCCAAACGGGGCAAGAGGCAGTGATGAAATCGGGCGTGGCGGCTTGTGTAGCGGCTTTTCGCGACCATTGGGGGCAGAAACTGCTCAATGCCATGCGCGCGCTCCATACGCTTGAGAACAGCCTGCACGAATAAGAAAAGGACGATGAAAGAAAACGCATACGCACACCACATATCCAAAGACTTAATACACTGGATGCCATTGGCGCAGTTCGACGGCGAGACCATTGTCGTTGACCAAGTCGAGCAGGTGGAAGCTGCCGTTGATTGGCTCTGCTGCCAAACCATGGTAGGCGTAGATACCGAAGCCAGACCCAGTTTTACCCGCGGCATACACTACCCTACCTGTCTTGTGCAGATAGCCACCGAGAGCCGCTGCTATCTCTTCCGTTTGAATAAGATAGGGATGCCCAAACGCCTTGCCGACTTCTTTGCCGACAGGCGTATATGCAAGGTGGGATTGGCTTTCAAGGACGACTTGAACGGGCTGCGACGCCTGCGTGATTTCGAGCCTGCCAACTGTATCGATGTGCAACATATCGTCCGCCAATACGGTATTCTCGACCTCGGGTTACAGAAGATGTTCGCTATCTGCTACGGCAAGAAAATCTCCAAGACCCAACAACTGACCAATTGGGAGAACGCAGCCCTTACACCGGAGCAGGCGCGATATGCTTCGACCGACGCGTGGGCAACGCTGCTTATCTACCAAGACCTGCTTGCTACCCGCCCGCTGCCCAAGAAAGAGGCCGATGCACTCTGGCGAGCAGAGATAGAGGCACAAGTTGCCCACCAGCAGGAGCGTATCGCCGAGCGGGCAAAGACAGACGCACAACAAGCATAATCCTCAAAAGGGGACTCTGCATACACTATGAAACACAATCGCATTATTCGCGCAGGGCTGCTTGCCCTCACACTCTGCACAGCGACCCTTGTCAGCGCACAAGCACGCTATGTCTTCTATTTTATCGGCGACGGTATGGGTACGAACCAAGTGCTGTCTGCCGAGATGTACCGTGCCGAACTCGCGGGGCAGATAGGGCGCAAGCAACTGCTGATGACCACCTTTCCTTATTCGGGTCAGGTAGCCACTTTCTCTGCTTCCAACGGCATTACCGACTCTTCGGCGGCAGGTACTTGCCTCGCTACGGGGACGAAGACCAACAACGGCACACTCGGGCTATCTCCTTCGGGCGATACGCTGCGTACCGTGGCGGAGATATTGCGCGATCGCGGCTATGGTATCGGTATCATGACCACTGTTGCTATCGACCACGCCACGCCGGCAGCGTTCTATGCCAAAGTACCCGAACGGCACATGTACTACCAAATAGGCACACAGTTGGCGAATACGGGTTTTGACTTCTTTGGTGGCGCAGGGTTCCACCGCCCGCAGGACAAGGAGAACCCACAGGCACCGAACCTCTACGACCTCGCCGAGCAAGCGGGCTACACCATTGCCCATGGTTACGACGATGCGCAGACAAAACAGAACAGCCGCAAACTGATACTGACCCAAGCGGGGGACGGTATCGACCGCACCAAGAAAGCCGACTGCCTGCCCTACGCTATCGACCGCACGGCGGACGCACTGACGCTGCCCGAGATAGTGAGTACCGCCATTCCTTTCCTCGACAGCCGATACGACCGCTTCTTTATGATGGTCGAGGGCGGCATGATCGACTACGCCTGCCATAGTCAGGACGGGGCAACCTCTGTGGGCGAGACCCTCGATATGGATTCGGCGCTGGTCTTTGCCTATCGTTTCTACCTGCAACACCCCGACGAGACGCTTATCGTCGTTACGGCGGACCACGAGACGGGCGGTATGGCACTCGGCAACAGCGACTACACGCTCAATCTCCAACTGCTGCAACACCAACACTGCTCGGCATGGATACTCTCCGACTTGCTCTCGGGTCTGTTCCTGGACGGTACGCCGAGTTGGGACGAGGTCAAGAGCCTGCTTACGGACAAACTCGGCTTCTTCCGCGAGGTGGAGATTACCGCCGATGAGGATGCCTCGCTGCGTGCCCTCTACGACAAAGCCGTAGCGCACAAGCAGGGCGAACTCAAAACGCTCTACAAGACCATGAACGAATTGGGCGGTGCGGCAGTCGCCCTGCTTGATAAGAAAGCCAAGGTAGGGTGGACGAGTTATGCCCATACGGCACACGCCGTGCCTGTCTTCGCCATCGGTGTCGGGGCAGAACGCTTTTCGGGCTGGCACGACAACACGGAGATTGCCCCGCTCATTCTCAAGGCCGCTACCGACCAACCCGCTGACAAATAGTGCTATACAACATACCTGACAGATATGAAAGAGATTTCGACAAAGAAACTGGTAGAAACCATTATCGAAGGCATTCGTAACCGCAAAGGACAACACATCGTAACGATCGACCTTCGGAAGATAAAAGAAGCACCCGCCGAGTATATGGTGATAGCCGAGGCGCAGAGTGCCACCCAAGTGGGTGCTATTGCCGACGAGGTGGACGACTATGTGCGCACCACTACCCATGTGCATCCCATGAGCATAGCGGGGCAGGAGAATGCCGAGTGGATAGCCATGGACTATGGCACGGTATTTGTCCACATCATGCAGAGAGAGCCGCGTGCTTTCTACGATATCGAACACCTTTGGGCAGACGGCAAAGTTACCGAGTTGCCCGACGAATAACCCCCATACTTGCGTATGAAGAACGAAAACCCTAACAACCCCAATTCCAAAAAGAACAATCAGCCGCCGCGCCGTTCACGCTTCCGTTGGCTGAGTTGGCTGCTCTATACCGTGGCTTTTCTGCTTGCTGCAGGATGGCTTTTCGGCGACGGGCTGACCACCGACGAGAAGAAACTGAGTTACACCAAGTTTACCGCCTATATCGAGGCGGATGCCGTTAAGTCGGTGGCAGTCTACGACGACAATCACCTCGAGGCGACCATACGCCCGCAGAACTACACCCTTGTCTTTGGCGAGCAGGCGCGCGGCGAAGCCGTTAAAGGCAAGTTATCCATACAGATACCCAGCGTAGAGGAGTTCTCCAAGTATATCGACCAGACCAATGCCCGCCGCAAAGAGGCAGGGCAGGTCGCTATCGATGTTACCTACAAGCAGACCCACAACTATCTCTACTTGATATTGGGCAATCTTTTGCCGCTCATTATCATGATTATGCTTTTCGTCTGGATTAGTCGCGGCATTGGCGGCGGCGCAGCAGGCGGTATGGGAGGTATCTTCGGTGTCGGCAAAGCCAAAGCCCAAGTGACGGACAAGGACAATGCCAGCAAGGTTACATTCAAGGATGTAGCCGGGCTTGAGGGAGCGAAACAGGAGGTACAGGAGATCGTCGAGTTCCTTAAGAACCCGAAGAAGTATACCGTACTCGGTGGTAAGATACCCAAGGGCGCATTGCTCGTAGGTCCTCCGGGGACGGGTAAGACCTTGCTTGCCAAAGCCGTAGCGGGTGAGGCGGGTGTGCCTTTCTTCTCGATGTCGGGTAGCGATTTCGTCGAGATGTTTGTCGGTGTGGGTGCGAGCCGTGTGCGCGACCTCTTCCGCCAAGCCAAAGAGAAAGCGCCTGCCATTATCTTCATCGACGAGATCGATGCCGTAGGTCGTGCTCGGGGTAAGAGCGCCATGACGGGCGGCAACGACGAGCGTGAATCGACCCTGAATCAATTGTTGACCGAGATGGACGGTTTCGGTACCAATACGGGCGTTATCATTCTCGCTGCCACCAACCGTGCCGATGTACTCGACCCCGCTCTGTTGCGTGCAGGTCGTTTCGACCGACAGATACATGTCGAGTTGCCCGACTTGCAGGAGCGTAAAGAGATTTTCGGGGTTCACCTGCGTCCGCTCAAACTCGATGATACCGTCGATGTTGATTTCCTCTCCAAGCAGACCCCGGGTTTTTCGGGGGCGGACATAGCCAATGTATGCAACGAGGCGGCACTTATCGCCGCCCGCCACGACCATAAGAAGATCGGTCGGCAGGATTTCATGGATGCCGTCGACCGTATTGTCGGCGGTTTGGAGCGTAAGACCAAGGTGCTGACCGAAGACGAGAAACGCTCTATCGCCTACCACGAGGCGGGGCATGCCACTATCTCGTGGATGCTCCGTTGGGCAAATCCGTTGGTTAAGGTTACTATCGTGCCGCGCGGTGTCGCACTCGGTGCGGCGTGGTACTTGCCCGAGGAGCGTCAGTTGACCAACGAGGAGCATATCCTCGACGAACTCTGCTCGTTGTTGGGCGGTCGTGCGGCGGAGCAACTCTTCTTACACCAGACCTCCACCGGCGCACTCAACGACTTGGAGCGGGCTACCAAGCAGGCATACGCCATGGTGGCATACTACGGTATGAGCGACAAGTTGAAGGATGTCAGTTTCTACGATTCCACAGGGCAGTACAGTTACGGCTTTTCCAAGCCTTATTCCGATAAGACGGCAGAGTTAATCGACAAGGAAACGGCGGCTATTATCGCCCGTCAGATGGCGCGTGCCCGTCAGATTCTCGAGGAGAACAAGGAGGGACACCACCAAATGGCAGAGTTGCTTATCGAGAAAGAGGTCATTACCTCCGAGGATGTCGAGCGCATACTCGGTCCTCGCCCGTGGAAGAGCCGTGGCGACGAAATCATCGAGGCAAACGAGAAGACCGTAGAGAAAAACGAGGAGACGGCCGTCGAGCCTACGCCCAAGAAGCGCACCTCGCATAAGAAAGCGGCGGATGCTGTCGCCGAAGCCCCCGTTACGCCCGTAGAAGACACCCCCGCCGCACCGCAGACCGACGAGTCGGAATCAGCAAGGGATGAGCAAGGGATAAGCAAGGGATAGCGTTCCCGAAATGTACAAAAAATATACGAAAAAACTGCGGGGAGTAATCGTGTCCCCCTACCCAACCGAACAAAAACAAGAGAAGATAATGAAGAAAACCATGCTTAGTCTGGTGCTGCTCTCCACAGCACTATGCGCTTGGGCGCAACAGCCCGAGAAATTGCCCCTCGACACCAATGTGCGTTACGGGCAGTTGGAGAACGGATTGACCTACTATATCCGTCATAACGAGCAACCCAAACAACGCTGCGAGTTCCATATCGCGCAGGCAGTGGGGGCAGTATTGGAGGAGGACGACCAGAACGGTTTGGCACACTTCCTTGAGCACATGGCGTTCAACGGCACGGAGCATTTCCCCGGTAAGGGCATCATCAACTACTTCGAGTCCGTGGGCGTGAATTTCGGTGGCAATATCAATGCCTATACCTCTATCGACGAGACGGTCTATCGCCTTTCCGATGTGCCTACCTACCGTGAGGGCATTGTCGATTCCGCCCTGCTTGTGTTGCACGATTGGGCATGCGGGTTGCTGCTCTTGCCCGAGGAGATCGACGACGAGCGTGGCGTGATTCGTGAGGAGTGGCGAACGGGTCGTACGGCAGACCGCAGACTTTGGAAAGAGATTCGGGCGCTTAAGTACCCGGGCAGCCAATACGCCAAGCGTGATGTCATCGGCGATACGGCAGTGATTAACAATTTCGCCTACGATGCACTCCGTGCGTACTATAAGAAATGGTACGGTCCCGACAATCAAGCCATTGTCGTTGTGGGCGACATCGATGTGGATGCTATCGAAGCCAAGATCAAAGCCCTTTGGGCAGATGTACCCGCCCGTGTGAACCGTGGCGAGCGTCCGCTCTATACCGTGAGCGACAATACCGCACCTCTGGTGGCGATTGTCTTAGACCCCGAGGCACAAAATACCCGTATCGAGTTGGAGTATAAGCACGCCCAACTTCCGGTCGAACTACAGAATACCGACCAAGCCTATTTGCTTTCCATGGTCAATGGGCTGATTAGCGATATGCTCGACAATCGTTTCAGCGAACTCGCACTCGACCCGAACGCATCGTTCATGGGCGCAGGCTCGTACTATGGCGAGATAGTCAAACTCAAGGATGCTTTTGTCACCGTATCCATACCCAAAGAGGGGCGTGAGACCGAAGCACTCAACGACTTGCTTGTGCAGTTGGAGAAGATGGATCGTTACGGGTTTACCTCGGCGGAATTGGAGCGGGTGAAGACCGACTACCTCAGCCGAATGGAGAAGTCCTACAACGAGCGTAACAGCCGACGCAACCGCTCTATTGCGCAGGAGTGTATCCGCAATTTCGAGGACCACGAGCCTATGCCGGGTATCGAATGGGAGTACCGGTTTGCCAAGAGTGTCCTGCCGTTGATCAATGTCGATTGGATCAATAAGATTGCCAAAGACATGATTCACGAGAACCCGACCATTGCCATTACGGGTCCCAAGAAAGAGGGCGTGAATATCCCGACGGAGGAGCAGATTCTGAGCATGCTCCGGACCGTGCATGAGGAGCAGATCGAAGCACCGAAAGAGGAGGCTGTCGATACCGTTTTGGTAAAGAAAGCACCCAAAGCAGGCAAAATCAGGAAGACCGCCCACAACGATGCGTTGGGTACGACGGAGTGGACGCTGTCCAACGGCGTGCGTGTGATAGTGAAGCCGACCGAGTTCAAGCAGGACGAGATTCGCCTCTTTGCATACTCTAAGGGTGGTGAGTCGTTGATTGCTACCGAAGACCTCTATGCCGCAGACTTGGCTACAAGTGCCGTCAGTCTGATGGGCTTGGGCGATTTCTCTGCCAACAACCTACAGAAAGCCTTGACGGGTAAGACTGCGAGCGCAAGTACCTCTATTAATTCCAATACGGAGACCATGAGCGGTTCTTCGTCGGTGCGTGATTTCGAGACTATGCTCCAACTGATCTACTTGCAGTTCACCGCACCTCGTCGCGACGAAGAGGCTTTCCAAACGCTTGTCAGCCTGATGCACAACCAGTTGCTCAATAAGGACAAGAACCCCAAGGCAGCATTCTCCGATTCGGTACAACTTTTCTCATCCAATCACTCGGAGCGCACGACGATATGGAATACCGAGCGTCTTGAGATGGTATCACTCGACCAATGCTTGCGTGTCTACAAGGAGCGTTTTGCCAACCCCGCAGACTTCACCTTCGTGTTGGTAGGTAATATCGACCCGACAGACAAGGCGACTCGGCAGAAAGTATGCCAATGGATAGGCGGTCTGAAGACCACCAAGGCACGCGAGGAGATGCGAGACAACGGCGTGCGTGTGCCGCTCGGTATCCAACGCAACTATTTCACGCGCGAGATGGAGACCACTACGGCATCCAACCGTATCCAATACACATCCTACGATATGCCCTATACCTTGGCAAACGACCTCAATATGGAGATGATAGGTCGTATCTTGAGTACACGCTATTTGGAATCTATCCGTGAGCGTGAGGGCGGCTCGTATGGTGTAGGTTGTGCAGGCGGTATGTATATCAAACCCGTTAATCGTGCGTACCTTATTATGCAGTTCGATACAGACCCCAAGAAGCAGAGCCGCTTGATGGAGATTATCCACGAGGAGGTACAGACCATTATCGACAACGGACCTTTGGCGAACGACTTGAGCAAGGAGAAGGAGTGCATGCTCAAGGATTTCCAGGAGGATTTGGAGAAGAACAGTTATTGGGAGACGATTATCTATCTGTACAACCTCTATGGGTTGGACTATTTAGCCGACTACCGTAACGCAGTCAATGCCATTACGGCGGAGACCATCCAATCGACCCTCCGCCAATTGGTATCGTCCGGCAATATGTTCGAGGTAGTAATGTCCCCCGCAGAATAAAACTCCCCCAACCCCCTCTTTGAGGGGGCTAAAGGGGAGAGAAGGAAGGACAAGACCTGGGGGCGTGGGTGTCCCCACCCGCGTGAGCCGCAAGGCTCAGTTGACTATACAAAGCCGAGTCCCCCACGCCCATAGAATAACTAGACTATCTAGAATAACTAGATAAACAAGAACAAAAAAATCTCAGGCTGTCCTGTTGGACAGCCTGAGATTTTTTATCCGAGGGGGAGTTCTTACTCTGCTTTTCCGTCAGAGCCCAGCACATTGATGATTTTGTGCTTGTAGAGTTCCTCCATGAGGTCGCGAGCAGGGCCGCAGTACTTACGGGGATCGAACTCAGCGGGTTTCTCCCAGAATACTTTGCGTACGGCAGCGGTGAACGCCAAACGGCTATCGCTATCGATATTGATTTTGCATACCGCGCTCTTGGCAGCCTTGCGGAGTTGTTCCTCAGGGATACCTACGGCAGCCTGCAGTTTGCCGCCATATTGGTTAATCATGTCCACATACTCTTGCGGAACGGAAGACGAGCCGTGCAGTACGATTGGGAAGCCCGGCAATTTCTCCATCACGGCGTCGAGTACGTCGAATGCCAATGGAGGAGGAACCAAGCGACCGGTTTTCGGGTCAACGGTGCACTGTTCGGGTTTGAACTTGTAGGCACCGTGGCTGGTACCAATCGAGATAGCGAGTGAGTCGCAACCCGTACGGGTAGCGAAATCGATTACCTCTTCGGGTTTGGTGTAGTGGCTCTCTTCAGCGGCTACCTCATCTTCTACGCCGGCGAGTACACCGAGTTCTGCCTCTACGGTTACATCATACTGATGTGCATACTCTACTACTTTGCGGGTGAGGGCGATGTTCTCCTCGTAGGGAAGAGCCGAACCGTCGATCATCACGCTCGAGAAACCGAAATCCACGCAACTCTTGCAGAGTTCGAAACTGTCTCCGTGGTCGAGGTGGAGTACAATCTGCGGTTTCTCCCAGCCTAATTCTTTAGCGTACTCTACCGCACCCTGTGCCATGTATCGGAGCAGTGTTTGGTTCGCGTAGTTGCGTGCGCCTTTCGATACTTGGAGGATAACGGGGCTTTTTGTCTCAGCCGAAGCCTTTACGATAGCCTGCAGTTGCTCCATGTTGTTGAAGTTGAAGGCAGGAATAGCGTATCCGCCTTTGATAGCCTTTGCAAACATCTCACGGGTGTTTACCAGACCCAATTCTTTGTAACTTACCATAATTATGTATTGATTTAATGGATTATAATTTGTTTCTATTTGATTTTTTTCTATTTTTCGTGAGCGCAGCGAGCAGGACACTCTATGCGCATAATAGAACCTTTACCGGCGAATGATACGCTTGCTTGCAAAGACAAAGTACAGGATAAGTGCAATGTATGCCGCCAGTGCCGTAAGGGCAGCCCATGGAGTAGCGACCCAGTCGTACAAGTACGGGTCTGCACCGCAGAACTTTATCACTGCGCTTACGACACCCATCAGCGCACCGCCCGCTATGAAACCGCTGGCGATGAGCGTACCTTTGTCCTGGCGTTGCTTGGCGAGTTCCTCTGCCTGCTCGCCGTCCTTGCTGCGTTTACGCCCTACCCACCACGAGATAGCACCACCTACGAGCAGGGGCGTATTCAACTCGAGAGGAATGAACATACCGAGGGCGAACGCCAGTACGGGAACGCCGAGTTGGTTCAGCACGAGGGCAAGTATAGCACCGGCGATATACTGCATCCACGGTGCGCCTTGTCCCGACATCAAGGGCTCTATCACTGCCGCCATGGCGTTGGCCTGCGGGGCGACGAGGGCGTTATCCCCCGTGAAGCCGTAGGTCTTGTTCAGTATTATCATCACGCCGCCTACGGTAGCCGCCGATACGAGTGTACCAAGGAATTTCCACGCCTCTTGTTTGCGCGGGGTGGTACCTATCCAGTAGCCTATTTTGAGGTCGGTGATGAAACCGCCCGCCATCGAAAGAGCCGTGCAGACCACGCCGCCTATCACCATGGCGCCGACCATACCGCTCGACCCTTTCATGCCGATTGCCACGAAGATAACCGACGCAATAATCAGTGTCATCAGCGTCATGCCGCTTACGGGGTTGCTGCCTACGATAGCGATGGCGTTTGCCGCCACGGTGGTGAAGAGGAAAGCAATAACGGCTACTACCACAAAGGCCACCAATGCCTGCCATAGGTTGTGCAGTACACCGAGCCAGAAGAAGACGAGCGTGATAAGCAGTGCCGCCGCAATAGCGAGAACGAGGAAACGCATCGAGAGGTCTTTCTCCGTGCGCAGCGAAGCAGCAGCCACGGCTTTGCCCTTGCCGCCTAATTCTTTGCCGGCGAGACCGACGGCGGACTTAATCACGCCCCAACTCTTTACGATTCCTATCATGCCCGCCATAGCGATAGCGCCTATACCGATGTTCCGCCCGTAGCCGGTGAAGAGCAGTTGCGGGTCGGTCGTCTCCATGCCGGGCACACTGCCGAGCAGCGGGAGCAATACCCACCATACGAAGAACGAACCCGCACAGATGACAGCGGCGTACTTCAAGCCGATAATATAGCCCAAGCCCAATACGGCAGCACTCGTATTGATAGAGAAGACGAGTTTGAATTTCGTTGCCAATGCCTCACCCCACCCCGTCATGCGGGTAGAGAGACTTTCCGTCCAAAGCCCGAAAGTGGACACCACAAAATCGTACAGTCCGCCTATGCCTGCCGCCCAGATGAGGGGTTTGGCTTGGCTGCCGCCCTGCTCGCCCGAGACGAGTACTTGCGTGGTAGCAGTGGCTTCGGGGAAGGGATATTCGCCATGTTTCTCTTGCACGAAATACTTACGGAAAGGGATTAAGAACAGTATGCCTAAGCACCCGCCAAGCAGCGAGGAGAGGAATATCTGCATGAAGTTTACCGTAATGTCGGGGTATTTGGCTTGCAGGATATAGAGGGCAGGGAGCGTAAAGATAGCACCCGCCACAATCACGCCCGATGATGCGCCAATCGATTGGATAATCACATTCTCGCCGAGTGCGTTCTTGCGTCTTAGAGCCGAAGACAACCCCACAGCAATAATAGCGATAGGGATAGCCGCCTCGAATACCTGCCCCACTTTCAACCCCAGATAGGCAGCCGCCGCCGAAAAGATGACCGCCATCAGCACACCCATCAACACACTATACGGCGTAACCTCTGCATACTCATGGTCGGGGCGCAGGATAGGTGTATACTTCTCTCCCGCCCGTAGAGGCCGATTTGCATTCTCGGGGAGTTGGATGGGTGTATGCCCGCCTGCCTGTGTGCCGATAGGATCTGTAACCTGTGTGCCTATAGGATCTGTAATCTCTTTGCTCATGGGGTCAGTTGTCTGTTTAGTTGCCTGTGTGGTTGTGTGTCCGGTAGCCTGTGTGGCTTTGTGTGGTTGTGCGTGTTTCGTAGTGTCTGTGTGGTAGTTTGCTGCCATAGTCCACATAATTTGCCACATAATTTGCCACAAAGGTACGATAATTATTTGAGTTAGGCAAAACGAATTTCCATAACGCAAAATACACATAGCAAAGTGTTATACGAAGCACAATAAAAAAAGCACAATAAAAAATGATAAGTGCCCTTCCTGGGGGCGTGGGTTGTGGACTAAGGTATTCTAACGAAGCCCACTGGGCTTCGTTCGCTGCGGACACTTAGTGTGCTACGCACACCTGTCCTCCGCTTCACCTCACCCGCGTGAGCCGCAGGCTCAGTTGACCATGCTACGCCAAGTCCACCACAAAAATCTTCCTCTATTTTTAGCGAGCGCAGCGAGCAGGAAACAAGAAAAAGGCGCAAGAAACAAAAAAAACGCACTTTTCTATCAATTTTGCCTACAAAATGAAAATTTTATTTGGATTTTTCCGTTTTTTGTTGTATCTTTGTAGTTGATTTATAAGGATTGTTGAATCCCGGCGTTAGCCAAGCGCAACAACAACCTAATTGAAAGTTCAACCTCAAAATACACAATCCAATGAGAAAACTTCTCTCCTTTTTCCTTACCCTTACCCTTTCCGTTTGCGCCTTTGCCTACACAGCGCAGATAGACGGTATCTACTACGATTTCAATTCCTCCAACAAGACCGCCACAGTTACCTATCGCGACGGGAACTACAATTCCTATTCGGGCGAGGTAGTCATCCCCGCGAGCGTAGAATACAACGGCGTGGAATACGCAGTTACAAGCATTGGTTATAGTGCTTTCCGGTCAAGTTCTTCACTTACGGCAGTCAGTATACCAAATAGCGTAAACAGTATCAAAGAATCTGCTTTCTATGACTGTTCCGGTTTGACATCGATTGTTATTCCGGACGGAGTTACTGAAATAAAAAGTTCTACTTTTTATAATTGTTCATCTTTGTCATCAATAACTCTTCCGAGTGGCTTAAAAAGTATAGGTTCCTACGCTTTTCGTTCTACCGCTCTAACCACAATTGACCTGCCTCAAAGCATAACATCTATAGAGGGTGACGCATTTGAGTACTGTAGTTCACTCACAGCAATTACTATCCCGGATGGGGTAACAAGTATCAGCAGCGGTGCTTTCTACTACTGCTCTGCTTTGTCTTCCGTGGGACTGCCCAAGACCCTAATCAGTATAGGAGAGAGTGCATTTAGAGGTAATACATCTCTTACCGCCATTACGCTTCCGAGTACCGTCAATAGCATAGGAGCCTACGCATTCGAGTCCTCTTCTTCGCTTTCTGTTATGGTATTGGGCGAAACGCCTGCAAGCCTTGGCAGCAATGCATTCCACGAGAATACCATCTTTTATGTCCCGAATGTAGATACCTACAAGGCAGCATGGACGGGCTACAAGTTTATTGTGCCTACTCACGGCGTCTCTGCGTCGGTGAGTATATCGGCATTGGCAGACAAATCGGCACTGCAACAGAAATTAGGGTTGGATAGCCTGAAGAAAATCACCTCACTGACCATAAGCGGCACTATCAACAGTTACGACATTATGATGATGCGTAACCAAATGCCCAATCTGTTAGAAATCGACTTGTCTGCGGCAAGCATAGTCGCCAATGAGTACGAGTATACCAAAGGCTACCACTCGAAAAAAGACACCCTTACAGCTTATTCTTTCACGGGTACGGGTACGCATATCCGCAAAGCCATTCTGCCAAATACCATTACTTGTATCGAGCAGAATGTATTCAATACCCCCTACTTGCAGGAGGTAGTGCTGCCCGAAGGCTTATTGACTATCGGCGAAAAGACTTTCTATGGTTGCGCAGCATTGCGTTCTATTAACCTCCCCGAAAGCCTTACCTCTATCGGTGCATCCGCTTTTCAAGGCGCAGGACTGACAGAGGTTACCATTCCTGCAAATGTAACGACTATAGGGGGAATGGCATTTGCCGGGGGATATGAAACATGGATACACTACTATTATAGTGTCTCCTCTAATAGCACTTCTAATTATTCTTCTAAACCTCATTCCGGTGGTTCTCTTCAATCCGTTACTATCCCCGCAGGCTCTAAGTTAACCACCATTTCCGCATGGGCGTTTGCAGGCAACAATAGTTTGAAGAAAATCTCTATTCTCGGTGATAGCATCCGGTCTATCCAAGCGGGTGCATTCTATCGTTGTCAATTAGACACGCTCATTCTCCCGCCGAACTTGAAAGAGTTAAATACGCTCTCTTTCGGGTACTGTACCGGTCTGAAGTTCATCGCTATGCCCAACACGCTGACCGAGGTGGCAAGCAATGCTTTTGTCGGCTGTACGAGTTTGGACAATATCCAATTCCCAAAGAAGTTAACCAAGATAGGACACCACGCCTTTGCCGATTGTACCAACCTGCGCAATGTGGATATCCCGGGTTTGGTGACAGACATCGAGGAGTATGCGTTCAAGGACTGCAATGTCCGGAGTATCTATAGTTACCTCTTCGACCCATTCACTATCGGGCAGAACACCTTCTCTGCTTATGCCAATGCGAATGCCGTTCTCTATATTCCGAACCTCGAGGATACGGAGATGAAGTACCTCTACGATACGCAGTGGTCGCAGTTCCTCAATCGCTACCGTATGGACAAGAGTTTCCAATACGACGATTTCTACGGCAAGGGCGATATTAATTTCTCGTGCGGGGACGACCCGCTGCGCGGCAAACCCAACGCCACGCTCTATCCGGGTGCGGGCTTGACGGTCGATGCCGACTGCGACTCTACGCAGCATATCGGTAATGTCGAGGTAGAGGGCGACGGCAAGGATTGGGCGTCTATTATTGCGGGCTGTAACCTCTCGGTCGATTCGCTTATTCAGCATATTTTCGTATCGGGCAAGAAGTGGCATTTCTTCGGTTTCCCGTTCCCCGTTAAGATAGACGACATCGCCTCCGATGCCAAGTATGTCATCTACGAGTACGACGGTCAGGCGCGTGCCGAGCGTGATACTACGGGATGGAAGCGTCTGCCCAAAGACCAGCAGTACCTCTATCCGGGGCACGGCTATATCTTCCAATTCAATTTCTCTGTCTCGGGTAGTTTTACAATCCGTATCCCCTCGCCCGACTTCTGTGAGGCAGTGAAGAAAGTGCTGCTTACCTTCTTCCCGTCCAAGAAAGAGAACAACAAGAGTTGGAACTATGCCGCCAACCCCTTCATGGCATACTACGACATCAACGACCTCAATACCACCTCGCCTATTACCTATTGGGATGTACAGGAGGGGACATACAAGTCCGTGCGCCCGGGCGACGACGAGTACTATATCTCGCCTTACGAAGGTTTCTTCTTGCAGAACGAGTTCAGTCAAGATTTCGAACTTATCTTCGAGCGTGATAAGGCAATGACCAAGCACCAAATGGACGAGCATCGTGCGGCGCATACGCCTGCCCGTGCCGCCAAAGCACAGTCTAACGGCGGGCGGTATATTGTCAACCTGACCCTGTCCGACGGCGAGCAGAGCGATGCTACCCGTGTGGTTATCAACGAGCAAGCGGCTCTTGGCTACGACCTCGGTAAGGATGCAGCCAAGTTCCTCTCTACCGAAACCTCTGTGCCGCAGATATTCTCTTACGACGAGAGTAAGGTGCAGTACGCTATCAACGAACGCCCTATGCAGACGGGGGTAGTCGAGTTGGGGCTGCGTCTGCCCGCTTCGGGTTCGTATACGATCGATGCGCCCCGTATGGATACACTATTCTATCTGCTCGACCGTGAGTACAACACACTGCACGATTTCAGCAATGGTGCCTATACCTTCTCTTCGGGTGCAGGCTCGCAGACAGGGCGTTTCGCTTTGGTACGCGGCTACAATGCGCCTACCTCTGTCGACGAGAATACAGATGACGCCCGTATCGAGGTTACTGCCGATGGGCTGTATATCCACGGCACTGCCGATCTTCAGGTCTATAATGTAGCCGGTGTCGTCGTAGCCGATGGGACTTATTCGGGTTCGCTGCCGTTGCCTGCGGGTGTCTATTTGGTTGTCTCGGGCGATAAGGTAACCAAGTGTGTTATCCACTAATCTGCCTTTGCGATGAGATCGCCTTTCGTTCGTTCGCTCTTCCGTTGTTTGGGCGTGTGGGCTATGCTTGTCGTGGGTGTACCCATACAGGCACAGCAGGATGATTTCGACCCGGTCTTGCCACCCGACCCCGCTGCCACCTATTCGGTGTCCGTCTCGTCTGCCCCTGCGGGTGCGGCAGTATTGACGGGCGGTGGTGCGCTTTGTGCGGGTGCTGCTACTCTGCTCTCTTGTACGCCCGCCGATGGTTATGCGTTCGACTATTGGTCGCTCGACGGCGTGCAATACAGTACCGACTTGGCGTTTACCTATACGGTGGAGCATAGGAGTGTTGCCTTTGTGGCGCACCTGCATGCCATAGCGCCACATACGCTCTCGCTGTCCTCTAACCTGCCCTATGCGGCAGTGCTGATGGGCGCAGGTTCGTACTATCCCGCCCATACGGTGCAGATAGGTTGTACACCCCACGAGGACTACTATTTCCAATACTGGACGCTCAATGGCGAAGTCTATTCCCCTGACTCGTGTTTCTCCTATACGATGGGCAGTGCCGATGCTGCTTTTGTAGCCGTCTTTACCCATACGCCCCGCTATACCGTTACGGCGCAGGCGGACGATGCAGCGGCAGGTTATGTCATAGCGAGCGAGGGGCGTTATCTTCAGGGCGAAACGATTAGCCTCGAGGCGCATGCCTATAGCGAGTATCTGTTCTCCCATTGGACGCTCAATGGCTCGTATCTGACCGACCAATCCGCTTTCACTTATACAGTGGGGGCTGCCGATGCAGCGTTTGTGGCGGTATTCGATTTCAACCCCGAGCAACCCGACGACCCGGCTGTGGAGATGACCTCCGCTGTCTATCTTAAGGCAGAACCGCAAGGAGCGGCTACTTTTAATATCTCGTCGGGGACGAAATACCACGAGGGCGATACGCTTATCGTTCGGGCTACCATGGCAGACGATTATATCTTCGACGGTTGGTACCGGGGCGACGACCTCGTGGCGTCTACTACAGCGTTTACCTATATCGTCGGGCAACAGGATATTACCTTTACGCTACGGGCAACGCCGGTTACCTACAGCCAACTCAACCTCGTGGCATCGCCTGCCGAAGCGGTTACTTTCAATATCCGTTCGGGCAATATCTATCGTGAGCATACGGTTGTCTCGCTGCGGGCTTCGGTGGCGGCAGACTATGCGTTTAGCGGGTGGTATTGGGGCGATTCGCTGCTGTGCGAGACGGTCGATTTGCGGTATACCGTCGGCGCAACGGCGGTTACGCTTACTGCACGGGCTACGATTATTACGCCCGACCCCGACGAGGAGTGGAATCCGCTTCCGCCATCCGACCCCGATATGGAGTCCGTCTATATCATTGCCCAATCCGCCAACAGCGCAACAGGTAAGGCATACGGCTCGGCATCGTATGTAGTAGGCAAGGAGGTTACGCTGCGTGCCGCAGCGGCGCACGGCTATGTCTTCTCTCGGTGGAGCGACGGCAATACCGATAGTGTCCGTACCGTCATTGCTACCGTGGATACTACCTATACCGCCTATTTCACACCGCTTACCTATACCGTATCGGTAGCGTCCGATGATGCCGTGGCAGGCAAGGTATCGGGTGGAGGTACCTATGCTTATCGTTCGAGTGCCACACTACGCGCCACTCCCGCCACAGGTTATTCGTTTGTCCGTTGGTCGGACGAGAGTACCGACCTTGTCCATACGGTCTATATCACATCCGATACGCTCTTTACAGCGTATTTTGCGCCTATCTCTTATACGGTTACCGTTCGGACGGCAGACAACGAATTAGGCAGCGTATCGGGCGGTGGTACATACGCTATGGGCGATGTGGCTACGCTTACCGCCACGCCGCTCAACTACAGCACATTCCTGCAGTGGGACGACGGCAATACCGACAATCCCCGTACCGTTACCGTCGCGGGCGATGCGGAATATATTGCGCTTTTCTTGCCCTATTCCGAGCCGGAGCATCCCGAGGGCGAGGGGCAGTTGACAGGCAAGTTCCAAGTATCGCCCACGCGCTATGTGGTATTCTCACAGGGCAACTTGCAGTACAATGCCGCCAACGGAGAGAAGCACAAGTGTGCAGACGGCACATGGGGGCAAGGTACATGGCGCTTGGCAGACAATCAGTACGACTGTATCGGACCGGACAATGCCGAAGCCGACGAGGCATACGATGGATGGATCGATATTTTCGGTTGGGGAACGAGCGGTTGGATGAGTGGTGCGAAAGCCTATCAGCCTTGGTGTGTATCCGAGGTGTCAACCGATTTCCAACCCTACAACTCAGAGAGCGACCTTACGCTCATGGCAGAGTATGCCGATTGGGGGGTCTATAACGCAGTATACAACGGCGGCAACCGTACGAACGAATGGCGTGTACTGACTGCAGACGAATGGCAGTACTTGTTCCGCTACGGGCGATGGACTATGGCACGGGTCAAAGTAACAGAAAAGAAGAGCCTGCGTGGTTTCTTGATGCTGCCCGTGGGCTTCTCCTGTCCCGCAGGCGTGAGTGTTAAGGTATTGGGTACCGGCAACGAAACATCTACACAGAAGACTATCAGTCAGGGTGAGTACTCGTCCAATTTCTATACATTGGAGCAGTTTGCCTTGTTGCAAGAAGCGGGTGCGGTCTTCCTGCCTTGTGCGGGTTTCCGAGATGCAGGCGAGGTAGACTATGTCAATATGGTTGGGGGCTATTGGTCTTCTACAGCGGCGGGCGAGCAGAACGCTCGGGCGTTGTATTTCTTCTCCAATATGGTAGACGCCAACTATCTGCCGCTGCGCAGTTTCGGCTATAGTGTGCGCCTTGTCAGCGAGGTGGAAGCCCCTGTCGTGCCGACTGATATGACCGCCCCACAAGCATCCGATACCCCATCCGCGGCACGCAAAGTCTTGCACGATGGGCAATTCCTTATCCTACGCGACGGCAATACCTATACAGCCCTCGGCGTGTCTTTATAAGTATTTGGGTATTCTTAAGGGGACTTCTATAAATCACTACTCCGCAATTTATAGAAGTCCCCCTTTTATCTTACCAAACAGCAAAACCTGCTCGTTACTTTTCTTCCTACTATCGGAGACGATAGCGTTTTATACTCTTGCAAAGAGCATAGAGTGCTGCAAAGAGAAGCAATGGGAAGAGGGCGTCGCCTACAGGCGTAACCTGACCAATAGGGTCGGTATGCGGACGCGGCGCACGCAAGACACCCGACGGTTCCTCTATAGTGTTCCAATCCGCTATCGAGCCGCCTACTACCTCACGGCTTATTTCCACAAGAGAACCTGTAGCACGGGTATGTAACTGCCCCGACGCTTGTAGCAGGGTTTGCGGACAGTAGGTACTACTGCTCGCAGATTGCTCTATCCGCCAACTTCCCGCATAGGCACTGGTGCTTTGGAACGAAGCATCTATGCGGGAAGAAGTATTTGTACCTTGATTCATTTTCGATTTTATAGTTAACAAGTATATGCACAGTATTATCCGTATCCGGATAACCGGTGTGTAGAAACAATTTTGGATTTCTTGTGCGTTCGGGCTATTGAACAAAGACCTTTGCACGAACAGGCGTCTGTGAGGTAGTCAGCACCACTTCTGCTATCAGCACACCCGAGGGGGCAGAGAGCGACAACACCGGAGACTGCCCTACTCCACTCTCGTTGACAGTGGTCAGCAGCCGTCCAGCCACATCGTATAGACGCACAGTGGCTATGGCGGCAGTAGCGACTATGTTCACTCTGCCTTGAGCAGGCGAATAGACTGTTACTGCAGGTGCGGTATCGGGGCTGTCGGGTACGACTACCTCCCCGTTATCGGTCGGCGTATCGGGTGTTGTCTTTGCGCCCTCTATGTAGTAGCGCAACTCGTGGTTGGCGGGAATATCGACCGTCAGTTCCGTACCATTGATTATCCGTGTGCGGCTGCCCGTAACGGCATCTACCAAGTAGCACTCCTCTTCCCAATCGTAGAGCGAGAAATAGAGGGTCATCTTCCCGTTACGCAGTGTGCGGACATAGTTGCTGACGAGGAAGCACAGCGGCACAATACCCGATTGTTCGCGCACATCGACCGAGAGTCCTTTGGTACCTACGAGCGAATAAAGGTTCATCTCTGCTGCGCCCGAGTAGGTCTTTCCGTTGTCGGCAATGCCCGTAGAGAAGAACGGTACATCTTCGCCTACCTCGTAGCCGTTGTGTCCAAAGTCTGAAACCACCAGATCGAATACGGACGAAGCCGCAGCCTGCATATCACCCTCTTGGCGCACCGCAGCCGCCACACGCATACGCCCGTAGCGTAGATAATGTCCGTTCTCCATGCGGCGGGGCGAGAGCGAACGCATCACGGAGGTGGAGTTGCTACGCCCATCCTGCATACACGAGGAGGCGAGGTGATTGACATCGAGTGTCAACTCCAAGTCTGTGATTTTCTCACCGCCTTTAGCATAGACAAGTACGGCTTGATAGGGCTTTACGAAACGGGTCTGATAGGTTACATTATAGCGGGTGCGAGTCAGCCATGCGCCATTCTCCATGACCTTGAAGTACGCCTCTATCTTGCCGCTGTTGGTCTTGAAGAACGCTTCGGCATCGACATACGACATCGTCGGGTTGCCCCACATGAACCACGGACTCGGGGTATCGTTGTGGAGTTTTATTTTCGCTTGCCCGTTGGCATCCGGCTCAAACGCAAGGCGGTACGCCTCGGTTCGGTCTACCGTACAACTGCCTACTACACTGCCTGTGTTGGTAAACTTGTCGTACTTGGTGTCGGGTTTCGGTAGGCGGATGGTAATCTCTTTGTCAGAGAGGTTGTCGGGGCCCCATATACCGAGTTGCAATCCCTCGAACGGTTGGAGCGATTTGTCGAGTATATTGCTCGAGAAGAAGACGAGTTCTCCCGTGTCTTTGAGTTGGTTGTAGGTATTGTATTGCCCCAATGCGCCTTGGTACTCTGTACCTACGGAGTCGTTGTAGTAATTGCTCCATGCGGCATACGCAGCGAGACTGTCGCGCGACCCCCGGAACGAACCAATCTTGAAGTAGTCGCTGCTCTCGAGGTTCTCAGCCGTAGCGTCCGAATACTTGCCGCTATGGGGTACGAAGAAGTCGCCGCTATACACGCCACGCAGTGGCATGGATACCGTATTCCACCCATCGCGGGGCAACACCATATCCACATACGCCGAGTCGTAGGCGAGTTTGTGTTGGTTAAGGATAGCCGCCTTATTTTGGAAGAGTATCTTGCGGCATGCCGCCGTGCGGTAGTTGGCGTCCATAGGATAGAAGACGCTGTCGCAGATATAGGGGTACTTACGCACATCGGAGATAGTGGGCAGTACGACATCCGTCTCGGGGAGCGGAGCATAAGCACGGTCGGTCTCCACACCGTCGATAATAGCGTGCCAGTTGTCGTCGTCGCCCCAGTAGTCATTATCCAAAGGTGCCCAGAGAAGAACATCCGGCACTACTACGACCGTAAAATAGACCGTACCAATCGGGCAGGAGGCGTCTACAGCATCGTGGGTAGCGAGCGACTGATTGAGAAGCGTCAGGCACATCGTATACTCGTAGCCCGCCCGCATCGTATGCGTGTTAGCGTGCCAGAAGCCCGGGTTCTCGCCTGAACCCCACCCCGTCTCAGTGTCATGGCGGTTCTTCATAGCCGTCACATGGGCAGCATCCACAGGGACAAAAGTGATCGTATCACCCTTCTTATAGTAGTTACCAACCCCGACATCTTGGAAAATGCGGTCTTGCGTATAGCGCATACTGAATTCATTCACCCCTGCCCCTTTGTCGAGCAGTGCCTGCACAATAGGGTCGGTAGAGGCTACTACCTGACAACTATCCCAACCGAAGACCACATTGTCGGTCATATCCGATATGGGGACACGGAACCCGGTATTCGCCAATCTTGCACCGACACGCACACGCGATATGGCGTGGCGTTGTTCGTCCGTCATATCGTCGAGCGACAACGGCGAGAGGTTCACCGAGTGGTCGCTCTGCTGCGTATAGGCACGCAAGAAAGTACGGTTCGAGCAGTTGTCGAGCGTATAAGTCTTGCCGTTGTACGAAGCCGATGCCGTACCCGCAATCGGGAAAATCCAATAGCGGAGTGTATCCTGTTGGCGCAGGTAGAATCGGTCGGAGTCGCAACAGAGCCGTAGCAATCCACGGGAGTAGAGATCCGAGATGATATTGTAGTGTTCCTCAAGCAGGACGCTGTGTGGCTGCCCGTCCGAGCCTATGGTATCCAATACGATGGTCGAGAGGTCGGTCGCCGTATAGTTTGAGATAGAGGGATGGCTGCGCAACTCCGTGAGTGCGTCCTGTACCTTACCGCGCGTGTAGCCGTACTTGGCCAGGAATGCCGCATCGGCTTTGGCTTTCGTGGCATCAGAGAGCGTGGTGTTGGTATCGTACACATCGTCGAACGCATAGCCCAAGAGCCAATCGGCTTTGGCACGGGCAGACAGGTTTCTCGTTACGCCGTCTATCTCGAAGGTGTTCGTTACAGCAACCGTAACGGGATATAGTCCGTTGGCACACGCCCCAAGACGACCCTCGGTAGTGCCGTCACCGAAGCGGATATTCGTCTTGTTGAGGATAGACAACTCGGATTTCATAGCACATTCGGGAACCGTGAGGTCTCGGCGTGCATTCGCCATATTGAGACTGTAAGTCGCATCGGCGGGCGTGTAGGTATTGTTGATGAAGTGGGCAACATAAAGGATGTAGCGGCTACCCGTCTTGTCGGTAGTACGTACATAACCTTTCAATACATAGCCGTCTTTTACGGTGCCTTTCGCCTTATCGATAGTATAGAGGGTCTCGAGAGAATCGATGATGGCATTCGCCGAGCCGTAGACCATCTCATGCTCGTCGCCTAACGAGGTAGTAACATCGGTCGTAGGGTCGTAGCCTTTGGCGGGGACATAGATAACGCCGAGCGTGTCCGCTTGGGCTTCCGTCCACGAAGCGGGATAATGGTACACAGCATGCACCATCGTATCTGCCTTGGTGTTCTGAATCGTATAGTAGAGTTGCTGACTGCTGCCGCTCGAAGAGAAATTGGAGTAATCCACACGCGCTACTGCCACCGACATACCCTCTACCTCGCAGGAGGTGAATGCCTGATAGGCAGAGAGGGGCAACCGCGTAGCATAGAGGCATACATCGTCGATAAAGAAGTCGTTGCCACTAGTATTATCAGCGAAGTTATAGATCGCTATACGCGTCTCGGTGTAGTTCTCCGAGGAAACGACGGGGAAATTGACCTGCATCCAACCTTTGTCGGTTTCGATCTTTCCGGCAAAGAACGAACCAACCGAGTGCCACTCGTCCGTGTCGCTGTTGCGCCCCTGCACATCAAAGCGCAAGATAGGCAGTGTGGTGCCGGATTTCTGCGGGTTATACATCCAAAGGTAGCAGTACATCTGCTGCCCCGAGCAGAGGACGGCATCGGTAGAGATAGTCGATACAAGCCCCGGCTGTTTCTTGCCGTCTACATACATCATGTAGCCGTTGGCTGCACCGCCGTGCTGCGTTCCTTTCGCCCAATCATAAACATAGCCATGGTTACTCGTTATCTGGTTGACAAGGCAGTACTCTCCATAGAAAGGAAAGTCCTGTGAATTATCTCCACCTGCCTTTTGACGACTACGTTGGCTCGTACCCGAGGCATCGACGTAGAGGAAACCAAAAGAAGAGTTCTCGGCGGGCAGTGGCGTCGGATAGAAGACCATGCTACTCGTAGAGAGACTACCTGCCGCCGTACCGAAGTTGAAGTTCTGCTCTGCCAGCAGGAGGTAACTCTCTGTCACTTCGCTGCGGGACATCAGTTCTGTTTGAGAAGGGCCATAAGTAGCTGGACTGACATACGTTACTGTAAAAGTAGCAATATAGAGATCTGCATAACTTGGTACATTGTACCATGGGACATAGAGAGCATACTCTACTACTTGCGCCAAGGAGGAAGATACAACCTGATAGTCGTTGGTATAGTTCGACGAGAGCGAAGACCAACTGCCGAAAGTCTTACCGCCGTCGGTGGAGGTACGATACTTCCACTTCGCTATGACATTTTCGCTCGTAGACGCTTTACCCACCTGTTTGAGCGTACCTCTCCAATTGTAGAACCAATAGGACAATTCCGAGGCGTGTACAGAATAGGCATAGTGGGGCAGATTGGTAGCGAGATAGACATTTTGCCCCGTAGGTGCCATATAGGTATGCCGCTCGTAGGGGGAATCGGCAGAGGTACATTTCATAAGCGAGTCTGCCATCTCCTCGGCGGGGAGGAAATGCCATATTTGGCGGTACGAGAGCGTCGGCTCTGTTATACTCGATGAGGTAATCGTAAAATCTTGATAGGCACTTGCGTCTAAGGCGATATTACGCTTCTGACGGTCTGTCCATCCATAGATATAGGGTATCATCTCCGAGGGGACTTCTCGCGAGTCTACAGGCGGCATACCGGCGGTAGTGGCGCAGTAGTATCCGCGCGAAGCACTCTTGGTAGCGGCATTGATAGGCTCGAAATACGAGTTCGCAGCAGAGGGCTTTGTTTTCCAGAAATTCGTTGTGGTTTTCAAGGTTCCGCCATCCCAATAGTACTGCGGGTCGAGTTCGGTATCGTAATCGTACCAACGCCAATAACCGCGCATATTCGGCTCGTTGGCTACAAGGGCTATCTCTTCGCCGGACTTGTAGTAGATAGTTTTCTCTACGGTATGTACTTGCTGATAGCGGACATTATTTTTATTGGCGGGCATAAAGTCGGAATAGCCGCCTTTCTGGTGATGGAACTCCGTCGCACCCACAGCCGCCGATGTATATTGACGGATATAGTTGTGCGAGACAGCGTGGTAGTTGCCGCTCTCTGCCGTGACGACGAGGCGCACACCGCGCACATCCACACCACCGTTGGATTGATAGTAGAACTTTATCTTGCTATTGGCGGTATCTATACGCACACTATCCACCCAATTGCCGGTAAAAGGCTTATTGTCCTCCGTATAGAGTGAGCAGGTAATCTTATCCAAGTCTTTCATCAGGACAGAGGTACGCTCGCTTCGATAGATACTATCGATTACGCCCGCCGCTGTATAGCGAATCTCGCTCGACACTTTCTCGAAAGCGTAGTCGAACTCCTGCACACCACCCGATGCAGGAAGCATCGAACCCACAGGCGTATAGGATATATAGATAGAGTCGAGCGAGGCTATTTGGCGGTATGCCTTGCGGGAGAAATAACTCATCTCCGTAGCCAGCACCGTGTTGTTCTTGTCCACGACATGGCAGTAGAGCAGGTCGTTATAGTCGACAGATGCCCCGACGGAATGCGCCGTAGTATCGACTACATTGAACGGGCTGCGCCCATTGGGTGTGACAGTTACACGCCAATGCCCGTTATGCACACCCTCGGAGCGGGTCAACATCGTACGGGCAGTCTCTGCGTTATAGGGCGAGACATTCGAGAGCGAGTTGTCTATCTGTTTCTGCTCGAGGGGCGAGAGCAGATTGGTATACGAGCCTGCACCATTGGATGCCCAATAGAACTTGGCTGTAATACCGTAGTCATTCTCCAGCGTAGTGGCATCGTCCACCACCACAGGCTCGCGGAGCATAATATCCTGCGTGAGTCTGCCTCTCGCACGCCCAAAGACACTATAGAGTTTAACGGAGTCGACGAGCGCAATATCGTACGTCTCTTCCATCGCCTGCTTGCTTGCCGCCTTGTCATCTTCGGCATAGCCGAAAGTAGTCAGTCGAGGCGTGGCATTAACACGGAGTGAGACAGCGTTTTCTTGCGTCCACTGGTAGCAACGCATGAAGCGGCTCGCTACGGTATTGAGCCGGTAGTAATAGTCTTTTGTGCGAGAGGTGCGGACATAGTTCCCCGCTGCTTTCGTACCCTCGATCGACACATCGGTACCCTTTGCCTCGGAGCACATGAAATAACTATTGTTGTGAGTGTCGTAGAAGATAGGCAGGAACGAGGTGGCACGCGCAGAGTGGTAGTAGTAGTAATCGGGAGCCTTCTCGTCCATATAGTAGCCAAAGGGACTGGACGAAGCAGAGTCCGCCGTCAGACCCAAGACCACCTCGTTGCTTGCGTCCGTGGTATAGTTAATCCACAGCCCCGTAGCGATATTGCAAGCACGCATACGCACCCGGTCTCGCGGCCAGTACTTCTCGCGCGGATCGCCGCTCTCGGGGTCGGGCGTTACATCGACTATGCGCCACAGATCGTAGAGCGTAGTGGCATGACCTATGTTGTTGCCGTACATCTCGTAGCCCCCTGCAGCATTTTGGCGAACAGAGAAAACCAAGAATACCGTATCTTGGTAGGTACGACGATAGAAATAATAGGTAGACGTACCATCCACTTCGGTACGGTAGGAACCCTCCGTACCATACGACTTGGTGTCGTAGTCGGTTTTGGTAATCTGCCTGTCGACATCGGTAAATGTGATACGGGGAAAGCCCAGCGATACGGTATCGCCAAACACATACCAAACACCATCCGGCAGCAGAGCGGCATGGGCTTGCAGCGAGAGGAAGAGCATAAGAACAACCCCTCCCCAACGGGTTAATCGGCTTCTATTCTTCATCTTGTATTGTCTTTCCAAAATCTTGTATGGTTTTTATATTGTCTTCTTCTTTAACAGACCCCTTACATCATCCCTATATCGTCCTTACACTATAGCCCCGCCTGCGAAAGTCGAGCGGCATCTTCATACGCAACGCCGTCAACAAACTTACATTTTTACACAAAGAGAAGGAACGACACTGCGTTCTAAAAGTTACCGTGCGTCTTCGCCAAACACTACTGAATTTAACTCTGCTATTCGGTCTATAGGTTTACGGACAAGCCATACTTTATGGTTGCCCTTGTTACTTGAATAATAATACACTACTGCACTTACCTTGCTGATTATCTTCTTATAGCATATAGCATAACAATGGGTCGTGCTGCAATGTCGAATTTGCGCGCAAAGGTACTATATATTTCCAACGCCACCAAATAAATTAACTTTCTTTCACCCCCCCCCATTATTTTTAGTACTTATTTACTATAATAGTTATGCTTAGGTGATTTATTAATAACAAAAAGTATGCCATCTATGTGAAGGAAGTCCTTTTACGCAACATATTATTAGAGAATTAAATGTCCGCCGGATTGTATAGCACCGTATCTCGAGAGAAAAGGACACTCTCCTCACAGGAGAATGCCCTCTTCAGGAACAAAATGAATACAGATGTATTTCAGTGAAGCCGCTGCTTCAAAGAAATGGGGAAAATCACTTCAACGCAATGGTAAGCGTAAATCACTTCAACGCAATGGTGAGCGTAGAGCCGAAGGCGGTGGTTGCCTCGAACGAGAGCGAGGTCAGGTTGTCGTCGGCGTCGAAGGCTACCGTCAGCGGCGAGGTCGGCGTGAGGTAGTAGTAATGACCGTCTGCCGTGAGCAGGTAACTCGTCTCGGCACTGCCCGAACGATAGAAGCCCGTGAAGGGGTCGCTCATCGTCCAAGAGCCGCTATAGACATCTTCCCACTCGCCCGAAGGCAACGACTCGATAGCGTTCTCGTCGGCTGCCTCTAACTGGATAACCACCTCATTGCCTGCTGCATCGGTCAGCGTGACGGTATGCAGGGTAGTGCCATAGTACGCCCAATAGAGGTCGTTCTGTGCGTCTGCCTCGAAGGTGATGTCCTCGACCTCGCTGATGACAAACGCCGTGCTGTCGGTAGGCTCGCTATACGCCGTATAGGGCTTGAACGACAATGCGCCTGTATAGGTGCCGTAGAGTTTGGCTCCCCACGAGTTGGTGAAATTGATGTCTATCGTATAGATGTCGCCCTCCTTGCTAACCTCTACATCGATACCTGACGAATTTTGTGCAGTAGGCGTAGAGTTGTTGACCGCTGCTGCGGTGGTGTGCGCGAGGTTGATATGCCACGGAGCAATGTCGCCGCCCGTGTAGTGACCCACTGCCAACGACTGGCTGTCAACGGGTACGCAGAACTCGATTTCGAAATACTGCCCCTCGCCGGAGAAAGCACTCGAAGCGAAATCGTAAGAGAGGTTCTCGGAAGCGAAAGCGACGGTCAATTTGCGCACATCGGCAGAAGCACCATACGAGATAGTACTGTCCTCGTTCTCCTGGGCATAGTAGTACGCGTCGGCAGAGGTAAGCGTCTGGCGGGCAAGCAGGATGTCGTCGAGCGTGCCATTGCTCTTTTGGGTGCAGCCTGCTAAAACAGCGGCTGCAACCAAAGAAGCGATATAGAGTTTCTTATTCATAAAATAAAAAATACGCATTATGAGTTATACATTATATTTCGGTACCCTCACCGTCGGTGCCATCCGTGTCGGTGCTATCGGTGTCGGTGCTATCAGGGTCGGTACTGTCCGTGTCGGTGCCATCGCCGTCGGTGCTGTCCGGGTTCAACGCTGCGGGGCAGCCTTCTGTCCATGTCCATTGCTCGGTGTAGGCTCCGAAATTTCCGGCCTCTACAATAAAATAGGTACTCAACGAGAATACATTTCCGCTGTTACTGAATGTACAATCTGCCGGCTCTTCACTTGTATAATAGAGATAAATATCACCATACGAACCATAAACAATGCCCGTAAAATTAGAATACGCAAATGCTCCATCGCTCTGTTCGCCATTGAGGCTGACTACATTGTAGTCGGCGTCGAGGATGAACTTGATGTGTTGCCCGCTGAGAACGGAGTATCCGTCGCCTGCTTTCTCGCCACTGCCCTCTTCGGTCTCTTCGCCCGAGTCGATAGTGAAATACGGACTTACCAGACGGAACAGCGAGTCGGTAGCCTCTACGGCTTTCTCGATCTCTACATCGCCCTCTTCGTTCCAGAAACCGGAAACGAAATGCACCGTACCACGGCTCTCCCAGTTGTAGTCCTTGGTGTAGGAAATAGTGATGGCGTTGCGACCATAGTAGGTAGCGTTCTCCTTCGGGATAGAGAGGCTAAGCGTAGCCGTCGAACCGATAGGCAGGGCGGTAATGTCGACAGCCACCGTGTCGAACTGTTGCCCTGCGGCGAAATGGAGCGTTGTAGGCAACGAGATAGTGCCCTCAGCGGATACCTCGATATTCAGCGTCAGGTCGGCTGCCTCGAGATAGGAAGTACGCCCGATAAGAATGGAGTCCGTCGCTACATCGTCGGGGGTGTAGGTGACAATCGTATGGGTGGTTTCGTAGATGAAGAAGCCTTCGGATGCAGGCGACTCATCGCGGGTAGGAAAATCGTTCCCGCAGCCTGCCAACAACAATGCGGCACAGGCTATAGAGATATATTTCGTTTTCATACTGAAATGCTATGTTTAGAATTAAATAATACCCTAAGAGGTTTATACCGTAGGAGGAGCCACTTGCTCGTTGTTGTCGCTCGTGCTGATACCTTGGTTTGCCTCGATCTCCACACTCGGAATGAGATAGAGCAGCACAGGGTCGTTGGGCTGAATGGTATACTGCCAAGCCGCAGGCCAGTTGCTGGTAGCGAGGTTGGTACTCTTGCGGTTGATGGTCTTGCCGAGCCGCAGAATATCGAAGAAGGCAAAACCCTCGCCCCACAACTCGATACGACGCTGATACCAAATCTCGTCCAAGAGGCTGTTCTCGGCCTGTCTGTAGTTTGGATCACGCTGGTCGGTCAGTACCTTAAGCGCTGCACGCGCACCGGCTTCGTCGCCCGTACGGGCAAGACCCTCTGCCTTGATGAGCAGCAACTCCTCGGCACGCATCAGTATCCAATCGGCTGCAGCAGACATAACAGTAGCGTTGTCGTTGGGTAGACCCCACTTGACATTGACATACTCCATACCGTCGCTCTCAGCCGTCTCTTTCCACCACGAGTAGTTGGCGTTGTCGAGCAGCGGCGAGGTCTTGTCCTCGTTGAGCCACCAACCCTTGCGCACATCGGAAGAAGAAATTTTGGCATAGAGCGTAGAGGAAATAGAACTATAGGCACCCACACTGGTGTAACCCGAAGTATAGAACGAGCCGACATGCCCTATCCAGTTGACAATACCCGAAGTAACGACTTCGTTGCTCTCCGTCAGGATGTTTGCCCACAGCACCGACGAAGCGTCTGCCGAGCAGAAGGTAGGTTTCGATACCTCGGCGAGGGTATAGACCGTAGCACCCGACACGATAAGAGCACTGTCAGCATCCGAAGCCGCAGCCGCCCACTGTTGGGTAGCAAGGTTGGCACGCGCACGCAGACCATAGGCAACGGCTTGGTTGATATAGCCCTTGTCGGAACGCACAAACCCTTTGAGCGCAGAGATAGCGAAATTGAGGTCGCCATAGACGAGGTCGTACACCTCTTGCACCGTAGCACGGGGGTTGTTGGTCTGCTGCTCTGCCGTGAGGCTCTCTGTTACGATAGGCACGCAGGGTTTGTCCTTGGTCTGTTCGCTATAGGCGAACTGATAGAGTTGCGCCATCTCGAGGTAGCAGAATGCCCGTACGGCACGCGCCTGACCGAGGTTGGAGAGCAGCGTAGCGTCGGTGGTGGTAGGGTCGATACCGCCAATGACATTGTTGGCTGCACGGATAATCTTGTAGTACTCGCGCCAATGCATACGCATCTCCTGCGAAGTATAGACACGGTCGGAATACTCGCCTGCCGAGGCAAACCAGTTGTATCCGATATTGGGGCGGACATAGTCCTGACCCATACAATCGCGCATGATGCACATCGAGGCATAGCCGAAATCGTAGTGACGAGAGAGACCGTCCTCACCCAGACCTGCCCAGAGTTGTATCATCTGCGAGTACATAGCGGCTACATCGGCTGCCGAGGTAGTGGGGTTCTTGGTGAACGCATCCTGCTTTTGTTCTTCGGTCTTGGTAGCACCTTCGGGGGCGGTATTGAGCAGACTATCGCAAGCCGACAACCCGAATGCCAATCCGAAGATGGCTGTATATCTTGCTATTTTATTCATTGTAGTCTATAATTTAGTTAGGAAAACAGTAGATGTTAATCCGGAAAACATTAGAATGTGATGCTGATACCTCCGGAGATACTACGCATGGTAGCGTAGGTGTTCATGCTCGAAGTGGAGTAACTCTGACGGGGGTCAAGACCCTTGCGGGCAGCGAAGAGCGCTACATTGTCTGCCACACCGTAGATACGCAGTTTCTCAATCTTTGCCTTCCGCGTCCACTTAGCGGGAAGCGTATAGCCCAAAGTGATATTCTGCAGGCTCAGGTAGTTGGACGAGATAAGCCAACGGTCGGAGGTGGCATTGGTATAGAGGTCGGCTGCATCCACACGAGGTACATCGGTATCGGTGTTGCTCGGCGTCCATGCATCGAGAATGTCGGTGTGCCAGTTCTGACCGGCATAGGACGAGTTGCCCGAATGCATCAACGATTGGTAGCCATTGTCGAAGACACGACCACCGAGTTGGTAAGCAAAGCCGATAGAGAAATCCACACCGTAACAATCGAGTGTCGTACCGAAGCCGCCATAAACCTTAGGCAGGATGTCGCCCGACTCGTACTGCGTACCGTCTGCCCATACATCGGTAACGGTCTGCCCCGTGACATTGCCCTCATCGTCCTTCACATCCTTGTACCAAAGCGACTTACCCGTGCTGGGGTCTACGCCTGCGTACTTGCGGATATAGAAATTGTAGAGGCTCTCGCCCTCCTTGTAGATATAGTTGCCGTTAATCCACTGACCATTCAACTCCGGCGAGAGTTCGAGAATCTTGTTCTTGAAATAGGTCATGTTGGCGTAGATAGTCCATGTGACATTGCGGGTCTTGACGGGCGTACCATGCAACTCAAGGTCAAGACCGGCGTTACTAACCGAACCGATATTAACCGGCAGGCTGCTGTAACCCAAGGACGAAGGTACGGGCTTGTAGTAGAGCATGTCTACCGTGCGACGCCAGAAGCCCTCGACCGTACCGCTCAGTCGCTCATCGAAGAAGGCGAAATCGATACCACCGTTGAGGTTGTAGGAAGTCTCCCATGTCAGGTCTTCGTTGCCCTTGTAGGTAAGAGCCGTAGCAAAACTACCGTTGTTCTCGCTGACCTCGTATTGGTCTGTATAGAGATAGTAGTTGACGGCACCGTCGCTCGTGAGCAGGTTGTCGTTACCCTGTGCACCATAACTGATTTTGAGTTTCAAGAGGTTGACTACATCTTGTGCCGACTCCATCCACGGCTCGGCGTTGATGTCCCATGCCGCACCGACAGACCAGAAATTACCCCAACGGTTCTTCTTGGCGAAACGCGACGAAGCATCACGACGATAAGAAGCGGAGATGTAGTACTTGCTGTCGTAGTCGTATTTGGCTTGTGCCAAGATACCCTGCGTAGCATAGTGGTGGGTATACGAACCCGTCAGCGGGTTAAGGATAGCGTTGCTAACCTCGGCAATATCGGAAGAGAAGAGTTTGGTCTTCTGCCCATAGACGGTCGAGTAGGTATAGTTATAGTTCTCGTAACCGAGCAAGAGGTCTACATTATGCAAACCGGCAAAGCGGTTGTTGTAGGTGAGCAGATACTGTTGGTTAACCGTCAGATAACGGTCGCTCTCTACATAAGCCGAACCACCCGAGGTAGCATACTGCCCGTAGAAGGGGTTCATCGTCTGCTGGTAGCGGCTGCCAAAGTAGTTGACACCGATATTGGCCGTAGCCTTAAGCCCCTTGTAGAACTCGACAGCGGCATACCACTTACCGGTGAACATATCGTTGGTGAACTTCGATACATCGAGTGCGATACCCGATGCAGGGTTGGACTGACTCATGAAAGGACGCTTGGTACCTGCACCCACTGCCGAACCATCTCCGTAGTCGTAGACCGTATAGCCGTTGTTGTCGACTGCGATAGAACCATCGGCGTTGCGTACATAGAGCGGGTAGATAGGTGCCATGAAGTTGCTGACAAAGAAGAGGTTACCCGACGAGGTAGCCGCACCATCGCTGGTCTGGTCGGTCGGGTACTTCTGGTTGGCGTGGGCGTAACTCATCGAAGTACCGAGTTTGAGCCATTTCTTTGCCTGATAGTCTACATTGACACGGCTCGTAAAACGCTGATAGTTAGAGTTCTCGATAATACCCGAGTCGTCGAGGTAACTAGCCGAAGCAAAGTAGTTAATCTTGTCGGTAGAACCGGATACATTAAGGTTATACTCCTGACGCAGGTTGTTCGACTTGAAGAGTTCATTGTACCAACTGTCGGGCGTATAGTAGTTGGCACCGTCGTTGTAGCCGAGCGTGGCATTGGGGTTGAGTTTGCCGTTCGTACCGATGAGGCGTTGCCCCGCAGGTACGGTATAGACCTGATAGCCCAAACCACCGTTGTTGGGGTCGAGCAGATAGGTGTTGGCATACTCGTGTGCATACGCAGCCGACTGACCGGCAAGGTACTGGCTGTTGAAAAGACCCTGATAGAAAGTCTCGTAGTACATAGCCGGGTCGGTCATTACAGAGTAGGTCGGCACCTCGCGCGAGTTGGAACCCCACTTGGCGTCGATAGTGATCTGTGCGTCTTTGGTATTACCACGGCGGGTAGTGATAAGCACTACACCGTTCGCACCACGCGCACCGTAAAGGGCGTTGCTGGCAGCGTCTTTGAGGACCGTAATGGACTCAATATCATTGTTGTTGAGCGTGGCAATCGTGTTATCGTCGGCAGGCACACCATCCACTACATAGAGCGGGGCGTTGCTGGCATTGATAGAGCCGATACCACGGATACGAATCTTCGTAACCGAACCCGGCGCACCATCGACACTGATACCCTGCACACCTGCCACCTGACCCGAAAGGGCGTTGCTGACATTGCTGGTCTGACGCTTCACGATGTCGTCGGTCTTGACTACCGATGCCGAACCCGTGAACGACTTCTTGGTAGTCGTACCAAAGGCTACGACCATGACCTCGTCAATCTCTTGACTGTTCTCGGAGAGGGTAATCTTGAGGTTGTCCGAAACGGGAAGTTCCACCGTCTTCATACCGATGAAAGATATGACGAGCGTTTGACCCGGCTCGGCGGTGATTGAATACTTACCATCGAAATCTGTAATGGTACCGGATGTCGTACCTTTGACTTGTACGGAAGCACCTATCACAGGCTCACCGTCACTCTCGTTCAGTACGACTCCGCTGAATGTCTTTGCCTGCGCAAAAGTAAGCCCAATGCTCACAAAGCAGGCAGACAAGAGGAGTAAAAATCTTTTCATACCGTAAATATAATTAGTTAATACCTTATGTTTATCGTCTTTGTTCTGTTGGAGGTTGGCTGCCGTTGTCTGCTATCTTATTGGCTGTAGTCTATCGTTTCGAGCGGCAATCATCGCTGCCAACACAATGCTATTTCGCGCAACAATCACTGCTGCAACAATCCAAATACGGTTTAGGAGTGGGAAAGTGGGCGCAAAGGTATAGCAAAATTTTTATTCTACCAAATAATTCGCGTCAAATTGTTACTTTTTACACACTTTTTCGCACATTGTGTATATTTATACAGTCTTTCTGTATCATTATGCGCATATTTATACATTCTTTGCATAAGAGGTGTGCTACCAGTGTCATCTCCTTATAAAACCGGTACAAAATAGATATTATCAACCGTGTATCTACCGTGTATCTACCGTATATCTACCGTGTATCAACCGTGTATCAACCGTGATGGTATGGGGATAGACCGCTACTTTACAATTAACAATTAACAGGTAACAATTAACATGCTTCGAGAGCCAATTAACAAGTAACAATTAATAAGTAACAATTAACATGCTTCGTATCGTATGGGGCTTAGCATGGTCATAGGGCTGCGCTCAATTTGTAAACTTGTAAATGGCGTGGTGGACTCGGCATAATATAATCAAAGGGCTACGCCCCGCGGGTGGGGACACCCACGCCCCCAGGAAGAACCTAAGGATACTTCCTTAATTTGATTGCAACAGCATGCATTAAGGGATTGGAGTAAATAAATTGGAGTAAATAAATTTGTGGGGAGAGTTAGGAGAGTTATTATTATAGGGGACTTCTATAAATGAAAAAGAGGGGATATACCCCCCATACAAACATACACCCCTATACAAAAAAAAGAGGATTGTCTCACGACAACCCAATCTTTTACTTAACCTTAAAATCTAATACCATGAAAAACACGGTGCAAAAGTACTGCCTTTTTTTGATACCACCAAATAAAATCGCAAAAAAATATGTTTTATAGCATATTTTCCGCATATTTGGTAATCCGACTTTGCAAAAATAAGGTTTTTGGCACCCCATTTTGCCTATTTCAAATTTTAGCACTAATTTTGCAGGGAGAAGGAAAAGGGGGCAAGAAATAGAGTGATGTTTTCTATGGCAGCAAGCGGCACTGATAGAAGTTCCTATGCCGCCAATAGGCGGTAAGAAAAATAGAAGAAAATAAACAAACTACGCTTACATTATAAAACACAAATACGCTTATAACATTATAAAATACAATACATTATGAAAGAAATCGATTTGACGAAGTACGGTATTACGGGTACAACCGAAATCGTGTACAACCCTTCGTACGAGCAACTCTTCGAAGAGGAAACTAAAGCTGGTTTGGTAGGCTACGAAAAAGGTCAAGTAACCGAACTGGGTGCTGTAAATGTAATGACCGGCGTTTTCACCGGCCGCTCGCCTAAAGATAAATATATCGTAGACGACGCACAGAGCCACAACAATGTATGGTGGACCTCTGACGCCTACAAAAACGATAACCACCCCATGTCGGAGCAGACTTGGGCTGCCGTTAAGGAAATAGCAAAGAAAGAACTCTCGAACAAGCGACTCTTTGTAGTAGACGCCTTCTGCGGCGCAAACAAAGAGACCCGTCTGGCTGTCCGCTTCATCGTTGAGGTAGCATGGCAGGCACACTTCGTAACCAACATGTTCATCCGCCCGACCGCTGAGGAACTCGAGGCGTTTGAGCCGAACTTCATCATCTACAACGCTTCGAAAGCAAAAGTAGAGAACTACAAAGAACTCGGTCTGAACTCGGAGACCTGCGTGGCTTTCAACACCACCAGCCACGAGCAAGTAATCATCAACACCTGGTACGGCGGAGAAATGAAGAAAGGTATGTTCTCGATGCAGAACTACTACCTGCCACTGAAGGGTATCGCCTCGATGCACTGCTCGGCTAACACTGACATGGAAGGCAAAAACACCGCTGTGTTCTTCGGTCTGTCGGGTACGGGTAAGACCACTCTTTCGACCGACCCGAAGCGTCTGCTGATCGGCGACGACGAACACGGATGGGACGACAACGGCGTATTCAACCTCGAAGGCGGCTGCTACGCTAAAGTAATCAACCTCGACAAAGAAAGCGAACCCGATATCTACGGCGCAATCAAGCGTGACGCACTGCTCGAAAATGTAACCGTTGACGAGAACGGCAAGATTGATTTCGCAGACAAGAGCGTAACGGAGAACACCCGTGTATCGTATCCTATCTACCACATCAACAAGATCGTTAAGCCTATCTCGGCAGGTCCTGCTGCAAAGAACGTAATCTTCCTCTCGGCTGATGCATTCGGCGTACTGCCTCCTGTATCGATCCTCACCCCGGAGCAGACAAAGTACTACTTCCTGAGCGGCTTCACCGCAAAATTGGCAGGTACAGAGCGTGGTATCACCGAACCGACCCCGACCTTCTCGGCTTGCTTCGGTCAGGCATTCCTCGAACTCCACCCAACCAAATACGCTGAAGAGTTGGTTAAGAAAATGGAACAATCGGGCGCAAAGGCATACTTGGTAAATACCGGCTGGAACGGTACCGGCAAGCGTATCTCGATCCGCGACACCCGTGGAATCATCGACGCTATCCTCGGTGGCGACATCCTGACCGCTCCGACCAAGACGATCCCGTACTTCAACTTCGAAGTACCGACCGCTCTGCCCGGCGTTGACCCCGCTATCCTCGACCCCCGCGACACCTACGCAGACGCTTCGCAATGGGAAGAGAAAGCAAAAGATTTGGCAGGTCGCTTCATCAAGAACTTTGCTAAATACGAGACCAACGAGGCAGGCAAGGCACTGGTTGCTGCAGGCCCGCAACTCTAATACAGAGAATATAAATGTTAATGATTTGAGTTATTGAGACTGTCTGGCGTGAGTCAGGCAGTCTTTTTTTTTGTTAGTGGCGGGTCGCCACTAACCATGCACAATTATGTGTGTGGGGGGGGGATATTCAATTAACAATTAACAGGTAACAATTAACATGCCTCGTGTGGGGCTTGGTGGACTCGGCATTATCGGGTCAAAGGGCTTCGCCCCGCAGGTGGGGTGAAGCGAAGGACGGGTGTGCGCAGCACACTGAGCGTCCGCAGCGAGCGAAGCCAAGTTGGCTTCGTTAGAATACCTTAGTCCACAACCCACGCCCCCAGGTTGCTGACAAGGCTCAATATACAATGCCAATCGGGGGGAGGGGAAAAAACGATATGGCACAATTATTGTGCGAATATCATTGTAAAATGATATCAATAACCTTATTCTATCGACCATGGTAAATAAAGCAAGTTTCAACAAAACAATCGGCGGCGTACCTGTCCGCCTCTATACCCTCTACGGGTGCGGTATGCAAATGCAAATCACCAACTACGGCGCAAAAATAGTCAGTTGGCAAATTACGACCTCAACAGGCGAGATACGGGACATCGTATTAGGATTCTCCACACTCGACGAATGGCTCACTCAAGAAGTATATTTCAACGGCATCAACGGGCGATGCGCAGGACGCATTTCGCACGCTCAGTTCGCCATTGACGGCACGACCTATAATCTTCCCCGCAACAGCGGAGAAAACTCATTACACGGCGGCTTAAGCGGCTTCAACGACAAGATATGGGATATAGTAGAGCAGGGACAACACCATATCTGCCTGCACTATCGCTCCGCTGACGGCGAAGAGGGCTATCCCGGCAACCTCGATGTATATGTCACCTACTCGCTGACGCGCGACAACGCCCTCTGCATAGACTATCGCGCCAAGACCGACAAACCCACCGTACTCAACCTGACGAACCACGCCTACTTTAACCTGAACGGCGAGGGGAACGGCACCATACACAACCACACGCTGCAAGTCCTCTCCAACGAATATCTGCCCTACGACGACCAAACTGCCCCCACAGGAGAGGTTGCCGCGGTAGTAGGCACTCCGATGGATTTCCGCCAGCCCGTGCGCATAGCCGACCGAATAGATGACCCGTTCTTCGCCTCCGGACGCGGAATAGACAACGGTTGGGCACTGCCGAAATGGAAAGAGACCTCCATGGCACGCGCCACTGCACCACAGAAAGCCGCTGTCGTACAAGGCGGTGGACTTACCATGGAAGTATGGACAAACTGCCCGTGCATGCAAGTCTATACAGGCAACTATGTGGAGAAACATATCGGCAAGTCGGGCAAAGAATACGATGTACAGACCGCTATCTGCCTCGAGGCAGAAGAGTTCCCCGACGCAGTGAACCAAGCGGCTTTCCCCTCGACTATCCTGCGCCCCAACCAGACTTTCTCCCGACAGACACTCTACCGCATCACGACGAAGTAAGTACAACCGACCCCGATAAGAACAGGGTAACGGAAAAATGCTCTTGATACGCTTGCGGGCGTGGTCAAGAGCATTTTTTTCTGTACTTATTCGATGTATTTCGGACGAATTGGGACTGTTTGCCCAACAATGAGTCCGAAATAGCAGTACCTTTGCGGCGTCTACTTTTTAGACGAAAATCAGTCCTCGATGAGGTTATGCCCCGTCATCTCCTCAGGCTGTTGCAGACCAAGGATATGGCAAATAGAGGGTGCTACATCGGCAAGAATACCGTTGGATACATGCGCATCCGTATGGCTGTTGCTGACATAGACGAAAGGCACGGGGTTGAGGCTGTGCGCCGTATTGGGCGTACCGTCCGCATTGAGTTCGTGGTCGCAGTTACCATGGTCTGCAATGATAATAATCTCGTAGTCATTCTTCAACGCAGTCGTTACAACCTTATCGACACAAGTATCGATGGTTACCACGGCTTTCTCAACGGCTTCGTAGATACCCGTATGACCTACCATATCACCATTGGCAAAATTGAGCGTGATATAGTCGTATTTCTGTGTATCCAACGCCTCGCAAAGGGCTGTCGTCACCTCCGGCGCAGACATCTCGGGCTTAAGGTCATAAGTAGCCACTTTCGGGCTGGGGATAAGGATACGCTCCTCACCCGGATACTCCGACTCACGCCCGCCGTTGAAGAAGAAAGTAACATGCGCAAACTTCTCCGTCTCGGCAATACGCAACTGTTTAAGCCCTGCATTGGATACGATCTCACCCAGCGTATTCTGCACATTCTCTTTCGGAAAGAGGATATGCAACCCCTTAAACGACGAGTCGTAAGGCGTCATGCAATAGTAGTTGAGGTTGGGGATAGTATGCATTCCCTGCTCGGGCATATCCTGCTGGGTAAGCGCAATGGTAATCTCCTTGGCGCGGTCGTTACGGTAATTGAAAAAGATAACCACATCGCCCTCTTGGATAGTGGCAAGCGGCTGACCATTGCGGGTATGCACAATCGGCTTAATAAACTCGTCGGTAACGCCCTCGGCATAGGACTGCTCCACGGCGGCGTGCATATTCTCACTCGCCGTACCGATGCCGTTCACAAGGCAATCGTACGCCACTTTGACACGCTCCCAACGCTTGTCACGGTCCATCACATAGAAACGCCCCTGAACCGATGCAATCTCACCGCAGGTGGTCTTCAAATGCGCCTCGAGTTGGTCAATAAAGCCCAGACCGGACTTCGGGTCGGTATCACGCCCATCCATAAAGCAGTGGACGAAAGTATGCCCCTCGAGCCCATACTCCTTGGCAATCTCAGTAAGATAGAATAGGTGGTCGAACGAAGAGTGAACACCGCCCGTTGAGGTTAAACCCATGATATGCAGGTTCTTACCACTCTTCTTCGCCGTCTCGTAGGCACTGATTATCTCGGGGTTGCGGCGGATAGAACCGTCCTTGCAGGCACGGTTGATTTTCACCAAATCCTGGTATACCACGCGCCCTGCACCGATATTGAGGTGTCCCACCTCGGAGTTGCCCATCTGACCATCGGGCAGACCGACATTCTCACCACTCGCTTGGAGTTGGCTGTGCGGGTATTTCTTCAGCAGAGCGTCCCAATGCGGGGTAGGGGTGCAGGAGATTACATCGGCTTTGGAATGGTCGCCTATTCCCCAGCCGTCCAAAATCATCAATAATGCTTTACTCATAATATAGTGTAATTTTTAGTGTTCTTATAGTGTTCCTATAGCGGGTAATACAATACGACAGTAGCCCTCTCGCCATAAAAACAGCGCAAAAGTACCGCTTTTTTCAGGGATATGCAAATCGAGCGTGCTATCTGCCAAACGGAGTGCGCAAAATACGCAAGACAATAGGTAAGTGGTCGGAATAGCCGTTCCGGTAGCGATAGCCGAGATAAGTGCGTTTGGGCTTGTTGCCCAAGTATTTCGTATCTTCTTCGAGCAGCCAATCGGGTTCAAACACCGTTGGATTCGACCGAAAACGCAGCGTATCGGATACATAGAACTGGTCGAGATACGACCACGCACCGTGATATTTCTCCGTGCCATAAGGTTCTCTGCCGACGAGCGGGAGCATTAGATTGTGCATTCCGCGGAGGTTATCCTGCGGGGCGGCATTCATATCGCCCATAACGACCACCTGCGCTTGTGGAGAGAAGAAAAACAACGAATCCAACGCATTTTGCAAGACCGAGAAGGCTCGCTCACGCTTCCATGCCGTGACGGCCGCACCGCCCCACTGCGAGGGCAAATGGCAGACAAAAAGAGATAAAGTATCGCTGAATGGAACGGTATCTACCGCCTGCACAAAGAGAATATCACGTGTGGTCTCTTCGCCCAAATCGACCCGCAAAGGTTGCGCCGCCAAGATACGCCAACGAGGTTGATAGAGGAGTGCCACATCGATACCTCGATGGTCGGGGCTATCGAAATGCACCGCCCTATACTGCCAACGGCTCATGGCACGGCATATATCCTCGACACACTCGCGGCTCTCCACCTCGCACAGCCCCACGAAATCCGCACCCTCCCACTGCCCGATGACGGTCAGCACTTGGGCTATATGCGCCACTTTCTGCCGATAACGATACCAACTCCACGCCCTTTTACCCTCGGGCGTAAAGTCCGTATCGGGATTGAGACTGTCCACCTCGGGGTAGAAGAGGTTCTCTACATTATACGAGACAAGACCTATTTCACGCTCAATTTCCGCCGATTTCAACGGGAAAACAAGACAGAAAAGGCAGACAGTTACTATGGAAAAACGCCTTAACACAACATCGCAATGGCTTTGCGAAGTGCGGCAATCAGCCTATCGACATCCTCCTGCTCGTTGTATAGCCCAAAAGACGCACGCACCGTACCCGGAATGCCCAAATAGTCCACCAGCGGTTCGGCGCAATGATGCCCCGTGCGAACAGCCACACCCTGCCTATCGAGCAGTGTACCAACATCGAAGGGATGCACCAACTTATCGCCATTATAGACATTGAACGACACCACACCCGCTTTCTCAAGCCCATCGGCATATACCCGAACACCCTCCAGTTGGCGCAGTTGCTCCTCGGCATAGCAGGTCAGTTGCTTCTCATGCTCCGCTATCGTTTCCATACCGATATGCGACATATATTGCAGCGCCACAGCAAAGGCATAACTCCCGATGAAATCGGGCGTTCCTGCCTCAAACTTATAGGGAAGAACATTATAGGTAGTATGCTCAAAACGAACATGCTCTATCATCTCGCCACCACCCTCGGCAGGCGGAAGACGGTCGAGCCACTCCTCCTTACCATACAGCACACCAAGCCCCGTAGGACCATACATTTTGTGCGCTGAGCAGACAAAGAAATCACACCCCAACGCCTGTACATTGACCGGCAGATGCGGAGCCGACTGTGCGCCATCGATACAAACGGGTATGCCCATCGCATGCGCCAGTTGCACTATTTTCTCAACGGGATTGACGGTCCCCAATACATTACTGACTTGCGCCACGGACACCAAGCGCGTATGCTCGTTCAACAGGGTATTTATTTGCTCTATATCGAGCGATAAGTCTTCACGCAAGGGAATGACACGCAGCGTGGCTTTCTTGCGTTCACAGAGCATTTGCCACGGCACGATATTGGAGTGATGCTCCAATTGGCTCACCACAATCTCATCGCCCTCGCGGACAAACGCCTCGCCGAAACTGAACGCCAACATATTGATGGCATCGGTCGTCCCTTTGGTAAAGACTATCTCTTTGGCAGACTTGGCACCCAGGAAGTCCGCCACTGCCTGACGCGCCTCCTCGTGGTGCTGCGTCGCTACCTGACTGAGGTGGTGTACCCCACGATGGATATTGGCATTCCACCGGGTATACGCCTCCACGAGTGCGTCCAACACCGCCTGCGGTTTCTGGCTCGTGGCAGCATTATCGAGGTACACCAACGGACGATTATACACCTGCTCACGAAGGATAGGAAAATCCTCTCTATTCATATCTATGGTTTATAAAAACTATTCTCTAATATCTTCTGCGCATCGGGCTCTGCCATGAGTTCCTGAAGCGTAACATCCTGATTGTGTTCGGCATAACTACGTGCTATACGCCAACCTATCCATGTACCTAACCGCCCCGGTGCCTCCTGCGACACCTCTGCCGTAAAAGGTCCATCGTTCAGATACGATGTCAGCACAAGGCTCTCGGTCTTGAAAATATCACGCTTGTCCATCATGCGGTGCCAGATAGCCTCCTCGTTTTTCTCACACCACTGCCACTGCGCACGGGTATAGCCCATCACCTCGTACTCGGGCAGGGTGGGGAAGAGCAGCGAGAGCAGGTACATCACCTTGCCGCGGTAAATCATCTGGTCGAGCAGGCGACTCTTGGTGCTTGTATAAGGCAGATTACGAAACAGATACGCACTCACCACATCGACGGGGATACACTCCTTGCGCATGGTCTGCTTCTGATAGTCGTAGACCACACGATTGTAATATGCATAGTCGCTCCCAAGGTACATATCCGCCCCCACACCAATGCCGTCCTCCACAAAATAGATAGAGGCATTGAAACCAGAAATAAAGAGGTATACCCGCGGCAATTCCCACTCGGGATAGAGGTACATCAGGCGCGTAAACGCCTCGTTCATAGGCTTTTGAATGTCCGAAACATCCGCAAACTGCATTTGTTCCACGCGATTGGTCTCGGCAAAACCATAGGTTGTATCCATAAGGAACTGCGGCAGTGCCTGCTCCAGATAGGCGGTATCCGCCACGGGGATACCCAATATATCCTCTACAAAAACGGGCATAAACTCGGGGTACGCATGATAAAGACTGCGTATATCCTGCCATACGCTCGCCGTACGCACCGAGAGCAGCGCACTGTCAAACCGCACTATCTCCACCCGCTGCGGTACCATATCCGCCGCCTTGGGAAAATAACGATGGGTCTTTTGGCAGCCCGAGAGCGACACCGCCGCCAGCAGCCCGAAAACAAAACCCGTATATCTCATAATGATTTGTCTATGTGTTTATTACAACTACGCAACGCTTATACGATTCGCCCGTCTTGTATCTCGATGACACGGTCTGAGATACGCGCCAATTCCTTATCGTGCGTCACGATGATGATGGTCTGCCCATACTCTTGGCGCAGGTGTAGCAGTAGGTTATTCAGTTCCTGCTTGTTAGCCTCGTCGAGGCTTCCCGTCGGCTCGTCCGCCAGTATGACCGAGGGCGACATCATCAGTGCCCGTGCCGCCGCCACCCGTTGTTTCTCGCCGCCGGAGAGGGCGTTGGGCTTGTGCTGCAGCCGTTCACGCAGCCCCAACTCGGTCAGTAGTCGCTCGGCACGCTCTCTTGCCACACTGTTTTTCTCGCGGGCGATAAGCGCAGGCATCATCACATTCTCCAGTGCCGTGAACTCGGGCAACAACTGGTGGAACTGGAAAATAAAACCGATATGGCAATTGCGGAACTCGGCTAACTCACGCTCCGACAGGGCAAAAACATCCGTGCCGTCTATCCGCACCTGTCCGCTCGAGGGCTTATCGAGCGTGCCGATAATCTGCAAAAGGGTGGTCTTTCCCGCCCCGCTCTTGCCGACAATCGACACTATTTCTCCTTTTTTGACCTGCAAAGTAACCCCACGCAGCACTTCCAGCGAACCAAAAGACTTGCAGACATCGGTTACCTCTATGATATTATTTTCGTTCATACGCTCTATTGATTATCCTCACGGCATGCTCTATCAAGTCATCCTTATCCGTACTGCGCAGTGTATCAAACACATGCGGTGCAATACCTTCTTCGATGGATTGCTTATCGGCATCGTACATCTTTACACTTGAGAAGCGCACCACCCACCCGATAGGCAGTTCGTAACTCATCGGCATACCGCCTCCGCCACCACTCACGCCGCCGAGCAACAACGCATTGTCGGCATAGCGCATAGCATTGACAAACGAGTTGGTGGCTGAGTAGGAGTGCCTGTCTTGGAGTACGACTACAGGACGCAACCACTTGTTCGGCATATCGTCTTGGTGGATATAGACAGGCTCCAACGACGAAAAATCCGTATGCCCTCGCCCGTTCTTATGCTGCCAATAGCCTATCAGCGTGTCGTTTTTCATAAAAGTAGCCGCCAGTGTATACGCCGTCGTGATGTCGCCGCCGCCATTGTGCCGCACATCGAGGACGATACCCCGGCAGTCCTTGAACGACTTAAGCACATAGTACATATTCGCCGTGCCGATAGTCGTCGAGAACGAACCGTAGCGGATATACCCGATGCTGTCGCCGGCTATTTTGTTGTAATACATACCACCCGCATACCGCGCCCCTTGCAGGTAGTACTGCTCCACCAGTTCTGCGTCGTAGTTCTCGGGATAGCCTGCATACCACTCTTCGCTGCTCGAGATATCGAACGCCGTGTAGATATTCACATGCCCGTCGTGGAGCGTATTCACCATCTGCGCCATGAGGTCGAAAAGGCGTATATTCCACCCGTCTTCGTCGGTATCAATTTGCTTGGCACTATCCACATACTGTTCCCGCACGGCATCCCAATCCACCCCTTTCTCCTCTACAAAACAGTACTTCTCGTCGATAATCTGCCATAGTGCCTCGATGTTCCCAACTGGAGTATTCTCGCTCGGCGCATTACCCAGCCGATGCGTACAACCGCCCAAGAGCAGCACGCCCGCAGCCCACACCCAAAGCCTATATTGAATATTTCGTTTCATTTGATTACCAATCGGTTAGATGCTTACTACCATGTGTCCGATAGTGAAAACAAGTCCCTATTACCGCGCTCACCTGCTCGCGGCTGAATCCCATATCTCCCTCGCCATACTCCAAGTACTCGTGCCGTACACCAATACGCCAGGTAGAGCGGAGGAACTGCATATCGAGAGTCAATTCGTGGTACAAATAGCGGTGGTTCCACATACCCGCACAGCGTATTTTACCCTCTATGCCCTCCGACAACTCGTAGTACGACTGCCAATAGTCGGGCATAAAATCTACCCCTACCAAGTTTGCCCGTACCAGATAGCGCAGCCGGTAACTGGTCTTCCGCCCCGCAAACGCATAACTGACGAAACCCATCGCTTCCACCCGGGCGGCCACATCCATCGAGTAAGGTTTGTTCACATTGTTCAGGATGTATCGCGGCATAAAATCGAGCCCGATATAGGGGCCAATCCCCACCTGAATACCCGTCTGTTTCCACTTCCACACATAATATGCACCCCAACCTCCCTGCAACCCAAAGGCATAGATACGGTTCGTCTTCGGCGTATTGAGCAGCCAATCGACCTGCAGCGACACACGCCCTGTATGCTCCCAACTGCCTTTCAGAGCCTTCGCCTCTTGCGCTACATATAGAATACTATCCCCTTGGTTCGCCCCTTTTCGCACCCGAAATGCCTGCCACCACTCGTTGCCAATCCCAACCCCCATACCCGAGTAGAGTAGGGGACTGAGATACTGGTCTTGCTGCCACATACCCCCATAATGAATGTGCAGAATGTTTTCGTGTTCCACATTATCCGCCTGTGCCGATAGGGTCAATACACCCACCCATACGCACAACGCCATCCGCACTATGTATGCAGCGTTTCTTCTCATTCGCCCACCAGCAACAGTCGGTCTCCGTTCGCCTGCACCTCGATATGCACCTCGACCGTATCTTCGGGCAATAGTCGGTCTATCATCTCGGGCCACTCAATAAAACAATAGTTGCCCGAGTAGAGATACTCCTCCGCACCAAAATCGACCGCCTCTCGAATATCTTTCAGCCGATAGCAGTCGAAATGATACACCTCACCCTGATAGGGGTTCTCCACATCGTACACATTGACGATAGCAAAAGTCGGACTGTTCACCACATCCGCCGTCCCCATCTCCTCGCAAAGTTGTTTGATGAAAGTGGTCTTACCCGCACCCATTTTCCCGTAGAAGGCATAGACACGATGCGGAGTCGTCTTTTGCAACATATCGATTGCCGACACCCGCTCTCCCTGCTCATTGAGCAAAAAAAGCCCTCCTTTTTCGTCCTGTTTTACTGTATAAGTCCTCATGATTTTTCAAATATGCGATTCTCAGCGCGATATTTTACCCTTAATTTGCTCGTAAATCGTTGAACCTCTGCGTTTTCCAAGCAATTCCTGCCACTCCGCTTCCGTAGCCGAACCGGCACGCTTCAGCGAGCCGAAATGACGCAGTATTTTTTGCTTCGTAACCTCTCCAACTCCTTGAATATCATCGAGTTGGCTTGCTGTTTGTGCCTTACTTCGCTTCAGTTTGTGGTACGAAATGGCAAATCGGTGTACCTCGTCTTGTATCTGCGTCATCAGTCGGAACACTTCGCTCGTGACGGACATACCCACTTCCTGCGGGGGAAAACCATAGAGCAAAGTTTGGGTGCGGTGCTTGTCATTTTTCTTCAGTCCCGCAATCGGGATATGCAACCCGAGTTGTTCTTCCACCGCCTCCCGAATGGCATGCATTTGCCCGATACCTCCATCGGCAATTATCAAGTCGGGCATTTTCCCGCCATCGTCTTTTAGGTGTTGATAGCGGCGTCTGACCACCTCACGCATACTGGCATAGTCGTCAGCACCCTCCACGGTCTTAATCTCAAACCGTTTATAGTCCTGCTTGCTCGGTTTGCCCATTTTGTAGACAACGCACCCGGCCACGGCATTTGTCCCTTGTATGTTCGAGTTGTCGAAACTGTCAATCCAAGCGGGTAGGGTAGGCAGCCCCAGCATAGACTGCAATTCGCCGAGTATGCGCACTGCCCGCTGCTCCGGATTGAGTTTGTCCGACTGCTTCAGTCGGTCTTGCTTATACTGCCGCACATTCTGCATCGCCAGTTCGAGCAAACGCTTCTTGTCGCCCGCATTGGCAATATAGATATGCATATTCTCGTCGTAAACAGCCGGAATGAACGGAACAATTACCTCTTTAGTAGTACTGCCCAATCGTTCCCGAAGTTCGAGCATACCCATCGCCAATATATCCTCCCGCTCTTCTTCTATTTTCTTTTTGTATTCAATGGTCTGCCCCTGTACGATACTGCCGCTATGCACATGCAGCATAGCGATATAGACATTGTCGTCCTGCTCGTCGTAGCCGAATACATCCACCTCTCCTGCCGTTGAATTGGTGATAATTGTCTTACTGCAGAACTGCTGCACCAAGTCCAATTTCCGTTTTACCTCTCCTGCTTCTTCATACTTCATTTTCGCCGAAAGTTCCGTCATTTCGGCATTCAACTGGCGCACAATCTCATGTGCATCGCCTCGGATTATTTTCCGTGCCTGTTCTATCCACGCAGCGTACTGTGTACTTTCGGGTTTCTGTTCGCAGATACCACAACAGTTATGCAAATGGTATTTGAGGCATACCTTATATTTTCCTTCCCGTATTTGGTCGTCCAAGAGAAGCATATGGCAAGTACGGATAGGATACAATTTATGTACCAGGTCGAGCACCAAATCGACTGTATTACCAAAACTATAAGGTCCGTAGTATTCACCGTGCCGCTTATCAATAATGCGGGTCTTGAAGATACGCGGGTAGGGTTCTTTCGTAATACAGATACTCGGGTACGATTTTCCGTCCTTGAGCAGGATATTGTAGTGCGGCTGATATTTTTTTATCAGGTTATTCTCTAATAAGAATGCGTCCTGCTCCGACTCTACCACCACATAGCGTATATCCGCAATATGCGCTACCAATTGGCGAGTTTTCGAACTCTGATGGTCTTTTTGGAAATAACTATTCACCCGTCTATGCAGGTCTTTTGCCTTGCCTACATAGATGATATTTCCCTCCTTGTCCAAGTGCTGGTACACGCCCGGACTATGCGGTATTCGCTGGAGTAGGGTAGTGATATATTCCGATTGACCACTCATCTTCTCTTAGACGCTGCAAAGATACAGCAATTTCGTCGTCGCTGTTGCGCATAGTGCGCAATAATTCACCAACGACTTTTTTCAAGCAGCAAAACACTTTTTCCAACTCACTTTCCACCAAACATATATTCTTATCTTCCCATAATCGTCTTGCCGATTTCCGTACTCATCTCAGCGAGCATACCATTCGTCATTCACAAGTCAAAAGCAATGTGGATACGATGTGGATACAATGAGGATAGCCTACATATGTATCAGTGTATCTACACTTGTTGCTCCGGTCAGCACATTGCGCCCGTTCAGGTAGTTCAATTCAATAATAAAGTTCACATACACTTTCTTTACACCGAACTTTTTGACGAGTTCTACTGCCGCTGCCATCGTGCCTCCCGTGGCAAGCAAGTCGTCGTGAATCAGTACCACATCATCGGGTTCAATCGCATCTTTGTGTATTTGAATCGTATCTACACCGTACTCTTTTTGATAACTGATTTCAACTGTTTCAGCAGGCAGTTTACCGGGCTTACGAATAGGTACAAACCCCACACCCAACTCCATCGCCACCGCCGGTGCTACAATAAAACCGCGCGACTCAATACCCACTACTTTGGTTATACCCTTATCCTTATAGAGAGCTACCATTTCGTCTTTCATCCAACGCAAGCACTCAGGCTGACGCAGTGCAGTCGTAATATCCTTAAATTGAATACCCTTTACAGGAAAGTCCGGGATGTTACGGATTTGATTTTTTACTTGTTCAGCAGTCATATCTGTTTGTAAATTTGTTTCACGTGGAACATTTATATATTCAGTAGGGTATAAACACTACCTTGTAATCATACACTTAACTCCAACCGTATAATAAGAACTAACCTGAAATAGGAGATTATTTATCTTCCCATAAAAATAAGCAGTACACTAATATCGTTAGGACTTACTCCTGGTATACGATTCGCCTCCCCTATAGTTTTGGGTTGTATACGGGTGAGTTTTTGTCGAGCTTCCGTTGAGAGCGATTGCAGACTCTTAAAGTCAAATCCGTCTGGTATTATAATTCGGTCTAATCGTTGCAACTTATCCGCAGACAGTTGTTCGCGTTTGATATATCCGTCGTACTTGATATTAATTTCCGTACTCTCTACAATTTCTTCGTTAGCGTAAGTTTTAATCTGTTCACACAACTCGGGTAGTACCTCACTCAGCCCCAAAATACTCACTTGCGGGCGAGTTACTATGTCCGCTAACTTACCGGTCTGCACAAGCAGACTGCTCCCTACCTGTTCCAAATATCCATTCACTTGAGTGGGCTTTACACTCGTATTTTGCAAGTAATCCGTTAGTCTACTGATTGCATTTTGTTTTTCTAATAGGTGTTCATAACGGCACGAATCGGCTAACCCTAATGCGTAACTTTTTGTCGTCAGTCGTTCGTCCGCATTGTCTTGTCGCAGTAGAATACGATGCTCAGCACGCGAAGTAAACATACGGTAGGGTTCATCCACCCCTTTGGTTACCAAGTCATCTATCAAAACACCTATATAACTTTCGTCGCGTCCCATTTGGAAAGGCGCACCGCCAATGCAATTTTGGTGTGCGTTGATGCCTGCTACAATTCCCTGCCCTGCTGCCTCCTCATACCCCGTTGTACCATTTATCTGCCCGGCAAAGAACAAGTTCTTTATCCGTTTTGTCTCCAGCGTATGCAGCAGTTGAGTAGGGTCAAAAAAGTCATACTCTATAGCGTAACCGGGGCGATACATTACTACATCTTCCAACCCACGTATCGTCCGCAACCCTGCCAATTGCACCTGCCACGGCAGCGACGAAGAGAACCCGTTTACATAGTATTCATTACTGTCCACTCCTTCGGGCTCAAGGAAAATTTGGTGTGCATCCTTATCCGCAAAAGTGACTATTTTCGTTTCAATGCTCGGGCAATAACGAGGTCCTATACTCTTTATCTGCCCATTGTAGAGGGGTGAATCGGGTAGCCCTTTCCGCAACTCCTCGTGCGTGCGTGGGTTGGTATAGGTTATCCAACACGACATTTGCTTGAGTTGTCTTTGTACCGTTTCAAGGTACGAGAACTTGTGCCAATCGTCGTCGCCTGGTTGTTCGATCAACTCCTCGAAATGGATACTGCGTTTGTCTATTCTGGCTGGCGTTCCCGTCTTCATTCGAGCAGTAGAAAAGCCTAATTCACGCAGTTGTTCTGTCAGTCCGTACGAGGCAGGTTCTGCCATGCGTCCACCCTCTAACTGGGTCCGTCCGAAATGCAACAACCCATTTAAGAAAGTACCATTTGTCAGCACTACGGCACGGGCTTTCATTATAATTCCAAGCAGAGTTTTTACCCCTGTTACCGCCCCGTTTTCCACCACCAATTCCAGCACCACATCTTGCCAAATCCATAGGTTATCCGTTTCGGATAATGTCCGTACCCACTCTTCAATAAAGCGTTTACGGTCGCTCTGACTGCGAGGGCTCCACATCGCAGGACCTTTGCTCCGATTGAGCATACGGAACTGGATGGCGCTGCGATCGGTTACGATACCCATTTGCCCTCCCAATGCGTCTATTTCTCTGACAATCTGTCCTTTAGCAATACCACCAACTGCCGGATTACAACTCATCTGCCCGATTTTGTTCATATCCATCGTGATGAGCAGCGTCTTGCTACCCAACCTCGCCGCCGCACTTGCTGCCTCACAGCCTGCATGTCCTGCGCCTACGACGATGATGTCATATTCAAATTCGTTCGATTTCATCGGATTGTATTGTGCCTATGATGCCATTTCCATGCTCCACTGAAACTATTATTTCCTATCGTCTTGCAGTGGGGCGAAAAGGCGTTTTCCAAGTGCGTCAGTTCTTTAATTTCGTGTGTATCTCGGTCTATCAGTATACCAACAATGTCAAAGCGTGGCAGTTTCTCTATCTCTCGCTGCTTGATATATGCGTTCGCTGCTGCGGTCATACGCCGACGCTTTAGTTCGTTCACATATTGCTCAGGGCGCATATCACCAAAAGTCGAGGTGCGTGTTTTCACCTCTACGAACACAATTTCTTTTCGGTTTTCAGCGATTATATCGACTTCGAGGTGTCCGAGCGTCCAATTGCGTTCGGCAATACTATAGCCCTTCGAACACAGCATTTTTACCGCCTCGTCCTCACCTAATTTGCCTATGTTATTGTGTTCTGCCATGTCGTATGCTTTTCCCTGTTCGTACCCTGATGTTACCCTGTTGTTAGCAGGTCGCTGCGAGTCTTCTGCACCCATCTACTATATCCCTATACGCAGTCTCAAAATCGCCCGTGTACCACGGGTCTGCCACATCTCGGTCGAGAAGTCGGCGTATTTTAGGTTCTTTCAATGCTTGGTCTTGCTGCCAAACCGCTTCACCCAGTATCCGTCGCAAGTTGCGTATATTATACTCTTCCATACAGAGAATATAGTCAAAACGCCAGTAGTCATCGGGGGTAATCTGCCTTGCGGAGTGGGGTAGCACAGGCACACCATGCGCTTGCAGACAGCGTCGTGCCGCAGGGTATATACCGTTCCCTATTTCCTCGGTTGAGGTAGCACACGAATCTATCGTAATATTCTCTCGGTCGGATAGCATATCTCGGAGTATCATTTCCGCCATTACGCTTCGGCAGATATTTCCGTGGCAAACAAACAATATAGCACTCATCTTACTGATTTATAGTGCATTCTGCAAGCGATAAAGGTCTGCTTTCTCTATTTTCTGTTGTGCATACTCGCGTGTAACCTCGAATACTTGCTCTTTAGTGCCGACTTTTTTCTTCGATGGCAGGTCGTACATTACATCCATCATCACCGTCTCCATCAGTCCGCGCAATCCACGCGCACCCAAACGATATTCCACTGCTTTATCCACGATGTAATCGAGCATATCAGGCGTGAAATGGAGCGTAATCCCGTCCATTGCGAGCAGTTTTTGGTACTGCTTGGTGAGCGCATTCTTTGGCTCTGTTAGGATATTGCGCAATGCTGCTTTGTCGAGTGGCTTCAAGTAAGTCAGGATAGGCAAACGTCCTATTATCTCCGGTATTAAACCGAACGACTTCAGGTCTTGCGGTGCAATATACTGTAAAAGGTCGTTTTTATCGACTTTTTGCGCCTTTTGTTGCGCGTCAAAACCGACTACTTGCGTGTTCATTCGTTGCGCAATTTTGCGTTCAATTCCGTCGAATGCACCGCCGCAAATGAAAAGTATATTGCGTGTGTCCACATGAATAAACTCCTGCTCAGGGTGTTTGCGTCCACCCTGAGGCGGTACATTCACTATTGAGCCTTCGAGCAGTTTCAGCAGTCCCTGTTGTACTCCCTCACCCGACACATCGCGCGTGATGCTCGGATTCTCACTTTTTCGGGCAATTTTGTCGATTTCATCGATAAAAACGATGCCTTTCTGTGCCTTTGACAGATTATAATCCGCATCTTGGAGCAGGCGTACCAACAGCGACTCTACATCTTCCCCTACATAACCTGCCTCGGTCAGTGCCGTAGCGTCAACAATAGCGAACGGCACTTTGAGCAACTTGGCTATTGTGCGAGCGAGCAGCGTCTTTCCCGTACCCGTTGAGCCAACGAGCAGGATATTGCTTTTCTCTATTTCTACACCGTCTTTGTCTGCAGGTTGCAACACACGCTTATAGTGGTTATAAACTGCCACCGAAAGATATTTTTTTGCCTCGTCCTGTCCGATGACATACTCGTCCAAGAACGCCTTTATTTCAGCCGGTTTGGGCAGTTTTTGCAGTTCGAGCCCCTCGATAGGAACATCAGGTGCGGGAGACTGTTTTGAGTATCGTTGCAACAGTTCGTGTGCCATTTCGATACACTCATTGCATATCATGCTACCGTCCTCGCCACTGAACATGTTCGGCATCGGGCGACCGCAGAAACTGCACACCTCTTTTGTTGTTTTCTTTCCCATTATTTACGCGTATATACTTTGTCTATCATACCATAGTTGAGTGCCTCTTCAGCGGTCATCCAGTAGTCACGGTCAGCGTCTTGACGGATTTTTTCCATTTTTTGACCCGAGTGGTCAGAGATAATTTGATAGAGTTCGTCCTTAAGTTTGAGAATTTCTTTGGCAGTAATCTCAATATCAGATGCTTGCCCTTGAATACCACCCATCGGCTGATGAATCATCACACGCGAGTGGGGTAGGGCAGCACGCATACCTTTCTCACCTGCTACGAGCAACACAGCACCCATAGATGCTGCCATACCCGTACATATCGTACCCACTTTACTCTTAACGAACTGCATGGTGTCGTAGATACCCAGTCCGGCATAGACTGAACCACCCGGTGTATTGAGATAAATATGGATATCTTTCTCCGAATCCACCGAGTCCAAATAGAGCAACTGCGCCTGAATAACATTGGCAGTATAGTCGTTCACCTCTGTACCAAGGAAGATGATTCGATCCATCATCAGTCGGGAAAATACATCCATTTGCGTCACATTCAGTTGTCGTTCCTCAAGGATAGACGGCGATATGTAACTGGCTTCGGCAGCCATATGCATGGTCTTCTCTACATGCATAGAGTTAAGCCCCTGTGCGGTGGCGTATTTCAAAAAATCGTTCATTGTATAGGTTATGTTTATGATTATCAAATTATTAGTTTATTATCTTTTCTACTTTAATATTCTACATTCCATCTTTTTTTCTTCTTCACATTATTATTCTTCACATTATTCTTCTTTTCTATCGCTATCCGAGCGAACACCCGCACAACAATCTATTCATTTTTATTCCACACTGTGCAATTCCGCTTCATTCTGTACCGAGTAGTTTCGCCCGTAAGAACGATAAGTGTCTTTTTCTATCTCTATCTGCGGCTCTTCAAAGGTGTCTCGATGTTCAAGCGACCAACATAAGTACTTAATAGTCAGTCCTCGGTCGAGCCATTGCTTCTCGTAGTGTGTCTGCAGCATTCGTGCCTCTTCGATGTCTATATTGTCCGTTTCAACGGCTTTTTCTGCGTATAGGTCTGCCGTATCAGCAAGCAAGGGATAGGCATTCAAGCGCAACATTTCACGCGTGTAGGTGTAGAGAAACAGGCTATCCGTCTTGAGGTGTATCCGTCCGCCTGCCCGCACTATCTGTTGGTAGCGTTGCAGAAAGTAAGTAGAAGTCAGTCGTTTGGTTGCTTTCTTCATCTGCGGGTCGGGGAAAGTGATCCAAATTTCATTGATTTCATCGGTATGGAAGAAACTCGTCAACATCTCTATGTTTGTACGCAGAAACGCCACATTGTGCATACCTGCCTCTTCTGCCTGCTTGGCACCCACCCACATGCGTGCGCCCTTTATATCTATCCCTATAAAGTTCTTTTCCGGGTACTTCTTTGCCAATCCAACGGTGTATTCACCGTGTCCACAGCCGAGTTCTAGTACAATAGGGTTCGTATTTAGAAAATACTCCTCCCGCCAGCGACCTGCCATTTTTGGCACATCGTTGCCGGGCAGTAACTCGCGTGCACCGCACTGGAAGACATTATGAAAAGTCTCCATTTCGGCAAATTTCTTTAGTTTATTTTTCCCCATTCAGTCTATTCGTTATGTCCTTTTATTCAGTTCATTATCCTCGAATTCAACGGATAAACGGATTATTTTTCGTTTTATTCGTTGCGTTTGACTACTATGCCGACATCCGATATACCCCGAAGCGGTTCCTCACGCATACCGTGTGCGATACGCACCACCTGTTCACCACTATGTGAAAAGCGGTAGTTTTCCTCGTACAATACAGGCATTTCCGTCAGCCCGTTCTTCCCGTTGCCGAGCCATTCGCCACGGTCGTTTGCAAGATAAAACTCTATCGTGTCCTGCTCTGTAGTCGGTATATTTGCGCATACGCTATCTAACACACTAACATTACTATCCGATTGCATAGACAACCCTTGCTCTTTCTTATCCCAATCGACAAACAACCACATATTCTGGTAGGGATATTGTTGCGTATGGCGTACATAAATCAGCACCTGGTATGTCGAGAGCGTATCCGCAATGTCAAACCGATAAGTCAACACCGAGTCAACATACCACTCGCGGAGCGGCACGGAGTGAAACTCAGAGTACACCGTATTGCGGTCGCATGCCGTCAGTGCGGTGAACAAACTACTGAGGACGATTATTCCGATTGTTCCTCCCTTCATAATTTCTCGGTGCGTTAGGTCGATTGTTTCTCGGTCTGTCGCTATCTCTGCGCGGTGTATTATTCGGTCTTTCGCCCTCACGACGCAGCCCGTTGTTGGGTCTATCGCCTTCTCTGCGAGAACCATTTCCCCGATTAGGTCTGGTGTTACCCCGCTTTTTCTTATCGAAGCGCGTCAGGTCGTCCTGACCCACCGTATTTTGATACCCTATCTCGGGTACTTCTACCGCCGATGTACTCTTACCACCTAGTGTATTAGGCTTTTCGCCACGATTGTTCATTTCTATGATTTCTTTTGCACGAGCAGGGGTCAACACCTGTAAATTGGCAGGTATACGCGGGTCTGTAGAGTAGGTAATCTCCCCTTTGAGCGGGTCAGTAGAGAACTGATAATAGGTACCCTCCTTCGTTTCAAGTGGAATTTGGCGCGATGGAATCTGACGCATAGCCTCCTCATAGACAGGTACTTCGTAGTTCAAACAGCACTTTAGTTTTGCACACATACCTGCCAATTTCTGCGGGTTGGGCGATATATTTTGTAGGCGTGCCGCCCCCGTACCCACCGACGAGAAATTCGACATCCATGTAGAGCAACAGAGTTCGCGCCCGCAAGGACCTGTTCCGCCTATGCGCCCTGCCTCCTGCCGTGCACCTATCTGCTTCATTTCAACGCGAATACGGAACGATTCGGCATAGAGTTTAATCAACTGACGGAAGTCTACACGACCATCGGCAATATAATAAAATATCGCTTTTGAGCCATCGCCCTGGTACTCCACATCGCCTATTTTCATCTCTAGCCCAAGCGATTTTGCCAATTGGCGTGCCTTAATCATCGTTTCCTGCTCACGGGCGTGTGCCTGTTCTGCACGCTCGAGGTCCTGCTCGGTAGCAAAACGCAATACATCGCGTATTTCGTAGCGAGTAGTATCAATGCGGTTCTTTTTCATCTGCAGGTGCACTAATTTGCCCTTCAGCACCACCTCACCCAAGTCCGTTCCTGGATTCGCCGCTACTACGACTACCGCTCCTTTCTCCAAGGGCAGGTGTGCGCTGTTGTGATAGTAGCCCTTGCGGGTGTTTTTGAATTGTATTTCCACAAGGTCGGTCTCTGCCACGCTCTCGGGCAAGTCGCAGAGCCAGTCCGTTACGGGAAGCATGTGCGCAGAGTTGCGGCAACAACCCTTTGCTCGAAAACGACACGAACCATTATTGAGTGTAAAATCTTCTTCCATTATCGTTGTATAGTTTTGTATATATTGTGCGTCATTCAGTTCTTTTTTTACTTTTTCATACCTCATCAAAGAAATCTATCCCTCTTATATCCCTTTCACATCCCTCTTACATTTATCCTCCCTGTATCCACCTTACTTTGCTGCTTTCTCGCTCGTAGGTAAGTCGTAGGTAACGGCTATCTCACTCGTGTTTACCCGCCATGTATGTTATATCCATTCGCTATTCTCCCCCTACCTATCCGTTTACGGTCTCGGGCGCTTGATAAGGACTATCATTTGCAGGCAGAGGTCAAAAAATATGATTTTCGCATTCCCGTTCTGCTCTATTTGGCGTTCTGCCTTATCCAATTCGTTCATTATTTCTTCTACATTACCTGCATGGATAAAGGGCGAAAACTTGGTCGAAAAAGCCTGCTCGTCTGCCGTCTGGTAGTTCATCTCTGGGTGCTGCAGGTTGTATATAAAGTTCTCCCGTACCTGCCGCTGAGCGTACTGTAAGAAGTGTTTCTGCCCCTCACGCCCCACACCGGCGTCTGCTATCTCAAGACTCCATTGACGGAATTGTTTGAGTGCATCGAACTTCTTCTTCGGGTCTTTTTTAGAGCCAATAGTGTAGGCACTGCGCATAAGGGAAATAAAGTCACCCAACTCCTTTTTATTATCCTCAGAACTCTCCGCCCATTTCTTTGCCACAAGGTAACTGCCGTTGGCAATATGCGCCACTTGGAGTGCCTCTGCAGGCTGCACACCGTCGTACTGCGTGAGTGCCGCGGCTATCTCCTCGTCCTTCAAATTCGGCACGCGTATTTGCTGTACGCGCGATAAAATGGTCGTAAGCAACCTATCAGGCACTTCGGATATGAGGATAAACACCGTCTTCTCCGTGGGCTCCTCGAGCAATTTGAGCAACTTATTAGCGCAGGTAATATTCATCTTATCCGCCTGCCAAATTATCACTACCTTATAACCCTGTCCGAACGATTTGAGCGATAGTTTCTGCACTATTTTGGCACTCTCCTCATCGTAAATCATGCCCTGTTTATGCGAGTTTATCTCGCCGTACCAGTCGTTGAGATCGAAATAACCCTTCTCCAATACCAGCGTCCGGAAGTCGGCTACATAGTCGTCACAGACCGTCCGTTTCTTGTCGTTGTCCTTCACTATCGGGAAGACAAGGTGCAAGTCTGGGTGTTGTAACTTACTGAATTGCAAACAAGTAGGACATACACCGCAAGAGTCTTCCTCCGTACGATGCGGGCAGTTCAGGTACTGCGCATACGCCAAAGCCAACCGCAGTTTGCCTATACCGGACTGCCCCGAAAGAAGTTGAGCGTGCGGCACACGCCCCTCTTGCACCGCAAGGCGCAATTGCGTTTTTACCTGCTCTTGTCCGATAATGTCCTTAAACTGCATACCTATCAAAAGAAACGAACTAATCTGCTCCAAACAGATTAGCCCGCAAAGTTACAATAATTTTTCCGTATATACAAATACCCTGTGCCGAATTGCCCACAGCCGCAGTGTCACAGAGTTATTTGCTCATCTCGAGCATACGCCGGATAGGCAGCAAGGCTTTTTTTGCCACAGCACTCTCCACTACTATCTCCGGCTGCTCGATAAGCAGACATTGGTGCAGTTTCTCTAGGGTATTGAGCCGCATATATTCGCACTCATTACACTGACAACCAATGCTTTCTGAAGTTTCAGGCGGCACAGGAACAAACTCTTTTTCGGGACATGCCTTTTGCATCTCGTGAAGTATTCCGCTCTCCGTCACGACTATAAAACGCACCTTGTCGCTGTGCACCGTATAATCGAGCAGTGCCTTGGTGGATCCCACCACATCCGCCTGCGAGAGAATCAGTGCCTTACATTCCGGGTGTGCCAACACGGGTGCATCCGGGTACTGTTTTTTGAGTTCGAGCAGTGCTTCGAGCGAGAAACGGCTATGCACATGGCATGCGCCATCCCACAGCAGCATTTGCCGCCCCGTCACGCTGTTAATGTAGTTCCCTAGGTTCTTATCCGGTCCAAAGATGATATTTGCATTCTCGGGCAGTTGGTCGACTATCTTTCTGGCGTTGGAAGAGGTAACCACCACATCCGTCAACGCTTTCACTGCCGCACTCGTATTCACATAACTTACCACCATATGTTCTGGATGCTCTGCTTTGAAGCGCTTAAGGTCTTCTGCCTTGCAACTATCGGCAAGGCTGCAACCCGCTTCCATATCGGGTATGAGCACTTTCTTTGTTGGACAGAGTATTTTCATGGTCTCGCCCATAAAATGCACGCCGCACATGACAATAATGTCTGCCTCTACCGTAGTGGCTTTCTGCGCCAATGCCAACGAGTCGCCTATAAAGTCTGCCACCTCCTGTATCTCTGGGCGAGTATAGTAGTGCGCCATAATAATGGCATTCTTCTGTTTGCACAGTGTTCGAATCGATTCTGCTAACGAACTCATAATCGCTTCAATTAATTATATCTATTTATTTCAATAAAAAAATCTATGATAATAATAACTTGTTGAAATGGAAGAAAACATTCACTATCTATTTGTTTTATAATTGTTTTCAGTACCTTTTTGGGCATTCAAAAAATTTTGCTATCTTTGAAAACCTCTGTATTGGTTCCGGTTCCTTACACTTTATCAACCCTTGTTTTCGTTTTTGTTGATAACTCTCTTTACAACCACTTTTTCAACTTGAATATCAATAGAATAAGCAGTGTTGATACAATCATTAGTCCGATAGCGAACAGGTAGCCTAATTTCCAGTGCAGTTCCGGCATGATGTCAAAGTTCATTCCGTACATGCTGGCAATCAGGGTAGGGGGCAGGAATATCACATTCACCACCGTAAATATCTTGATTATCTTGTTCTGTTCGATGTTTACCAAACCGAGGAAGGTATCTTGCAGGTAGTCCAATCGGTCAAATCCGAATCGTGTGTAGTCGAAAAGCGAATTTATATCTTTGATGATCATGGTCAAGCGTGGGCGCAGTTCTTCTGGGAAAAAGTCGCATTTCAAGAAGTTGCTTATCACACGCTGTTTATCCATTATATTCTGTCGGATGATGGTCACTTTTTCCTGCAAGTCCTTGATTTGTATCAGTATGTTCTCATCCACTTTTCCGTTGTGTGCCGTTATCTCTTGCGATAGGCGGGTAATCATATCCGTCGTATCCTCTATCATGTCGGCGTCTTTTTCCACTCGTGTTTCCATCAGTGCCACCAGCACATGATACCCTGTCGGGAAGTTACGCGTGTTCACATACATTTTTTTCACCGTCTCGTTGAAACTGTCCAGTTCCACATCGCGGGTTGTCACCAGTATGCTGTTTTTTAGGATAAAGTTCACCGGCTCGGTGGCAAAACTATTGGTCAAGAAGTTGCTGTTTGCCACTATCGAGTCGTCGGTCTGAATATATCGGCTCGACATCTCGATTTCTTCCATCTCTTCATCTTCCTGAATATCAATTTTCAAGAATCCCTCGAGGGTATCCTCCGTTTTGTCACTAACATCGACCAAGTCAATCCAGACAATATCCTTTTTGTCCAATTCCCGCAGGGTATTGATGGTCTTTGCCACCTTTATTTTCTCGTTCTCTTTATAGAATATCCGTAGTTCTGACATGGCGCTTATGTTTTATAGGTTTCTGTTTTTCTCCACTAAGTTGGTCAGTTCCATAAACTGTTCCACGCTTAGTTGTTCCGGTCGCATGGTGAAAATAGGGTCTTCCAGCACGGGATTTCCTTTTCCCACCATCTGTTGCAGCGAGTTGCGCATCTGTTTTCGCCGTTGGTTGAAGGCAGTCTTCACCACTTGCTTGAATAGTTCCTCGTTGCAGTCCAGTTGTTTTCGTTCGTTGCGTCGCAGGCGTATCACCGCCGATTTCACTTTTGGTGGCGGGTTGAACACATGTTCATCCACAGTGAACAGATATTCAATGTCATAGTAGGCTTGCAGCAGCACGCTCAGTATTCCGTATGCTTTTTTGCCGGTTTTTGAGGCTATGCGTTCCGCCACTTCTTTTTGTATCATACCCGAGCAGATGGGGATCTGGTCTTTGTATTCCAGCACTTTGAAGAATATCTGACTTGAGATGTTGTACGGATAGTTTCCTATCACATTAAATTCGCCTGTCGGATATAGTGTGTTGAGGTCGAGTTGTAGAAAGTCGCCCTCTATCAGGTGCAGTTCGGGGTACCATTCGTGCAGATACGCCACGCTCTCGCGGTCGAGTTCTATCGCCGTGAGGTCAATTTGTTTGTTTTTTAGGAGAAATTGGGTTAGAACGCCCATACCGGGGCCGATTTCCAGAACGCGACCCGCATCAATGGTTTCAGCAATTCTGCGGGCGATATCCGCATCCGTCAAAAAGTGCTGCCCCAGAAATTTCTTGGCATGTACTTGTTGCATTTTCTTGGTGATAATCGTCCATAGAGGTTGTATTTTGTACTTTTTTTTCGAGGGGGCTTATGGGATTCTTCCCCGTATTGTTTCCCCATTTTGTATGTATGCACACTTTTTTAGACAAAACGCACTTTTTTTTTGCAAGTCTGCGCTTTTTGTCTTACCTTTGTGCATTGTTTTTCAGGCTGCAAAGGTACTATATTTTATTTAGAAATGCAAGTGTTGGCTCGTTTTATCACGCAAATCATCGATTTTTTCTATCGACCTTTCCGCCGTTTTTTCTCGGAGCAGTTGTTCCGTTATGCGGTCTGTGGGGGTGGTAATATGGTGCTCGATTGGGTGTTGTATTTTCTTATCTACAATTTTGGTGTAGGTCACGACCTTATCTACATCCCGTTGCCTTTCGCTGCTTTGCCGCAGTTGTGCCTCACGCCGCATATTGCTACGCTCTGTATTGTTTTTCCTATCACGCTGCTGACCGGATTTTGGCTCAATAAGTATGTCACTTTTACGCAGTCTTCTCTGCGGGGTTCTCGCCAGTTGGCGCGTTATATTCTTATTGTGATGCTCAATTTGTTGATTAATTATGTGGGGCTTAAACTTTGTGTGGAGCAGTGGGGGTGGTATCCGACGCCCAGTAAGATGTTTGTCACGGCTATCACAGTCGTTGTCAGTTATTTAGGTCAGAAATACTTTTCGTTTCGTCGTTAAACTTTTTGTATATACCTATCGGTTTTTGACCGCTTGTATTTTGACCAATTTTTCCTCTATTTTTCGTGAGCGCAGCGAGCAGAAAACGAAATTGTATCTAATTCCTAATATGAAATATAATCGTAATACTATATGAAAAAAACACTCTTTTGGTCTTGGACAGTGCTGATTGTCTTGGGTCTTACCGCTGCTGTGTGCGGTGCGTTACGGGGGTACGATTCCCCGTTGGTTCTGACTGAGACTTACTGTTTAAGCAAGACAGTTTATCTTACTAACGACCGTACCGACAGCCTTACGCTGGCGTTTCAATACGACTATCCCCTCACCCTTCAGACTGCAGACAGTGCCGCTCAGGCCATTCGTGCAGACATTCAGGCGCAACTCTTCGGCGAGGCATTTCGCACGATGCGTCCGGAGATGGCGTTAGAGGCGTATGCGGCATTGCGCCATACAGAGTATTTGCAAAACAACCTGCCGCTCATGCTGGAGTGGGATGCCAACCCTCGTGCGCGAAAGGGTGACCACGGCGCGATGTTCTGTGAGGACTATGCGTTTGTTTCGGGTGTATATGGACTCTCACATCATATTTTGAGTTACGGTGAGGAGTGCTATGCTTATACGGGTGGTGCGCACGGCAACTCGTATGCGCTGATTTTCAACTACTCACTGCTTACGGGCGCACCTATCCACGAGGAGGATATCTTTGTGGACGACTATTTCGAGCCGTTGCATCACCTGCTTGTCGAGGCGTTGATTTATCAAACTGAGAACGCCGATACCGATCGTGCTTTGCGTAAGTTGGGCTTCAGCGTTGAGGATATAGTGCCGAACGACAATTTTTATGTAACGGAGGACGGCTTTGTATTTGTCTATAACCCCTATGATATTGCGCCCTACGCCATGGGGCGCATTGATATTTTCCTCTCCTACGACAAAATAGAGAAGTATCTGCGCTAAACGCCTGCCGAAGGGCTACTCTACTGAAATACTATGCAAAAGGAACCGAATAGTTTGTTCGGTTCCTTTTGCATGCTAAAATGCCTATTTTTTCTAAGAAGAGGCTTTTTACTTATCGCCCATCTCGGCATCTACGAGGATACGCCCGCAGAACTCGCACACGATGATTTTCTTGCGCAGACGGATATCCAACTGACGCTGTGCCGGAATTTTGCTGTGGCAACCGCCGCAACTGTCGCGTTCTACTTTTACCACTGCCAGTCCGTTACGGGCATTCTTGCGGATACGCTTGAACGCAGCCAACAGACGCTCGTCGATGTGTTTCTCCAATTCTGCAGAGCGGAGAACGAGTGTTTCCTGTTCCGCACGGGTCTCGAGCAGAATCGAATCCAACTCGTTGCGTTTTTGGTTCAGGTCGACGGTCTTTTCTTCTATCTCGCTGACAGTCTTTATTTTCTCTTCTTTGCGTGTTTCCAGTTCAGCCGTGAAGTCGTGTATTTTCTTTTGGCTCAACTCAATATCCAACTGCTGGAACTCAATTTCCTTGTTGAGGTTGTCGAACTCGCGGTTGTTGCGCACAGTCTTTTGCTGCTCTTGGTAGCGCGAGATGGCGGCGTTGTTGTTTTCTACGCGCACACGGTAGTCAGAGATTTTGGTTTCGCACTCCTTGATGTCGTTCTCGATGTTCTCGAGACGAGTCTTAAGACCTTCTACCACATCGCTCATATCTTTTACTTCCTGCGGCAGTTCACCAGCCAGGGTGCGCAGTTCGTCAATTTTAGAATCAACGGCTTGCAATTCATAGAGAGCCTGCAATTTGCTCTCTATCGTCATTTCTTCTTTTTTCGTTGCCATATTCGTATCGTTTAGTTTATAAATTCGTATAGTGCTTTTTCCCTGTTCGTCCCCTGTTGTTACCCTGTTCTTGTCTTGTGTTCTTGTCTTGTTCTTTTTGGGTGCTTTTTCGCCCGTTCAGAAACAGTGTACGGGGCTGTGGTCTTCCTTTGAAATATAGGTCGGTACTTTGCCTGTGAGCAGTTCGGCGAATATCTCTCGCGTAAAGTGTTCGCTTGTCCAGTGGTCTATATCTACTAATCCAATGCGCCCGTCAGCCGCCTGCATCTCGTGGTATTTACAGTCTGCAGTCAAATACACATCCGCCCCTTGGCGTGCGGCCTCTTCCCAGAACTCTGCCCCTGCACCACCGCAAGTGGCTATATACTGTACTTCCTCTTTCGGAGCAGCCGTATAGCGCACATAATCAGCACCAAACCGCTCTTTGATTAGTGTAAGCAGTTCGGTGTAGGGAATAGGTCGGCTCAGGCTCCCAATCACACCCAAACCGTACGAGTGTGCTGCGGTGGCTCCTGCGCTCGGCACGAGGATACGGTAGTCCGTAATGTCCAATTTCTCGAGTATTCGCCCACTCACACCGTGCAAGTAACAGTCCATCGCCGTATGGCTGGAGTAGATGGCGATGCCGTGGCGAATGGCTTCTGCGACGCACCGCTCCTGCGGAGTCTGCCCCGAAATGGTCTTCAGCCCGTGGAAGAGCAGCGGATGGTGACTGATGATCAGGTTACAACCTAACAATACAGCCTCACCGACAACAGCCTCTGTAATGTCTGTTGTCAGCAAGGCAGCCTTTATCTCTGCACTTGTGTCACCCACCTGCAGTCCCGAATTATCCCAAGCCTCTTGGTAACTCAAGGGAGCAACAGATTCTATGATATCAATTATCTGTTTGAGAATCAACCCTTTCTTGCGCCTACGCCCGTTTTGACCGAGGTAGCCGCCGACTTTTGTGTCTTCACTTGTGTCTTCTTTGCGGCAGGTTTCTTTTCCTCTACTTTCGGAGCAACAGTCTCTGCCGTTTCGCCCTCATTTTCTGCGCTTTCCTCTTCGATACTAAAGTCTGTAATGCCTGCATTTACAAGGATATTGTACCACTGAATCAGTTTGCGTATATCGCTCGGATAGACGCGGTCTTTATCCCAATTAGGCAATACCTCATCGAACCAACTGCGCAGGGTATCATTGTCTGACTTCTTTGCGTCGACCGAGGCAGGCTTCAGCCCTTCTTTCTTGCCCACATTCGTCAGTACTTCGCTCAGGCTCACATCTTCGCCCGTAGTGAACATGCTTACCTCGCTCAGTGCCACGATTTTGTCGCGTGCATAGGTCGGCATGCGTTTCCCGTCGAGCAGCGACTCTACAATCAACATATTGTTTCCACGGCTCACTAATTTGTACAACCCGGGCTTACCGGTAATCGCAAGAATCGTATTAATCATAGCGAAATATGTATGTTACAGTGTAGTATTATAGTGTTTTGTCTCTAAAATTTGCGCAAAAGTACTGCTTTTTTTGGAAATCTACAAATTATGTTGTAATTTTGCGGTCTAATTTATCCTATATGGGACTTTTGATTGCTTTCTTACTGTCTGCCATGGCAGTATCTTTTCTTTGCTCGCTGCTCGAATCCATCTTGATGACTACTACTTTGAGTTACATCACGATGCGCGAGGAGGAGGGCTATAAACCCGCTACCTTAATGCGAAAATTTAAGACCGAAACGGAGCGTCCGTTGGCGGCTATTCTTTCGCTGAACACCATAGCCAATACCATTGGTGCTGCTGGCGTGGGGCAGCAGGCGAACATTCTCTTCGGCTCGCAGTGGTTTGGTCTGGTCAGTGCCATTACGACCGTGCTGATACTTATTTTCTCCGAAATTGTTCCGAAGACGATAGGCACTACCTACTGGAAATCCCTCATGGGCTTTACGGCACGCTGCATCCAAGTCTTGGTGGTCGTTATGTATCCTTTTGTATTGTTAATCAAGGGTATAACCCTCCTGTTCAAGCACGATGGCGACGAGGCAACCGTCTCTCGTGAGGAGGTGTTGGCAATGGTCAATGTGGGCGAAGAAGAGGGTGTGATAGAGCAGGACGAGAATAAAATCATCGGGAATGTCATGCGCCTCGACTCCATTAAGGCATCGGATGTGATGACGCCTCGTGTGGTGGCAAAGACGGCACCCGAGACGATGACGCTCCGCGAGTACTATCAATCAGACGAATACGACCACTTCTCGCGTATTCCCGTCTATTCTCCCTCTGCGCCTGAGTATATTACGGGCTATGTACTCCGTGATGATGCTCTCGAAGACTTGGCAGAAGACCATTTCAGTGTTACACTCGGCTCAATTAAACGCTCGCTCCCCTCTTTCGATGAGAACAAGTCTCTCGGTGAGATATTCGATGCTATGCTCAAACAGAAGTCCCAAATTGCCCTCGTGATAGACGAATACGGCTGCTTCCAGGGTATCTTGACTTTGGAGGATATTATTGAGACTATTTTCGGACTCGAAATCATAGACGAGAGCGACGATGTGATTGATATGCAGCAGTACGCCCGTGAGCGTTGGCAGCAGCGTCAGAAGAAATACAAGCGCGTCGAACTCAAGCAGCCTGAACCGTCTATACAACAGTCGGATAACACTGTCCTCACCGAACCTACTGACCAATCACCTATAACTATTCCCGAAACCGAAGACCTGTATGCGCCTCAAGAGTGATGTCAACATAAAGAACCGCCGTGCCACATTCGACTACGAGATACTCGACCGTTATACGGCGGGTATGCAACTGTTTGGCACAGAGATAAAGTCCATTCGTGAGAGTAGGGCTTCGTTGGCAGATACTTATTGTCAATTCAGTGCAGGCGAACTGTGGGTCAAGGGGATGCACATTACAGAGTATCGTTTTGGCAGTTATGCCAACCACGATGCCAAGCGCGACCGTAAATTGCTCTTGCAGAAAAAAGAACTGCGCAAACTCGAGCGGGCAGTAAAGGACACGGGTAAAACGATAGTCCCGTTGCGGCTCTTTATTAACGAGAAAGGCTTTGCCAAGTTGGAGATAGCCCTCTGCCAGGGTAAGCACACTTACGACAAGCGCCAATCTCTTCGTGAGCAAGATGACCGCCGTGAACTACAGCGTGCCATGCGTTCCGCCCATCAGTAACTCATTGTATTTCTTTGAATTTTGCTGATTATAGATAGAATGTAAGCGTTCTATCGATTGCCGACTATCTACTATAGTATAGTGTATAGTCCTGTGTTGATTGCCTATCCTTAAACATATAAGTCCAACAAAAAAATGTGCACTATGCCCAACAACGCCACAAAAAATACACTATCTTTGCAGCGTGTTTCTTTTTCAACCTTAGATTGTCCTTCTATCCTCCTTCTATCCTCATTACAAAAGTAAGTTCCTACATGTTGTCAAGTGGCACGCCTATTACCATTCTCTCAGGGGCGGACGGTGATATGAAAACACGCCTGCTGCCACTCGTATTTGACATAGATACGACCCGCTCGCTGCTCATTGAGCAACACCTGCGCCAACACCAATTTGAGGTTGTCCGGCGTCATATAGTCGCCTGTGCGGGTGGTTTTCTCAAAATCAGTATAAGTAAGGTCAAAGGTGGTGCCATAGCAGTGGCAAGAACGGGTGACGGAATTGATATTGCCGCTCTTCTGCAAACGGCGCACATCGTCCTCCGTACGCAGCACACTGCTGACATGGAAACGATAGTGTGGCAAGTCATTGCGGGCAAGAATATCGGCAAAGCCCTCCCCTATACGCTGCAATTCGTCCGCTGCCTGAGGCACCAAATACGGCACAGAATGCGTCAAGTCATCCACAATAAAATGGTCGCATGAACGCACCTCACGCAGGTGGCGACGCTGGTGCTGCGCCTCTTCCCTATCCCGCAGCGGAGCCGCTAAACCAAGCGCCTGCGCCGCCCGTATCTGGCGCGACTGATTGTCGTTGAACTGCTGCTTATAACTAAATGTACGCCCCGGATACGCCACGAGATGGGTATCTGCCACCGGCTTGTCACTCTTGCTACCACAGCCATACAACCCAAACAGGCACAGAAAAAGCCCCACCCAAGCCGCCTTGTGAGCCAACCGGGTAGGGCTAATGAATTGATTTAGAATTAGATGCTCCATTCGAAGCCGTCTTTTGTATCTTTGATGGAAAATCCCAACTCGGTCAGGCGGTTACGGATACGGTCGCTCGTAGCCCAATCTTTCTGGCGCTTAGCATCCAAACGAATACCAAGCAGCAAGTCGATTGCCCCCTGGAACGCTGCCGCATGGGTGTTTCCTGCACCGGCTTCCTCGAAACGAAGACCGAGAATATCTACCGCGTAGGTCTTCCACACGGACTGCAACTCATCCAAATCGGCTTTGGAGATAGTCCCCTTGCCGTCGTACACCGTGTTGATAGCACGGGCGGAATCAAACAGCGAAGAGATGACAATCGGCGAATTAAGATCGTCGTCCATAGCCTCAGCGCAACGCTCACGCAGCCCTGCTGTCTCGACCGTACTCTGCTCCGACGGGGTGAGTTTCATCAAGCGGGTATAGGCCTCCTGCAGGCGAGCAAAACCCTTCTCGGCTGCCTCCAACGCCTCGCTGGAGAAATCGACCGTAGAGCGATAGTGCGCCATCAGGATAAAGAAACGAATAGTCATCGGCGAGAACGGCTGCGAGAGCAACGGGTGGTCGCCACGGAAGAACTGCTCAAGGGTAATGAAATTGTTGTAGGACTTACCCATCTTCTTGCCCGCAATGGTAATCATGTTGTTGTGCATCCAATAGCGCACCGACTCATGCCCCAACGCAGCGCACGACTGGGCGATTTCCGCCTCGTGGTGGGGGAACATCAAGTCCATACCGCCGCCGTGGATGTCAAACTCCTCGCCGAGGTACTTCGTCCCCATAGCCGAGCACTCCATGTGCCAACCGGGGAAACCCTCCGACCATGGACTCGGCCAATGCATGATATGCTCCGGAGCGGCCTTTTTCCACAATGCAAAGTCGTAACTATGCTTTTTCTCCGCCTGCCCGTCGAGTTCGCGAGTCTCTGTTTTGATGTCCTCCAAATTACGCCCCGACAGTTTGCCATACGGATAGTCCTTAGCGTATTTCTCCACATCCATATAGACGCTTCCGTTGCTGATATAAGCGTAGCCCTTGTCCAAAATACGCTGCACAAAGGCTATCTGCTCGATGATATGTCCGCTGGCGTGCGGCTCTATCGAAGGCGGCAGGACATTGAGCAACTCCATGTCGTGGTGGTAGCGGTTGGTATAGTACTGCGCCACCTCCATCGGCTCCAACTGCTCGAGGCGAGCCTTCTTGGCTATCTTGTCCTCGCCCTCGTCGGCATCATGCTCCAAATGCCCCACATCGGTGATATTACGCACATAGCGTACCTTGTAGCCAAGGTACTGCAAGTAACGGAACAAAAGATCGAAAGTAATCGCAGGGCGAGCATGCCCAAGGTGTGCGTCGCCATAGACGGTAGGACCGCACACATACATCCCGACACGCCCCTCGTGGAGCGGGCGGAAATACTCTTTCTGGCGACTGAGTGTATTATAAATCTGCAACATATTGTTTTGGGGCGACCAAACTGCCCCGAATTAATGGTATGTCGTTCTCCATTAAAGGCATGGAGATATTAACATTTCGATGCTATATACAAGACAAACGCTATCGCTAAAAATAGAGATATGAAAAGTGGTACTATTCCCATAACTCTTTATCATTATAACTAATTGTCCTTCAATGCATTACCATGCGCCGAATTACAGCATCTGCGGGTCAAGGTTATTGCGCTCAATATCACGGAAATAGCGATAGGTTCCGACTTTCAGTTCTTCGCAAGCCGCCTCATCGCAGACAATAATTCCGTGCTGGTGCATCTGCAACGCCGACACTGTCCACATGTGCGAAATAGGCTCCTCGATAGCGTGTTGCAGCGCGCGTGCCTTGTTGTGTCCATTGACCATAATCAAGACCTCCTGCGCATCCATTATCGTACCCACGCCCACCGTAAGCGCCGTCTTAGGCACCTTGTTGACATCGTTGTCGAAAAAGCGTGAGTTGGCGATAATCGTATCAGTTGTCAGTTCTTTCTTGCGCGTGCGGCTCGTCAGCGACGACCCCGGCTCGTTGAATGCGATATGCCCATCAGGGCCTATGCCGCCCAGGAACAAATGGATGCCTCCGTAGTCCTTGATTTTCTGTTCGTAGCGAGCGCACTCCGCCTGCAAGTCAGCCGCATTGCCGTTGAGAATGTTCACATTTTCCTTGCGGATATCAATGTGGCTGAAAAAATTATTCCACATAAACGAGTGATAACTCTCCGGATGGTCTTCCGGCAAGCCCACATACTCATCCATATTGAAGGTAACGACATTGCGGAACGATACCTTGCCTGCCTCGTAGAGCGCAATCAGATGGCGGTACATGCCCAATGGCGATGAGCCTGTCGGCAGCCCCAACACAAAAGGAGTGCTCTCTTTGGGTGCAAATTCGTTGATTCGTTTTGCCACATAGTTGGCCGCCCACTGGCTGAGCAGGTCGTAACTGGGTTCAATAATTAAGCGCATGATAAATCGATTTTAGGTAAGGAGGAATCGACATTCCCCCGATTAAGTGAATTATTTAGAAAGAATGGCAACTATCTCCTCTTCCGACGGGTTGCGGGCTACAATTGTGCCGTTAGCGTCAATAAGAAAAGTGGTCGGGATAGCCCGAATGCCATAGATATCACAAGGGTTATACGGCTCCTCACGCTGGTCGCGCACCTGAAGCCACGGCAGATTCTCCTCCGCCACTGCCTTCTGCCAGGCAGCCGAATCACGGTCGCAACTGATGCCGAGTATCTGCAGTTTGCCTGCCGGCTGTGCATTATAAATCTCTTTGAGCACCGGCAGCAAGCGACGGCACGGACGGCACCACGACGCCCAGAAATCAACCAAGACATAGTCCGTCTTGCCGACTAACTCACTGAGTGCCAACGGTGTACCATCTGCCTGCAACGAGCATACATCGATATAGGGGTGTCCTGCCGAGGTCGCCAACTCAATGCAATAGGTCTTGTATAGGTCACCAAGCCCCTCCGTAGCCTTTTTCTCCTCCGACATAGCGTCAAACACCCGTGCCTTTTGGTCAGCGTCGAGCATATAGTAGATGTCTATCAAGATCGAATCGGCATAAGCGTCCTTCTGGTTCTCGAAATACAAATCCAGCGCATTGGTCAGGTAGGCGGTCAGTATCGAATCCGCCACTTCGGTGTCCTCCGTTGCTTGGAATTGCGCCTCAGCGTTCTCCGTCAGCGTAGTGTATTGCTCTTTGAGCGAAGTTTTGTTGCAGGCCACCAGCGTCAAAGCAGCCAGCGCAACGAGTGCTATTTTTTTCATAATCAGTCTTTTGTTTCTTTGTTAATAAGGTGTATTTCTTACGCCCCAAATGTAGGGTTAGTCCATTTTTTCCAATACCATAGCCGAGCGAGCGGGCAGATAGAGTTTCAGCCAGCCCTTGCCGTCTTGGGCGTAGAGGTCATCGTGTTGCGTGAAATGCTCCACCGCATCGTCGTTTTGCCCAAAACCCGCAAACTGTTTGGCATCTGTATCGAGCAGCACCCGATATTTTCCCTCCGGTGCCAAGAATCCATAGTCGGCAAACGACTTCTGTCCGTTCCAGTTGAACACAAACAGCAAGTTGCTACGCCGATATGCCACCACTTGGTCGCCCTCGTTGTCCCACAGTTTGTAGATATACGGCAGGTGCGTGCCGTTTTCGTCCTTCACCTGCGTCAGTTTCTGTCGGAGCAGATGAATCATCTCCTCGTCGAATCGATTGAGGTCGGCGTAGTAGAAATTCGGATTGTCCACCAGACTCCATTGGCGGCGGGCGTATTTGCAACTCCAGCCGTTCCCCTCACGCGGGAAATCAATCCACTCGGGATGTCCGAACTCGTTGCCCATAAAGTTGAGGTATCCGCCATTGATAGTCGATGCCGTAGCGAGCCGTATCATCTTGTGCAGCGCGATGCCTCGGTCTACCATATAGGTCGAGTGCCCATGCTCAAAATGCCAATACATATCGGCATCTATCAGTCTGAAAATGATGGTCTTATCGCCCACCAACGCTTGGTCGTGACTCTCGCAGTAGGAGATTGTTTTCTCGTCGTCGCGGCGGTTGGTCATCTCGTAGAGAATATGCCCCGCTTTCCAGTCCTCGTCTTTTACTTCCTTGATATATTTTATCCAGAAATCAGGAATTCCCATAGCGAGCCGATAGTCAAATCCCATGCCGCCGTCCTTCTCCGGTCGTGCCAATCCGGGCATACCCGACATATCCTCCGCAATGGTGATGGCGTGTGTTTTCACCTCGTGAATCAACTTGTTCGCCAGCGTCAGGTAGCAGATAGCGTCGCCGTCTTCGTTGCCGTTGAAATAACTGTCGTATCCGTTAAAGTCCTCGCCCAAGCCGTGGCTCAGATACATCATCGAGGTCACGCCGTCAAAGCGGAATCCGTCGAAATCGTACTCATCGAGCCAGAACTTACAGTTCGATAGCAGGAAGTGCAGCACCTCCGTCTTTCCATAATTGAAGCAGAGGCTGTCCCATGCGGGGTGCTCCCGACGCCCGCCCGTGTGGAAATACTGATAGGGTGTGCCGTCAAAATTGCCCAACCCCTCCAATTCGTTTTTCACGGCGTGTGAATGCACAATGTCCATTATCACCGCCATGCCGTGCCCGTGAATATCATCTATCAGGGCTTTCAACTCTTCGGGCGTACCGAAACGGCTCGATGCCGCAAAGAAATTCGACACATGATAGCCGAACGAGCCGTAGTAGGGGTGCTCCTGAATGGCCATAATCTGCACGCAGTTGTAGCCCAACTCGGCAATGCGTGGCAGCACATTTGTGCGGAATTCCTCGTACGAGGCCACTTTCTCTTCCTCCGATGCCATACCGATGTGGCATTCGTAGATGTATAGCCCGCCTTTATTGACTTTCAGCGGTTTGCGATGTTTCCATTCGTAGGGTTTCGGATTCCACACTTGCGCCGAGAATATCTTAGTGGTGTCGTCTTGTACCACGCGCGTGGCATAACTCGGTATGCGTTCGCCTTGTCCGCCGTCCCACTCCACCAGCAACTTATAGAGTTGTCCGTGTTTCAGTGCCGATGCGGTCAGCAGTGCCTCCCACACCCCGTTCTCTTTGGGTTGCAATCGGTATTTCTCATCCTTTGCCCAGCCGTTCATGTCCCCTATGATGTAGATAGCCGTCGCATTGGGCGCCCACTCACGCAGTGCCCACCCTTTCGCGGTGCGATGGAGTCCAAAGTAGAGGTATCCGTCCGCCCAGTCTTTCAGCGGAGCACCGCCCGTCAGTTCTTTTTCACGACGGATAGCATATTCATATCGAGCCTCAATGGCTTGCGTGTAGGGCTGCAAATACGGATCAGCAGCCACCAATCCAAGCGTTTTCTTTTTCATCAAGGAGGGCAATTAATAATTAACAAGTAACAGGTAACAAGTAATAATTAACAATTAACAAGTAACCGGTAACCGGTAACATTTATGGCAACATCGGTGCGATATACCCCGAATCAAGGCACATCCTACCGCATCCACCGCCCCATAACTATATAGTGAGACCGCAGGCATAGTGTCTGCGGTCTTGTTATGTTGGGTTAGGCGTTTGCCTTGGTCTTCACAATTATCTTGCGATACTGCTTGCCCGGAGCAATGCCCGGTTGGTGCGCATCGGTTGGGAAGAATACGGCAAAGTGACCGGCAGGCACCACAAATTTCGTAGTCGCCTTGTCGCCATAGAATTCCACATCCTTGCCCTCGTCATATTCTTGGGTCACCTCCTGGCAGTCCTCCAGCGACTTCCATCCCATTGTCTCATCTCCCGTCAGCGGAATCTGAATATCAATGTAGTCGTGGTGTGCCTCCATACGGCATTTTTCTTCCTCTTTTCCGTTGAAATCGAGGATATTCACATACAGGTCGTTGCCGTCCAAGTGAATTTTGCAAGCCGGAATTTCCTCCAAGTCGTTTTCTTTGAAGAACTTCATAAATTGGGCAAAGCCGGGCACACTGTCGAAATACCAATCAGCGTTTTCTAATTTGTCGAGAATCATATAATGATAATTTGGTTCATATTTGTCCGAGTGCTGTATTTCTATGCTAAACACGCAGCTCGAAACCGGTGCAAAGATACGCAATAATTTGCACACTTGCAAGATATTTAGTATTTTTGCGGGCTTTTTGGAAATAACATATCGTATTAACCGTACAATAAAAGTATGAAAAAGATTATTTTATCGCTTGCAGCCATCACACTTATGACAACCGCATGCACCAAACAACAGAGCACGGGCATTCGTCCCGAGAATCTGGACACCACTGCCGTAGCGCAGAACGATTTTTATCAGTTCGCCTGCGGTGGTTGGATGAAGAACAACCCGCTTACGGGTGAATACAGCCGTTTCGGCAGTTTCGACAAGTTAGCGCTCAACAATCTGGAGCAGGTCAATGGTCTTATTCAGGACATTGCCTCCAACAAGTACACCGAAGGTACTATCGAGCAAAAAATCGGCGACATCTACAACCAGGCCATGGATACCGCCACACGCAACCAACAGGGCATCGAGCCGTTGCGCAAAACCATCGATGAAATCGAAGGAATCAACGATCGCAGCGAGTTGAGTACTCTGCTCGGCAAATCGCTTGAGTATGGTATCTGGGGCATGTATGTTGATGCCGACGCCATGAACTCTTCCATGAATATCCTCAACGAGTACCAGGGCGGTTTTGCGCTCGGCGAGAAAGAGTACTATTTCGACACCGATTCTGCTACCACCCACATCCGCGAGGAGTACCGGAAGCATGTCGCTCGCATGTTCGAACTTTTCGGCTATGCCGATTCCGCCGACCGTGCCGCTACCGTTTTGCGCCTCGAAACCCGTCTGGCAGGGGCTGCGCTCAACAATGTTGAGTTGCGTGACCCGCAGGCAAACTACAACAAGATGAGCATCGCCGACTTGCAGGAGTTAGTGCCGCAGGTTGATTGGAAGGCCTATTTTGCCGCTATGGAGATTGCTCCGGACAGCCTCAGCGTAGGTCAGATTCGCCATTTGCAAGAGGCAGGCAAGATGCTCGCCGACGAGAGCCTCGAAGATCTCAAGACCCTGTTCTTGTGGCAAGCCATCGATGGCGCAGCCGGCTACCTGACCACCGAGATTTACAACGAGAACTTCAATTTCTACGGCAAGGTACTGTCGGGTCGTGAGGAGCAGAGCCCGCTGTGGAAGCGTGCCGTAGGCATCGTCAATGGTACGCTGGGCGAGGCTGTCGGCCAGATGTATGTACAGAAATACTTCCCCGAGGAGAACAAGGAGCGTATGTTGGCGTTGGTTAAGAACCTGCAGCACGCGTTGGGCGAGCGTATCGAGGCGCTTGAGTGGATGTCCGACACCACCAAGGCACGCGCTATTGAGAAACTCAATGCCATCACCATCAAGATCGGTTACCCCGACACTTGGCGCGACTATACCGACTTGCACATCAGCGCATCCGTTCCTTATTACGAGAACCTGCAGCGTGTGTCCAAGTTTGCGCAAGACTACAGCCTCAGTTACCTTGGCAAGCCCGTAGATAAAACCAAGTGGTACATGACTCCGCAAACCGTCAATGCCTACTACAACCCGTCCAGCAACGAGATTTGCTTCCCGGCCGGTATTCTTCAATATCCGTTCTTTGATATGTCGGCAGACGATGCCTTCAACTACGGTGCTATTGGCGTCGTTATCGGTCACGAGATGACGCACGGATTCGACGACCAGGGCTGCCAGTTCGACAAGGACGGCAATATGATCAACTGGTGGACGGCAGAGGACAAGAAGAACTTCGACGCACGCACCAAGGTTATGGCAGACTATTTCAGCCATATCGAGGTGGCTCCGGGTGTCTTTGGCAACGGCGAATTCACACTGGGTGAGAACATTGCCGACCACGGAGGTCTGCAGATTGCCTTCCAGGCTTTCCGTGAGAACGAGGCTGCCAAGCCCGCATCCAAGCGTTTGCAGACCCGCGACGGTTTCACGCCTGAGCAGCGTTTCTTCTTGGCGTATGCCAATGTTTGGGCAGGCAACATCCGTCCTGAGGAGATTCTCAACCGCACCAAGTCTGACCCTCACTCGCTCGGTCGTTGGCGTGTCAATGGTGCGCTGCCGCACATTGCTGCTTGGTACGAGGCATGGGGTATCACCGAGGAGTCGCCTCTCTATGTTGCTCCCGAGAACCGTGTTTCTATTTGGTAATTCCCCTATCGGCTCATCCTTCTCTGTCCGTCTGCCTGCAAGGACAGTCGGACAGAGAATCGCATAGCATTCCTATTTTTTTGAAATTAGTACAAAACGGGGAATTATAGTCCCCTTAACCGTCCCCACAGGGACACTAACTTACTGCAACAATGATCAAACATATTGTATTTTTCCGCCTGCAAGACGAGGCAGAGGGGCATACCAAACTCGAAAATGCCCAAATCATCAAGGAGGGCTTGCTCTCTTTGCGTAGCAAGATCGATGTGCTTGTCAGCGAGGAGGTTGGTATCAACATTCCTAATTCTAAGAAGACCGACTATGATGTCTGCCTGATCTGCGAATTCCGCACATGGGAGGATGTCGATACCTACCAGAACCACCCGGAGCATCTCAAAGTAGCGGGCTATATCGCCAAGGTGCGTTCCGCTCGTGCTGCGGTCGATTATGAGTTCTAATCGTCTATCGCACAATTACTTATACAAAGACGGCTGTCCGAAGCACTTGCTTCAGGCAGCCGTCTTTTGTTTTACCATACAATGTTTATCGCTTTGCAGCGTATTGTTCTATCAATTTCTCCACCACTTCCGGTACCCCCACCGACGCTTTGGCTTGTATATGTTCCACACGGTCACGGTAGATACCAAAATCGGGCGTATTGGGGTCTATCACGATGATACGCGCCGAGTGCGGCACATACTCCAGCAGCGAGGCGGCAGGATACACATTCAGGCTTGTTCCTACCACCAGCATAATGTCCGCCGTTGAGGCAATGGTGCATGCCGGTGCAAAATACGGCACATTTTCGCCGAAGAACACCACATAGGGTCGCAGCAGACTGCCGTCGGGGTGCTTGTCGCCATAGTGTTGTTCCCATCCCTCGAGCGGCACCGTAGCCGTTTCGTTTCTGTCCGAGCGCAGTTTGGTTATCTCGCCGTGCAGGTGCAGCACCTTCGTTGCCCCCGCCCGCTCATGCAGGTCATCTATGTTTTGCGTTATTATCTCCGTATCGGGGCAGGCTTTTTGCAGCCGCGCTATCGCCTCGTGAGCCGCATTCGGTTTTGCAGCCAGAATATCTCGCCGGCGAGCATTATAGAAATCGACGCATAGTTGCGGGTTGTTCAGCCATGCATCGTGCGTACATACATCTTGAATTCGGTAGTTTTCCCATAGCCCGTCCGAGCCACGGAAAGTGCCTAACCCGCTTTCGGCGCTGATACCTGCGCCCGTAAAAACGACTATTTTCATACAAAGTGGTTTTGTTATTCTGTTATTATTTATATTCAATGTGCCGCAAAAAGTATGCCTGTTTACGCCCGCAGCAACTCTACATCCACACGCCCCAACCATAAGCGATAGCGAAAAAAGCATTTTTTTTGTGTGGGCGGCTTGCATATTCTTGTTTTTTTCAGTACCTTTGCAGCCGATTTCGCTTAGGAGACACTCCCTTTTTAGCGATGTTTTCCGGCGATGCCGCGATGGTGGAATCGGTAGACACGAGGGACTTAAAATCCCTTGACCAGAAATGGTTGTGTGGGTTCAAGTCCCACTCGCGGTACTATGCGGGCGAACTGCTTTCGGGCAGTTTTCTCTTTTTTAGGAGGCAACGGTATTATTCTCCTAACCGCACAACGGAGAGAGAATGTGTCCCCTATATACAACGGGCGGAAGTCCGTACGCTATTAGTCAGTAAGGTACAAAATTAGCATGAAACAGACCAAGATAGTCGCCAGTATCAGCGACAGACGATGCGATGTGGAGTTCATCCGCTCGCTGTATGAGGCGGGAGCCAATGTGGTGCGTATCAATACGGCTCACGCTACCGAAGAGGGCATACGCCAAGTAGTGGACAATGTGCGCCGGGTAAGTACCAAATTGGGGCTTTTGCTCGATACCAAAGGGCCCGAGGTGCGTACCACTGCCTGCATTGCGCCTATCGACTATACTACGGGCGAGACTGTTCATATCTTCGGTCGCCCCAACGAGAACTCTGTCCATGGCACGATTAATCTCTCCTATCCGAATTTCGCCCGCGATATTACGGTGGGGCAACATATCCTCTTCGACGATGGTGCGCTCGATATGCTTGTTACATCTATCGATGGCGACGACATTACCGCCATTGTGCAGAACGATGGTACGCTGGGCGCACGCAAGAGTGTGAATGTGCCGGGTGCACACTTCGATTTGCCTGCTCTTACGGAGAAAGACAAACGCAATATCCGCTTTGCCGCTTCCTTGGATATCGACTTTATTGCCCATAGTTTTGTGCGTTCGCGTGCCGATGTCGAGGCGGTACAGGCAGAGATAGCCGCTACGGGCAAGGAGATGTTGGTTATCTCTAAGATAGAGAACCAAGAGGGCGTGGACAATATCGACGAGATTATCGACGCTTCCTATGGTATCATGGTGGCTCGTGGCGACCTTGGGATCGAAGTGCCTATCGAGGAGATACCGGGTATCCAACGCACTATTATCCGTAAGTGCCGGCGTGCCCGCAAGCCTGTTATCGTAGCGACGCAGATGCTCCATTCGATGATTAGCAACCCTCGCCCAACTCGTGCCGAGGTGACAGACATTGCCAATGCCGTTTTCTCGCGCACCGATGCGCTGATGCTCTCGGGCGAGACGGCTTCGGGTAAGTACCCTGTGGAGGCGGTTCGCACTATGGCACATATCGCCGAGCAGGCAGAGAAAGAGCAGGAGTATGCTCAAGACATCGATCTCGGGCGGAGCGACGACGATCCGGTGCGTGAGTTCCTTGCCCAATCGGCTTTCCGTGCTTCGATAGAGTTGGGGCTGCGTGGCATTCTGATTGACAGTGCTACGGGGCGTATGGCGCGCAACCTTGCGGCATTCCGTGGTCCCGCACCCATTATGGCTATCTGTTACAAGGAGAAATTGGTGCGTTCGCTTAACCTCAGTTACGGTGTTTATCCTACCTACGACCCGCTTCATCATAGTAAGCAGGAACTCTTCCGCCTTACGGCAGAGAACATGCTCGAGATGGGCTACGCTAAGGAGGACGACAAATTGGCGTACCTTACGGGGCTATACGATGGTAGCAGTTTCAGTACCTTGCTTGAGATCAACTCTGTCCGTGAGGAGATAGAGAAGTAGACCTATAGGTTCGGGGCTACCTGCGGTAGATACGCCATGCTATGCGGGCTGTCAGATAGAGGGCTAAGCCCCCGCAGATAGCCGCGCAGTATCGGTAGAACTTGGGTACATAGCGTTCGGGCGGTGAGCGGACTACCACTTCTCGTTGGCTGTATACCGTATCGGTGCGCACCACGATGCGGTCGCGATATTCGGTGCGGAATGAGCGGCTTATCTGCCCGCGAGTGTTTGCTGGGGTTTGTATCGAATCGACAGGCACAAAGACCACTATACTATCCCGAATAAGATAGAGCGTGCTGTCATGCAGCGCGCTTGTTTGTTTCTGTGTCGTCGCAGTCGTTGCTGTCTGCGTTAGGTTTTTGGTTGTTGTGCATGCACTGCTCCCTAGGACAAGGCACATCATAGAGAGGATACGGGTCAGCGTCGACAATATCGATATAGAGCGGTTCATAGTTTTTGTTTCCACGATTGTTGTAGTTGATTAGTAGGGTGTTCCTGAGGCGGTTGAGCGTGCGGCGGGAAGATAGTAGGCGAGGTTGCGGCGAGGCAATCGAGCCGCATATAGAGGCAACACCTACTAGGATACAGCCCGCCGTATCCCGTATGAAATTGCCTGCGTGGATGCGTATTCCCGTACGCCCGACTATATTGCCGATTAGGGGTAGTATTTCGCCGAATCGGGGTGATACGGTGAGTGTCATGGGGTAGAATCCTGCGGGGATAGCGACATCGGCACGCTCCAGCGTATCGCAGAATAGTTCGCCATCCACATATAGTTGTCCGCAGATGGCATTGCCTTGCGGCAGAGAACGATAAAGTCGTAGTAACATTATGATTTTGTAGGTTTTAGGGGTTTAGTTATAGACGGTTTTAGGCTAATTCTTGTATTTATAGTGATAATCAATGCCTATTAGTGAGCCTGAGAAGGTCAGAACTTCGCCAAAGGCAACGAGGACGGAAGAATGTATCTCGCCCGCCGGTGGCAGGGCTATTCCCGCTACCAACAATGCGCACCCGAAGGTGCACATTGCGGTCGCAAGAATTAGTTGCAGATGTTTCATCGCTTATGCCGATAGTTTTGCCATCTCTTGAGCAAACATATAGCCGTTTAGGGTCGTATACTTGCCCGGGTTCGACTTATATGCTTCCATGTATGCGGCACGGTCTTGTGTCGAGAGTGCTTTTACAGCGGCATGAGCCTGTGCAAAACGCGTGCGCTGCGCAGTCTGAACGGCAGTAGGTTCTGCGTTGCTGCGACGGCATATCTTGCCCGTATAGAGCGTACCGTTGCGTGATGCGAAATAGGTGTCGGAGTGTTTGCATACTTTGCCGGAAAAGGACTTTATCAAGTCCATAGGGATGTACTTTGCCATAAAAAAATAATTTTGGTTTGTAATTTTGTTTTTTTGATACATTGGGTTTGCTACCTTTCTTAGGCGGTGGCGGTTACCTGTTCTTTCGAAAGACGGTGCAAAGATAGGGCAGAAACGATCGTTTTGCAAGGACGCGCGTCATTAGGATGATGCCGTACCGTGACAGCCGTCATCAGAATAGACTTATTATGCTGATAATAAGAAGAATAGGTTGTGCTACAAAAATCACTTTTTTTCTATTTTAAGTGCATTTTTTTTCGCAAATCTTCTGCTCTGCGTGTGATTTCGTCTTTATATCGTGCTATGTTACTGAAAGCACGGCTCAGACTATTGGGCGAGACAAGCCAACCTACAATCGGTGTCAGCATATCAGCAAGCATCGTCAGGTTAGACCATCTGCCGGGCCATTGTTCGCCGATGCGCTCGTACGCTTTGATTTCGATAACGATACGGACATAATCGTCTTTTGGAAAGAAGTCGTTTCTCACTATCGCCATTTGCTCTAATAAGGCGTATTGCTTCATTAGGTCGGCAAAAAGCCCATCCAATTGTTCAACGAGTTGTTGTTGCTGTTGTTTGTTCTCTTGCCACTGCGACAAGAATAGTTCTGTTGAGTTTTTCATACAGATTTTAATTTAAAAATGTTATTGATTAGAGTTATTGGGAGCCTTGTTGCTCCTTTCTATTCTATAATATATAACTCACCCCACAAATTTATTATAACTCTCCTAACAAATTTATTTACTCCAATCTCCTAATAAATGCTGTTGTGATAAAGTAAAAGGGGCATCATTAGGCTCTGCCTGGGGGCGTGGGTTGTGGTCTAAGGAGTTCTAACGAAGCCCACAGGGCTTCGCTCGCTAGGAACACCCCACTGCGCGTTGCTTGCGGTGCCCCCGTTGGGACACTCAGTGTGCTGCGCACACCTGTCCTCCGCTTCACCTCACCCGCGGGGCGTAGCCCTTTGACCTTCACCACGCCAAAATATCTATTGTACAATATCTTGAATAGGTATTCTCATTTTTTTACAGAAAGATGCACTTGTATTTGTGTATTTCGTTTTTTTGTCGTACCTTTGCATCCACAACCTAAAAGTCGGGGCGGGCGGTCTGCAAATTAAACCCACCCCATGGCAAATTATTTGCGCTTCAAACTGATGCGCAACTCAATTTTACCAAATACTAAAATTACACAAATTTTTCGCATAACAATGTATTTTTTTAGGTTGTAAAAACTATGTGCGCACCGCCCGCGCACTTAGGTACGCCCCTGACTCTCTCACAGTCGGGGGCGATTTTTGTTTATACTCCACTGCGCGACGCCTTCGCACGCGTGTGCTTCGATAGTTGTGTATATCATTCAAATTTTGTATCTTTGCGGCTTAAACACAACGGTTTTCGATACGGAGCGAAGCGGCTTACGGTTGTGTATATCATTCAAATTTTGTATCTTTGCGGCTTAAACACAACTTTATCGTGCCTATTTACAGATATCCAAATGTTGTGTATATCATTCAAATTTTGTATCTTTGCGGCTTAAACACAACACGGCTATTCGTTATAGTCTCCGTGGCGTTGTTGTGTATATCATTCAAATTTTGTATCTTTGCGGCTTAAACACAACGCAAAAAAGTATTTTGAATAAGTAATCAATGTTGTGTATATCATTCAAATTTTGTATCTTTGCGGCTTAAACACAACTTACGAATATATCTATCTCACAAAACGCCTGTTGTGTATATCATTCAAATTTTGTATCTTTGCGGCTTAAACACAACGTGGCGACCGCCCCGAGAGTAACTAACACCGTTGTGTATATCATTCAAATTTTGTATCTTTGCGGCTTAAACACAACTCCTATTACGAAATTGTCGTATCATTTTTTGTTGTGTATATCATTCAAATTTTGTATCTTTGCGGCTTAAACACAACCCACTCTCGCACACGCTGACTATGTTGACGGTTGTGTATATCATTCAAATTTTGTATCTTTGCGGCTTAAACACAACCGTCACTTTCAGCATTTTGGCGTAACCCGTGTTGTGTATATCATTCAAATTTTGTATCTTTGCGGCTTAAACACAACAGGGGTGGTCTATGAACTCAAATGCGTGAAGTTGTGTATATCATTCAAATTTTGTATCTTTGCGGCTTAAACACAACATTTGTATTTGAAAGGGCAAGAGGGTTGTGGTTGTGTATATCATTCAAATTTTGTATCTTTGCGGCTTAAACACAACTATGGAGATATAACAGATACAGCAGTCTTTGTTGTG